>JBBISP010000007.1:0-68786 GCA_037441185.1 Nitrospirota bacterium | reverse complement strand
CATAAACAATATTGTCTATCTTTTCATCGGTAACGGCGATTTCGCGTTCTATTTTATCACACTCTGCGGCTGGTGTTTAGCTTGCAAACCCTACAATGGCAAAGATGATGCCAAAAAACCAGAGTCCGAACCCCGCCCACGTGGGTTTTGATAAGAGCATGTAGGATCCAACGAATGCGGGGAGTCCAGCTATGAAATCCTTGGACATTTTTTCTGTAAATTTAGAAATCAGACTTGTCCAAGCCAGACTGCCGCAGTATCGAGGCAAATGTGCCGTGGGGTATTTCTTTCCTTGGCGAGGGGACAATTACTGTTTTGTCATTTTTACGAAATTTTTTATGGCTACCGGTTTGGTCAACCTCAACAAATCCTTTCTTTAAAAGGACTGAGATAATATGCCGCGATGAATACAACTTAGGCATAAATCTTAGCTTCGCCAATTAAGGCTTCTTCTACGTTGTGAAATGCTGTTTTTTTGTTTTTTGGCTCATTGCGGAAATATAGAGCTACAGCATCTTTAAGATTGTTAATGGCTTCTTCAATAGAATCACCGCAACTCGCAATGTCTATATTCAGACACTGCGATACATAATATTTTCCTTCCTTATAGATAACATACTTAAACGACTTCATGATCAAACCTCCTTATCACCTTTAGCCTGTTCAACAACTCACTGAGCCTTGAAAATCAAGGTTCTGCGAGGCTCTTAAATTTTCGCTTATCGCAATTTGTCATTGACTTTTGAGATTCTTTGGGACCTCGTCCCTCAGAATGAAAGCTAAAAAGCGCTTTTATTATTGAACACCCTCATTGATTATAGCACGAAAGAAGCGTCCTATCTGCCCCTCAATTATCCCCCTCTCCTCTTCCGTCACCCCGTAAAGCCCATAAACAATGTCATCTATCTTTTCATCGGTAACGGCGATTTCGCGTTCTATTTTCTCGCGTTCGGATGATGGAGGCAATGCGGCTTTCTTTTTATGAAGTTCAAGCATTCTGTCAACGAGGGAGACGAGTTTGTCATGTGCGGCTTTTTCATGAATATCATAGAAACTCTATATGGTTTTCCATGTCTTTGTCAGTTAAAATGTTTACTATTAGTTCAACTCCTCTTATGCATTGCCCTATAGATATACTCTCCTGATGCGCAAATATTACTCCATAATGTTGAGTCGCCTGATTGCCTGCCAATCTCAAAAAATCAGTATCATGTGTGAGAATAACCGCCTTTATTTCAAATGCTTTCTTAATATGGAAAGCGTCAGGCTTACCTGCATATCCCAACTCAATTGCCGATATTACCTCTATTCCACGCCTGCGCAAGCCTTCAATTATAGAACGCTCTATATTTTCATCGGCATAAATCTTCATCCGATTTTTGCTTTTAGTTTAGAAGAATACCGTCTTTTAAACTCAGATAGAAACGTCTGCTCATCTCTGTATTTTTCATCAAAAATTTTTTTATGCTCATAGTAGTAAGAGAGAGCGTCATGGACTTGCTCAAGTCTCAAATGCGGGTATTCATTGATAATGTTATCAGCGCTCATCCCCATAAGCTCATATTTAATGGCGATATCCAATACTTTTATACGAGTGCCTTTGATAATCGGCTGCCCCCCCGCAATCTTAGGGTCTATGGAGATATATGGATGTCCTGTCTTTTTCTCTGCAACTGGCATATGACTAAACCTCCTTTTGATTGATTATATAATGAAACCCGCATACCGACGAATCGGCATATGATTTCCATAAAACTATCTCTTCTCATATCTAACATCTAAAAGGCCGCCTGCTCTTATTTTACCTGAAATTTCTCTCTAATACAGTCTGTGAGTAGTCAAAGCAAATAAAGAGAGTTCTTGGCTCATTTGCTATAAGCATCATCGTGGTGTTCAAAGTCAATAAAACTTATCTTTTTTTCTTTTTCATAGACTTCGTATATGAGAACGAAATGTCCGATATGGACTCTTCTTTTTCCCTTGAGAACATTTCTGAGGGGTTTGCCGATTTCGGGGTTATCTGCTATCTGCAAAATCTTTCTAACTACAGATTCATAATGCCTTTTATCCTTTTTGGCAAGTTTCCGTAAGGATTTCTCAAGCTCAGGCTTTATCTCATAAACATACATGTTTAGCCGCCTAAGCTTTTCAGATGGACTTCAAGTTGTTTTTTTGTCTTGAACAATTTCCCCTTGCTCTTGCCGGCCTTTTTCACATGTTCTACAAAACTCTCCCTGAAAGATTCTTCAGGCGGATAGAGCTGCTCTTCAAGCGAAGATATAATGCTCCGTATAATGTCTGTGCGCACCCGCCCTTCAATTTTCGGTATCAGTTTTTCCACGATAGCGTCTTCGTCTAAAACTGGGCTCTTAGCTTTCATAATCAAAACCTCCTCTCTGCTCTTATTTTACCTGAATATCCTTCTAAAATCATTTGCCTTCATAACTCCCCCTGCCCCCCTCTTATCTTAAGAGGGGCATTTTCTTTGCTTCCCCCTTGAGGTAAGGGGGACTGAGGGGGTTACCTCCTCCCCTTGAGGTAAGGGGAGGTTGGGAGGGGTTATCCTCTCCGCAATTATCCTCAAAACATCATTAAGATTTTGCAACACCTCATTATTCCAAAACCTTACGACATCGATTCCCTGCGTCTTCAGATACTCTGTGCGAACAGCATCATATTCCAATTGGTCATTTTCATTATGCCCGCCGCCATCCAATTCTATGGCGAGTTTCAGCTTGGGACAATAGAAGTCTAAAATATAAGGGCCTATACTGTATTGCCTGAAGAATTTCAGACCGTAAAATTGTTTATTACGCACATGAGACCAGAATGTCTTTTCAGCATCTGTTTGGTTCCTCCTCAACTCTTGCCGACGCTGTTTCAGAATCGAAGCGTTTCGCACTGGTTTCATAACTCCCCCTAACCCCCTCTTATCTTAAGAGGGGGACTTACTTCCCCCTTTAGGTAAGGGGGAGGATGGGATGGGTTATGAAGTTGCATTACATTCCTCTTTCCTTCGCCCCTGTCAAGAACTCCTCAGCACGGTTTAAGAAATTCCTCATATTTATCGAAAAATTAAAGTCTTCCCCAAAGACGATCTTTGTGCTCAATCTCTACTGCAAAGCGCGGTCTTAATCTTTGTATCTTTTCGATGTTCTCAGGTGTAGGTCCTTCTTCAGGAAAATCTAATAATTCTTGCGAAATGAATTGTGAAGCCGTTTCTGTTATAGAAAATAAACCAAGACGATTCCCATGATGAAATTCAACAAGCCTTCTTGATAATTCAATAATATCAGCTTCGATTAAAGATAATACATTTGCATTATTAATTGGCAATTTTATAAGATTTCGATTTTGAATAATAAATTCCCTGAGAATAGCTTTTTCATCGTTGTTAAGCGATTCAAGTCTATTTACAATCCTCTTTTTATATCTGTTTAAATTTGATTTTTTCTTAATATGGTTATATAAGTAAATAACAGCCTCTATTGTTAGCATAGAGATAGAACCAATTAAGATTAGTAGCACCCAGATACCATGTTGTTTTTTTAAGTTTTGATACTCAGGATAAGGGACAATGCTTACTGGAATATAAAGAAATAAGGCAGATGTCAACGCTACCCAAATAAGAAGTTTTGGAGACTTTAAAACATCAAATGCCTTGCTTAATAACTCATATATAAAAGAACTCACGACTTCTCCCCCTCAACAATTCTTCTCTCCTCCTCCGTCATCCCATATAGCCCATAAACAATATCATCTATTTTTTCATCCGTAACAGCAATCTCCCGTTCAATTTTTTCACGCTCGGCTGATGGAGGCAATGCGGATTTCTTTTTATGAAGCTCAAGCATGCGGTCAACGAGGGAGACGAGTTTGTCGTGGCTGGCTTTTTCAGAGGGGTTGTTGAAGTCTATAGTGTGGATGGGCAAATTCCACATGTATTGCCGTTTCCACCTGAAAAATCCACCTCTTATTTCAGAACTAACCTTAGAGAACATAAATGTCCACAGAGTTGAATTGAGTATTCCCAAAAGATATTTAGAATCGCTGCCAAGTATATATGATGTTGTATCGCCAAAAAATTGGTTATTATCAAGCGTAAATTGCCCATTAACAGCTATTTCGGCGTATATTATTTTCGGCTTTTCAAACTCTGAGTAATAGTCACACGCCCTGAGTTCCCACCAGTATTCGCCCTTGTCATAGCGCTTTTGCGCTTTGTCCGCAAAAGGCTGCAAATGGTCGGCTATTGCCGGATAGTTTTCTTTAAACCAGTTCCATGCGTTTTTTTCTGTCATTCTGGTTTGTTTTGTGCTTTCCCCTTCGTCATAACTCCCCCTGCCCCCTCTTATCTTAAGAGGGGGATTAGAGGAGGCGTCATTTCGCGTCCAGCCTTTCGGAATGAGAATCAAATATCTTCCGCTCTCCGGCAATCCATATCGTTTTATATTCCGGCCGAGCAGAAAGGGCTTTATAATCTCCGCACTTTTTGGTTCTTCTTTTATGAGTCTTTCTTTTGTCTCTTCATCAATAACAAATGCTTCGTTAAGTCCTGTTTTGATTCCGTAATAAATCTTGCCACTGACATATTCTCCCAGCGGCATTCCCTTTGATCTTATTTTATCCAAAAGCGTCTGTCCCTCTTCATCGACGAGCGACCATCCTTTATCTGAAAGAGATGCCTTATTGACTGGATATGAATTTTCTGCGACATAATTATCGAGGCTATCAAAATTCAGAGTTTGTACCTGAACGGCTGAAAACCTGGGCGCCGGATTTCCTCTGCGTATTCTCAAAATACACGGATAAGTTGTTGCTCCTTCAAATACAGGCAGGTCTCCGAAGTCTGTAATTTCCTCTATCTGCTGTTTTTTCAGCCAGCAGCGGAGCGGCTCGCCATAATTTGCCCGCATCCATTTATTTGCAACTATGTAACTGAAAAGACCGCCCTGTTTTAGCAAAGAAACGGCTTTTTCAATGAAGTAAGTGTAGAGGTCAGCAGTGCCGTGATAGACCTCGTAATGGTCTTTAAAATAGTCTTTGAATTCGCCGAGCATTTCCTGTCTCACATATGGCGGATTGCCGATGACCACATCAAAACCACCGTTCTCGATAATCTCGCCGAATCCGGCAGCCTTTGAATTCCAGTCGAAGGGGTTAATGCGGGAGAGGATTTCACCCTCCCCTTCAGCCCCTCCCATCAAGGGAGGGGAGACAGAAGAATTCCCTCTCCCCTTGTGGGAGAGGGATAGGGTGAGGGGTGTATCAAAAATGTCATACCCGATCAAACTATTCCCGCATTTGATATTATTCCCCAGAGACGGCAAAAGATGCTGCTTCTTCGGCAGGAGACCTCTTTCTCCTTCCAGTGCCTTTAGATAAAGGCTCATCATTGTTATCTCAACGGCCTGCGGGTCAATATCCACGCCAAAGATGTTATTTCTTAGTATCTTTGCCTTCTCGTGTATAGGCAGAGATAGCTCTTCAGGCGATATTTTCCAGTAGGGGAACAGATGAAGCGTCTGCGCCTCTTTTGGATGTTCTCGATAATATCTGAGGTGGTAGTCAATCAGATATTGATAAGCTCCGAGCAGGAACGAACCAGAGCCGCATGCGGGGTCAAGGATTTTTATCTTTTCTATCTGTTTCGGTGTCTTGCCCTCAATGATTTTGCCAACTGTATTTTTGACGATATAGTCAACGATGTATTTTGGAGTGTAATAAACTCCTCCTGCCTTTCTGACTTCGGGCTTTTCCTCTACCTTTACCCTTTGAGGCGTAACTCTGATTGTGCTTCCAAGATAACGCTCATAAATGCTTCCAAGAAGCTCAACGCCTATTGCGTCAAAACGGTATCTGCTTTTGGGGAAATAAAGGCTTTCTATTATCTCAGCTAAAAGAGATGAATCAACCTCAGCGGTTTCACATGCATGTGGCTTGAAAATGTCGCCGTTAAGGTCATCATTAATTTCTTTAAAGAGGTCTTTCAGGTGGGTCATTATTGATTTTCTTTTGCCTTCCTCTTTCCACTGGGCAACAATCTCCCATAGTTCTCTGTCCGGCCTTATTTTCCTGTCTTCTGCTATTCGGATAAAAACGATGCGATCAAGAAGCCTCTGAACAACATCATTGAGAAGTTTTGCGTCAAATTCCGGATTTCTCTTATGAATATCCTTTGCAAGCTCTGTGCGCCACTCCGTCAGGTCTTCGAGGAATGATTTATCAGGCGGGATTCTGAGTCTCTTGCTCTTTGTGTCTTTTGGAAGCAGGGCTTCTAATGATCCCTGTTCAACTCTTTCCTTTGACAGTTCCCATAATTTTTCGATGTTGGCAAGATAGTCTGTGTATTTAAAATCGAAGATTAAGCCTTCGTTTGGAAATCTTGGATTGGGCTTTAATGATGCGTCAAAGAGCTTGAATTCCTCGAAGTCTGTGAGGATTACGAAATAGACCTCTTTTGTTGACCATGCGTATGTTTTTGCCTGAAGGATGTGGTTTATATCATCGAGCGCAGCAGACGGCGCCTTTGCCTCAACAAAAAATTTTGTTGCCCCGTTTATCCTGAAATTATAATCAGGTCTTCCTGTGGTTTCGGGTGAAAGCTCGACTATAACATCCCTTTCATGGGGAGGCTTATGCGCCTTGTTTTCTATATCCCAGCCGAGGGCATTGAAGAACGGATTTAAGAAGTCAATCCTTACCTGTGCTTCGGGATAACCTTTTGCAAGGTAATGATGCTTGTCCTTTTCAAATTTGTCAATTAATTGAAGCAGCCTTTCTCTAAATAAGCTAATATCAGACATAAACCTTTGTTCCAATTAAGGTATGAATTTTGATGTCTCTAAAAAGAATGTTCTTTTCCAGGAAAAATGCCTTTTTCGACTTCTTCTTTATATTGCTTAGCTGCTCTTAAAGCTTCCTCTTTCATATTCACATATCTCTTTACAAATTTAGGTATAAATCTTTCAAATAATCCAAGCGCATCATGTATAACTAAAACCTGCCCATCGCAGAAAGGCCCTGCGCCTATACCGATAGTAGGAATTGCAAGTTCTTCTGTTATTTCCTTTGAAAGCTGAAAAGGAATCGCCTCAAGCACAAGGCTGAATGCACCAGCCTCTTGAATAATTTTTGCATCCTCCAGCAGTCTTTTAGCGGCATCCTCTGTCTTACCCTGAACCTTGTATCCGCCCATTCTGTGAATTGCCTGCGGCGTAAGTCCGATATGCGCCATCACAGGAATTTCTGCCTTTGTCATCGTCTCGATTTTTTCTGCAACTTCTCTTCCACCTTCGATCTTTACTGCCTGAGCGCCGGCTTCTTTCAAAAGTCTTCCTGCATTCCTCACTGCATCTTCAATGCTTATTTGATACGAAAGATAAGGCATATCGGCTATAACCATTGCCCTCTTTGCTGCCCTCGAAACCATTTTTGTGTGGTATGTCATCTCATCCATTGTTACAGGCAGTGTATTGTCAAGCCCCTGAACGACCATTGCCAGTGAATCGCCCACAAGAATGGCATCTATTCCTGCCTCATCGACAATCCGTGCAAAGGGATAATCATAGGCAGTAAGCATAGTTATCTTCTGCCCTTCCTGCTTCTTCTTCAAAAAATCATTAATTGTAATGTTCACCTCAAAATACTCCTTCCTCTTATACTTAAAATGCATGTTAGGTGCGACGAAAAGTGGCGTCTTTGAGCCGTGCCTGACATGCAATATCGCTCATATTAGGTATTAGGTCGCCGGTCTTATCGCCTTTAGTTTCAACTGCAAACATTTCCCGCCATCCCACTCATTTATTGCCGGAAGAAAGGCAGCGTCAATTAATGGATTATCTTCAATGCTCTCAAGCAACCCTCCAAAATCAAAGCCGATACTATCCATTCTGCTGCCGTTTTGTTTTAAATACATCTTTAGGTGGTTATTGCCGACAATCCTTGGCTGTATGACTTCCAGCCCTTTTGAGCCAAACAGTGGTTCATCATTACCGCAGCCAAAAGGTTCAAGTCTTGAAATTTCATTTATCAATTCAAAATTAATATTCGCTATATTAATGGCCGCATCTATATTCAAAACAGCCTCAAGATCGCTGTCTGTAGCAGCAGTAATTATAATGGCAGAAATCATGTTTCTGAAACATTCAATATCGCTGGACAGAAGACTGAGTCCTGCTGCCTGTTTGTGGCCGCCAAATCTCTTAAGAATATCTTTACACCTTGTAAGACCGTCATAAACATCAAAGGCTGGTATGCTCCGCGCAGATCCCTTGGCCACGCCGTTTTCTATAGAAAATATAAATGTAGGCATATAGTACTCCTCTGCAATCCTTGATGCAACTATACCGACAACCCCTATATGCCATCCTTCTGATGCTAAAACAATAGCTCCTTTACTATTGTCCCATGTCGATTTATAATTATTAAGCATTTCCTTTGCCTCATTGTAAACACACAATTCGATCTCCTGTCTTTTTGCATTAAGGCCGTTCAGCCATTTGGCCAGATCTTCTGCCTCTGTTTCAGAGTTTGTTGTTAGAAGCCTCACAACATCATTTGCATCTGCTATTCTTCCTGCTGCATTGATTCTGGGATTAATAATGTAATACAAGAAAGATGTCTTGAAGAAATCAGGCCTTATCCCTGCTACATTCTTTAATGCCTTGATCCCAATCCTATTGTCTGATTGAATTAGTTTAATACCCTCTTTAAGAATAATTCTGTTGTCGCCAATTACAGGTACAACATCAGCGCTGGTGCCAATTGCGGCAAGATCAAAAAATTCATATACATCATCGATATTCAGATCAAAAAGGGCATATATAAGCATAAAAGCAATTCCAGCGCCGCATAAGTTTGAGAGTTCGGAGTTGTGAGTTATAAGCTTAGGGTTTACTGTTGCAAGCGCCTCTGGCAACTGAAAAGAAGTTGAGAGGTTGAGAGGTTGAGAGGTCAAGAAATTCTTATCTTCCGAATCTCTTATCCTCTTATCTTCTGCCGTTAAAGACTCATGATGATCCGTGATTATTACATCTATTCCCAGAGAATTTGCAGCAGAAACAGCATCAAAAGATGTAATTCCACAATCTACAGTGATTATAAGTTTTGCGCCGATCTCCTTTGCCTTTTCAATTCCTACACTGCCGAATCCATAACCATGTGTCATTCTATTTGGAATGAAATAGTGGACATCAATGCCGATTTTTTTTAGGCCCTTCACCAGTATTGCTGTTGCAGTAATGCCGTCTGCATCGTAGTCGCCGTGGACAAGAATTCTTTGCCCCTGTTTTTTTGCCTCCCTTATTCTCTTGAGTGCAGTTTTAATATCAGGAAGTTCAAAAGGGTCTGACAATTTCACAATGTCAGGATTGAGGAAAGAATTAAGCTGCTCAGGTGTTTTTATGCCTCTATTAATCAATACCTGTGCAAATGCAGGAGATACAGAGGCAATCCTCGAAATATAATCAACATACTCTGGATTAGTCTTATTTGCAATCCATCTGTATGTTTTCATTTTTAACCGTCATTTTCCAAATTACTTCTTTTTACCCAAAAAACCTAAAAATAAAACAACAGGGCTTGCTACAAAAGCAGAAGAGTATGTGCCTATAATTATACCCAATGACATTGCAAGAGCAAAGTCGTGTATTACCTCCCCGCCAAAAAAAAGCAATGCCAATGATGCAAAAAGCGTAGTCAATGATGTAATAATGGTGCGAGGAAGCACTTCATTAAGACTTTTGTTTACAATTGTTTCCGGGGTTTCCTTAAGCATCTTCTTCATATTTTCCCTTATCCGGTCAAATATAACCACTGTGTCTGTGAGGGAATATCCTGCTATTGCGAGGAGAGCGCTCAGAACTATAAGATTTAGCTCCTTGCCCAAGATATAAAAAATCCCGAGCACCGCAACAACATCATGGAATGTAGCAATTGTAGCGCCTATGCCGAACCTGAACTGGAATCTCCACGCAACATATATTAACAAGCCTATTACTGCCATGAGGATTGCCCAGACAGCGTCCTGCCTTAATCTCGAACTGATCTTCGGCCCTATCTCTGTGGTAGAGTCAATCGACGGAATCTTGTCGGGAAACCTATTAGAAAGTATCTGCGTAATTTTTTCAGAAAAACCACCAAGCTTTTCCTCCTGTTTTTTCACCCTTATAAGAATCTTGTTTTCTGCGGGCAAATCCTGAAGATCAAAGTCTTTCAATCCTCCTTCATCAAATGCCTTTCTGACTTCATTAAGCGGAACAGGGTTTTCAAACTTAATCTGCACTGCTGTGCCGCCTGCAAAATCTACACCAAGATTTGCTTTGCCAAGCATTATCTGAATTATAGCTATAATGCCAAGCAACATCAATATTCCAGTTATAATAAAGGCATATTTTCTTTTGCCCATGAAGTTTATATTTGTATTTTTTAAAATTTCTATCATATGCTCAACCCCTTGACTTCTTTTTTGTGATGCATAATATCAAATACAGTCTTTGTGCCTATAAGCGCTGTAAAGAGATTTATTGCTACGCCGAGACTTAATGTTACCGCAAATCCTTTTATAGGCCCAGTGCCAAATTGAAACAGCACCGCAGCGGTTATAAGGGTGGTCACATGGGAGTCAAATATAGTCCAGAAGGCTTTTTTATAACCGCTTTCAACCGCAGCCTTAGGTGTTTTGCCCATCCTTAATTCCTCTCGCATCCTTTCAAACATGAGGACATTGGAGTCAACAGCCATTCCTATTGCCAGAATTATACCTGCTATGCCCGGAAGCGTGAGGGTTGCATTGAGCGAAGCCATTGCGCCAAGAAGAAGCATTATGTTTAGCAGAAGAGCAAAGTCTGCTATAACACCTGACAATCTATAATAAAAAATCATAAATACGACAACAAGAATAGTCCCTATAATGCCTGCTATTTTCCCTGCCTCTATTGAATCCCTTCCTAAAGAAGGTCCAACTGTAACATTTTGGAGCATCTTAATAGGAGCAGGCAGTGTGCCAGCCCTCAATACAATTGCAAGATCCTTTGCCTCTTCCATTGTAAAGTTTCCTGTTATCTGGGCATTGCCGCCGCTAATTTTTTCTTGTATAACAGGAGCAGAATAAATAGTGTTGTCGAGAATGATTGCAAGCCTCTTTTTTACATTCTGGCCTGTTATATCTTCAAATATCTTTGCTCCGGCAGCGCTAAAAGTGATAGAGACATATGGTTCATTAAATCTCTCATCTATGCTCACCCGTGCCTCGGTCAGAAGATCTCCGGTAAGCAATGTCTCTTTTTTCAGAAGGATAGGTCTTTTCGTAACAACACCTGTTTCTCTATTGACTTCTCTCTGAAACAGCACTTCACTTCCTTCTGGTATTTTATCCTTAAATCTTTCAAAAAACAGCGATTCTTCTCCTGGCAATATAGAAGACGGCATTTCAGCAGCAACTGGGGATTCATCATTAACCAGTTTAAACTCTAAAAGAGCTGTCTTCCCTACCATTTCTACTGCCCTTTTTGGATCCTTTACACCGGGCAGTTGCACTACGATCTCATTTTCCGCCTGTCTGTGAATAGTAGGCTCTGCAACGCCAAACTGGTCAATTCTGTTTCTTATAATCTCCAGCACCTGATCTGTAGCCGACTCCTTAATCCTTTGTACTTCCTGAGACGAAAGTTTGTACTTAAGCACATTTGCGCTATCAACAAGGGTTAATAAAGGATAGGAATCCTCAATCGCCTTTCTGACATCCATGTTGGCAGGAGAAACAACAACAAACATGTCTTCTTTATTTGCAGTTGCCTGTATATTTTTCTTTTCGAATATGCTGTTTAAAGAAGAGGCTATCCTTTCAGTGGTAATATCAACAGCCTTGTCTCCCTCAACCTCAAAAACAAGATGAAGCCCTCCCTGAAGATCAAGACCCAATATAATGCCCTTATTTGGCATATTCTTTTTCCACCATTCAGGCATACTTTGAAAAATTGGCGTGTTTGGCAGAAAGAAAACTATAGCGATAACTAAAGCAACCGCAATAAGAATTACCCTCCATAATGTGCTTTTTCTCATCTATCCTGCATCCTCCCTCATTATCTTCATCTTCAAAAATCCTAAACTCTAATACCTAAGTCCTGAATTTTTTAGTCCTCATCGCTTGCTGGTCTTAAAGCAGCGATATATGCTTTGCCGAACTTCACTTTAACATTTTCTGCTATTTTCAAAACAACAGTGTTGTTGCCAACACTCTCAACAATTCCGTAGGCTCCGCCTGATGTTATAACCTTATCTCCTTTTTTTAAGTTTTCGAGCATTTGCCTGTGTTCTTTTGCCCTCTTTTGTTGGGGTCTGATAAGGAGAAAATAAAACACAACAAAAATAAGTATCAAAGGCAGAAGGCTTCCAATTAAACCTTGAACTCCTCCTGCTTCTCCTCCCTGAGGAGCAGGACCCATCGCATAAGCCTCTGTAACGAAATTAAATAGAAACATTTAACACCTCCGAGTTAGCTCATAGTTTATAGCTGATAGCTCATTTAGATTCATGATTCATAATGTTTTACTATGAGTCATGAAGCATGAACTATCAACTAAATGACTTATATACTAACAGTCTTATCTGAAAATCTCAAGGGCTTTTAAAAAAATTTTTATTAGTTATAAAAAGGAAAGCTCCCTTAAATACATTTTAAAGAGATCAAGACCCTTTTTATTGTCTTCTGTCAATTCATAGCCAATCATCTTCCAGTAAAATACTATCTCTTTCTCTGACATATATGCCTTCATTGACGAGTGTTTTGCAATCTCATGAAGATTTTTTAAGGCAATTTCTTTTGCCTTGTCCAGATCCTTCACAAACCTATCCAACAATTGCTGCTTGTCAGAGATGTCTTTCCTTGCAATCCAGAGCGCAAAGACAAATGGCAAACCTGTATTTTTATGCCAAATTTCTCCGAGGTCATAAGTCAACTGTGAGCCGTGAACCGTGAACCGTGAACTATATTTAAACGCATCATCTCCAATCAACAAAAACGCCTCGCCTCCTGAGTTTTCAGGGATTTGAGATGTCTGCAATCTGCAGTAAATTCCATAAAATTTTCTGAAGATGACATTTAGAAGGGCAACCGAAGTCTCTGATTGTGAAGAAACATATACAGTGCTTCCATCCAATTCCTCAATAGGTCTTTTACTGAAAAGCAAAATGCTGCCTACATGTCCTTTAGAACTAATCGAATGCCCATTGATAATCTGGTAAAGCGTCGAGTTTTTCAGATATTCAATAGATGAAGAAGGGCTTATATCTAATTCACCATTCCTTAGCATGCTGTTAACAACAGAAGGAACCCCTTCAATAAACTCATATAATGAGCAGTCGCACTCTTTTTCAAGCGTATAAAATATAGGGAAAAGATTTGCATATGGAATCTTGCCTATTCTTAATTTCATCTCCTTCGCTTTTCTATCCTTTCACAACTCCCAATGGCCTGAGCCTTGCCACTTTTTTTGAGACGCCTGCATTATGAACAACATCAACTACATTTGATATGTCTTTATACGCCTCTGACATTTCCTCTGCAAGGGTTCCCCTGCCGGCTGATCTTACTATTATCCCAATGTCTTCCATTTCACGCCATATAGCGCGTCCCTTTGCTTTTCTTATAGCCTGATGTCTCGACATTACCCTCCCAGCGCCATGGCATGTTGAACCAAAAGTCTCGGCCATTGCCTTTTCAGTGCCGCATAGCACAAAAGAAGCCCTTCCCATATCACCAGGGATTAAGACAGGCTGTCCTATGCGTTCGTAAATATCAGGCAATTCAGAATGTCCGGGTGGAAATGCCCTTGTAGCGCCCTTTCTATGAATTACTAATCTTTTCTTTTCCCCATCAACAATGTGTTCCTCTATTTTTGCTATGTTATGCGCTACATCATAAATAAGGCTCATATCCAAATCCCGCGGCGAAGCCATAAAAACCCTCTGAAATGTTTCTCGCGTCCAGTGTGTTATGCACTGCCTGTTGGCCCATGCATAATTTGCAGCAGCCCTCATAGCAGCAAGATAATCCTGCGCTTCTGGACTGTTAAATGGAGCGCATGCGAGCTCTTTGTCTGGAAGGTCTATTCTGTATTTTACAGCAGCCTTTTCCATAACTTCGAGGAAATCTGTGCATACCTGATGCCCGAAACCTCTGGAGCCTGTATGTATCATTATGGTGATCTGCCCATAAAACAAGCCCATTTCATCTGCTGCATTTTTATCGTATATCTCATCGACATACTGAATTTCGAGGAAATGATTGCCGGAGCCTAAAGTCCCCTGTTGCGCCCTGCCCCTTTCATACGCTTTCTGGCTGATGATTTCTGGATCAGCGCCTTCTATATATCCGCCCGACTCTATCCTTTCGAGATCAGATATAGTTCCATAACCCTGTTCCACAGCCCAGCCCGCACCCTTGAGCAGGAGTCTTCTTTCATCTTCTGAAGCAAGACGGATTTTCCCTTTAGAACCCACGCCAGCAGGTATTTCATTATAAAGGACCTCCACGAGATCCCTTATCCTCGGAATAATCTCTTCCTTTATAAGATTACTCCTGAGGAGACGGACGCCTCAATTTATATCGTAACCGACCCCGCCTGGAGATATTATGCCTTCTTTGAGGTCAAAGGCAGCAACTCCTCCAATAGCAAAACCATAGCCTGTATGTATATCTGGCATTGCCATTGATGCGCCAATAATGCCTGGAAGAGTAGCCACATTTGCTACCTGCTCAATAGATTCAGATTCAAGGGCTTTCTCAAGCACGGAATCCACAAAGATAATACCGTTTGTCCTCATTCCAGACTTATAATCCTTTGGAATCTCTAATCTGTTTTCGTCTATCCTCTTAAGCCTCTCAATCGACATAACACACCTCCTCTAAATATCAAATACAACCTCAACCTCACATTTATCATTTATCTTCTCAACCCTGATATTATGATAAGTTGCTGCCTTTACAAGCAGCCTCCTTTCATGCCTGTCAGGGTCGAATTCTTCGCCGCGAGCCCTTGCTTTAATATAATATGCTGATGGCTGAAGACTGAAAAAATCTATCTCTATTCTTTTGACTATAAAGCCATAAGCATCAAACCTGAATATCAATTCATTCAGATATGCTACAAGCAGCCCCTCCGGCGAATCCCCTTTAGCTTCTATTTCAATATCCTGCCTTTCTTCAATATTGTGTATATCGGTTATTAGGCTGTACATTGCAATGCCGGCGCTTATAAAAGCTTCTTCGCAACTTTTTCCATAAGCCTTTATACCGACGTCTCCTGATATATCCAATACCTCATACTGCATGATAAATGATACCACAAGTCGGTTAATTCCTAAAAAGCGGGATTTTATCAATTGTGTTAGCGCTGTGCTTCATAAAAACACTGGACTTTAGGACCCAAATCCCGATATAGAAAATACCAACACCACGAATGAGGCAGCCCAAAGGCATTTTTTCAGCCTGTTGCTCTTATTTCAATCAAAATACTCTGTAACATTCATTTAGGGTAACACTCTTGAGAGTGTCACCCTTTAGTGAAGATATAATGCCTTCATTTTTGAACTTTTCTGCCAATTAAAGTCGCACCTCTCCCGTAAACGATTCATTTGCAGGTTTTCCATGAGCTTCTTTTGTCAATCAAAAGCCAAACTCAATTCGTATACCTTTCGTCTTATGCCCATATATATTTTAAGTTTTTCCACTCCAGATGCTATCTTCAAAAAAACACTCCTTGAATGCTTCACTATTCTGCCGACTACCTGTATCATTTTCCACCTGAATGTTCCTATTGTATGCTTTATCCATTCATCAGGACAGGCTAATCTCTTGAATCCAATGAAAAGATTGTATGCTATCACTCCTCTTAGGTGATATTTTATATCATCTGAAACCTGTCAAAGAGGTCAATAACA
The DNA here is from genome assembly GCA_037441185.1 of Nitrospirota bacterium. Classification (GTDB taxonomy): domain Bacteria; phylum Nitrospirota; class Thermodesulfovibrionia; order Thermodesulfovibrionales; family Dissulfurispiraceae; genus JBBISP01. The sequence goes on along the minus strand of JBBISP010000007.1, from coordinate 52,844 downwards.
TTATAGCATTACGCTGTTGCCTGTTCAGCAATCGCTGGGAGGATTTCTGGGAGAATCGGGTGTGTGCCTAATTCCTTTTAGGGTAACACTCTCAAGAGTGTCACCCTTTACCAATAAATTTGTCGCACACCCGTTTTAATTTATATGGAAGCTTTCTAAATTGAGCGATTCTTATGCAGGGCTCTTATAATATAAATATTTGTATTTTTTATTGTCCTCGATTATCACTGTTGTCTTTATAGAATAGCCGCTCTTGCCACCTGCTTTATATCCAACAGATTCAATAGTAAACATATTGCTTCTACCAGCGCTTATATAAGGCATCATGGCAGTAAAGCTTTGTCCTACGATTCCATGAATCTCATTTATATGATTTATTTTCTTATCCTGCCTGTAATTTATTATTGCATCGGCAATTTCAGAGGTCATATTTGGAATTGCCATTAAAACCTCTTTTGGAGCTGCGTTTATATTAATTGTTCTCTGTTTTGAATGAACTGTAAGATAATCTATAATGCCTCTTTTTTTATCGGTCCCAAAAAGAATCTCAGAGCTTATGCCTTTTACAAGAATAAGCTCCTCTACAGTATCAAAATTGGCATTCTTTGCCTTATATGTAGTCGGCAAAGACATATAATAATCGCTCTCAACGCCGCTAAGCCTGTGAAGGTCATCTGGATCTTTCCAGTCCATTATGGAGTCCACAATAGCATTTACATCTTCATCCGGAATCCCGATGTTTTTGAATAAATTTCTTAAAACTATATCAGGAGCGGCATTTATATCTATCTTGCCATTTTCATCCACAATTGTTACAGAATAATTTCCATCTCCAATTTCGTCGCTGTATATAGAGCCGTCTGTTTTCCATATGTCGCTCTCATCAACAATAATGCTATCCTTTTGAGGAATGCCTTTTGCGCCTTTGTCGATTGCATAAAATAACTCCAATATCCCTCTTTCTATCCCAGCCTCTGCAATAAATTTCTTCTCGGTCATCTCTTTAAAAGACATCATGGAGAATGTCTCCACTCTTGTCATTGATGAAAAAGAAAGGACAATAACCATCAGTATGGTCAAAACCCACATTACCAGCAGAAGCGCAAAACCCTTTTGTGTTTTTATCATATTACTTAAAATCTTCATTTTACCCTGGCAGCAGTCGATTGGAAGATTTCCATACCCTTATAGGCAAAATAATAGAAAGCCTCTTTACTCCATCGACGAGATGAAGCCTGATTTTTTCTGGCATTTTATCCTGTTCCTCCTGCAGTTCATCCGCCCATTCTCCCTCTTTCTCTGTTAGATCTTTAAAAAAGTATTCAAAGTATATCTCATCATAATTATCAAAAAGCTTTACCTCTCTTTTGGCTTCAATGCCCGCAATATTTTCTGATGCATACAAAGCCCTCTTTCCAAGATTATCCTGCTCAACCCTGTACATTACTATTACATAGCCTCTCAAGCCGCCCCAAATGGAATAATTCGTTGCAAATTGAAGGGATTCTCTGTCACCCTTAAAATAATACTTTTCTTTATTGTCTTCCTTATATTTCAAAGGAATCTCTGACTGAATCTGGGAATTTATAATCCTGAATGAGGTTCTAAATCTTTCGAGAGAATCTATTTTATTTTCTCCTGAATCTATCGAACGAAATCCAAGCCTAAATGCATTTGAGACAATTACTACGATAATTCCAATTATTGCAATAGAAATTAATAATTCCAGAAGAGTAAAACCTGCTGTTTTGGTATTGATATTGTATCGATTCATTTTTTCTAAACCTGCTTTTGTACTGTTTTAAGCGTACTTAATTTCATTGATCTATTTTTCATACCTTCCGTCCAATAAATAGACATATCAATCTGAAACACCTCTACATGCAAGTTTTCTGTTTTGTCTTCCAACACCTTTGATATAGAATAATCTATTCTGTAGCCGTCCTCTGTTGTCTCGCTCAAAGTCTTCTCTGATAATTTTTCATCATCCATTATTTCCCTCATCTTCTCCTCTGCCCTGACAACAACAGATACATAATCTTTTGATACAGATATTGCCCTCAGATTAGCAGAAAAAAGCTGAAATATAATTGTCACTGCAATGCCCACTATGGCAATAGATACGAGTATCTCAAGGAGCGTAAAGCCTGACTGATCTATTTTTATTTTTTTCATCTTATAATCACTGCGCCGACTATTGGATCAGTATCTATACTAATGGATCTTTTATTGTTGTACAATACAATCCTTCCGCTTTCTACACTGCCGGCAGAATGAAATACAATTCGGTATTTGCCTCTGTCAATCTCTCCTGCAAGTGGATCTATGATTCTGATGCTTATGCCCTGAGGTATTTTTTTGAATCTGCGCCTTTCTATACCGTACTGTTTTGCATCAAGGTCTATTGTTATTGTCTTTATTTCGCCATGTATTCTGGCAAGCGAATTTGCATGCCTGATGGCAGAAGATATTTCTCTGGCAGTTGAATTGAGCCTGTTAGAGGGCGTCGCGCCGGCAAAAAAAACAGCAGCAATACCGAGCATCAGGGTTATAAGAAAAAGCACGATAATTACTTCAAGAAGTGTAAATCCCTTTTTATAATTTAAAATGAATATTCTTGCATTTTTCATTTTTAAAACGGCATTTCTGTTATGCTGAAAATAGCCATAAGCATGGAGACGACTATAAAGCCAATAACAAGTCCCATTCCAAGGATCATGGCAGGCTCAAGAAGTCCTACAAATCGTTTTACAGCCAGCCTCAAACTCTTTTCGTATATAGTTGCAACCTTCATAAGCATAACATCAAGCTGCCCTGTCTCTTCTCCCACCTTGATCATTGACAGCGCAAGAGGCGGAAGAACATTGGCATTAGCCAGAGGAACTGATATGCCTTTGCCCTCTTTAATACCCTTTGACACTGAATTTATCGCAGAAGCTATCACCTGATTTCCTATAACATCCTTAGCATTATTTAATGCCTGAAGCAGCGGCACACCGCTTTTAAGCAATGTCCCCATGGTTCTGCAGAATCTTGCTGTCTCTAATTTTCTTATCACATCGCCCATCATCTTGAGTTTAAAGGCATCCCACCTATACTTTCCTTCATCAGATTTTATATATCCCTTAAGCCCAATCCATCCTGCTATCATAAACGATGCAAAAAGCCACCAGTATGATTTTAAAGTATTGCTGACTGTCAACAATATCTGAGTAGGCACTGGCAATGTAGCTCCAAGTTCAGCAAATATAGTGGTAAATTTTGGAAGAACATAGGTGAGAAGAACCATTATTGAAATTCCACCGGTGACAATAAGTATTGCGGGGTATATCATGGAGGATACCACATGCTCTTTCAGTTCCTTTGTAGATTCAAGAAATTCATTAAGCTCCTCCAGAACCACATTCAGAACACCGCCTGCTTCTCCTGCCCTCACCATACTTACATAAATTCTTGAAAAAAGTCTTGGGTGCTTCTGAATTGCATCAGAAAAAGAGCTTCCCTCCCGTATTGATTTTAAAACAGACAGGACCACTTCCTTCATCTCTTTGCTCTCTGATATTTCAGATAAGATGTTTAGGCTTCTGTCAAGAGGAAGCCCTGCGCTTAAAAGCGCTGAGAGTTCTGTTGTAAAGGTTAATAAGTCGCCTTTTGATGATTTAAGAAAAAGACCTTTTTTCTTATATTCTTTTGGGGCAGAGACCTTTAAAGGAATAGTTCCTTTGCTTTTGAGCTTTTCGATGACAACACTTTCATCTGCTGCCTCAATAAAGCCCTCTAAAATTTCGCCATCTCTTGTAGTTGCCCGATATGAAAATATGGGCATTATGCCTCCTGAGTTACCCTTAAGACCTCGCTATAGGTAGTTATGCCATTTTTTATCTTTTCTGCTCCATCCTCCAGTAATGTCCTCATACCATGCTGTCTTGCAGCCTCTCTGATCTGGTTTGAATCAGAGTTTTTAAGGATTAGCCTCCGAATTTCATCATCAATAACGAGCAATTCAAATATTCCTGTACGCCCATAATATCCCGTAAACGCGCACCTTTCGCATCCCCTGCCTTTATAAACAGGCGCATCATTTCCTATGCCGAGTAATCTCAGCCCCTCCTTATCATCAATGGCAGAGTCTATCTCATTGCATTCTGGACAGACAATCCTGACAAGCCTCTGGGCAAGTATGCCCCTTATTGTAGAAGAAAGAAGAAAGCTCTCAACTCCCATATCAAGAAGTCTTGTTATTGCGCTTGGAGCATCATTGGTATGCAGTGTAGAAAATACGAGATGTCCTGTAAGGGAAGATTGTATTGCTATTTCTGCTGTCTCAAGATCCCTTATCTCACCTATCATTATAACATCAGGGTCCTGTCTGACAATATGTCTTAGGGTATTGGCAAAATTTAAGCCTATTTGAGGTTTTACAGGTATCTGATTAACTCCTTTTAGTTCATATTCCACTGGATCCTCAACAGTTATTATCTTTTTATCAGGTGAATTTATAATATCAAGTGCTCCGTAAAGGGTTGTCGTCTTTCCGCTGCCAGTGGGGCCTGTGACGAGGATTATGCCATTTGGTCTTTTTATGAGTTGCTTAAAGGTTGAAAGCATACTCTCAGAAAAACCAAGCAGGTTGAGATCAATCACTACTCCTTCTTTATCGAGAATTCTCATTACAACACTTTCGCCATGAAGGACAGGGATTGTAGAGACCCTCACATCTATCTCTCTGTCAAGCACCTTAAGTCTGATGCGGCCGTCTTGAGGCAACCTTCTTTCAGCAATATTAAGTTTTGCCATAAGCTTTACCCTCGATATAATTGCTGCCTGGAGCTTTTTGGGAATAGATTCTATATCATGCAAAATCCCGTCTATTCTGTATCTCACTTTTAATTCATCATCAAAGGGTTCTATATGAATATCGCTTGCCCTGGCTTCAATAGCCCTAATTATGAACATGTTAACAAGCTTTATTATTGGAGCCTCTGACGCCAGGTCCTTGAGATGCCCTATATCTTCTTCATCTTCTCTGATAAATTCAAAACCCTTATCTCCTATTTCTTCTATTATTCTGTTTATATTCTGTGATTCCTGTCCATAAAATTTAGATATATAATCTTCAACTACTTTAGTGTCAGCAGCACATACAAAAACATCAGCCCCTGTTGCTACATATAGGGCGTCAACAGTAGCGCTGTCTTCAGGATTTGCCATTGCTACTTTTAATACATTATTTTTGAATTCTAAAGGTATGACCATATTTTCCCGAATAAAACGAGATGCTATGGTATCCATCACAAAAGGAACCTTTGGCAGGTCTTCTAACTTTAAATGATTCATTTCTTTCATCAATTTAGATCACTCCCAACTCGCTACATCTTGATCTTCGCCCTCACCGCCAGGGGAACCATCTCTGCCATAAGAAAATAGATCGTATTCTCCATGATTTCCTGGGGACTGATATTGATATGGTCTGTCCCATGGATCTTGAGGAAGACCTTTTCTAAGATATGGACCATCCCACTTCTCAATGCCTGGATTTACTGAAAGGGCATTCAGACCTTCTTGCGTTGAAGGGTATATCCCAGTGTCAAGTCTAAACTGGTCAAGTGCCTGGCCGAGGAGTTCAATCTGAGCCTTTGCTGCTGCCTGCTTGCCCTTGCCGAGTTTTGGGAAAAGCCTTGGTCCCACAAGCGCCGCAAGAAGACCGATTATTACCATAACAACAAGAAGCTCTACAAGAGTAAAACCCCTTTTATCATATACTGAAATATTTTTAAATATCATTTTGCCCTCCTGAATGTCTGTTTAAGCTTTAATCATGCATTTCAATCTAAATATTATTATCACAAATAAAATGTCTTTAAATCAATGTCCTTAAATCAAGGCAACCTGACACTAAAATAAATTTATGCACTGACCTGTATAGAATCGCTCAATTTAGGTTATAGTAAATTATATGGATCGATTTCTTAAGACCATATCGCAATCATTTAGGGCTGTAAAAGCCTTTAAACTTAGAACATTTTTCTGCCTGATAAGCATAGCCCTCGGAATAGCGTCCATTACCGTAATTGTCGCTGCTACAGAGGGGGCTTATAAAAAGGCATTTGAGATAGTGGCAAGGTTTGGCCCTGATTCGCTGCTTATATTTGGCGGCGGCGAAGAGGCGCGGGCAATTGGTCTGAGGCAAAAAACACTAACCCTTGAGGATATAGATGCTGTAAAACAATCCTTTTCAAACGCTTACCTTGTAGTTCCAATGACATCTGTCGGAGGCGTCACTGTTTCATATAAAGACAAAAAATATCAAACCCTCGTAATAGGCTCAACAAGCGATTACAGCCGCGTCTGGACATGGCCTGTTATACAGGGTTCTGACTTTACAGAAGAGGATGTAAAAGGATTAAGAAATGTGGGACTCATAGGTCAGTATCTTTTCAAAGAGTTATTCGGAAGCGAAGACCCTGTCGGCAAATATATCCTTGTTAAAGGCATACCTGTCCAGATAGTTGGAGTGCTTTCTGAAAGAGGCACCTCTCCAACAGGGCAGAATCTTGATGACAGAATAATTATTCCGCTAACCACTGTAATGAGAAAGATACAGAATGAGACTATATATATATCAGCATTCAGAATAAGATTTATAGATCAGGAAAATCTTTATCGCAATGCAGATGAATTGAGATCCTTCCTTAGGCAGAGGCACAAAATTCCAGATGAGGAGCCGGATGATTTCAGAATTGTCTCTCCAAAAGAGATAGTAAAGTTTCTCGTTGCCCTTACTGGTTCGCTTGTGTTCTTTCTTGGATTTACAGGAATAATATCGCTGATAGTTGCAGGTTTTGTTCTTGCAAATTTATTTTTATTGTCTGTTAAAGAGCGCACAGCAGAGATAGGAATAAGAAGAGCAGCAGGAGCAAAAAAAAGCGACATACTTTTCCAGTTTTTAAGCGAATCTATAATACTGACAACAGCAGGCGGACTGTTCGGATTTCTACTTGGAGTGATTTCTTCAAAACTTCTTATGCTGATAGCCGAGTTTCCAATACATTTTTCATGGAAGGCATTTGCAGTAGGACTGCTCCTTTCATGGGCAGTAGGAATAGGCTTCGGGCTACAGCCTGCACAAAGGGCTGCAAATTTGAAACCTATCGAAGCTATAAGAGGATAGAGTTAAGAGTATTTGAGTAATGAAACGGATAAGTTTAAATCTTAAAATAGCATGGCGTTCTTTATGCAACTTCAGACTGCGAACTTTGCTTGCTGTGTTTGGGGTTTTCTTGGGCACTTTTTCCCTTATTGTTGTATCCAACCTATCAGGCTCTTTATCAAAAAAAACAGAGTTGGAGATAGAAAATCTTGGGAAGAATCTTTTAATCGTAAGAAGCGGTATTGTAAGGCAGCTTGTAGCAGGCACAAGGCTTATGAGTGAAGCCACTACCCTGACAGTCAAAGATGCAGAGGCTATTGTTAATGGATCCATGTTTGCAAATGATGCATCGCCGTCAACCAATAAAACATTTCCTGTCAGATATACAAATATAACGCTTTCATCGGTTCTTATAATAGGCGCAAGCTCAAACTATACAGAAATCAGAAATCATCCTGTAAAAGAAGGCCGTTTCATAACAGAGATGGACAACGATAATCTAAATAAGGTTGCGGTGCTTGGAGCAAGGGTTGCTGAAAAACTCTTTGGCAATGAAAATCCTATTGGAAAGCATATTCTGATCTTCAGAGTTCCATGCCAGGTGGTTGGAGTAATGGATGAAAAAGGTGCTGATATTTCTGGCGTTGATCAGGATAATCAGATATTTATCCCGCTTAACACTTATCTCAGGAGGTTCGTAAACAAAAATTTTGTTAACACTATCTATGTTCAGGTAGTTGATGATAAATTAATGACAGATGCAAAGGTCGAAATAGAAAACATACTAAGAAAAATGCATAAGATAACTAAAAATCAAAAAGATGATTTTATGGTAATAGACCTCAAGGATGTGACTGCCCTAAAAGCACAGGCCACTCATATGATAAATGTTTTAGGCAGGATAGCAGCAATGGTCTCTTTTTTAATCGGAGGTATTGGAATATTATCCATAATGATCCTCATTGTAAATGAAAGAAAAGTTGAGATCGGCATCAGAAGAGCAGTTGGTTCAAGAAAAAGGGATATAATTCTTCAGTTTCTTATGGAGTCTTCATTCATATCCCTTAGCGGCGGAATAGTAGGAGTTATCGTTGGCTTTATTGCAAGCATAATTATTTTTCAGGCATCTAAACTGCCATTTACAATATCTTTGACAGGCATTTTATTGTCTTTTGCAGCCTCTGTGGCAATCGGTATATTAGCAGGGATATATCCTTCAAAAAAGGCAACAACTATACAACCTGTAAATATTATAAAGTCATAAGTATTTATACATTTACCTCTTAATTGTAATATATCCTGAAAAAAGTATCATAGCGCCTCCGATTATTGTCTTATAATCCACTGCTTCCTTCAAAAATATTATGCCCAAAATAATTGCACAGACAGGCTCAAGATAGCCTAATATGGCAGTTTTATTGGCAGTAACATCCCTCATTCCCCTGAAATAAAGCACCGGCGCTATGGTTGAATGAACAACGCCCATTACAGCAAATGCCCACAGCGCTGAGCTAAAATTTTCAGGCAGCTTAACAAAAGGCAAAAGAATAAGAGCGATTATTAAATTCTGAAAAAATATCATTACAATTGGATTAAGGCTCTGAGCTAATATCCTTATGACAATTATCAGTATTGCATAAGCAAACCCAGAAAAGAGTCCTGCAAAGATACCTGCTGTGTTTTTATCTCCTGCGAGCAAAAGATTATAAAATTGACTAACAGAAATGCTGAGCATAATCAATAAACCAGCAGTTGCAATGGCAATGGCTGATAAAATTCTAATCGTCAATTTCTCCTTTAAAAAAAAGGGGGCTAAAAAGGCAACCATAACAGGCGCAGTATAGTGTGTTAAAACCGCATTGGCAATGGATGTATTCTTATACGCATAGAAAAAAGAAAATGTATTGATCAGACTTATTACAGCGAGCGCAGAGAGACTCAAAATGCCCTTTCCTTTAGGAATATCCTTTCTGAATTCTTTTTTTGAAAGAATTAAGCCAATTATTGAGACTGATATAATGCAGGAAAAGAACATTAAAACATGCACAGGCATGCCTGAGAACTTTATGACAATGCCAAGGGAACTCCAGAGGAATATGGAGATGAGTATATAAAGCATTATTAAAGTATAACCAAAGTATATATCCAAAATAAATCAAGGTAGTTTCTTTGATAAAGAAATTAAGCCATAAGCCTTAAATGGATTATTTTAGATGGTAATGTGATAGAATAATTTTTAATTAAACATGATCATCAGACGACACATAATTGAAGTAAAAGACGAACCATATATTGCTATAGATGTTGATAAACTTGTTGTGGGAACATGTCTTCCATGCGATATATATATTAAAGACAAGGGCATCATGATAACTATGTTCAATAAGGAAATGACATTTACCAATGTATCAAAACAGGTTCTTAGAGAAAAAGGCATTTCAGAAGTTTTTGTAGAAAGAAAAAACAGTTCACTATTTGATTATTACCTGTCAAAAAAACAGATTTATAATAATTTTGTTTTTTTCAAAGAATATTCCTTCTGCAAAGAAGAACACCATCAAATAGACAAAAATATATTACAGCCTGGCAAGGAAATAAACTTCTCTCTGTTTTTGCTTAGCAGTTTCAATTTCAGCACAATTGTCGAGGCATCAGAAAAGTCACCATCCAAAATTAAAGAAAATATATCTATCCTAATAGGAGATATTGTAATAAAAAAATCTGATGTCCCACTATATTACGAATATATTAATAATTTATTGAGAAGCGGCGATATCTCTGGCGGAAAAATGCTGCATATAAAGGCAATAGCGCTTAAGGAAAACTCAAAGATAGTCGTAAAAGATCTTCTCGATGACCCAAGGAGCGGAGAAACTATAAAGAAATCTAATGACATGGTCAACGGCATGATTGACTGTATAATGGAAAACAGAGATGCCATATATGATCTGTTGACTCTGAGAGGTTATGATTATTATACATATACACATTCTGTCAATGTAGGCGCACTTTCTATCAGTATGGGGGTGGCAATTGATATGAAAAGAAAAGATGTAGAAAAGCTGGGAATGGGAGCTTTGCTGCATGATATCGGCAAAAGCATCATTCCTCATGAAGTATTAAATAAGCAGGGAAAACTCAATGGCGCTGAATACCAAACTATTAAAAACCATGTTATAGAGGGTGAGAGGATTCTTAGAGAACATAAAGATATGCCAGAGGAGTCATTTTACGCAGTACTGCAGCATCACGAAAAACTGACAGGAAAAGGTTATCCTATGGGGCTGCAGGGAGACGAAATAAAGCTCTTCGGTAGGATAGCTGCAATTTCAGACTGCTATGATGCCTTAACAACTCAGAGGCCTTATAAGCCTGCATTTACACCATTTTATGCGTTATCTATTGTTTCAAAAGAAACAGGCGATTATGACCCTGAAATCTTAAAGGCATTTATCAAAATGCTTGGCAAGATTAAATAATGCCCAATATAAAGGCTGCAACCTTTAATCCAATATCTTAAATTTTTTCTTTAATGCTTTTTCAACAGCTTCGGGCACAAGCCCTTTCACAGAACCTCCAAAGGATGCTACTTCTTTGATAATAGTGGATGTAAGAAAAGAATACTCCTCCGAGGGCATCATAAAAACTGTTTCTATATTCATATCAAGCCTTCTGTTCATAAGCGCCATTTGGAGTTCATACTCAAAGTCTGATACTGCCCTCAGACCCCTTATAATTGCTATTCCGCCTCCTTCTCTAACATAATCTACAAGTAGTCCATTAAATGCCTCTATTCTTACATTCTTGCAATCTTTAACCGCCTCCCCTATGATCCTCAACCTCTCTTCGAGTGTGAAAAGGGGCTGTTTTTTTGGGCTGGGAGCGACAGCTACAATTATTTCATCAAATATCCTTAATCCCCTCTCAATGAGGTCAAGATGCCCATTTGTCAGTGGATCGAATGTTCCGGGATAAATGCCTAATTTCATGATTGCTCCTTTCTGATCTAAGGTAAAAACTCCGGCGATTCAGCCATATAGAGGATGCGCCTTACTGCATACTTTGTTTCACAGGTAATCTACATGTAATTATAGTATATCATGAGATTTTACAACCTTCCAGAACGTATTATCGAAATAATGAGCCAGATTCCTAAAAAAAAGGCAAAACCAAAGGCAGAAATGCCAAAAAGGGAAAAGCCGAATATGAGAGGAGGAACCTTTGTCGCATGCATTATTGCAGAACTTATAAGCATGGCGCTCACAATCAGGGCAAAGGCAAGCCTGTTGCTTGACTTGTCCATATCCTTTATGAACTCAGGCAGGTTTACATGAAACATCTTTACTTGGATATCGTCTTTCAGCGTCTTTTTAATTATCTGTTTGAGCTGTCTCGGTAGTAGAAATGCAAAATCGCCTATCTCCATTATATTTTTTCTTGCCCTATCATAAAATCTCGAAGGACTTACTCTCTTCCTGATTATTTTGGAGGCATAGGGTTCTGCTTCTGCAATAAAGTCAAAAGCAGGGTCAAGTTGTCTGCCTATATTTTCTAAAATAAGCAATGCCTTATTAATCAAAAGCAGGTCTGAAGGTATCCTGAGATTATGCCTGATAGCCACATGGGTAAGTGTGTCAAAATACTGCGCAAAATTTATATCTTTCAATGTAAGGCCATAAAGTGGTTCTAAAAAATCCATAAGGTCAGCTTTAAAATCCCTTCTAAAGACATCAATATCTACATGCTCAGAAACTATGCTAAGTTCAATATATTGGTCTATAAGTCTATCAAAATCCTTATTGATAAGGGCAAGAAATGTATCTGCCATCGCCTCTTTTAGCTCATCAGAAACCCTCCCAACAATGCCAAAATCCACAAAGGCAATTTTTTCTGTGCCCATAACAAAGATATTGCCAGGATGTGGGTCTGCATGAAAAAAACCATCTTCCAGCACTTGCTTAAAATAAGCTCCCACGCCAATCTTTGCAAGCCTTTTTCTGTCAAGTTCCATAAACTCTATAACAGCTATATCATCAATTCTTACACCCTCTATCATTTCCATCACAAGCACCTTTTCTGTTGCATATTCCAAATAAATTTTAGGTATATATACATCAGGACTGCTTTGAAAATTTTTTCTAAACCTGTTGCAGTTTCTTGCCTCCTCTACAAAATCCATCTCCTTTCTTATAGTCCTTGAAAACTCCTCTACGATGCCCACCGGATTAAAAAATCTGCTTTCTGGCACATGCTTGTCAAGAAGTCTTGCAATTGTAGAAAGGATATTTATATCTGATTCTATCTGCTCTTTAATATCAGGTCTCTGTACCTTTACCACTACATTGGAGCCGTCAAAGAGTGTGGCTTTATGAACCTGTGCAATAGATGCCGCTGCAATTGGGATTTCGCCAAAATAGCTAAATATCTTGTCAAGAGGTAATTTTAGGTCATCCTCGATTATCCTCCTGGCCTCCGAAGCAGGAAATGGAGGCACTTCGTCCTGAAGTTTTTTAAATTCATTAGCAAATTGAACTGTAATTAAATCAGGCCTTGAGGAAAGAATCTGAGCGAGTTTTATAAATGAAGGCCCTAATTCAGCAAATGCTATTCTGAGTCTTTCAGGAACAGTCGGACCTTTAAGCGCTGGCCATGCCCCAAAGGCCTTTAACCTTTTCTTAAAAGGGATGTATCTGCCAAGATATATCTTATCAATAATCTGTCCAAAGCCGTATTTAAGAAATACATTTATTATCTGCTGTAGCCTTTTGGCAGACTTATATGTACGGGCAAAATGAGAAATTTTCATAATTTAGTGAACAGTGAAGGTTTTGAGCCACTAATAACTATTCACTATTCACTGCCTTCCAGTCTCTTGATTCTTTCAGAAATGTTTTGTATCTCTTTATTAAGTCTTTCTATATCTTCCTTTGTCGCAATACTTATTTTTTCGACTGCCTTTGCTACTGAATCAGAGATTATTTTCCCCAACTCAGATGAAGTTTTATCAGCCCTTTCTGTCCATTCCTTAATGAGTTTAGCTCCCTGGGATTCGCTAAGCTCACCCTTTTTAATAAGTTCGTCAATAAATTCTTTTACCTTTTCTTGAACTCCAAAGCCAGCCATAATAGCATTCCTTACAACATCAAATAGTGTCATAACCGCCTCCTTAATTAATACCAGAATACAGACTTTCAGAAAACAGAAGTCAGACTTTTATCTGTTCTCTGTCTTCTGCCATCTGACTTCTGTTTTTTACTAAATCATACACTGCTTGAAGCGCCTTGTCCAGTTTTTCTATCTCCTTTGTTCCACCCTGAGCCATATCAGCCTTTCCTCCTCCTTTGCCTTCTGATAGTTCAGCAACCTTTTTGAGGATTTCTCCTGCATTATATTTTTTTACAAGATCTTTTGTAACCATTGCAATTATTGATGCCTGACCATCTTTTGCCGATGCAATAACTATTATGCAAGAACCCAGCCTATCTCTTATGTTATCAGCAAGCACTCTTAAATCTTTTTGCTCAAGATTATCAACACGGCATGCAAGAACTTTAGCTCCATTAATATCCCTTGCCTTCTCTATTACTGATAATGCACTGATAGAAGCGCTTTTTGCTTTGAGCTCTTCCATTTCCTTATCAAGCTCCTTTATATCGCTGAGCAATTTTTCAACTCTTTCATAAGGGCTGCTGGTTTTAAGAACTTCCGATATTTTTTGAAATTCATTATTCCTCTGTCGCAAATAATCAAAAGCAGCCTTCCCTGTAAAAGCCTCTATTCTTCTTATCCCTGAAGCAACACTGCCTTCAGAGACAATGGTAAAAAGTCCTATGTCCCCTGTTGCCCTGCAGTGAGTCCCTCCACAGAGTTCTGCGCTGACATCAGGAACTCTTACCACCCTAACCTTTTCTTCGTATTTCTCACCAAAAAGCGCTATAACACCTGATTTCAAGGCATCCTGTATATCCATAATCTCTGTCTCGACCCTTATATTTTCGAGTATTTTTTCATTTACTATATCTTCAATAGCGTCTATCTCTTTTTTATCTAATGAATAAAAATGGGTGAAATCAAAACGCATCCTGTCAGGAGAAACAAGAGAACCTGCCTGCTTGACATGCTCTCCAATCACTGTTCTAAGCGCAGTATGAAGCAGATGTGTTGCTGTGTGATTTCTTGCAGTGGACATCCTTCCATCCTTGTCAATAATACACTTGACCTTATCCCATACCTTCAAGTTCCCTTTCTTTATTCTGACAACATGGGCATGCAGACCAACCTCTTTTTTTGTGTCTATAATCTCAGCATACGATAAGAAATCCTCAGTTTCTGACTTCTGACCTCTGACTTCTATCTTCTGAATAATCCCCACATCCCCAACCTGTCCGCCTGATTCACCATAAAACGGCGTCCTGTCAAGAAATATCTCAACATCTTCGCCCTCTGACGCCTCTGGTATAATCTTCCCATTTTTGACAATCGCCTTGATAACAGATTCGGATTCCATAGAGTCATATCCGACAAATACTGTCTCTCCTATCTCTGATAAAAGCTCTTTATAAATCGATGCAATAGCATCTTCTTCTCCGACCCACGATGCCCTTGCCCTTTCTCTCTGAATTTCCATCTCACGATTAAAACCGTCCTCATTAATAAGCATGTTGTTATCCATTGCTATATCTCTTGCTAAGTCCAGAGGAAATCCATATGTATCATAAAGCTTAAACAACTCTTCGCCTGGGATGATATTTTCCCCCTTCTTTTTCAATTCATCAACTACAACATCAAGAATTCTCATGCCCTGTTCAAGGGTCCTTACAAATCTTTCCTCCTCAAACATCAAAACCTTTGATGCCCTTTCCTTTTCCTGAATTAATTCAGGATAGATGTTGCCCATTGAACCTGCGACAGAATCAATTAATTTATATAAGCCGGCTCCATCAAGACCCAATAGTTTTGCATGCCTCGATGCCCTTCTTATAATTCGCCTCAATACATACCCTCTTCCTTCATTTGATGGCATTAATTCTTCAGACAGTAAAAAGACTATTGATCTTATATGGTCGGCTATCACCCGTATTGATGTATCGGCCTCAAGACTTTTCCCGTATGATTTTTTAACTATAACTTCAATGGCTGAAATAATAGGCTCAAAAAGGTCGGAATCAAAATTGTTTCTTTTGCCTTGAAGCACTGCTGATATTCTTTCAAGCCCCATTCCTGTATCTATGCTCGGTTTTGGAAGGGAGGTTAAGCTGCCTGATTCATCGCGGTTAAACTGCATGAAAACAAGATTCCACAGCTCCAGATACCTGTCGCAGTCGCACCCAACTCTGCAGTCTGGACTCTTGCATCCAATATCTTCACCCTGATCAAGTATTATTTCGGAGCATGGTCCGCATGGCCCTACATCTGCCATCTGCCAAAAATTATCCTTTGCTCCAAGCCTCACTATCCTTTCAGAAGGGATTCCTGCAACCTCTATCCACAATTTGGCAGCCTCATCATCTTCTTCATATACAGACACCCAGAGCTTATCCTTTGGCAGTTTAAACCATTCTGTGAAGAGTTCCCATGCAAACAAAATCGCTTCTTTCTTAAAGTAGTCGCCGAATGAGAAATTGCCGAGCATCTCAAAAAATGTGTGATGCCTCGCAGTATGTCCGACATTTTCTATATCGCTATGCTTGCCTCCTGCCCTAATGCACTTTTGGCATGACACAGCCCTTGTATAAGATCTTTTTTCCTCACCAAGAAAAACTGATTTGAACTGCACCATACCTGCATTGGTAAAAAGCAGAGTAGGATCATGCCTTGGTATAAGAGAAGAACTCTTAACAATTTCATGGCCTTTTGATTTGAAAAACTCTAAGAAAGAATTTCTTATTTCAAAACTCTTCATTAACTCTCCATTTATTTTATTTTTGGCGACTCTCCGCTAATATACATCACCCTGCCGTCAATAAAAACAATAATCCTTGTGCCGAATACGCCCAGTGTAGAATAAACCCATTCTTCTCTTGCCTTGCCGTCTATAGATTCTAGGGTCTTTATTGAATTAGGAGCGCCCCATGCATATCTAACCTGCTGCTGAGTCATGCCGTGAGCGATCTCACCCTTCATAATCCACTCCTGAACATCAAGTGGATAGTGTTTTATCTCCTCATAGGTATATCTTGCAGGAGTAGCGCATCCGACTAAAAATAATGCAACTGCAAATAAAACTCCATAAAATACTTTGCTTAGCCTCATTTTATTCCTCCTCTTTTGCCTCATAAAATTTTAATGCCATGCTTATTGTATCATAAGAGAAGCCTCTTCTTGAAAGCATTCCCCAGAGTCTTTTTTTAGTATTTTCATCATATATCTTTGCATTGCGCAATTTCTTCTCAATAAGTTTTTTTGCCGCATCAAAATAATCATTATCATTGCCTAAAATCGCACTTGCAATATCATCCGAAATTCCCTTATTCATCAGATAACTTTTAACTGCTCTTCTGCCGAGATATTTTCTTGTAAGAGCATCTTTTCTTAAAAGCTCGGCAAATCTTCTATCGTCTATATATCCTCTTTCTTTTAAATATTCTATAGCTTTCAGGGCAGTGTTTCCAGAAAAACCCTTTAGTGAAAGCTTTTCATGCATCTCCTTTTCGCCCCTGTCCCTGTATCCGAGAAGCCTGAATGCATATTTTAATGCGCCTTCAAGGCTGTCCTCAAATATTTTCAATTTGACCTCTATGCGTTTCAATCAATAATTTTTAAAGGCTTATAGTTTGCCTGTCCATGCATTAATACTACTTATTGCTCGTTGACAATTTCAATCCATATGCCTCGCGTATTTTCTGCTCTGCTTCTGCTGCTATATCAAGGTTGTTCTTCAGAAATTCCTTTGCATTTTCTCTGCCCTGCCCAATCTTGTTTCCATTGTAGCTATACCATGCGCCTGCCTTCTCTATAATTCCTTTGTCAACGCCAAGGTCTATAATCTCTCCAAGCCTTGAAATGCCTTCATTGAAATATATATCAAACTCTGCCTGTCTGAATGGAGGAGCAACCTTATTCTTAACTATCTTAACCCTGACTCTTCCTCCTGTAATATCCTGTCCGTCCTTAATGCTGTCTATCTTTCTTATATCAAGTCTCATCGAAGAGTAAAATTTCAGGGCATTTCCGCCGGTAGTGGTTTCAGGATTGCCGAACATAACGCCTATTTTCATTCTTATCTGATTAATAAACATTACAGTAGTAAAAGACTTTGATATGGCTGCAGTAAGCTTTCTTAGCGCCTGGCTCATAAGTCTTGCCTGAAGCCCCATATGAGAGTCTCCCATGTCTCCTTCTATTTCAGCCTTTGGAACGAGAGCAGCGACAGAGTCAATAACAACAACATCAATAGCTCCGCTTCTGACCAGTGTCTCTGCCACTTCAAGAGCCTGCTCGCCTGTATCAGGCTGAGACACAAGAAGGTCTTCGATGTTTACGCCGAGTTTAGCTGCATAATTTATATCAAGCGCATGCTCTGCATCTATGAATGCGGCGACGCCTCCTATTTTTTGTGCCTGTGCTATAGCATTTAAGGCAAGGGTTGTCTTTCCAGAAGATTCAGGGCCGAAAATTTCGATAACCCTTCCTTTTGGAAACCCTCCAATCCCTGTTGCGACATCCAGAGACAATGAGCCTGTTGGTATTATCTGAACACCTTCAGCAACCTCATCAGCTCCGAGGCGCATTATTGAGCCTTTCCCAAAGTTTCTTTCGATCTGAGAAATTGCCATTTCAATAGCCTTAATCTTATCCTTGTTCATTCAATTTCCTCCATTAATTTTTATTGTCTATTATACCACGATAGTTTATTTTTCCAGCATATATTATGTTATTATTTCCATAGCGTTAAGCGCTCCACATTCAATGATATAACACATGAGGAGGTTGGCATGGAAATGCTTAAGACATTCGAAGAAAAAATAGCCATTGCTGTTGAAAAGGTCAAAACCTTAAAAGAAGAAAAAAACAATCTCGATAAAAGAATTAAAGAACTCGAAGATATCATCATATCGAAAGATAAAGAGATCGAAAAGATTTCTATGGAAAAAGCATCTATAAAAAATCAGATAGAAAAATTGCTAAATGCGCTTGAATCAATAGAAATATCTTAAAACAGAAAGATTCTAAATCATCAGCTAAATTAATATGGGTAACATAGAAGTAAATATACTTGGACAGAGATATATAATAAAAGGCGACGCACCGCCTGAGCATATCAGACAGCTTGCAGACTTTGTGGATAAAAAGCTAAAAGAGGTCTACTCTAATGCCCCTGATATAACGCCCCTTAAGGCTTCGATCCTTGCTGCCTTAAATATTGCCGATGAACTACATAAGCTTAAAAGTGAATACAGCACAATCTCACAAAGCATGAAAAACATTGAGGATAAGGCTGACAGCATAATAAGACTCTTTGATTAATCCCTATCAGGCATGTCTTTTATCTATTTTGAAACAATTGCCTCCTAACGCCTTTGCATATTGTTTCATTTCAGAAACAACCTCTGCTATCTCGCCATAATGAGAAAAATTCCTGCCTCTATTACAAACCACCCCTATGGAAATTCCCATCAGAGGAAAAGACTTTTTAATACCTTCCCTATCAACAGACTCTATATAGCCATTTACCCTATCCTCTGAATCATAAAAGGCAGGTATTATCTTGTTAAAGTTATCTATAATTTCCATGGAGGCATCCTCAGCATTTTCTATATCCGTAATAAATATAAAGTCGTCTCCTCCTATGTGGCCGACAAAACTGCCCTGCGGCTGTTTGTCTCTAACTGTATTTAAGATAAGCCTGCCGAGCATTTTCAGCACTTCGTCACCACGGCTAAAGCCGTACTTGTCATTATAAGGCTTGAAATGATCAAGGTCAGCGTAGGCAAGCGCAAACTTTTTAAAAGAATCCAATCTTCTCTGTATCTGCTTTATTATCGCAATATTTCCTGGAAGCCTTGTGAGCGGATTAACCTCTACCATCATTTCCGTTCTATGCACGCACAAGTTAACCCTTGCCAAGAGATCCGTCTCAAGATGCGCCCTTCTTAGGTAGTCATCTATAAGCAGATAATCCTGCTTTGGGATTGGAAAATTATCGTCAAATACAGCTATGGCAGGCATCTGGCCGAATACAGGATCTGTTTTCATTTCATGTAAAATGTTAATTGAGATAGAGTTATAAACATCTGTACCAATAACCATCATATCAGGAGTAGAGTTGTAGATATAATTCAGAGAAGATTGTATATTGGAAAAACAGACCACCCTGTAATAATCCATCAGGATTTTTTCAATTATACCTGTTAATACTGCATCTTTTGTTATGACTAATATAGTTCTTAAATTACTCATTCAGAAAGAAGAGCATCCTCTGCCTGCTCCAGAAGTTCTTCTGTCTCCTCCAATATCTCTTTTATGTCTGTTTCAGAAAGATCAATGGTCTGCCAGGCTGAATTATTAATAGCTGGCACAAAATTATCGCCTGCAAAACCAAATCCCCTTGCCCGCACAAGAATATCCGCTATGTGAACTATTGCTGTCTGAACAGGTACATTTTTTGAAAGATCTGGTTTGTGATGATATTTTATAACTTCAACAAGATTCTTTGGGAAATTCCATTTATGGGTAATCCATTCCCCTGCATCAGCATGCTCTACAGAAAAATGATTCTTTTCAGCCTCAAATATAAAAATCTTTTGCGCTTCGGCATCTATAATAAGATTTTTATATTCCTCAGGAAATTTTAATCCTAAAATAACCTTTCCGATATCATGCAAGAGCGCAGCAATGGAAACCTCCTCCGGCTCTTTGAACCCCTTTCTTTGAGCAATTTTTCGAGCTGTAATGGCGCAGCCTACAGAGTGCTCCCAAAGTCCCATCATGGTTTTCTTCATTGCATCAAATATAGAAACACTGAGAAGCATCCCCTTAACTGCATTCAGACCAAGCAGTATCAAAGCCTGATTTACAGAATATATCCTGCCCGGAAATCCATATATAGAAGAATTAACCATCTTAAGAATCCTTGTTGTAAGAACTTGGTCGCTGGATATAAAATTGCTGATTTCATTTAAAGAAACCTTTGGATTTTCGATAACACCTAAAAGCTTTTTCAAAATAACAGGCACTGTTGGAAGGGTATCTATCCTTTCTATCTGCTCACGCAGTCTCTGTATATCCATAATTATTTATTATATAATCCCTCTATATGCTTCTTAATCAACCTTTTTAATAAATACATATAAGGCTCATTTTCTGTCTTTCTGAATCTTTCGTCTATCTCTAACATAACCTCTTCAATTGTTTTTTGGGGTTTAGAGGGTCCCTCGATATATACGTTGTTTACGCCCATACTATTAAGCCTTTCAATAATAACACCTGTAATCAGAGTTCCTTCTCCCAAAAGTATCATTCCAGCCTTGTTTACCACAGGTTTTACCAATTTCATTCCTGGACTAAGGCTATCTATGTCTACTAAAATCTTTGGCAAACTTATCTCCTTTATGATATTATTCATATCCAAAAATTTTTATATTATACCATAAGACACCTTGCAGAATGCTATACAATCTGATATGCTAAAAAAAAACATAAGGAGGTCTCACATATGAAAGAAGAATTCAAGGGATTATTAAAAGAAATGCATGCAATAGGAAGCAATGCTGAAAACTGTATATCTCTTTTACAGACCGCATTTATTTACAATTCATCAAAACCTTTAAAAGATTGCAATGAAACAGTACAATTTATTAAACAAATGGAAGATGGACTTACAAAAAAGATAACAGATCTCGCAAAGAATAATCCAGATTTAAAGCCATATATTTCTATCCCTGTGCACTTTTTAAGGATTGGAGAAAATATAGAAAACCTTTCAGAACTTATTGACAAAAAGATTAAAGATAATATCTTATTCAGCGACAAGGCAGTTAGTGAAATAACATTTCTTTTAGAAAGACTTAGTGATATATTAAGAACTTCATCAGATATAATCCTTGCCAAAAACATAATCTTAAAAAAATATATCGAAGAATCAGAGTCGGATATTATAAAACGGGCAATTGAATATGCAACACTTCACGAAGACAGGTTAATAGAAGGATTGTGTCTACCTGTTGCATCATCTATATATATTCACATGCTCGATGCAATAAAAAATATCTCCTGGCATGCAAAGGAGATAGCTGTAAAAGTTGTGGGTTAAATTAATCGCTATCAAAGACACAATAAGTATATGTCATCTGAACTTGCAGCCTATCTAAAACTTTCGAGCGCTGAACTGTGGAAAAAAGCAAGGCTTGCTGAGGATATATTAAAAGAATGCACCCTCTGTCCAAGAAGCTGCAAAATAGACAGGACTTCCGGCGATAGAGGTTTCTGCAGAACTGGGGATAAGCCTTTTATTGCAAGCTGGGGACCTCATTTCGGTGAGGAAAGGCCTCTTGTCGGAAGATTCGGCTCAGGGACTATATTTTTCAGTTTCTGCAATTTAGGATGTATCTTCTGCCAGAACTGGACTATAAGCCATCTTGGAAAAGGCAGCGAGATGTCATTTGAGAGGCTTGCCCAAATAATGTTAGAAATGCAAAATATTGGGTGCCACAATATAAACCTGGTTACACCTACACATCAGATGCCAATGATACTTCACTCCATAGCCATTGCTTCGGGGATGGGTCTAAAGATCCCAATTGTATACAACTGCGGGGGATATGAATCCATAGAGGCTCTAAAAATCCTTGAAGGGATAGTTGATATATACATGCCAGATTTTAAATACTCTAATCCTGAAATGGCGCTAAAGTATTCAAAGGCAAAGGACTATCCAGAAATAGCAAGGGCTGCAATTAAAAAAATGCACAGACAGGTTGGAGACCTCATAATAAATGAAAAGGGAATTGCTGAGAGAGGTCTTCTTGTCAGGCACCTCGTTCTGCCCGAAGGCATTGCTGGCACTAAAGAAATCGTAAGATTCATTGCAGAGGAAATATCCAAAAATACTTATATCAACATCATGGATCAGTATTACCCTTGTTATAAGGCATTTGAACATCCTCCACTAGACAGGCGGATAACAACAAAGGAATATTCAGAGGCAGTAAAAATGGCTCTGGATGCAGGTTTAAAAAGAATTGATGGAGTGACGATATAACAGTAATCTGCCTTTTATATCTTTATAAGTTCTGCATCCATTGTCTGAAGATTTACAATAGCTGCTGTTGGCTTGCCATAAAGCCAGCCGCATACCTCCCCTGGATTTACTATCAAGGCATTTCCAATCTTCTTAATTACAGGTTCATGGGTGTGTCCATAAATAATGAGATCAAAATGTCCGCTGTCTGCAAGGGCATCAATAACATCAGGCTCATGCATTACAACAATTCTTTTGTTATTAAGATCGAATCTGTAAGGCTGTGTATATATCCTGTCCTGATAAAGCTTTTTTAATAGAATCCTCTCGCCGTCGTTATTGCCAAAAATGCCTGTAAATCCGCCGCTGAAATGCTTTAAAACCCTCCATGTAAATGGAGATGCAAAATCACCTGCATGTATTATATGTTCAACATTTCTTGAATTGAAAATAGTTAAAATCTTTCTGAGATTATCAAGATGATCATGGGTATCAGATATAACGCCTAAATTCATAAAACCCCTCCGGTTTTTTCTGATATAATAACAAAAATGAACCGCAGATTTATTGAGAAGGTAGATTTTCTGCTATCTAAAGAAAAAGGCGCTATATTTAAAGATCCAGGCGGGAAAATAAATATATGTCTTGTGTATCCAAATGCCTATCATGTAGGTATGTCAAATCTTGGATTTCAGGGCATTTATGGCCTGTTAAATAAAAGGGATGATATTGTATGCGAGAGGGCTTTTCTGCCTGATGATATAGATATAGAGGAATACATCAGGACAGAAACTCCTGTTTTCTCCTTTGAATCCAAAAGACCGTTAAACCGATTTGATATTGTTGCATTTTCTATATCCTTTGAAAATGATTATCCGAACATCTTAAAAATATTAGAAATTTCAACAATTCCCTTTATCTCGTCTGAAAGAAATAAATATCATCCACTTTTAATTGCAGGAGGTGTCTGCTGCTTTTTTAATCCAGAACCAATCGCTCCAATATTTGACATTATCTTTGTTGGTGAGGCTGAGGAGTCGTTGAATGAGTTTCTATATATGTACAGAAAACAAAAGACAGAGAATAAAAGACAGATTAAAGAAAATGCAATGAATATAGACGGAATCTATGTCCCTGAGTTTTATCAGATCGATTATAACAATGATGGAACTATATCCAAAAGAACCTCTATCAAAGATGCGCCGGAAAAAATAAAGAGAAGCTATTTAAAGGATTTGTCTCTCTCTCCAATTACAACTTCTATTGTCACGCCTGAGGCTGAATTTTCTAATATGTATCTCGTTGAAGCAATGAGAGGATGCCCGTGGAAATGCAGGTTTTGTCTTGTTGGGCATATCTACAGCCCTACACGGAAAAGGGATTTAGAGACCATTACAGTGGAAATAGAGATGGCAAAGGAAATTACTCCCAAAATAGGATTAATCGGGTCTTCTCTTACAGATTATGCACATATCAAAGATGTTCTATGTATTGAAGGCGTCGATTTTTCCATAACATCTTTGCGCGCAAGCGAAAAGAGCGCTGAACTTGTAGGGCTTTTAAAAAGACATAAAAGCGCCTCTATAGCTCCGGAGGCTGGCACAGAGAGAATGAGAAGAGTTGTCAATAAAAAGATTACGGAGAAGGATATACTTGACACATCGAAACTCATATTAAATGCAGGGATAGAGAACTTGAGGCTTTATTTCATTATTGGTCTTCCGACCGAAACATATGAAGACATTACTGGGATTGTTGAACTCGTCAAAAAAATGAGGCGCCTTTCTCACAAGGGTAATATTATTTTAAGCATCAGCACATTCGTTCCAAAGCCTTTTACTCCTTTTCAATGGCATCCAATGGAGCCTCTCGATTCTGTGAAGAAGAAGCTGAAGTTTATTAAAAATGCATTGAGGTATGAGAAAGGCACCAAGGTCTTTCATGATGTGCCGAAGTATGCCTACATGCAGGGGCTTTTTTCTGTTGGAGACAGAAAGGTATTTAATGTTCTGAAGGATATGGTTAAGACCAATGATTACAGAAGGGCGTGTTTAGAGTCAGGAGCAGATATAAGTTTTTATGTGTTCAGAGAAAAAAGATTTAATGAGATCTTTCCATGGGATTTTATAGATGCAGGTATACAAAAAGAAAAGTTGTGGAATGAGTATGAAGACGCAATAAAAATATAAAAATAAAGCCTTATGAGGCAATTATACAGCTTAGATATAAGTATTGTCCTGAATTCGATAAGACGGTGACACAGTTAAAAGAGCTTGGCTTGATTTAAGCCGCTTCAAAAACAAAATCTATCTCAATTGGCGAGTTTAGAGGAAGCACATAAACGCCGACTGCTGCACGGGCGTGCCTGCCTGCTTCGCCAAAAATTTCGAATAACAAATCAGATGCGGCATTTAAGACCTTTGGCTGTTCTGTAAAATCAGGAGCAGATGCAACATAGCCGTTGAGCTTTACACATCTTTTGACTTTATCAAGACCTCCAAGATTTGATTTAATAATTGATAAAGCATTTATTACGATCTGCTTTGCATCCTCCTGCGCTTCTTGTAAAGAGACAGAATCTCCTACCCTACCTGTTCTTATAAGTTTTCCATCTACAAGAGGCAAAATTCCGCTAAGGAATAAGAGATTTCCTGCCTGAACGCACGGCACATAAGAGCCCAGAGGCTTAGGAGCATCTAAAAGGGTGATGCCTAATTCTTTAAGTTTATGGTCTATATTCATAGCTGGAGATTGTCTTTAGCCTTTATTTCTAATTATTATACCTCAAAACACATACCTGTCAAAAATAAATTTGATAATGTCTCTCTGATAAGGGCGTGGCTTAATTCATGAGGCAAAACATTTAATTTTGCCTGACATTTTCACAATTATTATGTTATTCTATAGTAATGTTAAAAGTTGTATGAAAAACAGGGATAGTTGATATGAAACCCACACGGGATAAACTCCAGCAGGGATGGCGTATTAAAATATCTGGATTCCCGTTTGCACGGGAATGACAAATTACTGTAAAGCTTTTAGCTTAAAAACTTTTGACAATACGGAAGATTATACCAGGAGGTGTTTATGAAAAGAGCAGCCACATTTTTAATCACAGCTTTTTTGCTCGTTACTACTGTTTTGCTTGTAACGGGCTGTGCAGCAGAAAAATATGGCGCTGATATTAATAAGAGCGCTCCATTAGTAAAGGTAAAGGATGTTATCCTCAATCCATCCCTTCAGGGGCAAACAATAAACCTTGAGGGCATAATAACAACACAGTGCCAGGGAGATGGCTGCTGGTTCTTTCTCAATGACGGGACAGGCCAGATATTTATAAACTTAAAGCCAAGTGGCATTACAATACCTCCAAAAACAGGCAAAAAGGCAAAAGTAACAGGTGTTGCAGTAAATGAAGGAGGCAATTATATGATAATAGCCCATGCAGTAGAGATAAGCTAATGCCATTTCTTAAACTTGCTGTTAAAAATCTCCTGAGACACAAAATAAGGAGTCTTCTTACCCTTGTTGGCATAGCCACTTCAGTTGCTGTTCTTTTTTCTATCATATCCTTTAACAGAGGCTTTGAAAGGGGTCTGGCAAAGGAACTTCAAAGGGCTGGAATACACTTCATGGTTGTTCCATCAGGCTGTCCTCATGAGGTTGCATCTCTTGTGCTTCACGGCGCTGTTATACCAAAATTCCTTGATTTAAATGTATTCGAAAAAATAAAAGACATAAGCGGAATAGACCTCGCCTCCCCCATCCTTGTTACTCAATTGCCAAATCCTGAAAGAGGAAGAGTTGACCTCGTATATGGAATGGAAATGTCTCATTTAAAAAAACTTAAGCCTGCATGGGAAATTGAAGGCGCAATACCTGAAACAGACGATGCCGTTATAATCGGCTCAGAAATAGCAGGGCATGACAACATAAAGATTGGCGACACCATTTTTTACGGCAAAAAGCCCTTTAAGGTTTCAGGCATATTACAAAAAACTGGGAGTCAGGATGATGCATTCCTTTATATGCCTATAAAGGCTGTTCAGGAGATAATGAAAAAACCTGATGGAGCTACTGCCATCGGGGTGAAGGTATCCGACCCTGAGCTTTTAACCCAAATTACAGAAGAACTCTCAATGAAAATCCCTGGCATACAGATAGTGACAATGGGCCAGGTAATGCAGAGCCTTGCAAGCCTTGCCAGTTCTGCAAAGATATTAAGCCTCTCTATTGCAATAATAGCCATTCTTATAAGCGCAGTGGGCGTTATGAACTCTATACTTATGGCAATATTTGAAAGAACGCAAGAGATAGGCATGATGAGGGCAATAGGCGCATCAAAATTTGACATATTCAGGATAATAATAAAGGAGACCACAATGCTTACTGCCGCTGGTGGATTTGTAGGCATAATCCTATCTGTTATAGGTTCGGGTATTATAGAGGGGTTTGTGAGAAGTTTTATGCCTTATGTCCCTTCAGGCAGGATGATATCCTTTGAATTATGGCTTGCAGGACTGTGCATCTTTTTTTCTCTTTTAGTAGGCATTCTTTCAGGTCTTTACCCAGCATGGAGGGCATCGAGGATAAATCCAATTGAGGCTATAAAGGGATGATTGAACTTAAAGATATAACAAAAGTATATATAAGGGGTTCAGAAGAGGTTAATGCTCTGAGAGGAATAAACCTGAACATCCAGCAAGGGGAATTTATATCAGTTACAGGCGCATCAGGCTCTGGAAAGACCACACTCTTGCATATAATCGGATGCCTTGATAAACCGTCAAATGGGATCATAAAGATAGACGGCATTGAGGTAGAAAATATGTCCGAGTCTGAGCTTGTAAGAATCAGAAGGCAGAAGATAGGCTTCGTTTTCCAACAATTTTATTTAATACCTGGACTTAATGTATACGAAAATGTAACACTTCCTCTTCTCTTTAACAGAAGACATAAAGATAAAAATGATATAGCATCTCTTCTTGAGCTTGTCGGTTTGAAAGAACGCATTCATCATAATCCTAATCAATTAAGCGGTGGTGAAATGCAGAGAGTGGCCATAGCAAGGGCATTAGTAAATAACCCTGAGATACTTCTCGCAGATGAACCAACAGGCAATCTTGACACAGAAAACAGTGAAAAGATATTTGATCTGCTGAAATCCCTCCATAAAAGAGGATTGACAGTTATAATGATCACCCATAATCCTGAGCTTGCATCAAGGGCAGAAAAGACTATCAAGCTAAAAGATGGAAGGCTTCAGCCTTAGACAGCAGGTTGCATTCCCTGCAATTCATCTTGCTGCATATCTTTGAAATCCCCTTATGGCATAATGCAAAGTCGTATTTAAGCGGGTCCTCTGGATCAAGTCTTTTCAGAGAATCTGTAATCTCAACAGCCATTTTCCAGCCCTGCGACGACCTCTTCGTAAAACCGAGACATTTCGATATACGCGCTATGTGCGTATCAAGAGGAATGACCAGCTTATTCTTTGGGATTCCCTTCCAAATTCCAAAATCAATATCCTTATCCCTTATCATCCATCTCAAAAAAAGATTCATCCTCTTGCACGCACTGCCTTTCTTTGGAGAGGGAAAGAACTGGAGTAAACCCATTGGCCTTATGTTTTTACCATACACAAGCGATGTATCTGTGCCCAATAAAGACTCTACAAATCCTGCCTGTCCAATACCGATATTGGGATCATTATCCCATGAGTGAAGCTTAAAGAGGGCATCGAGTCGTTTAAATCTTTTTAAAGCCATGCTCAGCATGTGTAAAAGACAAATAATATCATTATTCTCATTGAACCTGTATTTAATGCCTGAAAGCAAATGTCCATGTCTCTTTAAGTCGAAATTAACCAAAAAATCATAGGGACTTTCGCCCATTATTGAAAGAATTCTTTTTATAACAGGCTTAAACAGATCCACCCTGCCGTATGCAAAACATGATGCGATAAAACCGGAGACCTCAATGTCTTCCGGTCTTTTATACCGATGGGGAAATTCTATAGGGTCGTGAAGAATACGCCCATTGAAATTATAGTCTCTGTAAAGCCTGTTAAGGGTTTGTTTAAGGCTCATCTATAATTCGCAAACTGCAGGGCTATCCCGAAATCCTTCTCTTTGAGTTTTGTGATAATCGCCTGAAGATCGTCTATCTTCTTTGCCTTTACGCGAACCTGATCTTTCTGTATCTCTGCATTAACCTTCATCTTGGTATCTTTTACCAGTTTTACTATCTCTTTTGCCTTTTCCTGGGGTATGCCCTGCTGAAGTGTTATAATCTGCCTTACCGTGTTTCCTGCTGCCTGCTCTATCTTGCCGTAATTAAGCGCCTTCAAAGAAACCCCTCTTTTAACGAGCTTTGATTGCAGGATGTCAATAACGCTCTTTAGCTTCACTTCGTCATCTGAAATAAAAGTAATTAAACTTTTCCCTTTATCAAGCTCTATGCTGCTTTTGCTTCCTTTGAAATCAAACCTCTGGACTATCTCCTTCATTGCCTGATCAACTGAGTTTAAGACCTCCTGCATATTCACTTCGCATACTATATCAAAGGAATGTTCTTCTGCCATTTTTCCCTCCATTACTCTATTTTCTTTAGACTTTCTATCGTTGCCTTCAGCATTTCTTTTGGATCGGGCTTGCATACAGGACAGTATGATTCACCCATATCCAATGGGCATATATGCCCTCATTCAGGGCAGCATATACATTTATCCTGAGGCTGCTGGCAAATCTGGCATATATTCATGAAGAATTATATCACAGGACATATCTTATTAGTAAAAATCCGCTAATAAGAAGAAACATAAAAACAAGTGTCAGGGTATTGAAATATTTATCAATAAATGCATGAATAGGCGGACCGAATTTATATATTAAAGCAGAGACAAGAAAAAACCTCGCTCCTCTGCTTAAAAGCGAGGCGATTAAAAAGACTATAAAGTCTGCCCTAAAAAAACCTGCTGCAATGGTAAAAACCTTATATGGGACGGGTGTAAATCCAGCTATACTTACTGCCCATGCCTCGTATTCTATGAAATAGTTTCTTACACTTTCAAAACCCGCTGCATCTATATAATTAAACAATATGCCTTTTGCAATCTCCCAGAACTGCCACCCTAAAAGATAACCAAATGCTCCTCCCAAAACAGAGCCTGCTGTGCATACAAGTGCATATTTAAATGCCTTTTTAGGGATCGAAAGCCCCAGTGCTATTAAAAGGACATCTGGGGGTATAGGGAAGAATGATGATTCTGCAAAGGCAAGTATGAATAAGGCTGGCATGCCGTATGGGGTATGTGCCCAGTGTAAAACCCAATCGTATAGTCTTTTCAGAAACTTCATTTGGAACTACAATCATAACATACTGAAGCAATAATATCTGCAATTTGAGAAAAAATACAAAAGGTAGTATTGACATATCTATTACAATCTTTTATTCTTTCATTTATAATAAGTATATAATCTTTGCGCTCACAGGGAACCTATGAATCTTGAATTTGTCGACATCAAGGCATTGTCCATTGTGCAGGACTCTATTTCAGAGATCATAGATATCCCTTTTTCTACCTATGATGTTACTGGCACTTTGCTGATACCCTCTAAAAAAGAAGATCCAATCATTGAACAAATAAAATCTTACGCGTCTGACAAAGAGGAATATAATAAATTCATTAGAAATAGCGCTGAAAATGCAGCCATAAGAAGTGATATATCCGTTTTTCAGGGAATTGCAAATCAGTATCACTTGTTTATTCCTATTAATGTCAATGGTTTTAAACTTCTTTTCATAAGCGGCTCATTTTATAATGCGAAATCAGAATTTGAGGATTTCTTTATGAAAAACGGACGCAATTTCGGTTTTTCAGCATCGAGCCTTCAGTCATGGTCAGAAAAAAACAAAATAAAAGACCTTCAGTCTGTTCAGAAAATAGCTCTGCACATAAAGTCTCTTTACGAAACTATACTGTTTAACAGCTATGAAAAAACTCTTGTTAATAAAAGATTCCAGTGGATCAAAACTATGTTAGATGTGTTATTTCACACCAATTCATCTTCAACCAAAGAGGAATTATACTCACTGCTAATAGATTCTGTGCTATTTCTATTTAATGTGGAGACAGCCTCTGTAATAGTCAACAAAGGAAACTATTTTAAAGCTGCAATAACCTCCGGCAAACTCAGCGCAGATGTATCTGATTTAAGTATAGAAGCCGACAATCCATTACTCAGCCGCTCACTGAAGGATTTCACCTTTACATCTACAAATAATATATTTGAAATATCAAAACTCGGACTTCCTGACAGCATAAAGTCAATGCATCTATTTCCTTTGTCAGATAATTATGGATTGCTTGTCATATACAACTCGCCTATCTCAAAAGAAGAGACATACGGCATTTTAGAGTTGTGCAAGCTTGCAAGCCTTGTCTTAAGAAACCCGCATCTTCGCATCCTGCATAACAAATTCGTTGACAACATAAAAAACCTAAACAATTCAATCCTTAAATTGACCCATGATATACATCATATGGATATGCTGTATGATACAGTCGTGGATACAGCTACCGAACTTTTGAATGCTGAAAAGGGATCAGTAATGATACCTGACGAAGAAAACAAATTAATGATAAAAGCAATAAAAGGCCTCAGCAAATGGCTTATACAAGATATAAGGCTGCAAATAGGAGAAGGCATTGCTGGCAATGTATTTAAAGAGGGCAAACCTTTCTTAGTAGAAAATATGGAAAAACTTCAACTGCCTTATATAAAATCAAAAAAACACTATAAAACAAGCTCTTTTATCAGTGTCCCGCTGAAATTAGATTCCGAGGTATTCGGTGTGCTGAATATAGCTGACAAAAAAACAGGTGAGGATTTTACAGAGAATGACTTAACTCTATTGAAATACTTTTCTGTCTCTGCATCAATTGCTATAAAAATGTCTGATTACTACAACATGGCTGGAAAATTGAAAGAACTTTCGATCACAGACCCCCTAACAGGTCTTTTTAACAGGCGATATTTTTATGACCGCCTATCAGAGGAGATACATCGCTCAGAACGTTACAACTTTGTATTTTCTCTTGCAATATTTGACATTGATGACTTTAAACTTTTCAATGACACTGAAGGTCACCTTGCTGGAGATGAGGTGCTGAAGGAGCTTGCTCGCATAGCGCACAGGTCATTACGATCAAATGATATAATATCGAGGTTTGGAGGAGAGGAATTCATAGTCTTAATGCCTCAGACAGATAAAGAAGAGGCATTTATAGTTGCAGAAAGGATGAGGAAAAATATTAAGGAATCCTTTACACGCACATGGGAAAAATTCCTGCATCCAACTATAACTGTCAGCATCGGAATATCATCTTTCCCTGAGGACGGCAAAGACTCTGAAAATTTGATAAAAAATGCTGATTTAGTCCTATACAAAGCTAAGGCAGAAGGCAAAAATAAAACCGTTATATCCTCGCTTTATAAAAGACTTTAAGTGTCTGCCATTCACAAAATCGCTTAACCTTAGGTTATAATATCGATATGACTGATTTTGCGAAAAAAATCAGAACATTAAGGATGAGCCTCAGCCTTAAGCTGATCATTGGCTGCAGCATAACCCTTGCCATAGCACTCGGCATCTCATTCTATATAATCGCCCGTCAGCAGGAGCGTCTTATCATGAGTCAAGTAGAAAATGAAGCCCGTGCTATATTTAAGCAAATAGTAATCACGCGAAGATGGATAGCAGATCACGGCGGTGTTTTTGTAGAAAAGCTTCCATGGACCAAACCAAATCCGTATCTGGAAAACGCAGAAATCATTGATGCAAAAGGCAAGCAATATTTAAAGAGAAATCCGGCAATGGTTACAAAAGAGCTTTCAAAGTATTCACAAGAAATAGGATTTTACTGGTTTCATATAACCAGCCTCAAACTCACAAATCCTGAAAATGCTCCAGATGCATTCGAAAAAAAGGCTCTACAGCAGTTTGAAACCAGCAGCTTAAAAGAGATCATACACTTCGAGAGCATTGATTCCTCTAAATACCTCAGATACATATCACCACTTTATATTGAAGAGGCATGTCTTCAGTGTCATGCAAAAGACGGCTATAAAATAGGCGACATAAGAGGCGCTATAAGCGTAACAATTCCTTTGGATAAAACATTTTCTGAAATTTCAGAGAACAAAAAAAAGATGTTTATTGCTGCTCTTTTAACTTTATTGTCCCTTATAACCGCCATTTTTTTTATGATAAAAAGAGTTGTTCTTACACCAATGAAAAGATTAAAATCCTCCATAAAGGCTTTATCAGAGGGCAGATATTCGCCAGAAAATAGACTGAGGACAGGGGATGAGTTTGAAGATCTCTGCCGTTCTTTTGCTGAAATGGCAGGCATGCTCACCGAATATCATAGTTGTCTGCACGAAAAGATCAAGGAGGCGACAAAAGGACTTGAAGATACAAACAAAAAACTGGTCGAAGCCAACCGCCTTCTCAATGAAATAAACACTCAGAAATCTGACTTTATAGCCAAAACATCGCACGAATTAAGAACACCACTTACATCAATCAAGGGAGCAATGGATTACATATCAGCAAAACTTTCCTCTTTTCTGCAGCATCATCCTGAGGAGGCATCTCTTAATGACCTTCAGGTATTTTTTGAAGTGGTACAGAAAAATTCCGACCGATTGATACGCATGGTAACCACCATGTTAGATATCGAAAGAATAGAGATGGGAGAATCGGAAATGCACTTTACAAATGCAAATCTTTCTTATATAATCGCAGAGACTATAGCAAATCTTCAGGTTAATGCAGATGAAAAGGATATAATCCTTTATGCCAATCTCCCTGATAGTTTATTTGTTTATGTGGATGAAGACAGAATAAGACAGGTTCTTATTAATATTTTATCCAATGCTATTAAGTTCAGCCCACAACATTCAGAAATAATCATAAATGCCTATCAAGACACTAACTTTATAATCACTACAATACAGGACATGGGGCCAGGTATCCCAAAATCAGAGCAGGAAAAGGTCTTCGAAAAATTTTACAGAAACGGAAATAAAGAAGGCACAGGTCTCGGTCTTGCCATATGCAAAAGCATAGTAGAAGCACATAACGGCATCATCGGCGTCAATAGCGACGGCAAAAACGGAAGCTGTTTTTATTTCAAGCTGCCTTATAAGGATTATTATGAAACCTATTCGCAGACAAATCTTCATAAGGCTGAGCAGAATAAATTACTCGAAATATCAAAGAAAATAATGACACCCTGTGCGTATAAAAAAAATGAAAATTTAACCCGCTAAAAGATATTTTGGATAATGAATACGATATTATTAATAGATGATGATACAGACATATTAAAGGTATTAAAGGCAAATCTCCAACTGCATAACTTTATTGTCATCACAGCAGAATCGTGGTTAGAAGGACAGAAGGCGCTTTCTGCCAATAAAGCTGATATTTTAATCCTCGACATTATGCTACCAGACGGAAACGGGATTGAAATATGCCACACATTGAGGTCGCAATACCCTGCACTGCCAATAATAATGCTTACTGCGAAGGATAAGATTTCTGATAAAGTCATAGGGCTCGAAAGCGGAGCAGATGACTATATGGTAAAACCCTTTGAGACGCTTGAATTAATAGCGAGAATAAAGGCATGCATTAGAAGGGCAAAACCGTCCGCTGAAGAACAAGTAACCATTGGAGATTTAAGCATTGACTACAAGCGCAGAATAGTCAAAATCAAAAGCAGGGAGATAATACTTACACCAAAGGAATACGAACTTTTGTGCCTCCTTGTTTCTAATAAGGGCTCGGTCGTTAGTAGAGAGCAAATACGAAATAACCTCTGGGAAAAATCAAAGATATATTCATGGAGCAGAGTTATTGATGTTCACATCCAGCATTTAAGATACAAGATAGAGTCAAATCCATCAGAGCCGCAATACATAATAACTGTCTCTGGAATAGGGTATAAGCTCAAAGAATAATAATATCTATCCTACAGATAACTGGCAACAATTTCATCACTGCCTTCAATGCTGTAATAAGCAAGATAAACATTCCTGACACCTTTAATATCTTTGAGCGAATCCAGTGAGTTTTTCGCCTCAGAGGCTGTTTCCCTTTCAATGAGAAATACTATCTTTTCGTCTTTTACTTCATTAACCTCTAATCCCCTCGATTTTAATTCATCCACGACGCTTTCCACATCTTTTGCATCATTTGCCTCTATAAAACCACTGGCAACAATCATTTCAATCCTCCTATTTTCATTTTTATAAGCCTTCCCTTTGTCTCACAACCTTCAACACACCTGCCGCAGTAAATGCAATTTACATCTCTAAGGCTTGGACGATCTATATAAGGGGTTATTCTTACATTCATATAGCACATATTCTCACATAAATTGCATTCACCACACTCCCCTTCTGTAAATTTTAGCTTAAGAAGGCTTATCTTATTAAAAAGCCCATAAGTCTTTCCAACAGGACACAAAACCCTGCACCAAAGGCGTGGGAAGAAGTATTCAAACCCGAGGAGCAGAAATATCATGCCGCCTGAAAATGCCAGCACTGCCGGCTCCGCAGGAAGATTAAGTGCAATAAACACACTGCCTGTCAAGAACCTGAAAAAGTTTGTTAGATGGGAAATGTAATTTGTAAAAAATGGTATACTTATCAGGCCAGATACTACAAGCAATCCAAATAGAATCACGTATCCGACTTTCGGAGAAATTCTTTTTATCCTATCGTCCATCGTCCATTGCCTATCGCCCCTTATCTTATCAACCACCTCAAAAAGAAAGTCCATTGGACATACCCATCCGCAGAATGCCCTGCCAAATACAAGATAAATGACTGCAATAGGCAGCACCGCAAATAGCGCAGTTATTGTAAAATCCATTGATGCGATAAGGCTCTCAAAATATGCAAAGACATCGATTAGCTTTACAAACCATACTGCAAGTGATCCTGTTAGTCCTCCCACAAGAACCTTTATCCTCAGAAATTGAAGAAGAAACAGAACTATTATTCCGAGAAGAACAAAGCGCCTGAGTTTTGATAACTTCATTTTCCTATTGTTATTCTGAGCGGAGTGGGAAATCCCGTCTTTTGAAATTGCTTCATCGCTGTTACTCCTCGCAATGACATCTTTGCTGTCTGACCGCTGACTGTCTTTATCTGTATTCACGCTCTACCAGCCTTCCCCTTGCCATAATCTGGGGCAGGTTCTGCCCGTAGACGACGGCATACCGTTCTTCATGGGCCATTGAGAGGAGCTGCCGAAACTCCGAGACGTAAGATGACCTGAAGGTTTCATACTGCCTTTTCGTGACGACCTTTATTGCAGAGCCTCCTAAAGGACAATATTTAACACAAAGGCCGCAGCCCACACACTTTTCATTTATGTAAGGCTGATTCCCCCACTCACCGCTGTAAAAATCAAATACATGCGCTCCGAGCGGACATGCCTTGCTGCATGAAAGACATACATCACCGTTCCAGCCAAAGCACAAGCCAAAATCTATGAGCGCCATTCCCATTGCAACATTTTCTTTTTCAATTTTTTTTAAGGCTCCCGTAGGACAATGTTTTGGGCACTCCATACAGAGACCGCATGGGAAGTCTCTCATATCCTTAATATATGGAGCCCCAAAGTTCCTAATGTCCTGAACTCCTGCAACTGCAATGGCATCATATTTCATCACATGACAGACATTCACGCACACACCGCAGCTTATGCATTTAGAGCGAAATTGCCTTTCTGGCAATGCGCCAGGTGGTCTTATTATGCCGCCAACATCTATATCAGGAAGAGGGCCTAAAAATTCTTCCTTTTCCGCAAAAGCATATCTTTCAAAAACAGCCAGTCCGCTGCCTGCTGTCAAAGCAGCGCCGGTTATCAACGATGTCTTTAGAAAATCCCGCCTTGTAATCTTCATATTAAAGAGGTTAAGGTCAGGTTAATCCTTAACCTTAACCTTTTTTACTCTATGCGATCACCTTTCCTGGCTCTGCCTGTCTTGTCCTTGTTTTGCCCTTGTAAATCTTTACAGAAAACATCTTGTAGTCCATCTGGAAGCTGAACGGGTCAAAGTGTTCATTCATAATCATGTTTACGAGCTTGTATTCATCAAACCATGGAATAAACACATAGTCAGCTCTTGGACCTCCTGTAGCCTTTGTAACATCAAGAACCTTTGCTGGAAGCTCAATCTTACCCCTTCTGGATTCAACTATAATACTATCGCCTTCTTTAATCCGGAGCTTCTTTGCAAGTTCAGCATTAATCTCTACATAAGCTTTAGGCACTGCACGGGTAAGCTCAGAAACCCTTGTTGTCATGCTTCCTGAATGCCAGTGTTCAACAACTCTGCCTGTGCATGCTCCATATGTATAGCCTGTTGTATCATAAAAGAGCAGCTTTGAGCCGTCAGCCTTTGTAAATTCCTCCCTATGGCTCTGTATATCTGCAGGGCTAAGCACAATTGTCTTTAGGGCTTTTCTGTCCTTATCAGGATCTCCTATTACACTGACAGCATATCCAGCAACCCTATCAAATGGCAGTGTGCTGTCTTCTATTACCTTGGCTGGATTGAATTTCCTCTCCAGCACATCAACGCTCTTATACTTCACAAACTCCTTGCCGTCAAACTTGCATGCCCACCAAGGATTTGCCCATATAATTGCCCTGCCGTCAAAGCCAGGAACCTTTTTGCCATCAGGAAGGTCTATCATGCCGTGAATAAAGGCATTGGAATTATAGAAGCTTGCATACCAGCCCTTTGGCACATTCTCCTTTTTATGATAATCTTCATCCTTTTTCATCTCCTCAAGATTTTTCTCAAGCCACGAGCCATAAACAGTGTTGAATGCCTTCATGTTGTCAAGATATGTTTTTGTAACTCTTTCAATTAGAGGGTCATAAGGGAAGGCATATTGAATGCTTGACTCATATTTGTCATATCGCGCCTTCATTGCAGGGTCAGTATGGACATCAGCAGGGAATGGAATCCTGTAACCATGATTCCTCTCAAGAAGCACCTTTCTGTTCATGCCTGTAAAGTTATAGCCTGTGCCGCCTGAAAGAGCCATCATTTCTTCCCAGATGTTAGAGCTGAACTCCCTGTTCCACTCCTTTGTCTTGGCTGCAGCAATGGTCTTTTTCATCCAGTCTGCGCCATCATACTTTTCAGGCCAGAATTGTGATACATGCCCCTTCGGAACAAGACCCTTTTCCTCAAGCCTCCTCATAATCAGGGCGAATATCGTATGGTCGGGTATGGTATTGCCATACGGCTCGATGATCTGCTTTATAACCTGATACCTTCTTTCAAGGTTGCCGAATATGAATTCCTTTTCATACCAGCTTGAGGCGCCTAATACAATATCGGAGACCTGTGTTGTAGCACCTGGAAATGATTCAAGGGTTACAATCAAAGGCCACGGCTCTCCTTTTTGGGCTCCGCCCATTGCCTGTCTGTAAGGCCATGAGTATGCCAAGGACTGACCAGGATTTACGCATGAGATGAATTGAACCTTTATCTGGCCCGATGCAAGCCTTCTAAACATCTCCTGTGTATGAGGGCCTGGCTTGTCATGAATCTTAATTTTTGCTGTTTCAGATGCTATCTCTGCATCAGAAACGCCTCTCTTTTTAAGATAAGCTGCTGCCCTGTCAGCCCAGACTTTTTCAACTGCTGCCCTGTGAAGGGGATTTGCAACGAGCCTTCCATATGGAAGTGCGTGACATAATGCTCCTGGCGCTCTTATTCCGCCGCAGGCATTAGGCTGGCCTGTAAAACTGAATGAATGTCTGCCTGGTTTCACTGTTTTGCCGGTTATGAGATTCAGCATGTGCAAGGATGCATTTGTCCATGTTCCCTGAACCTTTTGGTTTACACCCATGCACCAGATTGATGTTGTATATCCTTCAGCGTACCACTTTGCTGCAAGTCTTATTGCCTCTGGACCGCTTATCTTCTTCCATGTCCGAGTTCCCTTGTCATAGAGGAGAGGCGATTCACCCTCAAATATTACATCAGATATTTTATCTGGATTATAGTCAGACAAGAATTTGAGGAATATGGCAAAGCCTTTATAAAGGTCTTTTGTTATCTCTGCCTCTGAAGCATATTTCTTTTTAAGGTCTGGATATACCTTTCTTACAAGCCCAAGAGAATGGCTCATATCATGGGCAGTTCCTCTTATTCCGCCGTATTCAGTTATTATCCATGTCTTTTTGACATCTTCGTGTATTCCAAAATTTGCGTGCCTCTCAATAAACTTTTTGTCCATGTATTTCCATTTTGCATCAACAGCGCCTTTTTCCACATCGTATTTTGCGCCGTCAAGCTCATGAGTTATTACATAGGCAATGGAATTAATGAGGGCAAGGTCCCTGCCTGTTGCAAATGGGAGCCATAAATCAGCTATTGTTCCAGAACGGGTCTTTCTCGGGTCAGCAAGTATAACCTTTACATCAGGATTTTTTGCCTTTACAGAGGCTATCCTGTTAAACGGTATTGGATGTCCCTCTGCTGTATTGTTTCCTATAATAAAAAATGTGTCAGCATGTTTTTTAAAGTCTGGGTCCGGAACATCAAGGTCATCATAACTGCCATAAGGCTCGTCTTTGCCGAATGTATAGAGATAGCCAACAACAGCAGATGCCATGCATGTCCTCGGCTGTCCCTCAATGGCGTTATTTGCGAGCATTCCTCCGCCCTTTAAGGTCTTGTTCATTATATGGGTTTCTTCAGAACCGAGCTGTCCGCTGCCATAATAAGCAACGCTGTGTTTGCCGTTGTCTTTTACGGTCTTTTCCACTGCATCAGCTACAAATTCTATCGCATCTTCCCATGGGATAAGGGTAAAGTTTTCTTTAAAGTCAATCTCTGACGGCTTTATGCCACGCGGGTCTTTTGTTGTTTTGCCGTCTAATACCCTCGGAGACGCTGTCAAAGAAGGCTTGCCTGTCTTATGGTCTATCCATTCTTTCCTTACATATGCGCCTTTTGGTCTGTCTTTATATGCTATTGCCTTGTGAAGATAAAAGGCCTTCGTGCATAAAACTCCTCTGTTGACTGTGCTTTTTAAATCGCCTTT
The DNA here is from genome assembly GCA_037441185.1 of Nitrospirota bacterium. Taxonomy (GTDB): domain Bacteria; phylum Nitrospirota; class Thermodesulfovibrionia; order Thermodesulfovibrionales; family Dissulfurispiraceae; genus JBBISP01. The sequence continues at coordinate 13,363 of JBBISP010000007.1, read as the reverse complement.
AATCGCTACTACCCTTGTAACCTTTCCAGCGGCATCAACCTCACAGTCTGCAATCGTTGTGCAGCCCACAGCACAATACCTGCACTGCCCTACTGGAAATGTCTTTACAGGATGCGATGCCAATAGCATCTCAGGTTTTGCAATGCCTGCTGCTGCCGCCGCTGTTGTTATAGCGCTTGCCCTTAGAAAATCTCTTCTGCTGAGTTTCATCTATGACCTCCTTTTTTTTCGCAACCCTTCACGCATTACGAGTTGCGGTCTTTATTCGCTATTTAGCCGATTTAATCGTATAACTATCAGCGCCAACCCTATCTCCAACAGATGAATAATCCCCATTAGCTGCAAGCGCCATTACAGTGATACTTGCATCAATCTTTTCAGATGGTGCCTTCCATTTAAATGTCCATTTCCTTAATTCAGAGCCTTCCTGTGTATGCGTTAATATACCATTGCTTAACTGCGTATTTTTCTTATCCCGCACTATCAATTCCCCGGCGGATGCCTCAAGTGCAAAACCACCTTTGGATTCGCTCATGCTCTCAAGGTCGCTTGTTACAATCACTGTTAAATTGTATGTTTTACCTGGGACATAGCTTTTTGGCATTCCTTGAACTTTGACCATATTTTGAACCATCTCTCCCTCATGGCAGCTTATACAGTCAAGATTCGGAGCGCTGTTTTTATGGCCATATCCCTTAGAAATATAGAATCCTGACATGCCAAACAATATCAACACCAAAAAAAATATAATCCTTTTCATACTATATGCTCCTTTCCCCATCTTCCAATGGGTCTAAAAACAAGAAAAGGCGGGGCAATGCCCCGCCTTATGCACGCTTACTTGCCGGCTTTCACTTTATCATCAATGGCTTTCTCGAGAAACTTCACGCCGTCAACAGATGTCTGTATTGAATCAAACAAAGACGCCTTTGCCTGCTCAGGATTATGGAATCCGTCTGAGTTTTCAGCAGTCCACCACTCCCATTTTGTATGCGCCTTTGTATGGAACTTTCTTGACTCCTTCAGCACATCTTCTGAAACACCAACAGCCTTTGCGAGTTGATATGTCTTCACAAACTCCGAAAGCCAGAATTCTGCCTTGCGCATCTTGCCCCTGATATAGTTCTGGATTCCTTCTATCTGGTATTCAGCCTCTTTTTCCGTCCAATGAGGATGACACTTCAAGCATGTATCTTTCTTCATATATTTTGCGCTCTTCTGTCCATGCCATGTGAATTCCTTGCCGCCTTTTTTCATTTTTGGCATATGACAATCCTTGCACTCAACGCCAGCCTTTTCATGCTTGCTGCCCCAGAAGACCTCCAGTTCCGGATGTTGTATCTTGGAAACCAGTGCGCCGGTAACCTCGTTCCGAAAGTCTCTGTAGCCCTGCTTTTCAACCCATGCATCATAATCAAAGACATTCCTCCACTGAAATTCATTTGTTCTCCTGTCAGTCATGCCGATAGTTTCGCCGGTATTGATGTTTATTACAGGATTGCAGTTATACTCTACATGGCACTGCGCGCACATAAGGTTTGAATCTGATTTATTCAAGGTTCCTATTGCCCTGAAGTCCCTGAACATGACCTTTTTCATCGTGATTTTCTTGCTCTTTTCTTTGTCATAGGGATATGTTCCCTCTCCTCTATCAACAACTGCCTCAATAAGGGCGTCTCTTACAACACGCGGACCTGCGGAATGCGGATCATGACACATGAAACAGTTAGCAGGATGATGCACATCCCTTGCAAACTCAACCACCTTTGATGTCCTGTCCCATTTTGCCTTTGGATTTTTGTCACCCATGTATGCCCATTTAAGAATATGGTCATGAGTTTTACAACCCATACATACTGGATTTGCAGCAGTTGCAGCGGTCCGTGGTGTATATGGCGGGAAGACCTTCTGATCGCTTGTTGCAGGATCTAAATCCTTTAATACTTCCCACGCTGACTTTTCAGCGCCTTTTGCATCGCCAATCTTTGTCAGGTCCTTAAGCTGGAATCTGCCGCCATATGCCCTGTCAACAAGCAAATGGTCAACAAGCATAAATACATGGCTTCTTGGCTCAGCATGTTCACGAGTAAACCCGTGCGGCTTCATGATGGCGTCGAAAAGCGGGGACCTGCTTGTGGATATTGACTTTTCGACCTTTGGTTTTGACTCAAAATTTACAGCAACAAATGATTCGTACTGTTCCTTATGACATTTGCCGCAGGTAGCGTGATCCATTCTGGTTACAGGCTTTGTCATCGCATCCTTTAGGTGTCCATCAAGACCTTCATGACAGCTTATACAGTTCACTTTAGAATGTTTCCCTTTTGCATGGAAATCTTTAATCTGCGAGTGGCATGCATAGCATGTCTCTACCTTTACAGGTTTTCCTGCTGGCGCTGCTTTTTGAGCGTCAGCGCTTGAAAAATAAAATCCTCCAACCAAAACAACCGCAAAAGCAGCAACCATTAACATATAAATCTTTTTGCTCATACTACCTCCTACTTTTAAGTTTTTTTTACCAGTAAAGAAATAATTTTCTCCAAAAAAATAATCTCTCTATTTGTCACCTCCTCCTCTTTTTAAAAGATTTCGATATATTAATTGTATTATTTAAATAGGTAAATTTGAAGTTAATAAATGTTAATTTTCTGTAAATTTTTAAGTAAAGATATTGACCCAAACTCTCATGTGCTTTCAGCTCACAAAGGAACAAGAATTAAGAGGGATTTGAAGAACAAATACCTAAGAGGGGTTATTTTTCAGGATAAAAACAGAAATAGAAAGCATTTCAGGCAGTGATGACAGCCTTCCTCATAACAAAGTTTTATGAATAATATGGGCTAATAGCGGGTTTTTACAAACCCAGCTCTTCCGGCACCCCAATTCGGCCAAGCACTGCAGATGCTGCAGCCACTGCAGGATTTGAAAGATAAACCTCACTTTCAGGATGTCCCATTCTGCCAATAAAGTTTCTGTTGGTCGTTGCAAGCGCTTTCTCTCCCTTTGCAAGTATTCCCATATGTCCTCCAAGACATGGCCCGCATGTGGGAGTAGAAACAACAGCCTCTGCATCTATAAATATATCGAGAAGCCCTTCAGCCATTGCTTGCTTGTAAATCAGTTGTGTTGCAGGAATAACAATCATTCTCACATTTGGGTTTACTTTTCTGCCTTTAATCACTTGTGCTGCTTCTCTTAAATCTTCAAGCCTTCCATTTGTGCATGAGCCTATCACTACCTGGTCTATAGTAACCTCAAATAATTCAGAGGCAGGCCTTGTATTTGATGGCAGATGCGGGCATGAAACCGTCAATGGTATCTTTGAACAGTCATATTCCCTCGTCTCCACATAGACAGCATCAGTGTCTGATGCATAAAACATATAAGGTCTCTTTGCCCTTCCCTTTACATACTCCTCAGTAATGTTATCTGGAACAATAATGCCATTTTTGCCCCCTGCCTCTATTGCCATATTGCACATAGTAAGCCTTCCATACATTGGAAGATTTCTGATTGTTTCGCCTTCAAACTCCATTGCCCTGTATAATGCGCCGTCAACTCCAATGTCGCCAATTGTATGAAGTATTAAATCCTTGCCGCCAACCCATTTATTAAGCCTTCCATAATAGATAAATTTCATTGACTCCGGGACTTTAAACCAGCACTCACCTGTTGCCATTGCAGCCGCAACATCTGTAGAGCCGACGCCTGTTGCAAATGCTCCTAATGCGCCGTAAGTACATGTGTGGCTGTCTGCGCCGATGACTAAATCCCCTGGACATACAAGACCCTGCTCTGGTAAAAGAGCATGCTCAATGCCCATCCTTCCTACTTCAAAATAAAGTCCAAGGTGGTATTCCTTTGAAAAATCCCTCAGCATTTTGCATTGCTCAGCAGCCTTTATATCTTTTTGTGGCGCAAAATGGTCTGGAATAAAGGCTACACGGTCTTTATCAAATACTTCTTTGGCTCCTGTTTTTTTAAACTCCTGTATTGCAATCGGTGCAGTAATGTCATTGGCAAGAATTAGATCAACTTTCGCATTTATCAATTCTCCTACAAAAACCTCTTTTTTGCCAGAATGCGCTGCAAGTATCTTTTCAGTAATAGTCATATATCCTCCAAAATATGGCTTTTTATCAGATATTATATCTATACAAAGACAGGATTGACAAGGTTAAAAAAATTATTACTACAATTAACACATCCTACCATGCAGTAGTAATATTTTCATAATGAAAAAGGCTTCAACAAAGAAGAAACAAAAAAATATCCCTGTCAAAATATCACAAGAAAGCGACTTGCCTGAAATCAGAAAACCTTTTTATGCTTCAAAGATTGCTTCAAATGTAATTTTTCATATCTTTATCATAGCTATATTAGGCATTATAGCCTACTCAAATACATTCAATTCACCCTTTGTATTTGACGATTCAGTTAATATTGCAGATAATCCCCTAATAAAGAATCTCGACAACTTCATTTTCCCATCTGAAGGCTACAAGGGTTATCTTCCAAGGGCAGTCGGAATGTTTAGTTTTGCCCTGAATTATCACTTTGGAGGACTTGATACAACTGGCTATCACATAGTTAACCTTGCCATTCATATAATCAATGCAATACTAATGCACGCAGGCATTTAGGAATGGCATTAAAAATAAATCCTGACGACCATGAAGCGCGGCAATTGCTCAATAGCATAAAATAAGTTAACCTCAAATCCAACGTTATCGCTGGATTTAGGAATTTCTTGAGCTAAAAGGAACGGTCAATAAAAAGCAAAAACAATAGAAATGTAATTCCAGCGCCCAGTACTGCACCTGCAATTACCTCCAAGCCTGAATGCGCCCTTACAGTCACTCTGCTATGAGCAATAAGTGCAGCCAACAAAAAAGACAGCAAAGATGCAGTAAAATTTTCAGTAATATATGTAACAGCAACCCATGCTGCAAATGAAATAGCAGCATGACCGCTTGGCATGCCCCCTCTGAGCGGATGTCCCTTGCCAAAATATGCCTTGAGCACTACAACAAGAATCAAAACTAAAATAATAGAAATTATCGCAATCTCTTCATTTGAATGTTTCGCAATATAAATGCCATTTTCAAATGCCCTGCTGAAATATGGGAACAGTATGATATATCCTAAAACTGCCGCGCCAAAGGCAGTGATTAAAACAGCTCCTGCAGATACATCCTTTGCAATCCTTGCCTTTTCGCTATGTTCCGGCGAAATAATATCCACAACATACTCAATTGCTGTATTAATCATCTCTGCAAGAAGGACAAGGATAACAGCAATGGAGATTATCAGAAAATCAGTTCTTTTCACGCCGATGATATAGCTTAAAATTAGGACTGCAATTGCTGAATAAAAATGGTATCTGAGATGCCTTTGTGTCTTTGCGGCATGCAATATCCCCTCTATGGCATTATTTGCGCTGTCTATCCATTTTCTTAAAGACATAGATTATTATACTTCAAATCAATCCTACTGCACCGAGCAACTCTCTTTCCATTTCCCTCATCTTTCTTGCCTGATGTTTATTTTTCTCGTGGTCGTATCCGAGGAGATGAAGAAGGCCGTGAACTAAAAGCCATGAAACCTCGCTATAGAATGTCAACCCATGCTCCTTTGCCTGCCTTTTAGCTTGATGAAGGTTTATGACTATATCGCCTAAAGGCAGTAATGCGTGATGCGTGATGCGTGATGCGTCAAGAATGTTTTCTTTCAACTCATTACGCATTACGGATAACTCATCACGGTCTTGTTGTGGGAATGACAGTACATCGGTAGTTTTATCTTTCCCGCGATACTGCAGATTCAGTTCCCTTATCTTCCTGTCATTAACAAAAAGTACGCTTAATTCCAGTGACGAATAATGAATAATGAGCAACGAGTTTAATTTACCTCTATCTCTCAGATGCTGAAGAGCCTTTCTCAGTATCTTTTCTACCTTCTGGTAGTTTATCTTTATCAGTCTTTGATTGTTTTTTATTGTTATTTCCATTATCAATTTCCATTGTTATACACTGCCAACTTTTCACTCATTGCCTTTGCTCTATCTCTCTCTTTTATTTCCGGATATTCTATCCTTCTATGAAAGATGCTCGTTAATATATATATAAACCGTTTCTTTATTTCTGATATATCCTTCAATGTTAACTCGCACTCATCAATCTGGCCATCGAGAAAGATATTGTTAATTATCTTATCAACAAGCGCTGAAATCCTTGCTGGAGTCGGATCTGTAAGGGCGCGGGAGGCTGCTTCAACAGCGTCTGCCATCATAACAATAGCTGCAACTCTTGTTTGCGGCCTTGGGCCATGGTATCGATAATCTTCCTGTGAGATATCTTCTGCAGTCTGCTGTTCCATGGCCTTTTGATAAAAATAAGTTATCAGGCTTGTTCCGTGATGCTGTTGTATTATATCTGAAATCAGCCTCGGCAATTTGTATTGCCTTGCGAGTTCTACACCCTCTTTAACATGGGAGATCAGTATCATGCCGCTCATGTGAGAAGTTAATTTTTCATGTTTGCTCACCGTGCCTGGCTGGTTTTCTATAAAATACTCAGGCATCTTTATTTTGCCAATGTCATGATAATAAGCAGTCACCCTTGCGAGCAACGGATTGGCATTAACAGCCTCTGCTGCAGCTTCAGCCAGATTGCCAACAATAACGCTGTGATGATATGTTCCGGGAGCTGCTATCATGAGGTTGCGCATCAAAGGTTGGTCAAGATCGAGCAATTCTACAAGGCTTATATCAGTTGTTATTGCAAATACATATTCAATAACAGGAAGAATAATAAAAATCATTGACGCAACCATAATCCCTGATATTGCCGCAAACAAAAAAGAAGCTGGAGCCGCAGGCGAAAAAAGACCCCCTTCAAGAAGCATTATAATACCAATAGTTACCATATTGACACCACTTATGTACATGCCGCCTTTTATGAGGTCTGATCTCTTTTTGCACCTCATGACACTAAATACAGCAGTAAGACTTCCAATAAGCGAATATATAAGATAAAATGGGCTGTCTAACCATATCCCTATCAAAATGCTTATCGCAAATGAGAATATCATTGCTGTATGAAAATCAAATATAAGCTTTACAAGCATGGCTCCTATTGGGATAGGTATGCCATAGATAAAGGAGTTTTTATCTGCAACGGCAAGCCCCTTATGAAGTCCTGAGAGCAGATATTCAAATACCCTTCCGAAAAAAAGCGTGGCTACAACAACAATACCCAAAAGAAGCAGCATCTTGTGGTCTCTGAGATAGCCTGGTTTGTATCGCCTTATGTCTTTGTAAAAGATAAAAAAGATTATCGAAACAAGAAGAAAAGTTCCTATTATGCGATCAATGCCGATATGCTCCTGAATAAGCATGGCGGAGATAAGAGCAAAGGTTATTAATACTAATAGTTTGTATATGTCATCTCTATGCTTTCCCCTGTATTGTTTTAAAAAGCTCCAGAAATTTTTCCCATGAAAAATTTTCAAAAGACCCTTGCTGCTACTCGTCTGCATCCCGTTTTTCATATCTGTCGTATGCCTTTACAATCTCTTGTACTAATTTATGCCTGACAACATCTCTTTCAGAAAAGTATACTATCTTTATATCCTTTACATCTTTCAAGATTTTTATCGCTTCAACAAGACCTGATATTTTCCCATGAGGTAAGTCTATCTGGGTGATATCGCCTGTAATTACTGTCTTTGAACCAAAACCAAGCCTCGTGAGATACATCTTCATCTGTTCCGATGTTGTATTTTGAGCCTCATCAAGTATTACAAAAGAATCATTCAAGGTTCTGCCTCTCATAAATGCGAGAGGCGCTATTTCAATGATCCCTCTTTCTATCAATTTTGAAGCCTTGTCGATCTCCATCATATCAAAGAGCGCATCATGCAGCGGCCTTAAATAAGGACTGACCTTTTCGGCTATATCACCTGGCAGAAAACCGAGCTTTTCTCCTGCCTCAACCGCAGGCCTTACGAGCACAATCCTCGACACCTGTTTGGTGAGAAAGGCATTTATAGCCATCGCCATTGCAAGGTATGTCTTGCCTGTGCCAGCAGGGCCTATTCCAAAAACAATATCGTAACTGCTTATCGCATCTATGTATTGTCTCTGCGTTTCTGTTTTAGGGATTATAAACCGTTTCTTAGAGGAGACAGGAATGTTGCCCTTGAAAAGATCCTTTACAGAAATTTCCTTTCCCTCTGATAAAGCCTTGACTGCATAACTGATATCATCAGGTTTTAATATATAACCGCTTCTATTTACTTCTCTTATTTCCTGAATTATTTTTTCTGCTTTTTCGATATGTCCGTCTTCGCCTTGTATTAGAAGCTTATTGCCTCTAATGCTAATGGCAACACCGAGAAAGTCTTCTATTATTGCCAATATCTTGTCAATTCCACCATGAAGAATTGGATATTCCTTTTCCTCATTAAGCTCAATTTGTACTGTCTTCGTAAAGATACCTCCTGCACTGATATAAACTCATAAAATGAGCATAGCATCACCATAGGAAAAAAATCTATAACCCATGGCAATTGCCTCCCTGTACGCCGTAGATATGTTTTTAAAGCTGCACAGGGCTGATACAAGCATTAAAGGTGTTGACTTCGGAAGATGAAAGTTTGTTATCAAGCTGTCCACTGCCTTAAACTTATAACCATGATAGATAAAGATATCCGTATATCCCCGAACAGTACTCATATTTTGACTATTAACCTCTGACCACTGACCGCTAAGATAACCTTCCAGCGTCCTTGTCACTGTTGTTCCTACTGCAATAAGTCTGTTTCCAGATTCCTTTGTTTGCTGTATCTTCTTTACCAGAGATGATTTTATTTCAAAGTATTCTGAATCCATTTTGTGGTCTTCCAAATGCTCTGCCTTTATGGACTTGAATGTGCCAATACCAACATGAAGCGTCAATGTATCAACAAATACCCCTTTATCCTTTATTTTATCAAGAAGTTCTTCGGTAAAATGTAGTCCGGCAGTTGGAGCAGCTATCGAACCCTGATTCTTAGCATAAACAGTCTGGTATCTCTGTTTATCGCTATCATCTGGCCGTCTCTTTATGTACGGAGGTAGCGGCATACAGCCATACTGCCAGAGAACATCTAGTACTTTTGATGACTCCATATTTAAAAATTTTAAAAATTTTTTTGTCCCTCGTCCTTGGCCATTGACTCTTTCTGTCCATATCTCAATCTTAATCCCATCGTCAATTGTTACTATGCCATTAAATCTGCCACTGCACATTATCTCCCATGTGCCGCCTGCATCAACTTCTTTTACAAAAAGGATATCTATCTTTCTGCCTGATAGTTTTGTAGCTATAAGTCTTGCTGGAAATACCTTTGTATCATTCAGCAAAAGAATATCTCCGCTTTTCAGATATTCAACAATGTCAAAAAATCTTCTATGCTCTATGCTTCCATCTTTGTGAAGGACAAGAAGCCGTGAGTTATCTCTCTTTTCAGATGGGTTTAATGCAATTAAATCTTTCGGAAGGTAAAAATCAAAATCAGAGGTTTTCATAAATAGTTATTTATGGGTTATTTGCCTTCTGATGCGACAGATTCGCTCATTAGCTCTATCGTAGCGCCTGGATAAAACTTTGAAAGGATTTCTTTATAGTTCATTCCCTTTTTCGCCATATCAAGAGCGGTCCATTGACACATTCCCACTCCATGACCATATCCTTTGCCCTCAAATATAAATATATTTTCATCTTTTGAGATGTTTGTAATCATAGTGCTCGGAAGTTTATCCCAACCAAGATTTTTCCTCAAATCCTTGGCAACAACACTGTGTTGTCCTGAATCTGTAATAATCTTCAAATTTCTTGCACGATTAGAAACAGTAAGCTCATCTATTAATATATTTTTTATTCCGATAATATTTGATGCCTTTTCGATTTCAGAAACCACTATTCTTTTTTCCCACATATAGTAAGGAGAAAGCTCGCAGGTCGTCTCCACAGGCTTTAAATATGGATAACTTTTACCAAAGACCTCTGCAGGGTCTTCTGTCATGCCACCGCTCGTAGAATGATAAAATGCCAGTATCGGTTTACCTTCAAAAGTCAGTATCTCGCCTCTTGTATCATTTACTGCTTTAGATATCCCTTCAGAAACATTGCCTCCTTTATAAACCTGATGAAGAACTGATGATGTCAGATGATACGGCATTTCCCCATTATTAAGCTTCTGATAAACTGCATATGTCCTTGCCGCAACAGCCTGAGCTTTCAAAGCCTCGATATCCCAACTACTGCCCACCTCACCTGCGACTACACCTTTTATATAATCCTCAAGAGGCACCTCATTGACAATATAGAGACCATTTTCTCCTTTCCAGACCTCAATAACACCGGAATACTTCAGTCCGCTTAAAAGCACATCTCCCTTTGCATTGCCAAATCTTTCGATCCTTTCGCCCTTATTTGGAATTTTAGAATTCTTGCCCTCAGCAAGCAATACCCTTATAGTAGTCTCAGCGAAAACAGTTAATAGCGAACAGTGAACAGTTAATAGCAAGAAAGCAATGAGCAACAAGTAACGAGTGGCGCGATTTTTTATTTTTGACTGCTGACTGCTGATCATCATCTCCTCCCCAATATCCAAAAGATTAGTGTCAATAAAAGACTGATTAATATGCTTGTTGCAGGAGGGAAATAGAAGGTGAAATTTTTCCTCTGGATGATTATATCTCCAGGAAGTCTGCCGATCCATGAAATCTTCCCTGAAAGCATTAAAAGACCTCCTATAGCAACAATGACAATCCCAAAAATTATCAAAAATTTTCCCAATTCACTATTCACTATCATAGTCCATAGTCCACAGTCCATAGTCCACAGTCCATAGTTTCACTGTTCACTATCAACTGCCTTTAAATACCTCTCCCTCTCAGAATATATACAGCCGCAGTATTTCTGGCGGTAAAGTTCCAGTTCCTTTGACATCTTTCTGCCTTCATTAAAGCCCCTTCTGAAATCCTCAGCATAAAATTCCACATCATATCTGTCCTGCATCAGTCTGCCTATGCTTATTATAGCATCAAATTTCTGGTAAGGGCTAATTAATAAAGATGTAGTAAAAGTATCGGCATTAATCTCTCTTGCCTTTTTAGCCGTCTCCTCCAATCTGACAATGTAGCAGTATTCGCATCGATTATCTTCATTGCCGATAATATTCCTCAAAAACTCCTTCAATCCGTATTCATCCTTATATTCAATATCCAGATCCCAGAGCGATTCGAGTTTTTTTACAGAATCAAAACGGTTTTTATATTCGGTAAATGGATGGATGTTCGGATTGAACCATAATCCGCTTACTTCAATGCCCCTGTCTCTCACAACTGCGAGCGGATATAATGAGCAAGGCGCACAACATATATGCATCAGCAGCTTCACTTCTAAAACAATCCCTGCGGCAGACACTTCCCCAGATGTTCATAAGCTAGCCTTGTTGCAAGCCTTCCCCGTGATGTCCTTTCAATAAGGCCCTCCTGCAGAAGATAAGGCTCATAAACATCCTCTATGGTCTCCTTGTCTTCCCTGAGTGATGCAGCGATGGCATCTATTCCTGCAGGACCTCCGCTGAATTTTTCTATTATTGTGATAAGGAGCTTCCTATCTATCTCGTCGAGGCCGAGGACATCCACATTTAAGGCATGAAGTGCATCCTCTGTTATATTCATATCTATGATTCCATCACCCTTTACCTGTGCAAAGTCTCTCACCCGTTTTAAAAGCCTGTTGGCAATCCTCGGTGTGCCGCGTGACCTCTTTGCGATCTCTATAGCAGCGTCACCCTTTATCTCTATCGCAAGCAGATGTGCAGAGCGGTTTACTATTTCCTTCAACTCGTCAGGATTATAAAACTCGAGCCTGCATATGACGCCGAACCTGTCTCTCAATGGCGATGTCAGAAGTCCTGTCCTTGTTGTTGCGCCTATAAGTGTGAATCTTGGGAGATTTATTTTAAGGGTACGGGCATTAGGTCCCTGCCCGATAATTATATCAAGCTTATAATCCTCCATGGCAGAATACAAGACCTCTTCAACAATTCGGGGCAGTCTGTGGATTTCATCTATAAAAAGTATATCCCTGTCCGAAAGATTGGTGAGAATTGCCGCAAGATCGCCCTGCCTCTCAAGCACAGGGCCTGTAGTGGTTTTTATGTTTACGCCGAGCTCGTTTGCAATTATAGTGGCAAGTGTTGTCTTGCCAAGACCCGGAGGCCCGCAGAAAAGCACATGGTCGAGGGGTTCCTTTCTGAGGCGTGCTGCAGCGATAAATACTTTAAGATTTTCCTTGATCCGCTCCTGCCCTATAAATTCATCGAGGGAGCGGGGTCTGAGATTTGTCTCATATGCCATTTCCTCCTGATTCGGTTCAGGGGAAAGGGTGTGTATGTCTCTGTCTTCTATTCGCATGAGAAGTTATTTTGCTGAATTGAATTTTACCAACTTATCCCAGATTATCTTTCCATCATCACAAAATTCTTCTGCGAACTCAATAGTGAATTTGTTTATTAATCTGGCGTAGGCATCTAAAAATTCCTCATTTTTCTTTTTTGCATTATGTCCGAGAGGCTCTATAATTTCTAAGTATAAATTTGGATTGCCTGAAATGAAGTCCCAGAATTCTTGACCACAAATCTTTATGTAGTCACCCTTATCCCTTATTTTTAGCTTGCCGTAACAGCACCCATTAACTGCGACTATATTTTTTTGAGAAAGATTTGCGCCTAATATCCTTTTAGCCTGTCTAAAGTTATCACGCATCTTTCTGATTTGACTGCTATTACCCCAATTGGGGCCAGATTTTATAGAAATAATATACCTAATGTTATTTTGCTCAAATTCAAGGTCTATTCCCTCTGCAGAAGATTTTCTTCCATCCAAGGCTTTTCCACAAATAAAAACGGAGAGGCCTTCTAAAAATTCTCCAAATATAGTTTCCTCTTGAGAAGAAAGATGGGCATCAAGTAGCCCTTTAACCAAATCGTGAGCCGTCAGAATGTTTTTTGCCTTAAATAAATATGGGTTTTTTCGCTTTAGAATATATTTTAACCTAAGCTTTTGGAGATTCAGCAGTCTTTTTGAGTGGAATGTCCCAATATTTTTTTCAACATATTCGTTTACATCAGTTAACTTTATCGGCTTCATAAATTCCTTTTTCTTCGCACAATAAGTATTCTACCGGCTCTATTCGTTCTTTTACCATGTTGTAGTATTCAGGCACGATTTCAATCCCGATAGAATTCCTAAGCACTCTCTTTGCAACCCTAATAGTAGTTCCTGAACCCATAAACGGGTCTAACA
>JBBISP010000006.1:10725-70786 GCA_037441185.1 Nitrospirota bacterium | reverse complement strand
TTGATGAAGATATTTTTATATGGGGCATCAACACGGCTGACCGAGGAGGCATTAAGGCCGTTATTAGGAGAAGGAGTGGTCGACCATAGCGCCTAAGGCAGTCAAATGCGTAGAGAAGGATTTGGAAGAATTGCTTAATTTCTACAGTTGTCCTAAAGCAATGTGGATCAAACTGAGAACAACAAATGTCATAGAGCGGGCCTTCAGGGAGGTGAGGAGAAGAACAATGCCTATGAGTTGTTTCAATCATGACCAGAGCATAGAAAGAATCGTCTATGCAGTGCTGAATCATCTTAACGAACAATGGGGAAAAACCCTTAAAGGAATTTACACAAAAAAATTGACATTACCTGAATTGATTTTGTTTGACTTTTTTGAGCATATAATTTTAAGATTTGTATCTTAAGGGCAGGTAGCTCAGTCGGTAGAGCAGGGGCCTGAAAAGCCCCGTGTCGGCGGTTCGATTCCGTCTCTGCCCACCATTTTTAACAAGCACACCACCTGAGCAGCAATGCCTTGCCCTCTGCCAACAAATCCCATGCCTTCGTTAGTCTTTGCCTTTATGCTAAGAATTGCAGGATTAATCCCTGCCTGAGAAATAGCATTTTTCATAGAATCTATATGAGGAGCAATCTTTGGTTTTTCTGCCATTACTATTGAATCAATCCATACAATCTCAAAACCCCTTGACTGTGCGAGTTCAACTATATGTTTTAAGAGCAGAATGCTTGAAGCATCCTTCCATTTGATATCAGTATCAGGAAAATGCTTCCCGATATCGCCTGCGCCTATTGCGCCTGCAATTGCATCAATCATGGCATGACAGAGTGCATCGCCATCTGAATGACCCGAAAGTCCTTTTTCAAAAGGAATGTGCACACCTCCTAATATGAGCCTTCTTTTTCCCACAAGCCTATGCGAATCATATCCAATGCCTATTCTCATGTTTTCAGAAAAGCCTCGGCAATATAAATATCTTCCTGCGTTGTTATCTTGATATTCCTGTAAGATCCCATTACTATCTTAATCCTTCCGCCGTATTTCTCTACTATTGCAGCGTCATCAGTCGCATGATATTTATCAGAAATAGCCTGTTCATATGCATTCCTTATTTTCTGCAAGGGAAAGACCTGCGGTGTTTGAATAGCCCAGAGAACATTTCGATTCAATGTTTTTTTAATAATATCTTCCTCATACCCGTTTTCTAACTTCTGTTTGCTGACCTCTTTTATAGTATCTTTTACGGGGACACCCGCAACAATGCCGTCAAATGCCGCCTCTGCCTCTTTTAGTCCTTCTATTGTTCTTTTAATAAGCGCTTTATCCGCCAGAGGCCTTGCTCCATCATGTATGACTACAACAGATGTATTGTCATCTATTGCCTTAATTCCGTTGTAAACAGAGTTCTGTCTTTCGCGGCCCCCAGGAACAATGCGCTTTACTTTTGTGATATTATACTGTTCTACGAGTTCACAGCCTGATATTAAATCATCCTCTTTTAAAACAGGGATTATCTCTGTAATTTCTTCAACTTCTTGTAGCGCCTCAAGAGTCCAGACAATAAGAGGTTTGTTGAGAAGAAAATAAAATGATTTGTTTTTTTCTTCGCCAAATCTTTTGCCAATGCCTGCGGCAGGAACTATTGTAATAATTTTTCTTTGTTTTTTATTTTTTGCTTGTTGAGCCATAAAATTATTCCTCTTCTTTAGGCTTTGCAAATATCATCCTGCCTGCTGTTGTCTGTAAAACACTCGTAACAATTACTTCGACATTTTTGCCTATAAGTTTTCTCGAATTTTCTATGACCACCATTGTGCCGTCATCAAGATATGCGACGCCCTGATTGTATTCTTTGCCTTCTTTGACTATAAAGAGATTGAGCGTTTCCCCTGGAAGCACCACGGGCTTAAGGACATTTGCTAATTCATTAATATTCAGGACTGGCACTCCTTGAAGTTGCGCAACTTTATTCAGATTAAAATCATTAGTAATGACCTTTGCATTTATAAGCCTTGCAAGAGCTACAAGCTTTGCGTCAACCTCTTTTATTTTTGGAAAGTCTTCCTCTACAATCCGCGTCTTTATATTGGACATCTTCTGTATGCGGTGCAGTATGTCTAATCCCCTTCTTCCCTTAGTCCTCCTCAGAGGATCCGGAGAATCTGCAATATATTGAAGTTCCTGAAGTATAAATTGAGGTATGATAAAAGCGCCTTCAAGGAATCCTGCCTCAATGACATCTGCTATGCGGCCGTCAATTATTACGCTTGTGTCTAAAATTTTAACATCCTCTTCCAATTCCTGTCCTTTGAACATACGCATTACTGCCGGTATAGTCAGGTTTTTGCCCTTATTAAAGCCCATGAAAAGACCTCCGTATCCAAACATTGCGCTAAGTATGAATGAAGCCAGCAGACGGCTTTCATCATCGATAACAAAACGCAGCGGCAGGATCACAAGGTTTGCAAAGATTAATCCTAAGCTTAATCCTAAGAGACCGCCGAATATAGAGCCGAAAGAGATTGTTCTGAGCCTTAATTCTATAACAATTGCGGCAATTCCAAATAAAAGACCTATAATTACGCCTTCGGCTATGAACCCGTATTTCATGCCATACAAATGACCTGCAAATACAAAAACTGCTACTATGATTACTCTTGTAAAGATATTCAATAATTTTCACCTCCCCATTTTTAGTGTCGTATTGTCAAAAGTTTTTAAGCTAAAAGCTTTACAGTAATTTGTCATTCCCGTGCAAACGGGAATCCAGATATTTTAATACGCCGTCCCTGCTGGAGTTTATCCCGTACTTGATACGGGACAGGAATGACAGTTTTAGCCACAAATATTTCCTCTGCCATCTTAAAATCACTGCCTTTATTTTATCAAAAGAAGGCTTCTCCGTTATTTCTTTTTTTTTTGCTATATTTCCAATTATAGACATTTTCACCATCTTTTGTGCCGACTTGTCGGCATGTGGGTTTCATATCAACTATCCCTGTTTTTCATGAAACTTTTGACATTACCTTTAGTGTCAATAAGAACTTAAAAACTATCTGCTGTTCACTGCGGTTGTAGCGCAACATAAAACTTTCTGCCGCTGCGATTTGCAAAAAGCAAGACCGCGTCATTTGTCCTTATTTTAGAAGTCACAGCATTAAAATCATTGATGTTATTGATCTTCTGCCTGTCTATTTCTTGAATGACATCTCCCTTTCTGATGCCTGCGATTTCGGCTGGTGAGTCTTGATCTATCGCAACTATTACAACGCCCTTTTCATCCGCGTCTATCCCGAGTTGCTTTGCAACAGCAGCATTAATGTCCATCACTGTAATTCCAGAGAGAGCGTTTTCGCTTTCCATGTTCTGAGTTGAACTTGGAACTGCCTTTGTAATCTCTGCAGGAAGCTCCATTATTGTTGTCTTTATTGTTATTTCTTTATCTTGTCTGAATATCTTGATCTCAATCTGAGTTCCAATCTTGCTCTGGGCAACCATGTTTCTGAGCGTTGCTACATCCCTGACTTTTTTGCCATCAAACTCAAGGATTATATCTCCCCTCATCATACCTGCCTTATGGGCAGGACTTCCTTTTGCGATATCACTGACAAGGACTCCTTCAGAAATCTTGATGCCGAATTTCTGGGCAATCTCAGGCGTAATGTCCTGAATCGTAACTCCGAGCCATCCCCTTGTTACCTTGCCTTCCTTTAGCAGTTGATCCATTACAAGCCGAACCATATTGCTCGGTACAGAAAAACCAATTCCTTGATAGCCGCCCGTTTTAGAAAATATAGCTGTATTTATGCCTATCAGTTCTCCATTTATATTTACAAGCGGGCCTCCGGAATTGCCTGGATTTATTGCTGCATCTGTCTGAATAAAATCTTCGTAATCAGCAATGCCAACATCTGCTCTTCCAACAGCGCTGACAATACCCATTGTGACTGTGTGGCTCAAACCAAATGGATTCCCTATAGCAAGGACAAATTCGCCAACCTCAAGCCTGTCAGAATCTCCCCACGGAATAATGGGAAGTTCTTTTGCATCTATTTTTATTATTGCAATATCTGACTTTGGGTCTGCACCAACAATCTTTGCTTTGAAGCTCCGTTTGTCTAAAAGTCTTACCCTTATCTCATCTGATTGTTCGACCACATGATTGTTTGTAATTATATATCCGTCAGAGGAAACGATAACTCCTGAGCCGAGGCTCTGGTCTCTCCATCTTTCTCTCCTCCTGTCAGGGAATGGCTGCAGTAAATCAAAAAATTCGTCAAAAGGCGTAGGCTGTCTTCTCAGCACCTTAATGCTTGAGATATTTACAACTGACGGTGATACTGCTTTTACGATCTCTGAAAATGCTCGGCTCGTTTCTTCTATATGCTTTGGAATGTGAGGGGCAACAGGAGAATAAGACGGAGCTATTGTCCTGCCAAGAAGATAATATGTGAGACCGCCTAATAAAAACCCTATTAAAAGGATTGCAGGTATCCAAATAAATCGTCTTTTCATAAACTATTTTAACATGAATTTTCTAATATCCCCAATTCTCAGCGTAATTTTATTTGAATCAAGATATTCAAGCAGTGGCAGGGCGTACTTGCGGGATGTCCCCAATATGTCTCTGAATTCAGACACAGACATCTCTTTTTTCTTTAAGTAGAAATTCTTCAGGATACTGATCATTTTATTGTATTGTTCTATGGTTATGTATGTGGAATCATTAATTCTTACAACTGCGCCATCTTTTACGAGTAATTTTAAAAGGTCTGTAATCTCTTTTTCGCTAATTGATAATCTCTGAGCCAGTTCTGACCTTAACGGAGGCTGAAACCCTTCCTTGTTAAGAATGCTGATTATTTTGCGTTTAACATCTTCATCACCATGTGTAAGAGATACTCTGAAATCCTTTAATCTCAATATGTCTCTTTCAACAGAAATATCATCTACCAGCGCAATGAGTTCAGAAAATCTCGGAGTTGGCATCGGCATTTTAGCCCTTAGTTCTTCCCTGGACATACCGCTCTTTAGGGGATTTTCCTTATGAAAACGGCTCAGTGTTGACTTTGCTAACTCTTTGAATAAAATGAAATTATCTTTATGAAATAAAACATCATGGCTCTTAATAAGTTTACCTTCTCTGAGGAGATCTCCTACTGCAGATTTTATTTCAGGAATATCAGCCTGTATCCATCCCTCGATTTCTAATAGTGAGCAGCCGCTGAAATGTAATTTTTTAAGCCTTACTTCAATTTTATCCTTCAGGCTCCCTTTAGCGATAACTGCAAGGTCTTCTATTCCTTCCTTCTTTTTTCTTTTTAATGGCTGTGGGTCGAGGATTTCTCCTCCTCCTATGGTTTCGAGCGGCGAAAATCTTCTGATGATATATCTATCCCCTGAAAGAACTACCACAGGGTCTTCCAGCCTGAGCTGGCAATAACAAGATTCTCCTGGCTTTACCTCATCCTTATCATAGATTATAATCCTTGCAATGGTCTCTGATGTGCCTGAATAAAAATGCACTTGGCTTCTGCTTTTAACAACAGGTGCATTCTTTAGCATATCGAGATTTGCATCGATCGCATGTGTCGGCACAAAACGATCAGGTGAGACAACAACATCTCCCCTTTTAAGCAACTCCTTGTCAATGCCTTGAAGATTAATACCTGTTCTTTGTCCGGCATATGCCTTTTCAGCGCTTTTCCCATGACTTTGCAGTCCTCTTACTCTGCTTAAGATCTTTGAAGGGAGTATCTCAACAGGACTGTCCATGTGAATTGTTCCTGATACGGCTGTGCCTGTAACAACAGTGCCAAAGCCCTTCAGTGTGAATACCCTGTCAATGGGAAGCCTGAACAAACCATTTATCATCTTTGGCTTAACATCAATAGCAATAGCCCTTATCTTTTCCTTAAGTGTCTCTAAGTTAAACCCTGTTTTTGCTGATACAGGGACAATATCAGCATTCTCAAGAAATGATCCCTTTGCAAATTCTCTGACTTCGCCGATTACAAGCTGCAGCCACTCTTCATCTACAAGGTCTGCCTTTGTTATGGCAATAAGTCCAGATTTAATCTTCAGCAGTTCGCATATAGCAAGATGCTCTCTGCTCTGGGGCATTATTCCCTCGTCTGCAGCAATAACCATTAAGACAATATCAACTCCGCCTGCGCCTGCAAGCATGTTTTTGATTAATTTTTCATGACCTGGAACATCAACAATTCCGACTGTAAGGCCGTCAGGATAAGAGAGATTTGCAAATCCAAGTTCAATAGTAATGCCCCTTTCTTTTTCTTCCTTTAGTCTATCAGGGTCAACGCCTGTAAGGGCTTTTACAAGGGAGCTTTTACCATGGTCTATGTGGCCGGCAGTGCCGAGGATGACGCTTTTCATTGTTGTTTAGCAGGAAATTTTAAACAAATAAAATTTTTTCTCTTACCCATTTTTTATTATGAAATTATACCAGATTAAAGTTCTATAAAGATATATGACTTAGGTTTAAAATAGTCCCAAGTTAGTTTTTTCCGGGTTAATCAAAAACAATGATATAATTTGGAAAGGAATAATAAAACAAATCACATGATAAAAAAAATAAAAAAATATGATTTAAGGTCTTTCTTTGAGAAGCTAAAAGATGCTTATAGGGTTGTTGGACCGAAAATAGAAAACAGTGTAGTAATCCTTTCAGAAATTGAATTTAGTGATATACCTTCTGGATACAGGGATCAACAGGGCAAAGGAACTTACAGAATAAGCAAAAGCGATAATAGTAATGTGTTTTCCTTCTCAAACGGCCCTGATTCCTTTAAGAGATTTCTTCAGCCGCCTTCTGCTGAAATATTCTCGTTACAGAAAGGCAGAAAGGGTTTTCAGGTCAGGCATTCAACATATTCAGAAAGACCTATTGCATTTTTAGGCATAAGGGCATGCGACATCTCCGCCATGAAACTTTATGACAGGATATTTTTAGAAGGTGATGTGAAGGATAGAAATTATCAGAGACTTAGAAACGGCTCACTGATCATTGCCTTAAATTGTATTTATCCAGGGGATAACTGCTTTTGTTCATCTATGGGAACAGGGCCTGAAGTCAAGGATGGTTTTGATATATCGGTTACAGAACTAATTGATTTCTTTCTTATTGAATCTAAAACACTAAAAGGGGAAAAGGCGCTGGAAGGATTGCCTTTAGAGGGAGTTGAAAATAATGACATTCAAGAAAAAAACTCAAGGATACAAAACTGCAGGATGACGATGAAAAAATCTATCAGAGCGCAAGAGCTTCCTTCTGTGATATACAGAAACCTCGAACATCCGAGGTGGGCTGAGATCGCAAAGAAGGATTTAGAGTGCGGCAATTGCACGCAGGTTTGTCCAACATGCTTTTGCAACTCAAACTATGATTATATAGAAATATCAAGCATCTCAAAAAAGCATCTTGAGTTTTCAGGCGCAAGGATGAGGATATGGGATTCCTGCTTTTCGAAAAATTTTGCGAGGGTGCATGGGGGCAACTTTAGGCCATCAAGAAGGGCAAGGTACAGGCAATGGATGTCCCATAAACTGGCTTATACCTTTGAACAGTTTGGTTTAACAGGATGTGTTGGATGCGGCAGATGCATAACATGGTGCCCTGCAGGTATAGATATAACAGAGGAGTTAGAGGCGCTTTATGTACGATAAGCTGCTGCCATTTGAGACGACTATCAAGTGGATAAAAAAAGAGACAAGGGATACTGCAACCTATGCGCTGAGGATAAACTGTAAGGAGATACAGAGGGACTATAAATTCAGGCCAGGGCAGTTCAATATGATCTATATTCCTGGCATCGGAGAATCTCCCATTTCCATTAGTTCCTGCCCTTCGGATGCTGACCTTGCACATACGATAAGGATTGCAGGGGATGTTACGACTGCAATTTCAAATCTGAAGCCAAGCGATACAATAGGCGTAAGAGGTCCTTTTGGTAAAGGGTGGCCCATGGAGGAGATTCAAGACAATGACCTGATGATTATCGCAGGCGGACTCGGAATAGCGCCTTTGAGATCTGTAATAAGGAATATTGTGAAGGAGAGACATAAAGGGAAATATTATATCCTTTATGGCGCAAAGACACCAAAGGATATAATTTTCAGAGATGAGTTTCCGAGATACAGAGATGCCTTTGATGTATTTCTATCAGTAGATAAGGCTGACCCTGAGGAGTACTGGCGCGGAGATATTGGAATAGTAACATCCCTCTTAAACAGGGTTTCATTCAATCCATTAAATATTATGGCATTTGTTTGCGGCCCTGAGATCATGATGCAAAGCATTATAAAGGAACTGCTAATAAGAGGGGTTCCTGGAGAAAAGATATTTATATCTATGGAAAGGAATATGAACTGCGGTATGAGTATATGCGGGCACTGCATGTTTGGACCTAAGTTTGTGTGCAAAGACGGCCCGGTATTTAGATTTGCGGACATTGAAGAATTTTTTGGGATAAAGGAGATATAGAAAAATAGCATGGCAGAGCAAACTTTTGTTCTGCCATGCCAAAAGAGGTTTTTTCGTATGAAAAGTCCACGGTTAGGAATATTTAAATTCACATCTTGTGATGGCTGCCAGCTCACTGTCCTTAACATGGAGGATGAATTTATCGATCTAATTGAGATATTCGATATAGCCTATTTTAGAGAGGCCTCAGATAAAACTCTCAAAGGTGACTTTGATATCTCACTTGTGGAAGGCTCTATATCGACTGAATGGCAAACAAAGGAGCTATTAGATATAAGAGAAAAGACGAGGTTTCTTATTACAATTGGCGCCTGCGCTACATCTGGAGGGCTTCAGGCTTTAAGAAACTGGGCAAGCCTTTCAAGGTACAAAAAGCATGTCTATCCATCGCCTGAAATCATAGATTCCCTTTCCACATCAACGCCAATATCTGATCATGTCCATGTTGATTATGAACTATGGGGGTGTCCTATAAATAAATATGCTCTTTCAGAGACGCTTATATCATTTATAATTGGAAAAAAACCAGGAATACCGATATACAGCCTCTGCATGGATTGTAAAAATAAAGGCATCCCATGCCTTCTTGTCTCAATGGCAGAGCCATGTCTTGGACCAATAACAAAGACTGGCTGTGGTGTCCTCTGTCCATCACTCGGAAGGC
This sequence comes from Nitrospirota bacterium, assembly GCA_037441185.1. Taxonomy (GTDB): domain Bacteria; phylum Nitrospirota; class Thermodesulfovibrionia; order Thermodesulfovibrionales; family Dissulfurispiraceae; genus JBBISP01. The sequence goes on along the minus strand of JBBISP010000006.1, from coordinate 61,619 downwards.
CGTGTTATGGATGCTTTGGCCCAAAGGATGGGGCAAATATAGAGTCTTTGTTGATGAGATTTATTGAAATTGGGCTGAGCCAGAAACAATGCGCCATGCTTCTTGATAAGATGAACACCTATTCTTATAGAAAGGCAAGGATTGGAAGGGGTTCTTAGATGAAAAAAATCATAAAGGTTGATTATCTGTCAAGGGTTGAAGGAGAAGGTGGCATTGTCATCGAGATAAAAGACGGCAGGATAGTAAGGCTTCATCTAAATATATTTGAGGCCCCGAGATTTTTTGAGGCGTTTCTCAAGGGAAGACCTTATTCAGATGTAATAGACTTTGTTGCAAGGATTTGCGGCATATGCCCTGTGGCTTATCAGATGAGCGCTGTTCATGCAATTGAAAGAATTTTTAGCATTGAAGCAGAAAAACCTATAAAGGATTTAAGAAGGCTTCTTTATTGTGGCGAATGGATAGAAAGCCATGCTCTTCACATATATTTTCTTCAGGGCCCTGATTTTTATGGGCTTGAGAGTGCATGGGCGAGCAAGGAATATATTGATATGACAAAAAAAGGTCTGAATTTCAAAAAAATAGGCAATCAAATTGTCTCTACAATTGGAGGAAGGTCAATCCATCCTGTATCTGTGAAGGTTGGAGGTTTTTTTAAAATGCCAAAGAAAAAAGAGCTAACCTCAATGAAGAATGCTCTTCAAAAGGCATATGAAGAATCCCTTATGGGTATAAAATGGAGCGCTCGGCTGCAATTTAACGACAATTCGTGGGATACAGAATATGTATCTCTTAGCCATACTGATGAATACCCGATGAATTATGGCCATGTTATCTCAAGCAAAGGAATGCATGTTAGTATGGATAAATTTTTGGACAATATTCAGGAATATCAGGTTGAGTATTCAACAGCGCTCCATTCAGGAATTAAAAGGCATAGCACAGTCAGCCCTTATATGGTCGGCCCTGTGTCAAGGCTTAATCTTAATCACTCAAGACTGCCTGCTGAGATTAAATATATCATCAAGGAGATAGGCATATCATTGCCTATAACCAATACACAGATGGGAATAATTGCGAGGTCAATAGAGCTGTCATATGCGCTGCATGAAGCAATTAAATTAATCAATGAATATGAGGAGACAGAAAAGCCTTTTATTGATTTTGCGCCAAGGGCAGGGGATGCTGTATGGATAACAGAGGCTCCAAGGGGGATGCTGATTCACAGATATGAATTTGATGATTCAGGCTATGTGAATAGCTGCTCAATTATTCCTCCCACATCACAAAATCTCGGGCACATCGAAAGGGATATATACTTTTTTGTCCAAAACAATATTGATAGGCCTGCTGATTTCATCAAAAAAGAGTGCGAAAAAATAATCAGAAGCTATGACCCATGCATATCATGCTCTGTGCATTGTTTGATATTGTAATTTTTAAAAGCATTTGCCGCCTCTCTTTTATTTATCACCCTGCTTTCTGCTATGATAATAAGGGTCCAAGATGAAAAGTTACTTATTTATAGTCGGAGCTCTCATAGTAGTAATATCTTCCCTTATTACGCTTAATATCTTCTTTCAGCAATCCCTGCAAATGGAAATAGCAGAGCAGTTTAACGAGCAGCAACTGCTCTTAGCAAAATTAGCCTCTTTTGATATGGAGGCATGCTTAAAAAATCAAAAAGAGGAGATGCTTTCATTTGCTCTTATGATGCCTGATTTCATAGGAAATGATAAGAAACAATTAAAAAACAGACTGGATGGATATTTCAGCAGAAGGCCAAGTTTTAAGGCAAGTGTAGCTATTTTTAATAATAAGGGAGAAATTATTTATTCATGGCAAAATGACCCCTCTAACCTGTCAGGTCGGGACCATATAAAAAAGGCCATTAGCCTTTCTTCAGGACAATCCATTATACTAAATGATACCCATACAATTTATATGGCAACGCCAATTTACAGCAGAGGTATGTTGCAAGGGGTTGTTTTATTTAAAACTCCGGTCAATGTTGTTGCGGAGCGTTTTCTTCCTCCAATAAGGCCTGACAGAAAAGGCGATACATGGATGATAAATAAGGATGGGACGCTACTTTATCATCCTAGCTATCCGGAAATGGTTGGAGGCAATGTCTATAAAGCAGATTTTAAATGTTTTGAGTGCCACATAAGCTTTGACCTTGAAAAAAGGATCTTAGAAGGAAAGGTCATAGATTATGGAAGACATATAGCTCCAACAGGAGAAGACAAGATTATCGCCTTTTCTACCGTTAATGTGGACAATATTTCATGGATAATCGCCGTATCATCACCCTACTCTGTGGTGACTCATGCCACAAAACGGAGCATGAATATTTACTCCTATTTGATAATATCCATTTTTATAGCAGCAAGCGTTGTTTCAGGCATGCTCATTGTGCTAAACAAAAAGAGGATACGGTCCGAAGAGATAGCAAAACGGAAGCAGGAGCTGGAGAAATATACGCTCCTGCTCGAAAACAAGGTAAGAGAGAGAACAGACGAGCTGACAAGCGAAAAAGAAAAGCTGAATTCCATTGTGAGCGCCATAGGCGGCGGCATTCTTCTCATAGACAAAAATGCAAAAATTCAATGGGCTAATCAGGTGATAAAGGACATGGTCGGCATGGATGTAATTGGAAAATACTGCGAAGAACTATGGGCTGACTGTGACATCTCAGCATCACATATCAAAGACGAGATTGAGACCATAATATTGTCCACTTTCTTGGGCCAGAAGGACAGATTTTTTCAAATCACCACAGCGCCTGTAAAAGGAGAGGATGCTGAAGTCCATGGATACATAAGACTTATACAGGATGTTACAGAAATGAAAAAAATGGAAGAACAGATAATGCAGTCAGAAAAGCTTGCATCTATAGGCAGGCTCGCAGCAGGCATTGCCCATGAGATAGGGAATCCGCTGACATCCATATTCTCCTATATCCAGATACTCAGAGAGATGGAGGAAGATGAGTTTAAAAAAGAAAGCCTCCAAACCATCTATTTTCATATAAACAGGATTTCAGAAATATTAAAACAACTTTCAGGTTTCACAAAAATGCCTACTGTTGAGTCGAAGGAATGCCGTATAAATGAGACTATAGAGACATCGATCAATCTAATTCAGTATGACAAAAGGGCAAAGAATATATTAATCAAAAAAGAGCTTTCCCCCACTTTGCCAGAGATCGTCCTGGATTGCAATCAATTATCTCAGGTCTTTGTGAACTTTATACTAAATGCTATAGATGCAATGCCTGACGGCGGCACTTTGACTGTCAGGAGTCTGATAAAAGGAGACGATATAGTCATACAGTTTGAGGACAACGGCACAGGTATTCCAAAAGAAGATCTCAACAGAATATTTGACCCTTTCTATACAACCAAAGAAAAAGGCACAGGGTTAGGGCTGGCTATAAGCTACAACATCATCAAAAAATTGAATGGAACATTAAATGTTGAAAGTGAGATAGGAAAAGGGACTATATTTACGATAAAACTGCCGTTGACTGTTCACGGGTAACCGTAGAAGAATAATGGAAAACGACTATGAAACCTAAGATATTAATCGTTGATGATGAACCCGACATATGCAAGGCTCTCGAATTCCTTCTTAAGAGAGAGGACTATGCTGTAACCTCTGTAAACAGAGGCGAAGATGCGATAGAAAGGCTTAAAGCAGAAGCATTTGATATTGTTATTACTGACCTCAAGATGGGCAGGGTTGATGGTATGACCGTACTCGAAAAATCAAAGGAGATAAGCCCCGATACCCCTGTAATAATGATGACAGCATTTGCTTCAATAGAAACTGCTGTAGAGGCAATAAAAAGAGGGGCCGCCGACTATATAGTAAAGCCGTTCTTAAATGAAGAGATCAAGCTTACAGTAAAAAAAATCCTTGAGCAGAAAAAAATCATAAACGAAAATACTGCCCTAAAGCAGCAGATAAGCCAGCGCATGGCATGCAGGGACTTTGTCGCAAACTCAGAGTCCATGCTGAAAATAATCGAGACTCTTGAAAAAGTAATCCCGACAAAAAGCAATATTCTAATACTGGGGGAAAGCGGAAGTGGGAAAGGTCTTATCGCAGAACTTATTCATTGCAACAGTCCAAGAAGAGATAAGCCTTTTATTTCTATAAACTGCTCAGCCATACCTGAAGGACTCCTGGAGTCAGAACTTTTCGGCTATAAAAAAGGGGCATTTACAGGAGCTATAACAGACAAGTTAGGACTCATACCCCTTGCCCATCAGGGAACATTATTTCTTGATGAGATAGGCGATATGCCGCCTAATCTTCAGGCAAAACTATTAAAGGTCTTGGAGACAGGAGAGGTTTATCAGCTTGGAGATACAAAGCCAAAGATGGTTGATATAAGACTAATCTCCGCAACAAATGTTGACATAGAAGGCAGGATTAAAGAAGGAAAATTCAGGGAAGACCTTTACTGGAGATTAAATGTCATCGAGATAAAGATACCCCCTCTAAGAGAGCGCAAAGACGACATAGAGATGCTTGCAAAGCATTTCATAAATAAATTCTCTGAGGAGCATAAGAAAAAAATAAAAGGCATTGACAGACAGGCGTTTTCATTATTAATAAATTATTCTTGGCCTGGAAATGTAAGAGAATTAGGCAATGTAATTGAAAGGGCAGTTGTCCTCTCTAATGGAGATTATATAATTGCAGAAAACCTCCCCGATAAATTTAAAAAAATTGCAAATGAAAAAGAATCATCTACACTAAAAAACTATATCAGCGATTATGAAAAGGGTCTGCTTATAAGACTTTACGAATCTCACAACAAAAACAAGGAAGATACAGCAAAGGCACTGGGCATTGATCTTGCAACTCTATACAGAAAGTTCAAAAAACATGGAATAGAGGAATGAGTGAAAAGGGCATTTTATATTGGCGTTATATTAGGCGGAATATTAGGCATCGCAGTTGCGCTCAGTATGGACATCATCCTCGGTAAAAGCATTGGAGGCGGATGGAGCGAGGCAGTGGCAAATGACCTGAACCGTCTTTTTAAAGCAAATTTTTCGCCGGATGATTTTATTGTAATCATTGGCATAATAGTGGTAGTTGGCATTATTGGAGCATTCGGCGCATTTATAGGAGGCATATTCAGTGTAATGATAGCGCGTTTGTTTCAAGTGCTCACTAAAAATTAAGGTCATCTAAGTATTGCAAAAGCAAAGACTTTTACATTATTATTTTCACATCTTGATTTTAAGGGGTTTGCATGCAAACACTTATTAAGCCTTTAATCCAGAAAAATAATACAAAGATAATCCTTGTTGTTTTAGACGGTGTTGGTGGGCTTCCTGTCAACGGTAGGACTGAGCTTGAGGCAGCCAATACTCCTAATCTTGACGCTCTTGCAAAAGAGTCTGCATGCGGACTGCAAGTACCGGTGGCTTACGGAATTACGCCCGGCAGCGGGCCTGGCCACCTCGGTCTTTTCGGATACGACCCGATAGAATGCCAGATAGGCAGAGGAATTTTAGAGGCTCTGGGTCTCGGACTTGAAGTTAAAAAGACAGATGTTGCGGTAAGGTGCAATTATGCAACAATAAAAGACGGAATCATTGTTGACCGAAGGGCTGGAAGAATATCAACAGAACAAAGCAGAAAACTTACAGATAATCTTCAAAAGGAATTAGGCAGAATTGATGAGGCTGAGCTTATATTTGCGCCCAGCATGGAACATCGCTTTGCAGTGCTGCTGAGATTCCCTGACCCTCTTGATCATGATGCAGGACTAATTTCTGACACAGATCCTCAAAAGGAAGGCCTCGCACCTTTATATCCGACGCCTGTGGCAAAGAATGCAGAGCGCGTTGCACGAATTGCAGAGAAAATGATCAATATGGCCCATGAGATACTTAAAAACGAGGGAAGGGCAAACTATATATTAACAAGAGGATTCTCAAAAATGCCGCACATCCCCACATTTCAGGAGGCATTTGGATTAAATGCGGTGGCAATTGCCACCTATCCCATGTACAGGGGTCTGGCACGGCTTGTTGAGATGGACACGCCAAGCCTTGAAGGGAGCGTTCAGGACGAAATTAACTTCTTAAAGTATAAATACAGCGAATATGACTTTTTCTTTTTGCATGTTAAAAAAATTGACTCATACGGTGAAGACGGCAATTTCGAAGAAAAGGCAGCAAGAATAGAGGAGTTTGACAAACTCCTGCCTCAGATACTTGAATTAAAGCCTGATGTGCTGCTGATAACAGGTGACCATTCAACTCCATCCTTAATGAAGGGACATAGCTGGCATCCAGTGCCAGTGATATTAAAGTCTCCTTATGTATTAGGCGGGCTATGTTCTGCATTTTCTGAGCGTGAATGCACAAAAGGAGAGCTTGGCATATTGCCTTCAATGAATTTGATACCGCTTGCCCTCGCAAACTCCCTGAGATTGAAAAAGTTTGGAGCATAATGATATGACAAACAGCGTCGGAAACAAAAAATTAGGGGAGCAGCTCATAGATAATGGCTTAATAACTTCTGAGCAGCTTAACCATGCCTTGAAGGTTTCGGATGAAAAAAATGAGAGATTAGGCGAAATCCTCGTAGATTTAGGATACATAACATTAAGGCAGATGACTGATGCAATTACAGAGCAGCAAAAATTCCAGCCAACTTCGCAGAGAAAAAAAGTGGGCGAGATATTAGTAGAGTCTGGAATAATAACTAAAGAACATGTTTCCCATGCGCTGGATATTCAGAAAACAAAAAAACAGAAGATAGGACAAATCCTTGTTGGATTGGGATATGTAACAAAGGAACAAGTTACTGATGCTCTTTCAGATAAATTAAAAATCCCTGTTGTTTCGTGTGCAACTATCGAAATAAGTGATGCCCTGAAAAGCATTATACCAAAAGATATCGCACAAAAATATAATGTCTTCCCAATAAAAAAAGAAGGCAATACACTTACCCTTGCCATGGCAGATCCCCTCGATTATAAGGCAATAGATGATATAGCTTTTATGACGCATCTGAAAATCAATACTGCAATCTCATACGAATGGGATCTCCATAAAGCAATAGAGCAGAATTACAAAACAGTAGAAGAGGAAAGCATGCTTGATGTTTTTCATTCAGAGATAGCCGAGGATAAAGATGTGGAATTCAGAGAAGATAAAGAAACCGAGGATATGAATGTTGAAGCGCTTTTTTCAAAAAGCAAGGCTCCTACTGTAGTTAAGCTCGTGGCAATGCTTATCTCGGAAGGAAACAAGGCAAGGGCAAGCGATATCCATATTGAGCCTATGGAAAAATATATTCTCGTAAGATTTCGTGTTGATGGTGAGTTAAGGAGCATATTTAAATATCAGAGAGATTTACATGACTCTGTAGTATCTCGCATAAAGATAATTTCTAAGCTTGACATTACAAACAGGCGCATCCCGCAGGATGGGAGCGTTAGGGTAGCGCTGCAAGGCAAGGAGATTGATTTAAGGATATCCACACTGCCGTCAATTTATGGTGAAAAGGTGGTTATGAGACTGCTTGATCAAAGCCAGAATATAGTATTTCTGGACGAACTCGCAATGCCGGACGATATAAAGGATCCACTGTCAAGGGTAATTAAGTCCCCTCAGGGGTTGCTCATTATTACAGGGCCTACAGGAAGCGGCAAAACTACTACGCTCTATGCCTGTCTAAATCGGATGAGGTCGATAACGAAAAACATTATCACTATAGAAGACCCTGTGGAATATAAACTGGAAGGGATTATACAGACACAGGTTAATGAAGCGGTTGGCCGTACTTTTGCATCAATCCTCAGGGCTGTTCTCAGGCAGGATCCGGATATAGTCATGCTTGGAGAGGTGAGGGACCTAGAGACAGCCGAGATCGCAATAAAAGCTTCCCTCACAGGACATCTTGTATTAACAACCCTCCATACAAATAATACTATTGCTACAATTACAAGACTAATAGATCTCGGTATCCCTGCATACCTTTTAGGGGCTGCCTTAAGTGGAATTATAGCGCAAAGACTTCTTAGAAGGATATGCATTCATTGCAAGGTGCAGACGAATATTTCAGATGAATTAAGAGCTGAGGTAAACATTATGGGGCTTCCTGAACTAGCGAAACATTATTTTGGCACTGGTTGTGAGAAATGCGCGAACACAGGATATTCAGGCAGAATAGCTGCTTATGAGTACCTTCCCATGACTCTTGTTATCAGAAGGCTGATAACTAAAAATACAGGCGAGGATGAATTATTCAGCGCAGCAAAAAAAGAGGGCGTGACATTCCTTTTTGAGGATGCTTGGAATAAGGTAAAGGCAGGGATAACGACTATTGATGAAGTGATCGCAAAAGTACCTTTGGATTATGGACTAAAAAATTAGACCATACAATATATCAAAACAGTCTCACCCAAAAACATACACTTTACTTTTATTGCAACATCGGATATAAATAAATTATAAAACACATGCAAGTTAATAGGATAAAATGCGCAAAAAAATTGGCGATATACTTATAGAGTCAGATTTAATAACCTCTAAACAGCTTAGTCACGCCCTGTCAGTTCAGCAGACTAAAAAACAGCGACTGGGGAAAATACTTGTTGGATTAGGATATGTGACTCAGGATCAGATTGCTGAGGCTCTCTCTGGAAAGTTGGACCTTCCGATCATTTCGTGCGCTGACCTCGAGATATCTGATGAACTTAAAAAACTTATACCAAAAAAAACAGCCGAGAAGCACCTCGTTTTCCCAGTACAGAAAAAGGGCAATACCATCATTCTCGCTATGGCCGATCCACTTGATTACAGGGTAATAGATGATATCTTTTTTAGTACGAGGCTAAAGGTCTCCACTGTTATTTCATATGAATGGTCGATTCGTAAGGCAATAGAGAAGAATTATTCTGAAAACGAACATTTACTTGATGTATTTGGCTCAAATATAACCGCAGATAAAGAGATTGAATTTAAAGAAGAAAAAGACGAAGATGTTAATATAGAGGCATTGTACACAAATAGCAAGTCCCCGCCGATTATAAAACTGGTGGCTATGATTGTTTCTGAGGCAGTAAAAGAACGGGCAAGCGATATTCATATAGAGCCTCGAGAACATTACAGTCAGATAAGATTCAGGGTTGATGGTGAGATGCGCAATATCTTCAGGTACAATAAAAAAATCCATGAGTCCGTGGTATCGAGGATAAAGATAATTAGCAGGCTCGATATTACCAAGAGGCGTATTCCTCAGGATGGAAGCACACATGTATCCTTTCAGGGCAAGGAGATTGACCTCAGGGTGTCTACTGCTCCAGCTATTTATGGGGAGAAAATTGTTATCAGGTTGCTTAATCAGAGCAGCGGCTCAATACCCCTCGATGAACTCGGCATATCAGAACATATAAGAACTTCGCTGCATGAAATATTCAAACGTCCGCAGGGTATGTTCATTGTTACAGGGCCGACTGGCAGCGGCAAGACCACTACGCTTTATGCCTGTCTTAATCAAGTCCGCTCTGAAACCCGTAATATAATAACAATTGAAGATCCAGTGGAATATAAACTGGATGGTATTACACAAATATCAGTGGATGAAGCATCAGGCCGCACATTTTCATCCGTCCTCCGCTCTGTTCTTCGTCAAGACCCTGATGTGATTATGATCGGAGAGATCAGGGATATGGAAACAGCAAATATCGCTATAAAGGCAGCCCTTACAGGGCACTTTGTTATTTCTACCATTCATACAAATAATACTGTCGCCACTATTACAAGATTTATTGATATAGGAATTCCGCCATACCTTGTAAGCTCTGCTTTAAGCGGAATTTTAGCCCAGAGACTGGTAAGAAAGATTTGCAGTCATTGCAAGGTTGAATCAGAAGCATCAGAAGAACAGATAGCTTTTGCAAAAATTTATGGGCTTCCTAAAATAAAAAACCAGTGCTATGGCAATGGATGCCAAAGATGTCACAACACAGGATATTCAGGCAGGATAGCTGTCTATGAATACCTTTCTATGGTTCCGTCCATAAAGAGATTGGTATCCAAAGATATAAACGAGAATGCCTTGTTAAGTTCTGCAAAAAAAACAGGTGTTACCTTTCTTATCGAAGATGCATGGGATAAAGTAAATACTGGAATAACAACATTCTCTGAAGTGATAGCAAAGATTCCAATGGATTACAGCCTAAATAATTAAACTGCCTTAACTATGACTCTTCTATGCCTTGGCCCATCAAACTCGCAAAAATATACTGACTGCCATGTTCCAAGAAGCGGTTTGTTGTCTTCAATAAGAACAAAAAGCGAGACGCCTACTACAGTTGATTTTATATGGGCCGCTGAATTGCCTTCCATATGCTGATAATCTGCCTCAAAAGGGATGAGCTTATTAATTGTTGTTATTATATCCCTTTTTACTGATGGGTCAGCGCCTTCGTTTATTGTAATGCCTGCTGTTGTGTGCGGCACATAGATATAACAGATTCCGCTTTTTACGCCTGACCCTCTTATAGCCTTCTGAATATCCTCTGTGATATCTATGAATTCGGTTTTTGACCTGCTCTTTATAGTGAGCGTTTTAAGCATTTGCCAATTCCTCTTTCAGTTGCCTAATAGATTTTTTTAATATCGGATGCATCTTTTCTGGAGCAATTTCACAAAGAGGGCTTAGAACAAAGTCCCTTTTATGAAGCAGCGGATGAGGTATCTGAAGATGTTCCATATGAATGACGGCGTCATCATAAAAAAGGATGTCAAGGTCAATTATACGCGGTCCCCATTTTATAATCTCTTGTCTGCCCATCTCTTTTTCAATATCTTTAAGAACAATCAATAAATCTTCAGGAGACAGCCCTGCTACTGCCTCGATCACCATGTTAATAAACTTTGGCTGCTCCTTTAATCCCCATGGCTCTATCTCATATAGTGAAGATGCTTTTTTTATAATAATACCCCTGCTTTTTAATCTTTCCATTGCACTTTCGCAATTAGCCTGCCTGTCTCCAATATTTGAGCCAATGCCGATATAAATTACAGCCATATTTTTATTTTTAATTCGTTACTCATTTATCTATGAATATCATAACAAAATAATTTATATCCAGGGTGAGCGATTTTATATGCAGTGCCTGCCTTACAAAATCGCTCAATTTAGGTTATAACACTTTCTTCATTCTCTCCACCGCTTCTTTTATTCTCTCAACAGACTGTGTAAGGGCAAACCTGATATACCCTTCCCCCGGAGCGCCAAAACCAACCCCTGGAGTTCCAAGCACTCCTGCTTTTTCAAGAAGGTAAGAGACAAATGTTGTTGAGTCAAAACCTGAAGGCACTTTTGCCCATAAATAGAATGTTGCCTTTGGTTTGTTAGTTTTAATGCCAAGCCCTTCAAGTCCTTCATAGAGCGTGTCTCTGCGCTCCTGATATGTTTTTCTTATTTCGGATAAAAGGGAATCTTCTGTTTGGAGGGCTGTAATTGATGCCTCCTGTATTGCCTGAAATATGCCTGAATCGAGATTGGTCTTAACTTTTCCTAATCCTGCAATAACCTCTTTATTGCCTGCTGCAAATCCTATTCTCCATCCTGTCATATTGTAAGTCTTGGAAAGAGAATGGAATTCTATTCCTACATCCATTGCTCCGTTAACTTCAAGAAAGCTCAAGGGTTTTTCATTGTCATAATATATTTCAGAGTAGGCTGCATCATGGCAGATGATTATATTGTATTTTACAGCAAGATTTATTGCTTCTTTATAGAAATCTTCAGAGGCTGCTGCAGCAGTCGGATTGTTTGGATAATTTAGAAACATCAATTTTGCCCTTTTTAAGACATCCTCAGGTATTTCTTTAAAATCAGGCAGAAAGCTATTTTCTTCCTTAAGCGGCATTATATATGACTCTCCTCCAGCAAATGCCGTTCCAATAGGATAAACAGGATAGCCAGGAGATGGGACCAAAACAATATCTCCTAAATTTACAAAAGCAAGAGGGATGTGTCCAATGCCTTCTTTTGATCCAATAAGAGATAATACCTCTGTTTTTGGGTCAAGGTTAACATTAAATCTCTGCTTGTACCATTTTGCTACAGCCGTTCTATATAAGAGCATTCCTTCATATGAAGGATACCGGTGATGCTCTGGTTTTTCAACAGCCTTTTTCATAGCATCTACTATATGCTTCAGCGTTGCAATATCAGGGTCCCCTATGCTCAAATCTATAAGGTCAACACCCTTTGAAAGCGCTTCCTGCTTCATTTTATCAATAGTTGCAAAAAGATAAGGCGGCAGATTCTTTATGCGGTCTGCTATGGTGATTTCAATCATTACAATCCCTCCTCAGACTTAATAATAAGCAAGCGAGTTATTTTATCTCATGAACAGTATAAAGGTCAAAAATCTCCAATTGCAACAGGCACATTGACACGGCCTGCATAATTATGATAATTTTGTTTGTTGTGTTTTTCTGGAGTTCAGAGAATAAAACTAACATGCCTTTACAGATCCAGACAAACGCGTCAATTAATGCGGGTGTAGCTCAGTTGGTAGAGCACAACCTTGCCAAGGTTGGGGTCGCGGGTTCGAATCCCGTCGCCCGCTCCATAAGACAGTGAATAGTATTTCGTGAATAGTTGTCAGTAAAAGACCGGTTACAGTCCTTTTTTTACTGCATACTCTATTTAACTGTTCACTATTCACTAATAACTGTCGTTAGCGGCGGCGTACCCAAGTGGCTAAGGGAGAGGTCTGCAAAACCTCGATGCAGCGGTTCGAATCCGCTCGCCGCCTCCAAATATATCCAACGGATTTAAATAAAAAGCCCCAACTTCTTTAGCAATCATAAATTTCTCTCATCTCCTTTGTATAGCTACCGTCTTCGGTATAAATAAGCAAGGGTTTTTCTATTTTCAGCCCTGTTCTACCGCCTTTGACTGCTTCTATAAGCATCATCTTAGCCTCAGAGGATACTGTGGAATGGACAAATCTAAGCCGTTTTGGTTCTAATGCATTTTCACCCAATGTTTGCAATATTTCTGCCAATCTCTCAGGCAGGTGTATAATACAAAGCTTTCCATGATGCTTTAAAAGATAGGAGCTTGTTTTTATAATATCTTTGAGGGCTAACATGATTTCATGTCGTGCTATAGCCTTTTCATCTCCGAGGCTGATAATGCCTGTCTCTGTTTTTCTAAAAGGTGGATTAGAGACAACAAGGTCAAAATTTTCAGGCAATAGGCAATCAAAGGATGTCTCCTGGGCGCTGGCTTGAGACCGAAGGATATAAATTTCTGACAGCCGTCTGTGTAAATCTTTTATATCCGCCTTTAGAACATTTACGCGATCCGCAAGATTATTGAGGATAATATTTTGTTTTGCAAGCATTGCGAGGCTTTCCTGAAGTTCGACCAAGCAGATACTTGCATTATTATACTTTTTAGCTAAAAGTAGCCCGATGATTCCAGAGCCAGCGCCGAGGTCTGCAATTTTTTTTACCCTCTGCATCCTCACAAAAGAATAAAGCAGAAGTGCATCCACAGAAAAACGATAACCGTTCTCGTTCTGATAGACATGGACATCCTTTATGTAATCAAGCGTTGTCACATCTAAGGCATATCCTGTAAACCCCTTATTCAGTTAGAGGGAATGGGGGTCCCATTAGCATATCTGAAATCTTAGTATTTCTCTTCGGTCCACATATCCATAGCAAATCTTAAGACCCTGTTTCTGCCTCTTTCCTTTGCCTTGTAGAGCGCTACATCAGCAAACTTTATTGCCTCCCAGAAATTCTGTGTATCTGTAGGGAATTCGCTGACGCCTATGCTGATGGTCTTCTGTATGAATCCGCCTGCTATCTTGGCCTTTGACTCCTCTATTCTTTCCCTTATCTTCTCGGCCACCTCAAAAGAATCTCCCGTCTTTGTATCGATAAGCAATACCAGAAACTCCTCACCTCCGAAACGAATAACAAGATCAGATGTCCTTACACTCTTTCTTATATTGCCAGCAGCTTCTTTCAGCACCATATCTCCCACATCATGGCCATAAACATCGTTAGTCTGTTTGAAGAAGTCCAGATCGCACATCAAAAGACCGAGGGTCGTTCCTCTTCTCAGGATGCCTGCAACCAAATTCTCAAAGCCTTCTTCTAAGAATCTCCTGTTATAAAGCCCTGTTAATGCATCCTTGAATGCGGATTCCTTTAATGCCTTCATGAGCCTTTTTGCCTCAAGAACAGGTTGAGCCTCTGTTATATATTGTTTTGCCCTGCTCATCTTTCTCTCTATATCATCAATGTCGCAAACGCCGCGCTTTCCACATACGAACTGCACAACACCTCCTACATTGCCACCAATAACAAGAGGAATGCAGTAATGGATATCATCTGATCCTTCTACATAATATTTACAGATTCTGGGATAATCAGCTGATGTAACTTCATGTCCTGTCCTTTTTACCCTGCATAAGTTGCAATCCAGTTGAATATCCATTTTGCAATTTATCTCTGTGCCTTCTGCCTCTGGAGGATATACAATCTTCATGCTGTTTTTGCTGTCTGAAACCTCGTATATTACACAATTATTAAAACCGAGATCATCTATAAATATCCTTCCGAGCCGCATATGGATATCATCAATAGACTCATCCTCCTCGATTATCTTTTTAAATGATGCCACATGACTTATGGAATCCATTAATTTATTAAACTCTAAAGATAATGCACCGATCTCGTCCTTTGAAGTAACAGCGAGTTTTTTTGTCAGATTTATTTCTCCGGAGGAGAGAGATCTTATCTGTTCAATAATAATCTCAATCGGTCTTGACAGAGCCCTTGATATAAATGTGCCGAATACACCTGAAAGCATAGCAGCCATTAAAAATGCGCCTGCCATTAGAAGTATGGAGATGCCTGTTCTTTTTTTAACAATATCAGAAAACTTGGTCCACTCTTTATTTATGCTTTTTAAATACTCATTTAATATGCTAACCGTATCCTTTGTAAGCACATCATAATCAAGCAGTGCATCCTCAAGACTGCCCTCTTTGCTGGCAGTAGCGAGCCTCTCTGCTAAAAGATAGTCAAGCGATGAGTCCAGATCATTTATTTTGTGCGTGAGCATAAAAATGATTTTTTTGCTTTCAGCAGAGGATATCTTAGGAACAGAAAATTCATCATAAATTTGCCCTGTTCCTCTGGAGTAGTCCTTAATACTGCCGCCGGTAAGAAGCGTATCAAGATATAACCGACAGTCTGAAAGCCTCTCCTTTGCTCTGATATAATGAATATTTATTACCGAAGGGTCTTCGTAGATTACTGTTTTATGTGCTGATATGCTTGCCCCTCTCAATTTTCTGATAATTATATTTGCGGTCCTTTCCTGGGGAACAATAACATCACCCATATGCTTTGTTTTTGAATTCATTTCAAAGAAAGAGACCAATCCTATTGCTGCTATCACAACAAACCAGAAAAGAGAACCCACAGAAAAAAGCACAAATTTCTTTCTTATAGGAAGATCAGCAAATGTGAGGAGCTTAGCTGCCTTTTTTAAAACCTGGATTATATAAGATTTGCTTAGCATTGAAAAATTATACTTTGGTCTTAAAAAGCAGTCAAGTTTTTTTTTGAATTGAGGTATACTAATAATTATGCCATTATTCGGTGAACTATTCATTAGCGAAGTAATAAAGAAGCCCGTCTTTGATCCAAAAGGAGAAATAACCGGAAAGCTAAAGGATATTATCATTGTCAAAGGTGATCCGCTTCCAAGGGTATCAGCTATTGTCATCGAAAAGAAAAAACAGTTGTTTAAAATCCGCTGGGAACAAATCAATTTATTTAACAAAAGAATCATCTCCACTTCTTTAATAGCGAACCTCTTGGAGCCTTATGCCTTCAGCGAAGAAGATCTGTTGGCAGTACGGGATATTCTTGACAAACAGATTGTGGATGTCTATGGAGCAAAGGTGGTAAGGGCAAATGACATAAAGCTTGAAGGGTATGATGAGGATGCTGTTGTCATCGCTGTTGATGTTGGAATGCGCGGCATTCTCAGAAGGCTAAACATGGAGCGCATAAGTGAGAGTTTTTTAAATTTGCTGCATGCCCGGATGTCGCACAATCTGATAGGATGGAACTATATCCAGCCTCTAAAACCTAAGCTGAAGACTATAGCGCTTACTGTGCCGCGGCAGATGGTTTCCGAACTACATCCTGCAGATATAGCAGAAATAATAAGCAAGGTGCCAAAGGATGAAGGCGCCCACCTTTTTAAGGATCTCGATGTAGAAACTGCTGCAGAGGCACTTTCTGAACTGCACCCTGAAAAACAGGCATACATAATAAATTCCATAGATACAGAAAAGGCTGCTGATATAATCGAGGAGATGCCCCCTGATGATGCTGCTGATGTGCTTAGCGATCTTCCGGCGGAAAAAGCAAAGGAGATACTTGAACATATAGAAAAAGAAGAGTCCGAAGACATTCAGGAACTCTTAGTGCATGAAAAAGACACAGCCGGAGGGTTGATGACGAGTGAGTTCATCTCATACCCTCCAAATATCTCTGTAAAAGAAGCAATCGAGAGGTTTAAAAAAGATGCCGGTGAGATAGAAACAGTATATTACATTTATGTGGATGAAAACGAAAAGCTTATTGGCGTTACATCACTGAGGGATCTGTTTATTGCAGAACCATCTGCAAGGCTTGCTGAAATAATGGAGACCAAACTCATTAAGGTGTCCAAGAATGATGATGTAGAGATTGTGGCAGAGATGATGTCTAAATACGACCTCATAGCAATACCTGTTGTAGATGAAGAAGGACATATTTTAGGTATTGTAGCGGTTGACGATATTATAGATGTTATGGAAAAAGAAGCAACAGAGGATATGTACAGAATTGCAGGAACATCAGAACTGAAATTTGGAAGCATCGAAGATGTTCATCCTTTTCAGATTGTCAGAAGTAGGCTGCCATGGCTGTTATTATGTCTTTTGGGGGGATTAATATCAAGCATGGTGGTAAGCCGTTTTGAAGCAACTCTTACGACAATTGTTGTGCTTGCAGCATTTATCCCTGTGATTATGGGAATGGCAGGCAATGCAGGGCTTCAGGTATCCACTACAATGGTCAGAAGCATTGCCCTGAACTCTATTGCAAACCACTGGAGATATATAGCAAAGGAGTTGTTGGCAGGGCTGATGATTGCAGGCATAACGGGCATAGTCATAGCAATAGCAGCAGGCATTATTAAAGGGATGCCTATTCTTGGCGCCGTTGTTGGGATGGCGATGTTTCTGTCAATCAGCACCTCTACTATACTCGCTATATTGGCTCCGACCATTGCTGATAAAATTGGAATAGACCCTGCTATTACAGCAGGACCCTTTGTTACTGTATTTAATGATATATTAGGATTAACAATATACTTTACTGTTGCAAATGTTTTTATGGGATATTTGCTATAAACTAAGGAGTTAGCATGATCAAAACCATAGAGTGGAAGGATAACAAGGTCATAATACTTGACCAGAGCAGACTGCCCCTTGAGATAAAATTCATTGAATGCACCGACTATCAGATGGTTGCAGAGGGGATAAAGAGGCTCTGGGTAAGGGGTGCCCCTGCAATAGGGATTGCCGCTGCCATGGGCATTGCTATAGGAGCGCAGGATATAAAGGCAGAGAGCTTTGATGACTTTATGGAGAGGCTTGAACCGATTATGCAGGCAATGCTTTCCACAAGGCCAACTGCTGTAAATATACGATGGGCAGTGGAGAGGATAAAAAAACTACTCGCACTCCACAGGGATGAATCTATCAGCAGCCTTAAGCAGTTCCTTATTAACGAAGCCAAAAGCATCCTGCAGGAGGATATCGAAATAAATAAGGCAATCGGCAAATGGGGTGCAGAATTCATAAAAGATGGAGACACAATTCTTACACATTGCAACGCTGGAAGTCTTGCAACAGGAGGATATGGAACCGCTACTGCTCCCATGCTTATAGCAAAAGAGCAGGGTAAAAATATTCATGTCATTGCTGATGAAACAAGGCCGGTGCTTCAGGGAGCAAGGCTCACTGCATGGGAACTTATGCAGGCAGATATTCCTGTCACATTGATAACAGACAATACAGCAGGCGCATTGATGAAAAAGGGGATGATAGATCTTGCAATTGTTGGAACAGACAGAACAACAAGAAACGGTGATGTAGCTAACAAGATAGGCACTTATACGGTTGCTGTCCTGTGCAAAGATCACAATATACCCTTTTATGTTGCAGCGCCAATTAGCAGCATAGATTTCAGCATAAATTCCGGAGAGCTTATTCCAATAGAAGAGCGGCAGCCTGAAGAAGTAACCACAATCTGGGGGCATAGGATTGCACCCGAAGGAGTAAATGTAATAAACTTAGCCTTTGATGTTACGCCGGCAAAGTATGTTACCGCTTTTTTTACAGAAAAAGGCGCATTCATGCATAGCGACATAAAAAAACTATTAAAAAGAGATATTGACATCGAATCAATACGGTTAAAAAGCAGATGAATGTAGGCGATATTTTTGAACAATACTCACAGGAGCTTAAAATTGTTGATCAGCAGTTGTTAGATGTCTTTAAGAGCAAAGCCTTTCTTATCCCAATAGTTGGAAGACATATCCTGAGCAGCGGAGGGAAGCGGATAAGGCCTTTGTTTTTGCTCCTCAGTGCAGATCTATGCGGGTATAAAAGAGAAAGCCGCACCTTATTTGCTGCAATCATAGAAGCGATACATACAGCTTCACTTTTGCATGATGATGTTATTGATGGCGCGGAAACAAGAAGAGGCAAGGCGCCAGCGCATTTCATATGGGGCAATCAGGTTGTTATACTTGTTGGAGACTTTCTTTATTCAAATGCGCTGAAGCTTGCAGTTGCCCAAAAAAATCAGAAGATTATGGAGGCGCTCTCATCTGCAACAACCGGCATGACAGAAGGAGAAATATTACAACTAAATAAAATTGGTGAGCCTGATATTACACAGGAAGAATACTTCGAAATCATATCTGCAAAGACAGGTGGTTTAATATCAGCAGCATGCAGGATTGCAGCAATACTTGCAAATGCATCTGAGGAACAAGAAATTGCCCTTGCCAAATTTGGCTTAAAAGTAGGAATTGCATTTCAGCTTGCAGATGATATTCTTGATTATGCAGCCAAACAAAAAAAACTTGGGAAAAAGCTCGGAAAAGACCTTGAAGAGGGCAAAATAACAATGCCGTTGATATATCTTCTTAAAGCTGCAGGAGAAGATGAAAAAAATGAGGTAAAGAATATTATTTTAGAAGTCAAAGAGCAAGGTCTAAGCGAACAGGGGCTAAAAAGGATAATGGAATTATTCTCAAAATACAATGCAATAGAGGAATCATTTAAAGCAGCAGGCTGTCTTGTTAATGAAGCAAAGTCAGCTCTTGATGTTTTTTCTTCTTCAAAAGAAAAAGAGGCTATGCTTGCTATAGCAGATTATGCAATTCAGAGAGACAAATGAGCAGTAATTATAGAATGGATTAATAAAGCGGCGAGTTGTGAAATGCATGCATATGTGGAGCTTGCAAAAAAGGCTATTGAAGAATATGTAAAACACTGCAAGATTGTTGCATCTCCAAAAGAATTACCAGCGGAGATGCAAAAAAAGGCAGGCGTATTTGTATGCTTAAAAAAGCATGGGGAATTAAGAGGATGCATTGGCACATTTCTGCCTTGCGAGGAAAATATCTACAAAGAAATAGTAAGAAATGCTATTTCTGCTGCCACAGAGGACTCACGGTTTTACCCTGTTCATGAAGATGAACTTCAAGACATCACATATTCGGTAGATGTCTTGGCGGAGCCGGAGAAGATAAAAGACATCTCAGAACTCGATTCCAAAAGGTATGGAATAATCGTTGTTAAAGATTACAGAAAAGGACTTCTGCTGCCTGCTCTTGAGGGGATAGATACTGTTGAAGAACAGTTGAAGATTGCAAAAATAAAGGCTGGAATTAGACTCGACGATGAAAATGTTGAGATCTACAGATTTACTGTAGAGAGGTATGAATAACGTTTATTTGAAGCAGCAGCGGTTAATTAACTTTTTGCCTTTGCTGATTTTACAGTATTTTCAAGAAGCATTGCGATTGTCACAGGGCCTACGCCTCCAGGCACAGGAGTAATCAGAGAAGCCTTTTTTGATACGGCCTCAAAATCTACATCTCCCACTATAATGCCATTTTCGAGGACATTTATTCCTATGTCAACAACCACAACTCCTTCTTTCACCATATCTGCAGTAATGAGATTTGATCTTCCTGCAGCAACACATAGAATGTCAGCCTGCCTCGTCATTTCAGCAAGGTTTTTTGTCTCTTTATGACAGATGGTAACAGTAGCCTCTTTTGTCAAAAGCATCAATGAAAGGGGTTTGCCAACAGCAAGGCTTTTGCCGACTACTACTGCATGCTTACCTTTTATATCCACATTGTAATATTGAAGCAGCCTTATTACGCCGAAGGGAGTGCATGGAAGGAATCCAACAGAGTGGATATACTGCTCATCTGCCCTTAAGTAAAGTTGAAGTGTTGACTCTTCAGCAGCAAACTTGCCGATTGGGATTGAGCCAAGGCCGTCAACATCTTTTTCTGCAACTATGGAATTTACGACCCTTCTGCTGTTGATCCTTCTTGGAAGCGGAAAAAATACAAGCAGTCCATGTATGCGTTCATCATTATTTATAGAGTGGACAACATTCAATAGTTCATTCAAGGACACAGACTCAGGGAATCTGTATTCATAAGCCGTTATCCCTGTTTTTTTGCATGCCTTAAGCGTGGCTGAGAGATATTGCCTTGAAGAGAGATTTTCACCTACGAGCATCAGTGCAAGACCAACATTAATGCCTATTTCATTTAATGCATGGACTTTTTGTCTTACATTGCTTTTTATTTCTTCTGCAAGCCCTTTGCCGTCCATTATTGCCATATTCGCACTCCTTCCATCGCTCTAAAAATGAATTCATGTTTAAGATAATGGTTTTCAGATATTAAGTCAACTCTGAAAATTTTCATTATTAGGGTAATAAAATGAAAAGTATGGGCTATAATAGAGCTTATGGATATTTCAAGTTTTTTTTATTCCTACCATGGAATGTATATAGCTCAATCAGTTTGTCATTCGGTAATTGCCTTTATTATAGTGGACAGGGCTATTTATATCTGGAATATTAGCAGCCCGTTAATACGGCAGAGATTTCGCTTGATTGTGGTTTTATTGCCTGTTTTGTCTTTCCCATTGTACCAGATTATTAATCCGGAAAGGAATTCTATCTCTTTCAGGATGGAATCGCTTTTTGATATTAACAGATGGCTAAATCTGGAGATTTTAGGAGTTCAAATCGGTCTATTTTTCATAATTATTTTTATGATTACGACCTTTATTTTTCTTTTCCAAGAGTTCATTCCTGTGATTAAGCATACTATTGAGTCAAGAAATTCCGAGGTCGAGGCAATAGAGCCTGATGAAAATTCTTCTTTTATCCAAGCTGTGAGCGGTCTTAGTGGTGAAAAGCCAAAAATCTTTATTTTAGAAGATGATGAATTTATCCTGTTTTCAACAACAGGCAGGGATGCCTCTGTATATTTATCTAAGGGAGTAATAAATATTTTAAATGCTGAGCAACTGCAGTCAGTAATTGCCCATGAATTAGCACATATCAAAAGAAATAAAAAGCCTTTGCTGATAATAGTATTTCTTTTAAGGATGCTTATGTTTTTTAATCCTGTTGTTCTTTTAGAGTTCAGAAAGATAGTCCATGAAGAAGAAATGGTATGCGATGATATGGCTGTCTCTTTAACAAAAAATCCTCATGCTTTATCTGAATCGCTAAAAAGAATTCATCATGAAGCAGAAAGCATAACCCCTGCCCAACTCAGAAAATTTTCTGATATGAAAGACACCCTTGAGCAATACAGTCACAACATGCACCTGAAGAGCAGAATTATAAGACTTGAAAAGGCAGAAACTAATAAAGAAAATGCCGGATGGTTTGAATTTGCACTTATAGTTTTTGCAGTTATAGCAATAAATTATTTTATTGTATAATATTGATTGGGAGGCAGGAAACAATGAAAAAGAGGTTTTTTAAATTTTTCTCTTTTTTAATAGCAGTTGCACTTATGATTGCAGTCTTAAAAGTCCTCCATTGGCTGCCGACAGCAATCCAAGCAGATATTATGAAAAGCTATAACAGCATTGAAGATGCAAAATCAAAACTAAACATCAAGAATATATATATGCCTTTATACTTTCCAAAAGGCCTGGTCTGGCCCCCTTCAAATGTGCTGGCACAAAAAAAACCATATATAGCGGTTGTGATGGAGTTTAAAGATGAAAAAGGAGATATAGCGCTTATTATATCCCAGGCAGCTTCTAATAAGTTCACTCCTGACAAAAAAATAAAGATGACTCAAATCAGCCAAAAGGTAAACTTTAATTTAAAGGGCAGAGAAGCAAATCTTATGGTTGGAGTATGTAAGAATGAAGATCTCTGCAGCAACATTTCATGGAATGAAGTGCAGTACAGCTTAATTGTTATTGCAAAACTGCCCCCTGTAGAGATAGTAAAACTCTGCGAAAGCATGATTCACTAAGCATTCATTTCTTATTTTTATACAACAAATCGATTTCAGGCTGTGCGCCTTGCTTTGATGTTCTTGTATAAGGTTATTTAGTCAGATATGATTCTTATGCAATTTTTCCTCTCAAAATAAGAAAAATTTCCTGCTCAAAATAAGAATTTCTTCCAATTACAATCCTTTAAATAATTATTTATGATATAAACAAGAAGAAAAAAAGCAAGAAAGGAGGTGAATTGAGATGGTTGCACACTATGAAGAAAGGAATATAGGGAAAGGAGTAGCAGCACTCCTTTCAGGACCTATTATTGGTCTGTTGTATGTAATATGCCTGCCATTTATCGCTATCATGGCAATAGCAGTTCTGATGTTAAAGAAGATTTTTGGAGGCGCATTGAGTCTTGCAAGGAATCTCGCATCCTTTGGATGGAGACCTTCAGAGGCTTATTTAGCAGGTAAGAAAAAAAATAAAAAAAACAATAATTGAAGCTTTCAGGAATTTACCTGTTAGCGCAAATAAAAGGAGGAAAAAATGCATACATTGTTTGATTTTATAACACATATCAAAGGCATCGAGTACATAGTCGCAATTTCTGCAATTGTAATTTACATGATCTACTGGGAGTTTTTAAAGCCTAAACCATTCAAAACACTTGCAGAAACAAGTAAAGAAGATTTAGAGCATATCAAGAAAACAGGCTCTAATAAGATTATTAGAGACATAGGCAAGGTGTGCGCTGCTCCATTCATAGGTCTTGCTTATATCTTAGCCCTTCCTTTTGGCTTTGCATATGCGCTTGGGTCAGCAGCAGTTAATGGCATGCTTTCTTTAGCAGGAAGAGAAGCATCTTTTGGATGGAGGCCTACTGAAGCCTATCTGGCAGGCAAGAAAAAGGAAAAAAAAGATAAAGGCAAAACAAACAATGAAAACAAATAAGGAGGCGTAATAAATGGGAAAAACAGTAATCATATCCCTCATATTCATCCTTTGCATTTCTTTTACAGCATCCCTTTATGCAGGAAATGCAAAGGCGACTGGCATTGTGAAACTTGACACTCTTTCAGACAAATATGAGTCGGTAAGGTTTGATCATGAAAAACATGCCTCTATATCAGGCAACTGCGGGACATGCCATCATGAACATGGCAACTATGGAACTTTGCCATGTAAGGATTGTCACGCTGTTGGGCCATCGACTTTTAAAAACACCGTTACCCGTAATTTCATGGCATGCAAAAACTGTCACAGCAATTACGAACCCTCTAATCCATCAATGCCAGGGCTCAAGGTCGCTTACCATCAGATATGCTTTGAATGTCACAGGGGAATGGGCACTGTGGGGATAGAACCAGCAGGCTGCACGCAAATGTGTCATGCAAAAAAAGAACAAAGGGTTGAAATGAAAAAATAAGAGGATTCTTATCGACAATACAATAAGGAGAATGCATTATGGATGAAAATTTTAAAGGCCCTGCAGCAGAAGAACAGCAGGAACATACTGAAAATAAAATTGACAAAGGCAGCGCGCTAAAACTCAGCCGAAGGGGATTTCTGGGATCGATAGCTGCGGCAGGAAGCATTGCGCTTGTAGGGAGCTATAAGGATGCTTCTGCCTCTAAGAACTTTTCAGGATGGCCTGATCGCTATGGCTGTCTTACTGATTTAACCGCCTGTGTCGGATGCAGAAGCTGCGAAAAGGCATGCAATGAGGTCAATAAGCTCCCAATGCCTGATATATCCTTTGAAGACGGTTCTGTATTTAAAGGAAAAAGAAGACCGACTGAAAAGTCATATACAGTGGTCAATCAGTATAAAAATCCAAAGGATGAGAGTAGTCCAATATACAGAAAGGTGCAGTGCAATCACTGTAATGAGCCTGCCTGCGCGTCAGCATGCCCTATACATGCCTATACAAAGACGCCTGAAGGCGCTGTTATTTATGACCCAGACAAGTGCTTCGGCTGCAGATACTGCATGATAGCCTGTCCTTTCTATGTGCCGGCCTATGATTATAATAGTGCCTTTGAGCCAAAAATTGTCAAATGCACTATGTGTTATGAAACAAGATTAAAAAGTGGAAGTATGACGGCCTGCGCAGAAGCATGTCCTACTGGAACCATAACCTTTGGAAAGAGGAAAGACTTAATCAAACTTGCAAGGAAAAAAATAATAGAAAAACCTGATAGATATATTGACCATATCTATGGTGAACACGAAGCAGGAGGAACAGGATGGATGTATATTTCAGGAATACCTTTTGAACAACTTGACTTCCCAGTAAATCTTCCCAAAAAACCTCTTATCGAAGAGACAAAAGGGTTTCTCGGCGCTGTTCCTGTAGTATTTACTGTCTGGCCAGCCTTTTTTGGAATGGTATATGCTGCCCTTCGACATAGAGACAATCTCGACAAGGAAAATAAAAACCATAATGATAAAAAGGAGGCAAAGTAATGGGCAATGGCACTCTAACAAAAACAGACAACTTTAAATCATGGTTCATGGACAAATTGCTCATGGGCATGTCATGGCCTGAATACAGCAGGAAGCTGATCACCCCTTTTAATATTGTTGCAGCGATTATACTCTGCATAGGTATTCCTCTTCTGGTGATCCGTTTTATTTACGGTCTTTCTACCGTCACACATGCATCACACGACTATCCATGGGGGATTTTGCTCGGCTGGGGTCTCTTCGGTGGAGTTCCCCTTTCTGCAACAGGTTTTGTGATGGGAACCGCCTATTATATCTTTGGATTCAAAGGATATAAACCCCTCGTCAGACTCGGAATTCTTGCAGGATTTATGGGCTACCTATTCGCTGTCATTTATCTTTTAACTGACATTGGAAGGCCATGGCGTATATATTATCCAATGATAATGGGATTTGGAACAGCATCTGTTTTGTTTCTTGTTGCATGGCATGTTGCTACATATCTTACAGTGCAGTTTCTCGAATTCAGCGAGGCTATTCTCGAATGGATTAAGTCGAAACGGGTTTATAGATGGGCAACAATGATCGTCATCGGAATGACAATTGCAGGCATAATACTTTCAACCCTTCATCAATCTGCGCTCGGCGCGCTCTTTCTCCTTGCTCCCGGGAAGCTTCATCCTCTCTGGTATTCGTCTTATCTGCCTATATTCTTCCTGAGTTCAAGCATTTATGCTGCTATGGCTATGGTTATTGTAATAAGCACGCTTATTGCGAAGTATGTGAAGCATGCAGCTGACAGCAACTTCCTTGGAAACCTTGATAGGCTAACAGTCGGGCTCGGGAAAGGCGCATGCATAGGCATGTTTGTCTATTTTGCGCTAAAGGTAGTTGGCATTGCGCATGATAACAATTGGTATCTGCTCGGCACTCCTTACGGCAACTGGTTCATTGTAGAGATGCTTGCATTTATTGTTATGCCTGCAATAGTTCTTACATATGGGGTTAAGAAAAATAACGCAGGAATTGTGAGATTTGGAGCCTTTTACGCAGTTTTAGGAGTTATAGTAAACAGGATAAATGTCTCGATAATAGCATTTAACTGGAATCTGCCAAATCACCTCCATCATATCATCCCTCCATGGCAGGAATTTGCAATTGTTGCAGCCATAGCAACTATACACATTCTTATCTTCAGATGGATTATAAATCGTATGCCTGTTGTGAGGGAAGATCTGGAATATAAGGAGTTTCATTAAAACGAATAGATGTAAAAATTTAAACATTAGGGGGAATGCTAATATAGCATCCCCCCTAATAAATTCAGTGTGATGCAATGACAATGATTATGAAGGACATAAATAAAATAGAACTATTCTTTATAGCATTCTTTTTGGCAATCCTCGGATTTTCTATGGAAATATCTTATGCAAATATCGCTATCCTTTCAAATGAGTCTAAGCAGTGCTTAGAGTGCCACTCAAAGCATGGAATAGTCAAACAATTTGAAAACAATGAATATATAAATGCATATGTTGATGCTGAAAAATTTAAGGCATCTGTTCATGGCTCATTGCAATGTTCAGCCTGCCATACTGATTTTTCAGCAGATAGACATCCTGAAAGAATTTTTAAAAATAAAAAACAGTATAAAATAAGGACAGCTCTTTCATGCAGGAACTGCCATACAAGTGAAAAAATAAAGACAAAATCTATTCATGCAAGCCTGTTAAACAAAGAAAAGGAAGGGAATGCTCTTATCTGTACAGATTGCCATGGTGCGCACTATATAGCGTCTACAAGCGACAGGATTCTTGATGCAGAGGAAAAATATTGCATGAGCTGTCATAGCCGTCAAATGAAGATGAATTTTAAAAATGGAGAGACTCTATATCTTACTGTAGACCTTGCATCTCTTAAAGCATCTGTTCATAGGAATCTTGCATGCTCTGACTGTCATTTCGGTTTTTCTATAGAGGAGCATCCTGTAAGGCGATTCAAAGCAAAAAGAAACTATATTATAGCAGCATCAGAGGGATGCAGGAGATGTCATTTTGATAAATATACCAAGACAATGGAAAGCATCCATTATGCATTCCTGAGTCAGGGAAATCTTAATGCGCCTATATGTATTGACTGTCATGGAGGTCATTTAATACAATCTGGCAGGGCTGAAAAAATACAAAGCGCAAGAAGATGCGAAAGATGCCATGCTGAGATTTTTAAAATATACACAGATAGTGTTCACGGTAAAGCGCTTATAGAAAGTAATAACCAGGATGTTCCTGTATGCACAGACTGTCATACAGCCCATAGCATGACAGACCCGAGGACTCTGGAGTATCGCGAGAATATGCCTGAGATATGCGGAAATTGCCATTCAAAGAAGGAAATAATGGCAAAATATGGGCTTTCTACATCGGTTGTTAAGACCTATCTGTCTGATTTTCACGGCGTTACTCTCGAACTTTATAAAAAACAGAAAGATGTCCTTCATAAGCCAGGCAGACCGATAGCAGTTTGCACAGACTGTCACGGCATTCACAACATAAGCAGTTCAAGATATGCCGATGAAAAGACGATCAAGAAAAATCTTGTAAAGAGATGTCAAAAATGTCATCAAGATGCCGATGAAAACTTCCCTGATGCTTGGCTTTATCATTATGAGCCAAACTTTAAAAAATCGCCAATAGTTTATTCGATCAATCTGCTGTATGATATTTTTAGCCCTATAATAATTATCGGATTGATTCTTCAAGTGGTACTGCATATATGGCGATATGCGAGCGACAGGTAAAGGAGGGACGGATGAATGCCAATGTTGACTATGTAATAAGATTCACTAAATATAGAATCTTGGAGCACTGGACACACGCCTTAGCTTTTATTTTATTGGCGGCAACAGGACTCTCACAGAGTTTTCATGAGTATGCCTTGTCACAATGGATTATCATGTCAACAGGCGGGATAGATACTGTCAGGCTTATTCATAGGATTGTAGGAGTATTTTATACAGTGATCCTTCTTGAACACATTGCAGTTAATGTTTATAGAGTGTTATTTCTTAATAGGCAAGCGACAATGATTATAAATAAAAATGACCTTACAGATTTTATACAAAACCTTAAATATTATCTTGGAATATCAGAATCTCCTGCAAAGTGCGATAGATACGATTATAAGCAGAAATTCGATTACTGGGGAGTCTTTGTAAGTGCATTAATCATGATCAGCACGGGATTTATCCTCTGGTTTCCAGCATCGACAGCAAGATTTTTGCCTGGAGAATTTATCCCTGCCGCAAAGGTTCTTCATGCAAATCAGGCGCTTCTCATATTTTTCATAATTACAATATGGCATATATACAACTCTATTTTTAGCCCTGATATTTTCCCAATAAATAAAACAATGTTGCATGGCAAGATTTCCAAGACACAGATGATAGAAAAGCATCCCCTTGAATATGAGAGGATTTTCAATTCATCCATCATTAATAAATCAGAAAATGCGCATCAGCAAGGCGATAACTATCAAATGATAACTTGACAAACGATTTTCCTGTATTGTTAAGTAATTATAAATGCAAAGAAAAATTATTACTGCAATAATACTTTTTGTGGTTATCGTCTCTGTAACTTTAGGGGTAATAAGTTACTTAACAGTCAATGAGAGCATAAACCGCTCACTTCAGAATAGATTAATGCTTGCAGGGACAATAGCCAATTATATCGAAATCTTCCTACAAAATAATCTAAACAGGCTTTACGACATATCTATATCAGGAAAAATAAATCTTAAGGACAATGACTGGGAACCAGAAAAAAAGGCGCTGAAGACAGCCTATGATTATTCCCTTTTCTCAGACGGCGTCTTTCTTCTTGATAAGCACGGAAATGTTTTAATCACATATCCACAGCGCAGCAGCTTTATCGAAAATCTAACCTATATCAGCTATGTAAATCAAGCCTTAGAAAAAAGGCCTGTCATCTCTAATATTTATACTATAGAGCCTATTAAAAAGAAGGTAATATTTGCAATGGTTCCACTGGTGGATAACGAAGGCAATATAGTTGGAGCAGCAGGCGGCATGCTAAACCCAACAACTCCATTTATCAATCAATTGCTTCAGACAATGAAACTTTCACAAAACAGCTATATAGAGCTAATAGATCTAAATGAAGTTGTTATTGCCTCTGACAATACATCTCATGTGCTTAGGCATCACGACCATGAAGGCATATTAAAAAAAATGATAAAAGAACAACGGTCTGGGATTAAAGACTGTTCTCACGGCTTCTCACGGTTAAACCCTAACGGCAAGGCATTGGATATACTGGCAATCGTACCGCTTAAAATCGCTCCGTGGGGCGTAATTATAGGGCAGGCAAAAGAAGAGGTATTTGCGCCATCAATAAAACTTCAAAAGATGTTCTCTTTTTTAGCAATAGCATTCCTTGGCACAGCAATAATATTCGCTATAGGATTAAGCGCAAGCACTATAAAACCTATCAAATTGCTTATAAGCGAGACAAATAGAATTGCTGCTGGCGATCTCTCAAAGGCTGTAGCCAATATCGGCACCGACGAAATCGCTATGCTAAGCAAAAGCTTTAATGAAATGAGAATAAAGCTGGCAGAATCCCTTAAAAATCTGAAAAACTACAGTGCTGAATTAGAAAAAAGAGTATCGGAAAGAACAGCGAAGATACAGCAGGAGCAGGAAAAAGTGCAAACACTGCTTAAGCAAGTTATTACTTTGCAGGAAGATGAAAGAAAAAGAATAGCGCGGGAACTCCATGATGAAACCCTTCAGGAGCTTTCAGCCATTCTAATGAGACTTGATATATGCAAGATCTATCCTGAGCAAATATCAGAGCAGAAGATTGAAGAAATTAGAGGCATTGCATTAAGAATATTAAACGGCATCAATATAACAATGCAAAATTTAAGGCCCCTGATACTGGATGACATCGGGCTTGAGGCTGCTATAAAGTGGCTTCTTGATATGCATTTTGGTGAAAAGGGTGTAAATTATTTTTACAATGCACTCGATATTAAAAATAAGAGATTCGGTTCTGAAATAGAGATAAACCTTTTCAGGATTGCTCAGGAGGCAATACTAAATATTGCGCGTCATGCAGAGGCTAAAAATATTTTTGTTATTATAAAAGCAAACAGCGCTATTTATATAGATGTGGAGGATGATGGCGAGGGTTT
Source organism: Nitrospirota bacterium (assembly GCA_037441185.1). GTDB lineage: Bacteria > Nitrospirota > Thermodesulfovibrionia > Thermodesulfovibrionales > Dissulfurispiraceae > JBBISP01. The sequence goes on along the minus strand of JBBISP010000006.1, from coordinate 31,294 downwards.
TGATGTTGTTTCCTTACTTAAAAAGAAAAAGTATGATGCAAAAGACAACAGAGGTCTTGGGCTTTTAGGCATAAAGGAACGTGCATCACTGCTAGGGGGGAATTTGGAGATATTCTCAACGTCAGGGTGTGGAACAAGGGTAAGCCTTAGAGTTCCTCTTGCACAAGCAGGGGACGAATATGTCTAAGACGAGGGTTCTTATTGCAGATGACCATGCCCTTGTGCGAGAAGGAATTGCAGCATTCCTTAAGCTCAGCGGAGATATAGAGGTCATTGCTGAGGCATCAGATGGATTTGAGGCTATAAAAAAGACAAATGAATTAAAGCCCGACATAATTATAATGGATATAAACATGCCAAAACTCGGTGGGCTTGAGGCAACAACAGAAATAAAAAAGTCTCATCCTAATATAAAAATACTTGTTCTCACGCAATATGAAGACAAAGAGTATATATCCCGGTTTTTAAAGGCAGGCGTTTCAGGCTATTTGCTTAAAAAAGCTGTGGGCAGCGATCTTATTTCAGCAATAAGGGCTGTTAGTCGCGGCGAGGTATACCTTCATTCTTCAATCACATCTGAGGTCGTCTCTGGATACTTAGTTAAGGATAAAAAGCTGTCAATGGAAGACCCTTATGAAAAACTAACTGATAGAGAAAAACAGGTATTGAAGCTCATAGCAGAAGGCCATACTCATAAAGAGATTGCAGACATGCTTGGCATTAGCGTAAAAACAGCGATAGCCCACCAGACAAATATCTCAGAAAAGCTCAGTTTGCATTCTCGTGCAGGGCTAATAAAATTTGCGATTTCAAAGGGTTTGATTAAGCTGTAGATAGCGCATGAAAGGTTAAAGAGCAATACATCCAAAATCTTCCTGAAATTTAATCTAAGAAAAAGAAGAAAAAGGGGACGGTTCTATTTTTCTTCCTTCTCTGCAGAGCCCTAACGACTTATATCACGGGCGGGCAATAGCCCGTCCCGTGGATTTTCTTGTTAGTCGCCTCTGTATTTTATGCAAATATTAACCTTTCGCCTTTTGGCTCAGGTATGGAGTCCCCAAACTCCTTAGCTGTGTCAATCCACAATTGAATTGCTTCATTCGCATTCTTTAATGCCTTTTCAGGTATTTCTCCATGAGCTATACATCCGGGGAGTTCAGGAACTTCTGATATAAAGGCATTGTCTTCGTGAGACTTGTCAAGAATCTTGTGTCTGGGCATAGAATTTAGCGCTTCCCAAAAGAAAGATTCTGGACAATCCAGAATGACAGAAATATGGTGCCACTGCAAGAAGGTTTTATGAAGGGATAGAATGAAAAGATTGGATATAAAAGTGGTAAAATAGAATAAGTTAAAGAGAAAGCGCAATAATGGATTCAAAACCTTCTTTTAGGATTGTTCTACGACCTGAACAGGAATGGAAAATTAATTCATATCTTTCTTTCAGACGATTCTTTCCATCCATCTGATAGGAAAGATAAGCCTGAGGGTTGTTCCTTTTCTTTCTTCACTTTCCAGCTTTATCTCACCCATATGCTCTGTTACTATCTGTTTTACAAGAGATAATCCCATTCCAAACCTATGTTTTTTTGTACTATAGAAGGGTTCAAATATTCTTTCCATCTCTTCTTTCGGAATTTCAGCGCTTGTATCAGAGACCTCAAAGATCACCTTTTCCCTTTCTCCATATGCCCTTATTGTTACCTTCCCGCCGATTATAGAAGACTCTATGGCATTTCTCACAATGTGGAGCAATGCCATTCTAAGAAGATTGTCATCCATATTCATCATCAATGACTCTTCAGATATATTTACATCAAGATCAATGCCCCTGTGGTATGCCTCTTTTTGCGCTACAGAAAAAACATCTTCCACTATGCCTTTTATATCTCCATATTTGAATCTTGTTTCACTTGCCTTAAACAATTCCTGAAATTCCTTCACAATCATCTCGAGCCTTTCTGCCTCACTTATGATTATTCTGAGTCCTTCCTGCAATTTATCAGGAACTTCTTCCTTGGCGATCATCCTCTTGCATGCCAATGCTATTGTGATAGCAGGATTTCTTATCTTGTCAGCCACAGCCATTGCCATAAGACCCATGGTTCTTTCAGAAATAAGCGTCTCCACCTCTGAATTCAGCTCCTCAAGGATTTGTTTATAATCAGCCTCCATTTTTAAAAGTCTATAGTAATTTATAGCCTTCTTAATGGAATGAATAAGGTAATCTGATTCATAAGGTTTGGTTATAAAGTCAAAGGCGCCTTTTTTTATCGCCTCAATTGCCTTGTCAAGGTCTGCAAAGCCTGTTATAAGAATAACAGGAATATCGGGATTTGTTTTATGAATAATTTCAAGCAACTCAATGCCAGATATATCAGGCATCATGATATCAGTTAATACAACATCTATCTTATTTTTCTGCAGTCTGCTGATCGCCTCATCGGCATTGCTGCATCCGATTATATTAAATCCCCGCTTTGTCAGCAGCAATGAGATTGATTTTAGAACATAAGGGTCGTCGTCTACGACGATGATAGAGCCCATATATTTTTCGCTCATCTTTCAAGAACCTCCCTTATCTTTGTTAAGATCTCAGCAGGAACAACCGGTTTGGAGAGGAAGTCTATGCCAATTTCCCGTATCTTCTTCATGGAGAGAAAATCCCTTGTATAACCGCTCATAAAGATTGCCTTGATTCCGGGCATTATCTTTGCTATCTCTTCATATGCCTCAGGACCCTTCATCTTGGGCATTATTGTATCAAAAAGAAGTATATTTATTTTATCCCTGTTTTCCATAAAAATGCGTACTGCATCCTCTCCATCCACTGCTTCCATTACAGTGTATCCGTACTTTATTAGAGTCTCTTTTATTAGTTTCCTCACAGAATCATCATCCTCTGCAAGAAGAATCGTTTCTGTTCCGCTTCCGGGCGCGGCAGCTTCTGCTATTTTTATTTTTTCAATCATAGTCCCTGCCAATGGCAGATGTATCTCAAAAGTAGTTCCAACACCAGGCTCGCTGTACACATTTATATTTCCATCATGCTGCTTTATTATGCTGTAAACAATGGAAAGACCGAGGCCTGTGCCTTTTCCAAACTCTTTTGTTGTAAAAAAAGGCTCAAATATCCTCTCCCTTGTCTCTGTATCTATGCCTTTGCCTGTATCCGATACTAAAAGAACTGCATGAAAGCCATGCTCTGCAAATAAATGGTTTTTCGCATATTCCTTATCAATATAAACTTGAGATGTCTCTATTGTCAGTTTCCCGCCTTCCGGCATGGCATCTCTGGCATTTGCGGCTAAATTCATTAATACCTGTTCTATCTGTGATGGATCTGCCATAACTACTAATTCCTCTTTTGAAAGCATAATCCTGAGTTCAATATCTTCGCCAATGAGCCTTAACAAAAGCTCTTCCATCTTCTTTATTATCTCATTCAGGGTTACAGGCATACTGTTTACAACCTGCTTACTGCTAAATGCGAGGAGGTTTTTCGTTAGATTTGCTGCCCTCTCTGCTGAGACGAGTATCTCCCTTACATTTTCAGTTAAATCAGGGTCTTCTTTTATTTTTGTTTCCTCTATAAGCAGACTTCCATATCCTTTTATTGCTGTAAGGATATTGTTGAAGTCATGGGCTATCCCTCCTGCAAATGTGCCTATGAGTTCCATCTTTTGGGACTGTCTAAGCTGCTCTTCCAACAACTTCTCCCTTGTTATGTCCCTGCTTATAGATGCAAATTTCAGAATCTCATTGCCTTCCGTTTTCACAGGAATCACTAACATACGTTCATAATAATCTTTTCCGTCCTTCCTTTTGCTCTTTAATGAGGCAGACCATATATTTCCACTTGCAATATCCTTTATTACATCCTCTTTTATGCCCCAGCACTTCATATTATCAAATATGTTTATTCCCCTTACCTCTTCCTCAGAATATCCTGTTATAATCTCAACGGCAGGATTCACATATTCTATATCTCCGCTCCTATTAGCTATTATCACACCTTCTCCTGATTCCTCAATAGCAGTAGTTATTATATGCTCCATTTCTGCAAGCTTCTTCATCTCCAGGGTTTCGGTGATTATCAGGGATATATTCTGTAGAAATTCTATTTCTATCTCCCCGGGAATATAATTTTCCTCTATATATAGATTAATGACTCCCAAAACCCTCTTATCCTTCTTTATAGGCAGGCAGATATGACCATGAGGTGTTAGTCCTTCATATTTAATCTCATGTTCTTCATCAATGCATTTTTTTATAATCATCCTGCCTTCTTTGGCTGCCTTGCCGCATATGCACCTCCCTGCTGTTATCTTGGTGCATGCCTTTTTCTGGGATTCAAGGTAATTCTTTTCTGCCCTGAGAACAAGACTCTCAGGGTCTGTTTCATCCACAAGCAGTATCCCTCCCCTCTGGAGTATATTAAGCCATTTTATGGAAAGTATTATATCGAGTGTCTTTTTAAGAAAGGAATCTATATCAATGCCTTTCTGTGCAGCCTTGAGCACTTTTGAAGTTGCACGTTGCAATTCAAGACGTTTTGAGAGATCACCAATTGCATTGTACGCGAATTTCGAGAGATTCCCTATCTCATCCTTTCCTTTATAAATAGTTATGTTTTCAGTCCTTTTGTCCATGACTTTCTGAACCTGTGAACTCAGACTTGTTATAGGCCGTATGAAGTAGCGGTATAAACCAACAGAAAGAAAAACAAGACTTAGTCCTATTAAGAAATAAATGGATATTAAAGTTTTTTCCTTCAATTCCATTTGTTTTTCCATCCGCGGCTTGAATGCCATCCTGAATTCATTTGCCAACCGTCCTATCTTTAGAAGTTCATTATGTATCTGTCTCAATTCAGATTCTGTAAGAATATTGTCTGCCATTAAAATCCTTTCAATCCTTATAAAGGCTGTTCTCACGCTGACAAGCTTATGAAATTCATCCCTTGTAAGCACATCCTCCTTAATCAGCATCATATCGTTGGTGATATCCTTTATAATCTTCTTTGCATCTTCTATATTTAGAGATTCTTCTCTCATGAAGTTATGCAGTTTATTTTCTGCCATAAGTATCTGTCCTGAGGCAAAAAGGTTGGTTATTATAGAGTTATGCAGTTCATTAAATTTGATGAATAAATTGAAAGAAAAAGTAGTTGCTGAAAGCATTAAGAGAAATATTATTATAGATTTTTTTTTAAGAGTCATTGATTATCCTCTGTATTATACTCGTGTGAGGATTGACGACATAATAAAATTGTATCACATCTAACTTGTAAGTTTTCTATAAATCTCAGTCATCTTATTCATCAGCTTTTTAACATCTTTAGGCATCTTTTTATCCTAAGAATTTTCTTATATGAGCTGCCTCTATAAGCATGGGCTGCAGATTGGCATTGTCCTTTTCTTTTATGGCCTTGATGATTCTTGATGTAATTGCCTTGTGTTCATGATTTATCTTGTAGTCGCCCCAGTCTAGTTTGAGGGATGTTTTTACCTCATCCGGCAGTATTGTGAGCACATCTTCATTGAAATATGACATGGCGGTCTTCATGTCAAATATAAAATTGACATACATATCCTTCATGCAGGCAATGTCTTCGTTGGTAAGCGTATTCAGTCCTAAAATTTCAGGCGGAAGCCCAATAGAATAACATGCAGCGCAGAAGCTTATGACGCGGGGAAGTTTTACCTTGCCAACACTTCTTGCGTATCCGAAAAGGCCAACATGTAGCTTTCGCATCCTTCTTCTTGGAACAAAATCGGCTATATGATTAATTATTGGCGCAAGATGTTCAATAACCCTTTTGTATTCTACTGATACCTTGTCTATAATATTGATGCACTTGCTTTCGTCTACATCATAACCTCGCATCATCTGTGATGATCTCAGCTTGTTGATTGCAGAGATTATAGAAGGAACATTATTATCGTATTTGAATGCTGACTGCACAGTAAATGTCTGCACATCAGGATATTCTTCTAATACCATATCAACTGTATCTGGAGAAAGATGCCCTCTGAAAGGCGCAGAGCCAGCGCCGAGTATCGGATATATCTTTACCCCTGTATCTTCAGAGAGCCTTCTTAATCGCTGAAGGGCAATCTTATTGCATAAAATAGCGCTTACCATGCCATAATTCATAGCAGGATCTGATCTTGCAATAAAAACCCTTTGATGCTTAATATCTTTGTCTTTTAAATATTCTCTCATTATATTATGCGCCTCAAGCATATGCTCTTTGTCTTCAAAAAGGGGTATGACATTGATTTTTTCGGGCTTGCATTCCCCTATCCACTCAGAGATGGTTATGTCTCCGGTATAAAATGGCTGATTCTGCTTGCCAACAACAAAATCCTTGTAATAGTGATATACCCTGTTGAGGCTCTGATAAGACATTGTCATAGGAAGTATGACCTCAAAAATCGGCGGGATGTCTTCTTCATAAAAAAGCCTTGCAGCATCGCATGAACGAGGAATGCTTTCGAGGGTCTCCATTAAAACCTTAGCTTCTTGCTTTTCAACATCAGGATTAGGAACCCTGACTGTAAGAAAAACCTCTTCCCCTAATTTTGACTGCTTAAAGAAATGTTCGTATTTTGTGAGGAGTTTTCTTACAACAAAGTCATCAACCTCTTTGCCCTCGCAGTCCCACATCTGCTCATCGCATCCCAGATGTGAAAAGGCGTAATATGCCTCCTGAATCTCGTCATCTCCTGACATATCCTGACTCTCTGCAAAGAATGGCAGAAGGACATTGTCAGGGTGCTGTGTTGACATCACTCTTGGAATTTTCATTTTTTATTTTATCATAAATCACTGCTTTTAGAAACATAATAACGGCAAAGGCCGTCAAGCCAATTTAGAAATGTCCTATTTTATGCTGCTACCTTCAAGGGAGGATTTTCTTTTTTTTGCTATCACATTCATTATTTGTCATTCCCACTTGACGGGAATCATTCCCCTAAAGAAGGACCCTGGACAAGCCAGAATGACAGTTTATTTTTTTTTGCGCAAGGATAAATTTTATTATGGAGAAATACAGTTACATGCCTTGTCTTTTGCCTTTTGAAATGCCTCACGGCCTTCTTTAAAGGAGAAAAGCGCTATTGCAGTAGCTCCAATAGAATCAATGCCTCCAATCCCTGAAAGTTCATATCCAATGCTTGATAAAAGAAGAACAAAAGAAAGGTAAAGACATGTTTTAGTGCAATTGGCATCAGCCAAAATAGCATGTGAGTGAAGTTGACGGCCAACCTTTATCTTAAAATGAATCAGCATCCACATCGTGATAATTGATATAGCGGCAATAATTATCCCCCAGATGGTAGTTTCAGGCTTATGTCCTTTGTAAATATTTACCATAGCGGTTGCTATTAGCCCGGCAGTAAGGATATAAAATGCAGTCCCGATCACCCTAAGCGCAGTCTTTTCAAACCTGTCTGGACCTTCATCTCCATTTTGCTGTAATCGCCAAATCATGTGCCATATGCCCATGCCTGAGATCACCTCTACAAAGGAATCAAGGCCAAAACCAAAAAGAGCAATGGTCTCATCATTAAGTCCAAAGTAAACCGAAACCAACCCTTCAATGATATTATAGAAGATGGTAATCAAGGCGAGTGTAGATGCCCATTTGTAGAGGCTGGTCTTTTTATGGATCAAATTAAGAGATAAAACTTTCATATAGTATATTAATAATAATATCAATATTGAATAAAAATAAGAAAATAGGGACTTCAGACATCTTTAAATATTATTTCAACGCCTGCGGGTTGCCTCATTCGTGGTGTTGGTATTTTCTATATCGGGATTTGGGGTTGGATTCTGTATTGCCATAAAAAGTTTTTGTTTGCTATAATATTTCTCTTTTCTGAGGCGGTGTAGCTCAGTTGGTTAGAGCATGCGGCTCATATCCGCAGTGTCCGGGGTTCAAATCCCTGCACCGCCACCAAAAATATTTATAACCATAATGATTATTCGCAGGCAGACAGAAGATATAGAAAAACAAGTCCTTCATCCCTACGCCTGTCTTAGCTCCAAAAGCAAAGGAAGGGTTAAGCCTGAAAAAGAATGCGATATCAGGACATGCTTTCAAAGAGACAGAGATAGGATTATCCATTCTAAGGCATTCAGAAGGTTAAAGCATAAAACACAGGTCTTTCTTGCCCCTAAAGGAGATCATTACCGCACAAGGCTTACCCATGTGCTTGAGGTATCTCAGATTGCCCGCACTATTGCAAAGTCATTGAGGCTTAATGAAGATTTAACAGAGGCGATTGCGCTTGGGCATGATCTTGGACATACACCTTTTGGACATGCAGGAGAGGCTATTTTAAGGGAGATACATCCAGAAGGCTTTGAGCATTATAAACAAAGTCTCAGGGTTGTTGACTTTCTTGAAAACAACGGCAAAGGCCTTAACTTGACACACGAAGTCAGAGATGGAATAATTAAGCATTCAAAAGGAAAAGAGGGTTTAATAGTCCCTGATATGCCCTATGAAAAACCTACTACACTTGAAGGGCAGATAGTTCGCATATCAGATATTATTGCTTATGTGAATCATGACCTTGATGATAGCTTAAGAGCAGGGATTATAAAGAAGCCTGATGTGCCAAAAGAGGTCGTAAAGATTATTGGAGGCTCATATTCAAAAAGAATTGATGCGATGGTCAAAAATGTGATAAACACATCTGTGGCATCCAGCCTTTCAAACATTACAATGAGTGAGGAAATGTCCTTTGTGACATACAAACTTAGAGATTTTTTATTCGAAAGAGTTTATGAGAGCGAAAAGATAAGAAAGGAATTCCGCAAGGCAAAGGGAATCCTGAATGCCCTTTATGAATATTACATTGAGAATTTGAACGAAGTTTTTCATGACATCCCTCCAGAGAAAAAACTCCACAGACATAAGATGGTCTGCGACTTTATTGCAGGCATGACAGACAGCTTTGCGCTTATAACTTATGATCGACTTTTTTTGCCTGAGCAGTGGAAGGTTTTTTAAAAATGTTCCACGTGGAACATTTCCTCGAAATTCTCGAATTCAATAAGTTGCTCGGAATAATCTCTGATTTTGCAAAAAGCGATGCATCAAGAAGGACTGTTCTGTCCATTTCCCCTCTTCACAGCGGTGATGATATCGATATAAGGCAGCGGCAGATAGAGGAAATAAGGCTTATATCACAGAAGGGTAAGCCTCTAAGCATATCGCCATTCCCTGACATTGAACCTTTTTTGCATAAGGTGAGGCCTGAAGGAGCTATCTTGGATCCATTGGAGCTTTCAGGAATACTGGCATTTCTAAATACCACAAATTTTATATTGGAGCAGTTCAGAGAAAATCATGATCTGCCTTTTTTGAATAGTTTAATAAATAGGATTACAGGCCATTTAGAAATACTTAAGGCCCTCAAGGGCTCAATAGATAGCGAGGGCAATATCCTCGATAGCGCCTCATTTGCATTGAAAGAATTGCGGATAAAGATAAAAGGCATCGAAAGCAGAATAAGGAAGAGACTCGATGAGATTATGCGGGATGAAAGGATTGCCCCATTTCTTCAGGATAATTTTATAACCCAGAGGTCTGGAAGATGGGTCATACCTGTAAGGATGGATTCTAAAGGACAGGTTCATGGAGTTGTCCATGATGTATCAAGATCTGGAGAGACGGCATTTATAGAGCCTTTATCCATAATAAGCCTTTCAAATGAACTCGAAAATCTCATTGCAGAGCAAAAGGCTGAAGAAGTAAAGATTCTTAGAAGCATTAGCTCAAAAATAAGGACTGCATCCTCTGAGATTGAATCAGAGTTTGAAACTATGGTCTATATTGATATGCTGAACTGTATTGCATTATTTGCAGACAAACTTCACATGGAAATGCCGCGCATAAATGAGCAGAATGAACTCAACCTTATAAATGCGCGGCATCCGCTTTTAATGCTCGCTTATCAGAAAAGAGGCATGATTGAGCAGGTCATCCCGCTCAATGTGAAGCTCGACGGAGAAAATACAGTAATGGTGATAACAGGCCCAAACGCAGGAGGAAAGACCATCGCCATAAAGACCATAGGCATTTTGACGCTGATGGCATTGTCTGGGATGCCTGTGCCTGCAGATTCATCTTGCAACATCCCTTTTATTAAAAACCTGCTCGTTGACATTGGCGATCAGCAGTCAATAGAGAATAATCTTTCAACATTCTCTGCCCATATATCAAACATTGTGGAGATAATTAAAAGGGCGGGTTCAAAGACCCTCATACTGATAGACGAACTCGGCACAGGCACAGACCCTGAGGAAGGAGCTGCACTTGCATGCGCAGTTCTAAAAGAACTCAAAAAAAGCACTGCTATCGCGTTTGCCACAACTCATCTTATGGATATTAAGGGATTTGTCCACAAAGCTCACGGCATGTTGAATGCCTCAATGGGATTTGATACAAAGTCCCTCACGCCTCTTTATAGGTTACGGATTGGAGAGCCAGGACAATCCCATGCATTTGAAACTGCCCGGAGGTTTGGTCTGCCTGAGAGCATCATAGAATCTGCAAAAAACATCCTCGGAGCAAGAAAGATAGAATTGGACAATCTCATCCACGACATTAACGAAAAAAGAAGACATTACGAAATATGCATTCAAGATCTTCAGAAAAAGGATGCTGAATTAGAGGAAGAAAAACGGCGTGTTGCTGAAATGAAAGCTGAGACAGAGACTGCTAACAAGAATATTATGGCGAATGCTTACAAAGAGGCTGCAGAGATCATTACAGGTATAAAAAGGCAGATGAATGCATTCATTGAGGAGATGAAAAAGAGAGACAAGGCAAAGGCAAGGGATCTCATAAAAGAAGTTGAATCTGTGCAGGTTATAGTGGATGAAAAGGCAAGGGAGCATTTAGGAGAAAAAAAGACCGCGCCTCAATTGGATGAATTAAAAGAAGGAGATACTGTCTTTATCCGATCTATAAATCATGAAGCGTCAATCATCAATATCATCCGCAAAGATAACAGGCTAAGGGTGCGGGCAGGGAGCATAGAGTTTGAGGTGCCATTTTCGGATGTGGGATACAAGGCAGATATCAAAAAGACAGAAGCCATCCATATAAGTGTGGAGAGGCCAGAAGAGGCAGCATCAATCTTAAATATAGTCGGTCTGAGAGTTGATGATGCAATATCAAGGCTTGAATCATCTTTAAATCATGCAGCACTTGCAGGCCTTTTAGAAATAACGATTATCCATGGAATAGGCGCTGGTGTTCTTTCAAAAGCAGTGCGGGAGCACCTGCATGGCCATCCACTTGTGATGAGTTTCAGATCCGGTAACCAGAAAGAAGGAGGGGAAGGGGTTACAATAGCGGAACTCAGCAACGCGTGAAATAAAGAGAAAATGGGGTCATACGCAAATAAGGCAATTAAGGACACATCCCATATTTAACCCTAAAACAGATTTAGAACATTTTAGAAATAAAGAAACCCCTTCTGGTTAAAAGGTTTCAGATGATATAAGATATCACCTAAGAGGTTAAAAGAAAAACCAAAAGGATAGCCTTTAATAGGTGATCCTATGCTGCTATGCTGCAATCGATAATTAAAAATGTCCGTGAAATAGCACTGGATAGATAAAAATTAATGCCCGTGAAATAATTTATCCTGATAGAGCAAAGAACTTTATCAGGAGGGAAAAATTCAATAGATAAGGGGTTTTTATGGACGCGATAGTTGTTTATATCACATCTCCTAATGAAGAAGAAGCTGCAAAAATTGCAAGGACAGTCGTTGAGGGAAGGCTCGCAGGATGCGTAAATATTGTAAAAGGCATACGCTCTATCTATAGTTGGCAAGGTAAGATAGAGAATGATTCTGAAGTATTGATGATTATAAAGACACAGAGGCATTTATTTGAGCCATTAAGAATGCGTGTAAAGGAACTGCACAGTTATACCGTGCCGGAAATAATTGCTATGCCTGTAATTGAAGGTTCAGAAGATTATCTCAGATGGCTAAAAGAGGTAACAGGATAATCCTGGAGCAATGAAGATATGAAGAAACAAATTTATGCAGACATTATATGCAAGGGATTTTGTAAATATTATAAGAAAGGCAAAGAGGATATTCACTGCAACGGGTATGAATTGTTAAGAAAAAATCTGACCCCTGATGAGCTAAAGGCATTAGCTGCTTTATCAAAAGCAGGAGCAGATATTAAGAATCAAATACCGCCAAGGAACAGAAAATTAGAGAGACTTGTTTGCAAAAAATGTGAATTTTTAGTTGGCGGATGTGATTTTTCAGACAACCGCTCAGGGCCTCCCTGCGGAGGATATAATATAATCAGAAATCTCGTTGCCGGTTTTTAGCATGGGAATTAGGGAGTATATTCTTTTGATGAATTATTTTGGATAGCAATATTCTTTTGCTATTTTATCAAGAATTCCATTGATAAATGCTGCTGATTCTGCTGTTGAATACTTTTTTGCAATCTCGATCGCCTCATTGATTGTCACAGCACAGGGTATATCTTTCCTAAATAACAACTCATAAGCAGCAAATCTCAGAATATTTCTGTCAATGCTCGCCATTCTTGATATTTCCCACTTCTCTACTATTTTTTGAATTAATTGGTCTATTTCTTTAAGGTTTTTGATTGTCCCTAATATAATGTCTTCAGCAAATGCCTTTATGTCAGAATCTTTCTCATCAGTATCAGACCAAAAGAATTCGAGGCTGTCCTTGATATTGGGAATGCCTTTTGTCTTACTACTGTTTTCTGTTGAAATTGTTATAAAGTCAATCCTGTATAAAAATTGAAGTGCGTATTCCCTTGCATCTCTCCGCTTCATAATATTTTGGTTAATGAGTTTAAATCTAAACTCATAACTTTTTTAATACCTGCGCCATCTCTATGGCTGTAATTGCAGCGTCCCACCCCTTATTGCCTGCCTTTGAGCCAGCCCTTTCCACTGCTTGTTCGATGGTATCTGATGTTATAACACCAAAACCTATAGGCACACCTGTTTCCAAAGATGCTGCTGCGATGCCCTTGGATACCTCTGCTGCAACATAATCAAAATGCGGAGTCGCGCCCCTTATAACTGTGCCGAGACATATAATTGCATTGTATGTGCCCTTTGATGCGAGCTTTTTTGCAATAAGGGGGATCTCAAATGAGCCTGGAACCCTTACCACTTCTATATCGTCTTCTTTTGCACCATGTCTTAGAAGAGCATCTATTGCCCCATCAAAAAGCCTTGATGTTATAAAATCATTAAATCTGCTCACAATAATACCAATTTTAAGACCTTTTGCCTGAAGTTCTCCCTCGATTATTTTCATACTTCCTCCAGAATATAGAGTTTACTTTTTTTTTCGTTCTCAATTAAGTTCATAGAGTTTAACCCATAAAATGCTAAAAACTCAACAAAACGAAACATTTTGTCAAGCCAATTTAGATACCCAAATCCCGATATAGAAAATACCAACACCACGAATGAGGCAGCCCAAAGGCATTTTTTCAGCCTGTTGCTCTTATTTCAATCAAAATACTCTGTAACATTCATTTAGGGTAACACTCTTGAGAGTGTCACCCTTTAGTGAAGATATAATGCCTTCATTTTTGAACTTTTCTGCCAATTAAAGTCGCACCTCTCCCGTAAACGATTCATTTGCAGGTTTTCCATGAGCTTCTTTTGTCAATCAAAAGCCAAACTCGATTCGTATACCTTTCGTCTTATGCCCATATATATTTTAACTTGTAATTCCCTGCAGCTTGCTGCAGGGTTATCTTATTGTCGTCATTCTGGCTTGTCTATAATCTTTCTTTTGGAAAGCGCTAAATTCTATGCCCAGACACAAGATTCTTGACAAGTCTCTCGAGTTTTTATACAGAAGATTTTATGCTGCCTTTTTTGAGGTTGAGATAGAAATAATATTAAGATATTTATATAATATAGCAAATATAAAAAAATCAGGAGGCAAGTATGGTGGAAGCGAAAACTAATGATCTTAACTGGGCGGCTATAATATTAGCAGCAATCCTTTGTGCCATAGCTGGGTTAGGCGTAGGCATTGTTATTAGAGATGTGTTGTATGAACATGGTCAGGCAATATCTGCTATATACGGCATTGTTTCAGGAGTATTCATCGCTGTAGCTATTGTAATATTTATGTTTGCTTTGTCAGCGCTTAAACATAAATAAAATATAAATGATATTTATAATATTTTGTCCTCAAAGGATAAGGAAAAAATCAACCTTATCCTTTCTTTTTTAAGAGGTTTATGATCAGCTTTGCTGTAAGCGAAGAGAAAAACAGATTGCTTAAGGCCAAAATGGAGGCGCTCGGTATCTATGAAAAGGATATTGAGGAAAAATTCATACGATCATCGGGCAAAGGCGGGCAGAAGGTCAATAAAACAGCAACATGCGTTTATCTTAAACATATTCCTACAGGAATAGAAGTAAAGTGCATGAAAGACAGAAGCCAGTCCATCAACCGTTTTCTTGCAAGGCGTGAGCTTGCAAAACAAATTGAAAAACTATTGGGCAAAAAGACCGCTTCTGATATCAATAATGAAAAGATAAAGAAACAAAAAGCTAAAAGACAAAAAAAGGGCCGGCTTAAGCGTGAAAATGAGAGGAATTCCTCAGATGAACCGAAAAAATAATCCAAAGAGCATTGTCCGATATTTGCTTCTCCTTTTCAAGCTTTCCGTAAGCGCTGCCCTGCTTTATTTTTTAATATCAAAAATTGGCGGCAAAACAATAATAAATAATATGCAGTTGTTAAATCCTGCTGTATTTATCGCATCTTTATGTATTTATATAATTTCTATATTTTTTTCTTCCCTTCGATGGAAGCTACTTATTATCCAGCCAATGGAAACAAAAAAACTATTTTCTCTATATATGATAGGTTCTTTTTTTAATGTCTATCTGCCAGGAATCGTTGGCGGAGATGCGGTAAAAGCTTATTACCTCCATAAGGAGCTGAGCAGGCAAACCTCACATTCTCATTTTACTGCCCATCCGCTCCCATTTACAATTGCCTCTGTGTTCATGGACAGATACATAGGGTTTTCTGCCCTTCTTTTTATAAGCATGATAGCTTTTCCTATTGGATTTAAATATCTTGATGAAACACCTTTAGGGTGGCTCGTGCCTATGGTTTTCTTTCTTTTTCTATCAGGCAGTATAGTTGTTTTTAAAGCAAGAGTTGGGGAAAAAATAAGGTTTCTTTTCAATATTTATGAGTATTTTAAGTTTTATAGCTCCAAAAGGAATATCTTGATTAAGGCATTTTTGTATTCTATAATCATCCAGATATTAAACATATTCTCCGTTTATATCCTGTCAAAAGGGCTTTTTATGGGCATTTCATTCACAACACTCATGATTTTTGTACCAATTATAATTGTGATCTCTTTTATTCCAGTATCAATATCAGGGATTGGTTTAAGAGAGGGATCTTTTGTATTTCTTTTGGGAACAATTGGAGTACAGCCTTCATTGGCGATGACGCTGTCGCTTCTGTGGTTTTTATCTGTAGTAGCTGCAAGCCTCTGGGGTCTTTTTGAATACCTGCGATTTAAGACTAATGGTTAAAGGGTATCTCCGAAATTATCCTTATACCTATCAAGGAAATCATCATAACTGAAATAATGTTCCTGTGTGCCGTATTTTTCTATGGCATATGCCGCGGCAACAGCTCCCATTCTTGCAGAAGTCTCGATGCCCTTGCCCATTGCAAGCCCTTTAATCAGACCTGCCCTGTATGCGTCTCCAGCGCCTGTCGGGTCAAGAATCTCTGCAATCTTTGCCGCAGGTATTTGCATATCGCCATCAGAAAAGCTTATAAGAGAGCCTTTCTCTCCAAGCGTTGTAATAATTATCTTCGTCATTCCTAAAAGACCTTTCTTCTCCATCCCTGTCATCCTCATAACAAGCTCAAGCTCATAGTCGTTTATGATAAGCATATATGAGCCTTCAATCCATTCCTTAAAAGAAGCGCCGTCCCACTGCGTTAGAGATTGTCCGGGATCGCAGATGCATCTGATGCCTCTGCTTTTGGCTTTTTTTGCGTATTCTTTCATGTCATAAAGATTGCCAGGACATATGATGAGTATAGAGTCCTCAGATTCGGGATTTTTTAATTCATACCCTGATTGATATTTCATTGCTCCTGGATTAAATCCTGTTATCTGGTTGTCAGCCTTATCTGTTGTTATGTATGCTCCTGCGGTGAATTCTTCATTAATTATTTTGATGCCTTCGGTGGAAATATTATTCTTTTCCAGCCATTCAAAATACCTGTCATAGTCCTTTCCTATAGTTGCTATGATTATAGGCTTTTCTCTAAGAAGGCTCAGGGAATAGGCAATGTTTCCCGCAGTGCCTCCAAACTTCTCGATCATTCCGTTGACAGTAAAGCATACATTCAGAATGTGTATCTTGTCAGGTAAGATGTGGTCTGAGAACTTTCCCGGAAAGTCCATAATCCTGTCATACGCCATCGAACCAGAAATATAAATGTTCATAGAGTCTCCTTATATTTAAAAAAGTTCTTGTTTTTTATGCACGAGATATTCTGAGTTTTTTATCCTGAAATACGCAAAACTTATTTTTTCATCTTGCGTTAACGGCAAAAACTTGTTCTTCGCTAATTCTCTCGGAGGCATATAGCAGAACCGCCTGAATGTCCTCTCTTTCGAGATCAGGATAGTCCTCCAATAATTCTTCGACTGTTATGCCGCCTGCAAGTGCCTTCAGTATTTGCTCAACAGTTATTCTTAACCCCAGGATAGTAGGCTTGCCAACCATCACATCAGGGTTAACAGTGATTCTGTCCAACAAATCTGCTGTTTGCTGTTTTTGCATTTTCTCATACCTCTTGACTTACATCTTATTCTATCTCAAAACCTCCGATTTTTCTATGGCTGCGGCTGGTGCTTGATTTGACAGCAAAAATAGTAAATGGTAAGATTCATTTTAATTGGGGGCATAGAGCATGAAGCAATAGGATAACTGTTGGAAAAGATAATTTAGGCAAGAATAAGAGAAGCGTTTTCTTTCCGCCCCAGAGCTGAAATATCTGAACTTAGTTCAGATATAAATAAAGTTATCTGCTCATTGTGGGCAAGAAGGTTTGAAAGATTGGAACAGAATCGTATTATATATACTAAAAAATTGAAAAACATATGGTTGAGCTTATAAAAGAAGCACTCTCGCTCTTCAAGGACTGGCTTAAATATCCAGTAGACCGAATTAATAAAAAGACAGAACATGACAGGAATCTTTACATGTCAATTTCCGAAATAATCTTTTCAGACCTTGTGCGTGATTTTTTTATAGCTCTTGGCTATAACCGTTATAAGAAATATCAATCAAGAGCCTTCTTTGACTATTTACATTTTTGTGAAAGAGCAGGCAAGGTTTTTTTTGAAAAAAATAAGGAAGGCCAAAGAGTCTTTTGATTTGATGCTTACCAATTTATTAGAATTTTTGTCTACACATTTTTTCGTTCCTCATGCATCCAGAGAGGTAGATTATTATGAACTATATCCTGACAAGGATGACTATATCGATGACGAAGATGTTGCTACGCGCTTTTTTGAGCGGTTCAGGCAACGGGAAGAAGAGTTATACGCACTCGCGGACAAAACAAAAGACGCATATACATTTTTTATCAATACGATCAAAAAGAGGTTGCTTTTATAGTGAAAATGGTTTTACTTACGATCTGACTGCTCCGACATTTAACAGTAAGGTTTGCGACACTTCAATATCCATATCCGGCTTAAAATGTGTAACTTGATGAAAACATTTAAGGTCATCGACTTGTAAGCCTATGATAAAATAAGGCATCACTATAAAAAAGGCATGGAGGAGGTATTTATGCGGTATAAAGTAAATCTCAAAAAAACAGAAGAAGGCTATTCTGTATGGGTTCCTGGTCTTCCCGGCTGTTGGTCTCAGGGCAAAACAGAAGATGAGGCTCTGGAAAACATTAAAGATGCGATAGAATCTTATTTGGCAACAGTTGATGAATTAACCAAAAATAAAGAAAGCCGTTATGTCGAAGTAGCTTATGCCTAAATTATCAGGCATCAACCATCAAAGGGCGGTCAAGGCATTTGGAAAAGCCGGTTTTTGGATTGCAAGAGAAGGGAAACATATAACAATGACTAACGGTGAACGGATTATAACTATTCCAAGAGCAAACCCTGTTGATGCCTTTACAATGGCAGGAATTATCAGAGACGCGGGACTTGCTATTGAGGAATTCAAAAAGCTTTTGTGAGTTATACTTTTACCCCCTCCACCACCATTTCCGCAACTTTTTTATTAAACCCCTTAATCTTTGCAATGTCCTCGACAGATGCCTCTCTTATATTATCAATACTTCCGAAATTCCTCAATAGTTCGAGCCTTCTTTTTTTGCCGATGCCGGGGATTTTTTCGAGAGGAGATTCCATAAGCCTCTTATCCCTTAGTTTTCTGTGAAAACCGATGGCGAATCTGTGAACCTCATCCCTTATCTTTTTCAGGAGTAATGATGCTCTGCTTCTGTCCTCAAGGTCTATAATTTCATCATTCAATAAAAATGCCCTGTCAGGCTTCTTTGCAACAGCGATAAGATCGGTCTTTATATCTAAATCCTCCATAACTCTTCTTGCAACTTCAAGCTGCCCCTTGCCTCCATCAATGACGATCAGGTCTGGCACTAAGTGTTCTTTTTTCAGCACGCGCCCGACAATCTCATGCATCATTGTGTAATCATCAACTCCGAGAACGTCCTTTACTTTCAGATGTCTGTAATTATCCTTTTTGAACTCGCTATTTTCCCAATAAATAAACGCTCCGACCGAGTCGCTGCCTTGAATTGTGGAGACATCAAAGGCTCCGATAGATAAAGGGATTTTTGTTAAATATAATCTATCCTTCAATATCTTTAGGGTTTCATCAAAAGTGGACTTCTTTTTTGATCCAAAATGAAGCCTTGCATTTTCATTTGCCATCTGGAGGAGTTCCATTTTTTTTCCATCTGCAGGAACCTCTATATTAACGCTCGCCCCTTTCTTTTTCTTGAGCCATGCCTTCATTGACCTTGCACTGTCAGGCATTACATTAACCAGAATAACTTCTGGCGGAATTATCTCCTTTGCATAAAAGAACTCTATAACGCTGTGTGTTATCTCTGATTCATCTGATGTTATTATGTTGTCTATAAAAAAGTCTTTTGCACCTATTAAAACGCCATTCCTTATAAACAGGATATTTATGGATACGGCATTCTTCTCCTGACCTCTGACCCCTAACCCCTGACCTTCAAAATAATAACCGATAACATCAATGTCTCCAAGCTCAGGAGAAACGACCTTCTGAGATTCAAATGCCTTCTGGAGCTTGAATATCCTGTCTCTTATCTTTGCTGCATCTTCAAATCTCATCTCATCGGCAAGTTGCTGCATCCTTTCTTCAAGTCGATGCAGTAATTCCCTCTTTTCGCCTTTTAGAAAGAGAATTACATCATCTATTATCTTCTTGTATTCTTCCCTGCTGATAAGTCCAGCGCATGGAGCAGAGCATCTTTTCATCTGGTACTGGACGCATGGCCTCATAGGTTTATCGAGAGAATACCCGCATATCCTGATTAAAAAATTCCTTCTGATAAAAGCGATGGCTTCCCACATTGCCTGCGAAGGCACATAAGGGCCGAAATACAAATTGCCATCCTTTTTTATTCTTCTTACAACCTCTATCCTTGGCCATTGCTCTGTAACAGTGAGCTTGATGTAGGGATAATTCTTATCATCTCTAAGGATAATATTAAATTTTGGCTTGTATTGTTTTATGAGGTTTGCTTCTAATATCAATGCCTCTAATTCATTATCCGTAGCAATAAAAGAAAAGTCCTTAACCATCTTGACCATTGCTCCCTTGCGAGGATCAAGGCTTGCAGAATCCTGAAAATAGCTTCTCAGCCTATTTCTGAGATTTCTTGCCTTGCCTACATAAAGGACTCTCTCCTTTATGCCTTTAAAGATATAGACTCCGGGCATTAGCGGGGCTTTTGATAGCTCTAACAGCATAAAAATAGTATATCAAATTGGGTTATAATAATTTAATGTACAAAGAGAATGACTACGATGTTATTGTCATAGGAGCAGGCCACGCAGGATGCGAGGCAGCGCTTGCCTCTGCCCGCATGGGTCTTCAGACCTGCATTTTTACCATCAACATAGACACTATTGCGCAGTTATCATGCAATCCAGCCATCGGAGGCCTCGCAAAAGGCCACCTTGTTCGCGAAATTGACGCACTTGGCGGAGAAATGGCTAAGATTGCCGATAAGTCAGGGATACAGTTCAGGATGCTGAACATGTCAAAAGGCCCTGCGGTATGGTCATTAAGGGCTCAGGCTGACAGGACTATGTACAAGACGTACATGAGACAGACGCTTGAATGCCAGAAAAATCTGTCTATAAGGCAGGGAATGGTAGAAAAAATTTCTGTCAGCAATGGGAAAATCGAGGGTGTTATTACGTC
>JBBISP010000006.1:0-10625 GCA_037441185.1 Nitrospirota bacterium | reverse complement strand
GAATGGTAGAAAAAATTTCTGTCAGCAATGGGAAAATCGAGGGTGTTATTACGTCCCTCGGTGTTTATTACGGTGCAAAGGCTGTAATAGTCACAACAGGCACTTTTTTAAAGGGTCTTATCCATATCGGACTCGATAGTTTTAAGTCTGGAAGGGCTGGTGAATTCTCGTCAGTAGGGCTATCTGATTCCTTAAGGGGACTTGGTCTGAGAATGGGAAGACTTAAGACAGGCACTCCTCCGCGGATTGATGCCAGAACCATTGATTTTTCAAAGACAACGCCGCAATGGGGCGATAATCCTCCGCCTCCATTTTCTTATTCCACAGAAAAAATAACAAATCCGCAATTGCCTTGTTATATAACATACACAAATCCAAAGACCCATGAGATAATCAAAGAAAGTCTTGACAGGTCGCCTCTTTACAGCGGCAAGATAAAGGGAACAGGTCCGAGGTACTGCCCTTCCATTGAAGATAAGGTGGTCAGGTTCTCTGAAAAGGAAAGGCATCAGGTATTTCTGGAGCCCGAGGGTATAGGCACCACCGAGTATTACGCCAATGGAATATCCACAAGCCTTCCTTATGACTCACAGGTTAAGCTTGTAAGGACTATCCCGGGGCTTGAAAATGCGGAGATTATGAGGCCTGCATATGCCATTGAGTACGATTTTGTGTTTCCTACGCAGTTGAGGCACAGTCTTGAATGCAAGGATATTGACGGTCTTTTCCTCGCAGGACAGATTAACGGCACATCTGGCTATGAGGAGGCTGCTGCCCAGGGATTAATGTCTGGAATAAACGCTGCTTTAAAACTGAAATGTAAAGAACCATTGGTGCTTGAACGCGACAGGGCTTATATAGGCGTGCTTATAGATGACCTTGTTACAAAAGGGACGAATGAACCATACAGGATGCTTACCTCTCGGGCTGAATACAGGCTGCTGCTCAGGCACGACAATGCTGATTTCAGGCTAATGGAAAAGGGATATGAGATCGGACTTGTCAGTCCGGATGATTACGATAAATTCACGGAAAAAAAGAGACTTATAAACAGGGAACTAAAAAGACTGAAAAACCAGAATGCCAAGAATTCAGCAGAGTTTAATGAAGTGCTTGCCGGACTGAACACTTCTGCTTTAAGTGAGGACATCTCCCTTGAAAAGCTTTTAAAAAGGCCTGAGGTCAATTACGGATTTATCAAGCAGTTTTTTCCCCCTGAATATGAGCTTACAGATGAGATTGAGGCGAGCGTGGAAATAAATGTCAAATATGAAGGCTATATACAAAAACAGGTTGAGATGGCTGATAAACTAAAGAAATATGAAGGAAAGAAGATACCTGATCCGTTTGATTATGAGAATATCCCGGGATTATCAAGGGAGGTTGTTGAAAAACTGCTTGATGTAAGGCCTGAGACAATTGGGCAGGCAAGCAGGATGCCTGGCATAACACCCGCGGCAATATCATTGATACTGGTGGCAGTGGAAAAATATTGGAAAAAGAAAGCCTCCTCATAAAAGGCCTTAAAGAACTCGGCATAGAGCCATCGGATGCTGTTGTCAGCAATTTCACGAGATATCTCTTTGAGTTGAAAAAGTGGAATCGGGCATACAATCTTACTGCCCTGAAGAATGACGAAGATATAATAATAAAACATTTTCTCGATTCTTTGTTGTATCTCAAGGCTGTTCCTGAAGGCAGCGCGGAATTGTGTGATATCGGCAGTGGCGCAGGCTTTCCTGGAATGCCAATGGCTATTGTGCAGCCTGAGATAAAAATTACACTAATTGAGCCATCAAGGAAAAAGACAGCATTTCTGAAACATCTCAAAAGAACCCTTAATCTGAGCAATGTAGAAGCTCTACAGAACAGGGTGGAAGATGTTAAGAACAGGCTCTTTGATATTGCTGTAACAAGAGCGCTTTTCAGCATCAAAGACCTGATAAAAAAAGCACGGCATATTTTAAAAAAGGAAGGCTTTTTTATACTGAATAAAGGGCCAAATTTTGAGGATGAGATGTGCAATCTTCCTGAAAATGTCATCATCGAAAGCATTGCAGTCATACTCCCATGCGCCTCTTTAAAGAGGCATCTGATAAAGGTATCCTTATCTCAATCTCAAAAAACTTAACGCCTCGATATGATATGTATGTGGGAAAAAGTCAATTTATTCTATTAATCTTCCGATTCCGTCGTATGCAGGGCGCTCAAGCGTTAGCGTAATGATAGACTTATTTGCTGCTTTCAATTATCTGCTTTATAGTATTCTTAAGGCTGCTAAGATCCGAGGACTTCACTACATATGCATCAGCCACCCAAACAGAAAAATCATCTCTGTAATCATACGCTGTAAGCATTATTATAGGCATGTCAGGCCTTTTCTCCTTCATCTGCCTTAATATCTGAATGCCATCAATATCTGGCATCAGAATATCAAGGGTTACAAGGTCGGGATTTTCGCTTTCGATTAAATCCAGCGCTTCTTTTCCTGAACTTGCAACAACAACATCGTACCCTTCACCTTCAAATTCTGCTTTGTAAAGTTTCAGGATATTCTTCTCATCATCCACAACGAGTATCTTCATATTTCCTCCTTCAAAGGCAAGTATATAGTAAATTTTGTCCCTTCTCCCAATTTGCTTTCTACCTCTATTCTGCCGTCATGTTCTTCGATAATCCTTTTTGTTATAGATAGTCCAAGACCTGTTCCTGCTGTCCTGGTAGTAAAAAAGGGGTCAAAAATGCGGTCTATATCCTCTTCTTTTATGCCACATCCATTATCCTCTACCTCTATTATAGCCTCTTGCTTTTCAGCTCTGTTTCCAAAAAGGTCGACATTATCATACGCTGTTGCAGTATAAACCCTTATAGTTATTGTTCCTTTGTCTGTTGCTTGAATGGCATTGGTTACAATATTTAAAATAGCTTCTTTTATCCTATCATGGTCTATAAAGACCCTAACAGGAACCTTTATATCCTTTATCAGAAGATTGCCGCTGTCATGCAGCGCAGGCTCAAGCAGACTTGTTATATTGTCAAGGAGCTCATTTATATCTACGATTTTCTTTTGTGCTCTCGCTGACTTAACAAAACTAAGGGTGTCGTTTAAAATTCCTTCAAGCCTCTGAACCTCTTCGACTATTATCCTTGCATGTTCCTGCATCTCTCCCTTCAGCCTGCTTTGAAGCCTCCTTGCAAAGCCGCCTATGGAAAGCAGAGGGTTTCTTATCTCATGCGCAACCTTAGCAGCCATCTCCCCAAGAGCTGCCATGCGTTCAGCAGACGCTACCTTTTCCCTCAAATTTTTAATTTCCGAGACATCTCTTGCAATGTGTACCGTGCCAAAAATTTCTCCTGCCTTGTCAAAGATTGGTGAGCTTGAAATAAGTAAAGTTCCCTTAAGATAAGGGTCTTCGATTTCTGCAATATTCGGTTTCTTTGTCATTAAGGTCTTAAAATGAGGGCACTTTTCCCACGGCTCAGACATCCCATGAAATACTTCATAACATTTCTTTCCAATAATTTCATCCGCAGATTTTCCGATTTTCTCTAGGACAGCCTTGTTTACCTTTTTTATAGTGTAATCGCTACTGTTGAAATATACAAGGTCAGAGATCGATTCAAAAATATTCTCCAACTCCTGCTCAGTTTGTGCCACATGCTCAAAAAGCCTCGCATTTTCTATTGCAGCGGCTACATGGTCTGCAAAGCCTTTAAGAAATTCCATGTCATGCTCTGTTATAGGCCTTCTTGAATACATATTGTCCACCCATAAAACACCTATAACCTGATCCTTTGCTATTAACGGCACCGTTGCATAAGCTGATGTGCCAGTGTGCTGTATTAAAACCGGATCCGAAAAAGACTCAGAGAGGACATCAGTAACATTAAACGGCCTCTTTTCCTTGACAGTTTTTGTTAATATCGTATCGGTGTCGATAGAAATCTCTATGCCGCAGCAGAGCCTGTCCATAAAAGAGTCCTTCCTCAGAGGACTGCTCTCTATTTCTTCCATGATGGAATGTAGGTCTTTCTGTTCCATAGAAAGTCTAGACCATATCTGCCATGCCTCTTCATAGCTTGCAGGACCAACACCCATAACTCCTTTTAAAATCCCTTGATCTCTATCTAAAAGAAAAAGCATTGCACGGTTATATCCAAGGCCATCCCCCATTGTAACCGCTGTGAGAACCATCCTGAGGAGCTTGTCGAGATCAAGCGTCCCCCTCATTGCAGAACTTATGAAGAAGAGTCTCGATAGCTCAGCGTTCTTTCTCATTAGCTCCTTGTCCATCTTTTTTTTCTCTGTTATGTCCCTGGCTATTCCGCTTATGCCGATTATATTGCCAATGAAATCTTTAATGGGAGAAAGTGTAAGATTAACATCAATGAGTTTTCCATCTTTTGTCTTTCGAACGGTCTCTATATCTTTCAGCATTTCTCCATTTTTCACCCTTTTTGTGTAATCCTTTTCCATTTCTATTAAAAAATCAGGTATAAACGGCATAAACCTGCCAATAACATCTTCTTTCATATATTTATAAATTTTTTCTGCGCCTATATTCCATGATGTAATAAATCCGTTCAAATCGGTAGTCACTATAGCATCGGCAGAATTTTCTATCAGCCCTTGCAGATAGTCTTTTAGTTCTTCAATCTCTTTTTTCGCTTCTATAGCGTCTCTTTCCTGCTTTATTGCCTTTTCATAAAGAATTGACTTATCTATAACAGAAGCAGCGATTGATGAGAAGTCTTCAAGGGTAATCATATCGCTTCCTGTAAAAGGTATTATTGAACCGTCTGGCGCTTTTTTATCATAAATGCCGAATGTTCCTATAACATGCCCCCCTATGTTTAAGGGAGAGCATATAGCTGTCTGGATTTTCAGCTCTGGAGCTATAAGACCAAATTCGTCAGAACTCTTCACGAGAATGGTTTTGCCTGTTTCTGCTGCCTTCCCTGCTATGCCCTCGCCTATCTTGACCGCTATTTTTTCCTTTATTTCTTCAGAAAATCCATAATATGCCTTAACTTTAAAAATATCATCCTCTCTTAGCCGTATTATGCAGCCTGTTGCATTAAACAGCTTTGTGGTGTTTTCAGCAATTTTTTTTAGCAACACATCGGCATCCCGAATATCAATTGTTACCTTAATAAGCTTACATAAGCCTGCAAGCCGGTTAAATTGCTCCATGTCAATATTATCTAATCTTTCAGTTTGCTCCACCATAAATCTCCAAATATTTCAGGGTTGACTTTTCCCATGAAAAATCAATACTCATAGCGTTCTTTATAAGTGCAGTCCAGAGTTTTTTATCCTTATAATTTCCTAATGCTCTTTTTATCCCGCTCATAAGGGATGCTGCAGTGTATTCTTCAAAAAGAAAGCCTGTCAAACCGTCATCTATAGTATCAACAAGCCCTCCTGTTCTTCTTGCCACCGGTATTGTTCCATAACGCATTGCTATCATCTGCCCCAGCCCGCAAGGCTCGTACTTGGACGGCATGAGAAATATATCAGAGCCAGCATATACAAGATGTGCCAGCGCTTCATCAAACCCTTCATAGAAAAAAAACCTGCCCGCAAACCTGCCTTCAGCATGTTTCAACAATGAATGATAATATTCTTCCCCTTTTCCAATTATAACAATATTTGCACCCATTTCGATTATTTCTGACACAGCATCTATCAATATATCTATGCCTTTCTGGCTAGCAAGTCTCCCAATAAAGCATAAAAGCGGAGTTTTAGTTTCGCCCTTTAATGAGCACCTTTTCATTAGCTCGCCTTTGCATTTCAACTTTCCTGAAAGCCTTTGCTTATTGTAAAGATAAGGCAGAAATCTGTCTTTAGATGCATTCCAAGCCTTGTAATCTATGCCATTTTGTATTCCGATAAGGCTTTCTGCCCTTTTCCTGAGAATGCCGTCCAGACCAAAACCAAAGTCAGGGGCGAGTATTTCCTTTGCATATGTCCTGCTCACAGTAGTTATAATATCCGCTCCAATAATTCCAGCCTTAAGGAAATTCATGCTGCCATAAAATTCAACGCCATCCATATGAAAGAGTTCCCATCCAAGCCCCGTAAGTTCCATCGTCTGCGACGGGAATATGCCCTGATACCCGAGATTGTGTATTGTCAAAACAGATCTTGTGAGCTTGAACACATCAGCATCCTTATAAGTGGTCTTTAAATAAAGAGGGATAAGCCCTGTCTGCCAGTCATTGCAGTGAATCACATCAAGTATTATCTCAAGCCTTTTGCATAATTCAAGGACCGCTTTACAAAAAAATATAAATCTCTGATCGTTATCAGGATAATCACCATATGGAGTCCCGTAAAGCTCGTCCCTGTCAAAATATTCTTCGCTGCCAATGAAAAAAACTCTCCCAGAAGCCAGAAGCTTTTTGTCTGTGTTCTGTGTTCTGTGTTCTGTTGTCTGGCTTTTTAAAGTAAACATCTTGCATTTTTTCAACGCCTCTGCAAGAGGAATCTCAATTGAAATCCCTGTGTATTGAATTTCATCGGAGAATTGCTCTGCTGTTTTTTTATAAAGCGGAACAAACAGATAGGCCTCAATGCCCATCTTACAATATTGCTTGAAAAGAGTCCCAGAGACATCAGCAAGCCCTCCTGTTTTCGAGAATGGAACTGCCTCTGATGTTACTATGGCAATTTTCATTATATCTTTGCTTCTCTGAGAAATTTCGTTGCTTCCTCGGGCTGTGTGGGGTTAATAAAGAATCCTGACCCCCATTCGAAACCAGCCCTCCTTGTTAGCCGTGGCAATATCTCGATGTGCCAGTGATAGTAATCATTAATCTCCTCTTTGAACGGAGATGTGTGGAGTATAAAGTTATATGGTGGGAGATCGAGGACTTTATCTAACTGTTTTAAAATCCTCTGCAATATTTCAGCGAGGCTTGAAAAACTCTTCTCACAAGGGGCGAAACTGGATTCATGCCTTTTGGGCAATATCCATGTCTCAAAGGGATCTCTCGGGGCAAAGGGCGAAAGTGCAACATACTTGTCGTTTTCATAAATAATTCTCTTGCCAGACTCCAGTTCCTGGTTGATTATGTCACAGATCAAGCATCGCTCTTTGCTATCGTAATATTTTCTCGAAGACTCCATCTCTTCTCTGACGGTCTTAGGCACAATAGGAAGAGCTATTAACTGGCTATGACTATGCTCAAGGGATGCGCCTGCAACTTCACCTTCATTTTTAAAAATTAAAACATATTGAAATCTTAAGTCCTTCTTTAAGTCTGTCAACCTGAAATAATACGCCCAGAGCACATCCTCCACTGCCTTCTGCGGCATTGTGGAAAGCGACAGTTGGTGGTCTGGCGCCTCTACAATAACCTCATGTGCGCCGATACCGTTCATCATATCAAATACGCCTTCGCCTCTTTTATTGAGGTTTCCCTGCACCTGCAATGCAGGGAATTTGTTGGGAACCACCCTAAGCGTCCAGCCAGAAGAATTTGGTGGTGTGTTTGCTGGCCTGAATGCCATTATTTCAGACGTTGTTGTATGCTCATTCCCTGGACAGAAAGGACAAAACCCTCCTGCCTTCCTTTTCTGAAAAGGCGATATGAAATCTGTAGGCTTTTTCCCTCTTTCAACAGATATGATTACCCACCTTCCTGCTATAGGGTCTTTTCTTAATTCTGGCATAAGTCCTCCATGATTTTACTTCCTGATTCTCACTTGTTTATTATATCACTATGAAGCCAACTTTTCATGCACTGCCTGTTAATGGCCCGTTTGAGGACCCCTGCGTATATGTTGGAATTATAAGGGAAAAACGGGCTTTGCTTTTTGACCTCGGATACATCGGAAAACTTCAATTGGGCAATCTTTTAAAGATAACAGATATTTTTGTAACACACACACATCTAGACCATTTTATAGGCTTTGATACTATTTTAAGGGGAGTTTTAAGAAGAGATGTTCCTTTGCGGATATTCGGCCCTGAAAATATAATCCAATGTGTGGAAGGAAAACTGAATGGATACACATGGAATTTGATAAAAGATTATCCTTTAAAAATAGAGGTGTTTGGAGTAAAGGATGATTCAATTTTACACGCAAGTTTTCATGCTGCCACTTCTTTCCAGAAAATAATGAATCCAGGACGGACTTTTGACAACACTCTGCTGAGAGAGCCTTTATTAAAAGTAAAAGGGCTTTTATTATCGCATCAAATTCCTGTGATGACTTACTCTCTTGAGGAAGAGTTCCATATCAATATTAATAAGTCGCTCTTAAATGAACGAGGACTTCCAGTAGGTCCGTGGCTTTCCAGTCTAAAAAGAGCTATACGAGAAAATGTCCCTGATGATACAATGTTTGAGATAGACAAAAAACATTTACCCTTAAATGCTTTAAAGGATATTGCCACAATTACCCAAGGACAAAAGATCTCTTATATAATGGATGTCTCTCCTACGGATGAAAATATTGAAAAGATTATATGTTTTGTTAAAGGCTCTGATGTTTTGTTCTGCGAGGCATATTTTCTCGAAAAAGACAGCGCTAGGGCAATCCAAAGGCATCACCTCACAGCAGCTCTTGCAGGAAGGATTGCGAGGGAAGCAAATGTGAAAAGTCTGGAAATAATGCATTTTTCGCCTAAATATAGACATTGCGTGGATGAATTATATAATGAAGCTATGAAAGAATTTAAGGAGGAAGCGTTATGAGCTATAGTGCCGATATAAAACAGCTTGAAGAGATTGACAAAAAATACATCTGGCATCCATTCACTCAGATGAAGGAATGGCTTGAAGATGAGCCAATAATTATCATAGAAGGACATGATTGTTTCTTAAAAGACGCAAATGGCAAATGGTATCTTGATGGCATATCATCATTATGGGTAAATATCCATGGTCACAAGAAAAAAGAGATTGATGATGCGATTAAAAACCAACTCGAAAAAATAGCCCACTCAACATTGCTTGGACTTTCAAATACCCCTTCCATAAAACTTGCGGAAAAGCTTATCTATGTTATCAATGCGTCGCTCGGTACTCGTCGCTCGTCGCTAAATAAGGTCTTTTACTCAGACAACGGTTCTACCTCTGTAGAAATTGCGCTAAAAATGGCATTCCAGTTCTGGATGCAAAATGGAATAAAAGGGAAAAATATATTTTTATCTCTTAAAAACGCATACCATGGGGATACCATCGGCGCGGTTAGTGTCGGAGGTATAGATTTATTCCATGATATTTTCAACCATTTACTCTTTAAGACATTTAAGGCTCCTTCTCCTTATTGTTACAGGTGCGAGTTAAATATGACATATCCTGATTGTTCTTTGGCGTGTCTGAGAGAAATGGAAAAAATACTGCAAAAACACAACTCTGAGATCGCTGCTGTTATTGTTGAGCCTTTAGTCCAGGGAGCTGGCGGTATAATTGTCTGGCCTGAAGGCTATTTAAAAGGCGCAAGGGAGTTGTGCAATAAATACAATGTTCTTTTAATTGCCGATGAGGTCGCAACAGGTTTCGGAAGAACAGGAAAGATGTTTGCCTGCGCCCATGAAAAAGTCGTTCCAGACATTATGTGTCTTTCGAAAGGGATAACAAACGGATATATGCCGCTTGCAGTTACATTAACAACAGACAATATTTATAATGCTTTTTTAGGCGAATTCAAGGAGCTAAAGACATTCTTCCACGGACATTCCTACACAGGAAATCCATTGGCCTGCGCTGCTGCAATTGCATGCCTTGATTTGTTTGACAAAGAAGATACATTGAAAAACATGCAGCCAAAGATTGCCCTTCTTGAAAGTCATCTGAAAGAAATTTCAGAAATGCCTAATGTCGGCAATGTAAGAAACAAAGGATTGATGGCAGGAATTGAACTTGTAAAAGACATCTCTACAAAAGAGCCTTATCCATGGGAAGAAAAGATGGGATGGAAGGTCGCTTACACCGCACGAGAAAAAGGAGTTTTAATAAGGCCTCTCGGTAATGTCGTCGTTATTATGCCGCCATTGAGCATAAGCATAGAAAATCTGAATAGGTTGATGGCTGTGATAAAAAACTCTATTGCAGCCCTGTTTGAAAGAAACTAAAATCTTAAACCAGCCCTCTATCCAATGTCCTGTATTGTATTGCCTCTGATATATGATGGCTTTGAATGTCATCGGAGCCGTCGAGATCAGCAATAGTCCTTGATACCTTCAATATCCTCGAATATGCTCTTGCGCTCAGGCCAAGTCTCTGCATGGCTGTATCAAGCAGACTATGGGCGTCTTCTGTGAGCTTGCAATATTTCTTGATATGTCTTGTCTTCATCTGGCCGTTGGCAAATATCTTATCCTCTTTAAATCTCTTTAGTTGTCTTTCTCTTGCTTCTGCTGCTCTTTGCCTTACAACATCTGACCTTTCTCCTGAATGCCCATTTGACAATTCCTTGTAAGGCACTGCCGGGGCATCGATGTGAATATCGATGCGGTCAAGCAATGGTCCTGAAACCCTTGCCCTATACCGACTGATCATTTTAGGAGTGCATGTGCACTGATGGCGGGAATCTCCCAGATATCCGCAGGGACATGGGTTCATGGCTGCCACCAAAACAAATTGAGCTGGGTATGTTACGCTTGCGA
>JBBISP010000005.1:0-77686 GCA_037441185.1 Nitrospirota bacterium | reverse complement strand
TTCATCCTTTGCTGTTTTAACACCTTTGATAACTCGCCTCACCCTTTCAGCCGTTATCTTATCCGCATAATCCTCACATTCAACCAATATGAACTTTCTGCTCCCGCCGTCTTCAGCGTTCAAGTCCAAAACAGCGTGGGCTGTTGTGCCCGACCCGGCAAAGGAGTCGAGGATTATAGAATCATTATTTGAGAAAATTGATAAAATTGCTTTTATAAGTCTTGTTGGTTTTGGATTATCAAAGCCAATTTTTAATTGTTTTATTTCTTCAGAAGCTTCTTGATTAGAACCAAAGTCTTCATGTCCCCAAAAGTTATGAGCACATTGACCCTCTTCTTCCCTTTCGAACTTGTAATATTTTTTTCTTGGGTATCCATCCCCCCTCTTTGGAAAATAAATTCTGCCTTCTGCTAAATACTTGTCGTAAGTCTCTTTATCGCCGAGCCATTCTTCATCAAGTATTTTCCCTGTAGGTGTTGTTATTTTATATCTGCTTCCTGTTTGATTACTTCCTGCCTTCCATGGTTTAGATGCCCAATCCCCTTTAGGATCGTTATCAGGATTCGAAAAGTCACCTGTCAACGGCAAACCATGAAACCCTTTGTATTTTTTTAAATATTCTAAGTTTTTAGCGTAAACAACAATGAATTCTGCAACTTTCGATATTGCTTTACTTTTGTCATTTGGTTGATTATGTCTTCTTCTCCAACAGACAATTTCTTCTTTATTAACTTCTCCAAAAATTTCATCCAGTAAGCTAACGATACGTGCTATTTCAGTATCATCGATACTAATACAAATCACCCCATCATCAGCGAGCAACTCTCTCAATAACTTCAATCTCGGCATCATCATGCAGAGCCATTTATCGTGGCGGGTGAAGTCTTCTTTGTCCACAACCTTTCCAAGCCACTCCTGCATCATCGGGCTATTGACATTGTCGTTATAAATCCATTTTTCATTTCCTGTGTTATACGGCGGGTCAATGTAGATGCACTTAATCTTGCCTGCATACGTGGGAAGCAGGGCTTTCAGGGCTATAAGATTATCGCCGTGGATTATAAGGTTGTCATTAAGGCTGACTTTATCAGTAAGACTTTTATCTTTCTTGGGGACAAGCTGATGATACTTCACCGACAGATGATGATTCTGAACAAACGATTTTCCTTTGAAATTCAAAATTGCCATAAATTATTTAACCCCATCTAAAAATCCTTGCATTTAAATCTTTTTATGCCTTTAATCATATCAAAATCGCTGTCTTCGCTGATTATGCCTTTGAGCTTGTTGTTTACAACCACTGCGGCATGAATTGCATCTCTCGAAACAAGCGATGGATACTTATCCATGAAAGAAAGCGCTGAAAAAATCTCATTCTTAGATACAGGGAAAGGGTTAGGGAAGATATCAAGGAGATACCGGCATGCTGCAATGCCTTTGACTCTCTCATTTCTGTGAGTATAAACATAGAGGACTTCCTGTAGGACCTCCACATCTATATTAGCTACAACCTCGCCTGAGGTTATTTTAGCAACAAGTCTTCTGCAAGGCTCTTTAAGAGGATGTTCCCTGCCGAGGGAATAGAAGATGATATTAGTGTCAATGAGCTTCAATTTCTTTTATGCGGGTTTTGGTTATCTTCTTTTTTTCTTCTGCCCACGATGATATATCTATCTCCATTTCCTTGGAAAAAAGTCTTTGAAATGCCTGTATTGCTGTTTTCTTCCTTGGTTTAACCATCTTTTCCCTCAATACGTCTCGCACTAATTGTCCCACTGACTCTCCCCGCTCCTTAGCTTCTCTTTGAATCTCTTTGTATTCCTCGGGGTTGAGTAAGATTTCCAAGCGCTTTGTAAGCATATATTACCTCCGTATGTTTATACGGATATTATACAGTAGATATTTGTTTCTGTCAAAAATAGGAACGGGGAATAATCTCCTTTCTCGTCATACCATATCATCATTTTTCCCATAAAGACACCCCTGCCTTCATAGCCGTATCACCCTGCAATTTATCCAATGTCCAGAGCGGTATATTAAGTTGTTTTGCCATGGCTATGTAAGAGGAATCGTAAAATGGAAGGTTGTATTTCCTGCTGATATGAAATGCTTCTTGAGCGCACTTTGTCGGAAATTCTTCATAGACTATAAAATTCCATACATCTTCTATTAATCCCTTCGCCATATCCCATGCTATTTCTTTCCTTTTCCAAATTGCATTGGAAACCTCAAATCTCCAGAAAGATGGGGCATAGAATATTGCATCCGCTTCGATAAGTTTCTGTATCTTTTGCCCGTCTTCTTCATCAAGGAAAAAAGCAGTTAGTACGCTTGCATCTACAATCAAGCTATCCACTATCTCTAATTTCCCTTATGAGCTTAGCAGCAGTCCCTTTTGGGGTCTTGGGCATCCCCTTCCAGAGTTTTTTCACATCCTTTAATATCATTTTATTTTTTTCCCGGTCAATGCGGTCTTCAATCGCCTTTCTGATATACCCGCTCCAATCCTCCGGGATTTCCTTCATCTTTTTCTTAATTTCCTCCGGTACCCTGACAGCAACTATTTTCATAATTTTAATTTTACTTATTGTTAAACTAATTGTCAAACATTTTAGTTTTCATAGGTTGTCTTTAAAGCTTATACCCTATCTTCCTCAAAAACTCCTTCCTGTGCTTTTTATCTTCAACTGTCTCCACACCCTTTGGGGGGAATCCGTCAATCACGCCTATGATACCATTTCCTTGCTCCGTTGAAGCAACAATGACCTGAGGGGAAAAGATGGTGGCGACCCTAAAAAAATATACTTTACGAAATATGACAATAGTGCTATCTTATCTGTATGGCAAGACGGTTGAGAATAGAATACGAGGGAGTATTTTATAATATAACCTTAAGAGGCAATCAGAGAGAGAAGGATAATCATTATCTTTGCAAGATATTAAAAGGCAAAAAGAATGCAGAAATGGGAACGGTTTTTAATATAACATTTCAGGCAGTGACGAATGCGGTGAGGGATATCTAAAAGAGGATGAAAGAAGACAAAAAGATAAACAAAGAGATCGGAGCAATCAAAATGTATTTTTAGATTTGAACCCTAAAGTAATATGTTTACCTTTGTGGAGGGGTATGAAAAAGGCCAGATTATATGCATTATTTAATTTTTTATTAATAATACTGACGCACTCTTTAGTTTACGCTGAAGATATCAGGCTTTTAAATATTAAGAAGATAACAGGAGATATTGATTTTCCAATATCTATATGTTTCTTTAATAAAGATACCTTTATCTATACAGAAAAGGGTGGGCATTTAAAAATTATAAAAAATGGAGTTTTACAGAAAGAGCCATTGAAAAAATTTGATGTGACTACAGGTTTTGAGAGAGGACTTTTGGGCATTGCCTGTAAAGATGAAAAAATCTATGTTTATTATACATACACAAGCGGTCTTAAAACTTATAATCGTGTAGTAAGTCTGTTTCCTGAAAAGGTCATTATTGATAAAATTCCAGGGGCTATAATACACATTGGTGGAATCTTGACATTTGGTCCAGATGGGAAGCTTTATATATCAACGGGCGATGCAAGAGATGAGGATTTATCTCAGGATATTAAAAGTCTTGCAGGAAAAGTGCTAAGAATAAATCCTGACGGAAGCATACCTGATGATAACCCATATAAGAGAAGTCCTGTATGGAGCATAGGGCATAGAAATATTTTTGGAATGACCTTTGATGAAAAAGGAGACCTTTATATTACAGAAAACGGCACACATAGAGATGATGAGATTAACATTATTGAAAAAGGTAAGAATTATGGATGGCCTACAGTCCTCGGATACAGCAATGACAAGCGGTTTGTAAACCCTATTAAAACCTACACTCCAAATATAGCGCCCACTAATGCCACATTTTATAAGGATTGGTTTATTTTTGGAGCATGGAATACAGGACAGATAATAGCTCTAAAAATAAAGGAAAGGGCTGTGATCAAAGAGAAGGTTTTATATAAGCATGACAGCGGCATAACAGATGTAAAGTTCAAAGATGGCTATTTATATTTTTTATCGAAAAATGGGATCTATAGGGCAAAAATTATAGAAGATTAATTATTTATTATCTAAGTTGAGCGATTTTATATGTCGGACACAGCTCAAAGACTTTTAAAAGTGTTGGTTTAAGTGCATACGAGAGATTATGAATGCATCACCCAATAAGTATCCAATGTAGTATCAGAGCACTCAACTCAGAGTCGAGCACTCAACTCTGAGTTGAGTGCTCGACTCTGGGATGACGGATTTAAGATAATTGCATTTACAAGTGCGGAGTTTAAAGTCTTTTCGCTATGCCCGATATATAACTCCAAGATTAGAATCGCTCAATTCAGGTATTAGGAAGTGAGATATGAATGTTGATATAGGCAGGTTGGAAAAATTAGTTCGATTAATCCGTTACTACATTCTTGTTTCAACCACAAAAGCTGGTTCAGGACACCCCACATCTTCACTTTCAGCAGTCGATTTGATGACAGCTCTTTTGTTTGGAGGTTTTTTCAGGTTTGATGCGGATAATATCCAGCATCCCAATAATGACCATTTAATTTTCTCCAAAGGTCATGCTTCTCCGCTCCTTTACGCGTTATGGGCTGCTGCTGGGAAATTGACAGAAGGAGAATTGATGAATCTGAGGAAATTTGGCAGTCCTTTGGAGGGACATCCCACTGCTGTCTTCCCTTATGCTGAGGCAGCCACCGGCTCCCTCGGGCAGGGCCTCTCCATAGGCCTCGGGATGGCTTTAAATGCCAAATACATTGATAAGCTTCCTTATAGAACATATGTGCTTCTGGGAGACAGTGAAATGGCAGAGGGATCACAGTGGGAAGCTATGCAGATTGCTTCCCATTATAGTCTGAATAATCTAATCGGCATAATTGATGTCAACAGATTAGGTCAGCGAGGTCAAACCATGTACGGCCATAATCTCGTTGCCTATGAAAAAAGGATTGCTTCTTTCGGTTGGGAAACTATTTCAATTGACGGCCATTCGTTGCAGGAAATCCTTCATGCCTATGAAAAGGCGCTCAACTCCATGGAAATGCCTGTTATGATCATCGCGAAGACCATCAAAGGGAAAGGCGTTTCTTTTTTAGAAGACATGGATAACTGGCATGGCAGGCCATTAAAAAAAGAAGAGCTTACTATGGCGTTGCATGAACTCAGAAATGTTGACACCTCAATAAAAGGTGAGATACGAAAACCAGAAAATATTAAATCAGAGGGAAAGATGCCGCAGGAAAGCGGAGAAATCTTTTATCCTGCTGATAAACCTGTTGCTACACGAAAGGCATATGGAAATGCATTAGTGCGGATATTCCCCCGTTTTCCCGATATTGTTGTCCTGGATGCAGAGGTGAGTAATTCTACCTTTTCTGAAATATTCAAGAAGGCATATCCTGAGAGATTCTTCGAGATGTATATAGCTGAACAGAACATGGTGGGAACTGCCCTCGGGCTTTCATGCCGGGACAAGATCCCTTTTGTATCGACCTTTGGGGCATTTTTTACGAGGGCATTTGATCAGATAAGGATGTGCCAATATTCCAATGCCAACATCAAATTCATTGGCTCCCACGCAGGAGTATCCATTGGAGAAGATGGTCCCTCACAGATGGGTCTTGAGGATATCGCCCTATTCAGAACGATCTTAAACAGCGTTGTGCTTTATCCCTCAGATGCGGTATCAACAGAAAGATTGGTGGAAGAGGCCGCAAGATATAAGGGAATGGTATACATACGGACTACAAGAGGTGATACCCCAATTATTTACAGCAAGGACGACGTATTTACCATTGGTGGATGCAAGGTATTGCGGAGGAGTGAGAATGATGTTGCTGCTGTTATTGCAGCAGGGATAACACTCTATGAAGCCCTCGCTGCATATGAGGAGTTGAAAAAGGAGGGTATTTTTATACGCATCATTGACCTTTACTCCATAAAGCCCCTTGACAGAGAAACCTTGTCTGAAGCTGCGGAGGATAGTAAAGGAATTATTACAGTGGAAGATCATTTTGAAGAAGGCGGACTTGGAGAGGCTGTAAAGAATGCCCTGTCAGAGATCCATGTGTCGGTTTATTCACTATCAGTAAGAAAAATGCCGAAAAGCGGCAAGCCGCGGGAACTCCTCGAATATGAAGAGATTTCAAAAGATGCTATTATTAGAAAAATAAAGGAGATTGTCAGATGATTGACAGCAATTCATATCTCTTTTATAATAACGGTCATGAGCAGAATATTAATAATTGATGATGACGAATCTGTTAGGGATTTATTAGGGGCTTTTTTAAAAGATCAGGGATTCGATGTTGCTGCTGCTGATGATGGTAAAGCTGGTCTTGATTTGCTCAGGCAAGATCGATTCGACCTTTTCCTTGTTGATCTTAACATGCCTGTAATGGGTGGAATGGATCTATTAAAGGAGGCATCCCGTTTAAAAATAGATACCCCTTCAATAGTGATTACTGCCTTTGCTGCTGTCAACACAGCAGTGGAAGCGATAAAGCTCGGAGCCTTTGACTATATCACAAAGCCTTTTTCCCTTGATGAACTTCTTATAGTTATAAACAGATGTCTTGATGTGTCGAAACTTAAGATAGAAAATGCAGCATTGAAGAGACAGTTGAAGCATAAATTTGATTTTGGAGAACTTATAGGAAGCTCTCCAGAGATGCAGAAGATTTATGAATTGATAAAGAAGATAGCAGATACAGACAGCACAGTGTTTATACATGGAGAGAGTGGAACAGGTAAGGAGCTTATTGCAAAGGTGATACATTATAACAGTGCGAGATTCCAGAAACCCTTTGTCCCTTTGAACTGTGCCGCAATACCAAGGGATCTTCTTGAATCAGAACTTTTTGGTCATGAAAAGGGGGCATTTACAGGTGCAATAAACACGAGGATAGGACGTTTTGAGCTTGCCAACAACGGCACTATATTTCTTGATGAGATAGGAGAGCTTCACCCCTCACTTCAGGCAAAGCTGCTAAGGGTTATACAGGAAAAAGAATTAGAGCGGGTAGGCAGCGCAAAAACTCTTAAGATTGATGTAAGAATTCTTGCAGCAACTAACAGAGACCTTAAAAAAGCAATAGCAAATGGCGAATTCAGAGAAGATCTTTATTATCGACTAAATGTGATACCTTTGGAGATACCTTCTCTCAGAGAAAGGAAAGAGGATATTGAAATTTTAATAGAACATTTCATTAATAAGTTTTCCAAGAAAAAGAAGAAGGAGCCTTTCAGTATAACCACCGACGCTATGAATTGTTTAAAAAATTATAACTGGCCCGGCAATATCAGGGAACTCGAAAACATGATAGAAAGGCTTGCTATCCTCTGTGATGGTGTAGTTAGAGTAGATGACCTTCCTGAACGTTTTCAATCGAAAAAAAGAGAACAAAGCATATCTCCTGAAGAAACAAAAGAAGCGCTAAGCAAGACATCTTTAGAAGGTTTAATTCTTCCTGGAAGCGGCATTGATCTTAATGCGATGATGGATAAGCTGGAAAGAGACCTTATACTTCAGGCAATAAAACTGACAGGTGGCGTAAAGAGCAAGGCTGCAGCACTTTTAGGACTTAACAGAACTACCCTTATAGAGAAGATGAAGAAAAAAGGTATTGTTACACAAAATCCATATGTTTTATAGCCTGTTATTTTATTGGCGCCATGTCAATTGTCAGATAACTGACTCTATCAGATAAAATCCTTTAAAATCAAAGTGTTAGCTTATGGCATGTTAATTGCTAATAATTTTGCATGAATAAATGGTTATTAATATTGTTAGTGTTAATAATGCCTATTAATTCATGGGCAGAGTCAATCGATGACATTATAAAACCGCAGCAGCTTAAAAAAGCATGGGACCTTTTAAAAGAGCACAAGCCCCAAGAGGCGATTAACACCATTTCTGAATATCAGGCAGATGATTCATCCCTCCCTTATTACTATTTCATCTACGGAAAGACGTTAAGAGAAATCAAAAAGACATCTATGGCAGTAGAAAATCTGAGAATGGCCTACATCTATTCAACCGGCGATTTGAAGGCATTGTCTCTCCTTGAAAGGGCGCACTCATATCTTGATATGGAATACTTTTATGAAGCAAGAATTGACTATCTCAGATTTATAAAGGAATTTCCTGATTCAAAATATATTCAGCAAGCCCATCTTGGTCTTGCAAAAAGCATGTCAGCAATAGGACTTTTGAGAGAGGCATTAAGGCATTATGAGTTAGCTAGTGACACACCTGATGCTGTCTTTGGAAAAGCAAATACCCTCCAGAGACTTATGATGATGAAAGAAGCGAATGATATTTATATGTCAGCAATACAAAAAAACAGTGAGCATATAAAGAAAGACGCTGAGAGCCTCTATTATTTTGGAGAGAATCTCAGATTGATGAATAAATATTTGGAGGCAAAGAGATATCTATTGTTAGTGCAGGACAGTCGATTTAAGGATAAAGCATCTATAAGTCTTGGATTGATTGCGGCAGATGAGTCAAGGATGCAGGAGGCTATTAAATATTTCAATCTTGCGCTTCTTTCAAAGGATAGGAAAATAAAAAGACAGGCATTGCTTAATCTTGCCGATATACATCTTAAATCAGGGAAAATGAACGAGGCAATAGGGAATCTTGAAACTATAAGATACGAATATCCTTATGGCAGTGAATATTATGAAGCGATTCTCAGGCTGTCTGGACTTTATAGACAAAAGGATCAGTTCAGCAGAGCAGTATCCCTATTAAGAGAAATAGTATTCAGCGCTTCATCTTTTAGAAGGAATGCGCTGGATGAACTTGAGGAGGTTATACTGTATGCAATAGAGAAAGATAAATCGCTTTTTGTTGAACTGTGGCAGTCGATGGGAAAGTGGATGTTTGACGGTTCAAGGGAGCAGACACTTTTAAAGGCTGCAGAGGCATTAGAAAATAAAGGCATCTTATTTTTTGAGATATATTTATGGCTTTCAAAATATGGCTCGAAAGATGCAAAGATACTGAGCATCTCTGCAATATTTAATTTTTATGCAGATATAGGAGATGCAAACAAGGCTGAGGAGTATATTAAGATGCTAAAAGGCATGAAGGCATCTGGAGATGACATCAAGAGAATGGAAGCAAGGATGCACTTTATAAAAGAAAATGGCGATTCTTCGGCAGAACTGTTATTGTCAATCAAGAATCTGAGCAGTGAAGACCTCGATTTGCTCGGAAAGACACTTGCAGCAGCAAAAGACATTAAGAAGGCTATAGTAGTGTATGAAAGGGCGCTTAAGAATGTAGGAAGCGATTCATGGGCGTATATCAGGCTTGCAGATATCCTTTATGAACAAGGCAGGACGACAGAAGCCCTGAACTATTACAAGCTTGCCATGGATAGGGATCCTTCAAATGAGTGGGTGTTGTACAGAGTTTCAGCGATAGGAAATATAGATAACGAAGACAATAGTCTTGGCAAGATTAGAAATGATCCAATCTTGGTTAAGATGTCGAATATAAGACTCAGGGAACTCGATATAAACAGAAAAACAATGGAGATATTTTAATATGGATGAGTTAAGCCGTCTTAGCGATGCTTTTTGCAATTTTAGTGCTGCAGCAAAAAAAGTTGAGGCATATTACGAAAAACTTCAGGAGAGAATAGATCACCTCACCATGGAGTTGGAAAAAAAGAATCTTGAACTCAGCAATGCCCTGCATGAAACAAAAATGACAAAGGATTATTTGAAATGCATACTGCAAAGCATAGGAGAGGCGATTGTGGTGCTTGACCATGACGGCAATGTCACAATGATAAACAAGGCAGCAGAAGAAATGCTCGAATTGAGTCTTGAATGCGCTGTCGGCAATGCCTTTCACAGTCTTGGCATTTCGCTTGTAAAGGAGGATGCAGAGACCATTGTCATTGCAAATGGCAAAAGATACAATGTGCTTTTCACAGTCTCAGACATTTTTGATTCAACCTCTCCTAAATTTGTGAGAGGCCGCGTAATGCTTTTGAAGGATATCACAAGACTAAAGGAACTGGAGGCGAATCATGAGAGGAACAAAAGACTGATCGCTATGGGAGAGATGGCTGCGAAGATAGTTCATGAAATAAGGAGTCCATTATGCAGCATCGAACTTTATGCAAGCATGCTCAAAAACGAGCTTCAAGGCACATCTCATACAGGGCTTGCAAACGGCATATCCAATGGCATAAAGAGTCTTAATAACATTCTTACAAATATGTTGTTTTTTGCAAAACCTCAAAAACCACGATTTAATACCATAGACCTTTCTGTTGTTATTGACGATTCCATTGATATGCTCATGCCGATGATAGAAAGCCGGGGGATAAGGCTTTTCAAGGATGTATCAGATGATTCCTTAATATCCGGAGATAAAGAACTTCTAAAACAGGTTTTTTTGAATATTCTCTTAAATGCTATCAGTATTACACCTGATGGCGGTGCTATTACGATAAATATAAGCAAGGAAGGGGAATTTATAGTAGCTAATTTCTACGATGAGGGAGAAGGCATAAGGCAGGAAAATATAGAAAAAATATTTGACCCCTTTTTCAGCACAAAGGAAAAAGGCACAGGACTTGGCTTGACGATTGCATCAAAGATAATGCAGGCTCATGAAGGCATTATAAAAGTAAAAAGCAAATGGGGACAAGGAACCTGTTTCCAACTCTATTTCCCAATACAAGAACAGAAATATAAAGACACAAAGAAAATTGGAAAGGAGTTATTTTTATATGAAGCCAATCCTTATTGTTGATGACGACTCAGAGATGAGATCAGCCCTTAATGAGGCAATACAGAGGCTCGGTTATGCAACAGTTGTATGTGAAAATGGGTATGAGGCTGTCAATCATCTCTCCATGGCATGCTATTCGCTATTGGTAACAGATATGAAGATGCCGAAGATGGACGGCTTATCGCTCTTAAAAGAGGTCAGGCGACATACAGCTAATATGCCTGTCCTTGTAATAACGGGGTTTGGAACTGTAGAAAATGCTGTAGAGACAATGAAAAAAGGGGCAGCAGATTATCTATTGAAACCATTTTCTTTTGAAGCTCTTAAGGGCGCTATAGACTCCATTATAAAGAAGGCTTCAAGCGGTAAAGAGATGCTCACAACAAATTCCGAGATGAAGAAGATAGTCAGCCTTGCAGGAAATCTTGCAAAGAGTGATATAACAGTGCTTATATGTGGTGAAAGCGGAACAGGAAAAGAACTTATTGCCAGATATATACACAGGATAAGCAAGAGGAGTGACAATCCATTTGTTGCTGTGAATTGTGCTGCTATACCCGATAACCTGCTTGAATCCGAACTCTTTGGCTATGAGAAGGGGGCATTTACAGGCGCTGTTGATAGAAGAAAAGGAAAATTTGAACTCTCAAATGGTGGAACTATACTCCTTGATGAGATAGGAGAAATGTCCATGGTTCTTCAGGCAAAACTTCTCAGGGTTTTGCAGGAAAGGGAGATAGACAGGATCGGCGGAAAGAATCCAATACCTATTGATGTCAGGGTAATAGCGACTACAAATAGAGACCTGCACAAGGAATGCGTTGAAGGAAGATTTAGGGAAGACCTCTATTACAGGCTTAATGTATTCCCTATAAAAATGCCGCCTTTGAGGGACAGGCCTGAGGATATAACCTTACTTTGCAGCCATTTTTTAGAAAAGTTTTCTGCCCTTTATGGAAAGGAGATAGAGGGGTTTGATGATGAATCAATGGATTTTCTAAAGAAAAAGCAGTGGCGCGGCAATGTAAGGGAACTCGAAAATGTAATGCA
Organism: Nitrospirota bacterium; assembly: GCA_037441185.1. Taxonomy (GTDB): domain Bacteria; phylum Nitrospirota; class Thermodesulfovibrionia; order Thermodesulfovibrionales; family Dissulfurispiraceae; genus JBBISP01. The sequence goes on along the minus strand of JBBISP010000005.1, from coordinate 65,825 downwards.
AAGGGCGGTATTCATCTGTTCAGGGAGGGCAATAAGCATAAGTGACCTTATGTTTGATGAAATGGACTCAGGCGGCTATATAAATGTAAATGGAAGCATAAGGGACATGGAAAAGGAGCTTATATTGCAGACGCTAAAAGATGTGGATGGGAATAAGACAAAGGCAGCAAAAATATTGGGTGTCAGCGCAAGGACGATAAGAAACAAGCTTAACGAATATGGAGAAAAATTTTCCTAATGTGTAAATTTTTTCATATTAGCAATGTGTTTATGGTGAAAGACAAAGTATTTCCGCTTCATTCTCGACAGGCATCCGGCTCTTATAATTTATGGTCATCCTTAGGCTGGCATGCTAATTGATAGCTTTTATGGAGGACAACATGAGTGATGATATAAAAACATTAGAGAGGATTATACATTTTACTACTAAAAGGCATGGCGTACTTGCATCTAATATCGCCAATGCTGACACCCCTGGATATAAGACAAGGGATCTGGATTTTAATTATATTCTTGATGCAGAGAAGCATGAATTAAAAGCAACTGACAAGAAGCATATAAAAAACAGCAGCAGCAGTAATCTGGAGGAATTAAAAATAGAGGCTTTGCCATCGTGGGGCGACAGCAATAATGTGGAGCTTGATATGGAGGTGGCAAAGGTGACAGAGAACTCCATGATGTTTATGGGAGGCACAACCATGCTTTCTATGAAATTTAGAATGCTTAAAGAAGCATTAAGGAGGTAAGTATGAAGTCATATTTTAATGTATTTAAAGTGAGCGCATCGGCCATTGAATCCCAGAGGCGGAGGATGAATATAATAGCCTCTAATATGGCTAATGTCAACTCTACAAGGACAGAAGAAGGAGGCCCGTATCGGAGAAAGGATGTGGTCTTTTCTCCCATGAATATGGAGTCTAATCCTGTAGAACTTCAGGGCGTAAGGATCGATAACATCATAACTGACAATACTCCACTGAAAAAGATTTACGATCCTGGCAATCCTGACGCAGACAATGAGGGCTATGTAGAGATGCCTAATGTGAATATCATTGAAGAGATGGTTAACATGATGACTGCATTCAGGGCATATGAGGCATCTGTGTCAGCTTTTAATTTGTCGAAATCCATGTTTATGAAAAGCCTTGAGATTGGGAGGGTATAATGTCTGAAGTCAGGATTGATGGACTAAAAAACCAGGGACTTTTGCAGGGCATTAAAAATGGCAATAATGTTTCTAAAGCAGGTTTTGATGAGATAATGCATGATGTAATCGGAAAATTGTCTCAAATAGAGGCAGAAACTGAAAACGCAGTGAAAGAGTTTGCTTCGGGAGGCGATATATCTACTGCAATCATAGCTATGGAAAAGGCAGAAATGTCTTTTCAGGTGATGGTAGAGGTTAGAAACAGACTCCTTAATGCTTATGAAGAAGTAATGAGGATGCAGGTATAATGGGCATTTCAGCTACTTTTAAAAATATAGTCAGCGCTGTTAATGCATGGCCAACAAAGAAAAAGACTGCTCTTTTTTCAGTAGTGGCGATGTCCATAGCTATTGTAGTGCTTATTATTTCATGGTCGCAGAAGGAGAATTATCATGTCCTTTATTCTAATGTTTCTCAGAGCGACGGCGGTCAGATTGTGCAGAGGCTGAAGGAGATGAAGGTGCCATATCGGGCTGATTCAAACAGCATTTCTGTACCGGCTGACAAGGTCTATGACATAAGGCTTCAACTTGCATCGCATGGACTCCCACAGGGAGGAGGCGTGGGATTTGAACTCTTTGACAAGACAGACTTCGGGACAACCGACTTTGTCCAGAAATTGAATTATACGAGAGCGCTTCAGGGGGAGCTTGCAAGGACAATAATGTCCCTATCCGAGATAGAACAATGCCGGGTGCATCTTGTGATGCCGCAGAAATCACTTTTTGTTCGTGAAAGAGAGGTCCCTACCGCATCGGTACTTGTAAAGCTTACAAAAGGCAGAACATTAAGCCAGGGCCAGGTTCAAGGCATAGTCCATTTAGTATCCAGCAGTGTGGAGGGTTTGAATCCAAAGAATGTGAGCATAATAGATGACAGCGGTGAACTGTTGACTCAGAAAGCAGACGATATCATAGGCCTGAGCAGCTCTCAGCTTGAATATCAGCATAAATACGAGAAAGCGCTTGAGGCAAAGGTCATGGATATGCTCGAGCCTGTTGCTGGCAAAGGCAAGGTCAAGGTGAAGATATCTGCAAATATTGACTTTTCAAGGATAGAAAAGACCGAAGAAAGGTTTGACCCTGATAGTCAGGTAATAAGGAGCGAGCAGAAGAATACAGAAAAATCCGCGCCAGTTGGCACAGGAGGTGTTCCTGGTGTTGCTTCTAATGTCCCAGGCAAATCATCTCAAATTATTTCCACGCAAGGACAGTCAGAAAAAAAGAATGAGACAATAAACTATGAGATCAACAAGGTGACGAGTCATGTGATAAGTCCATCAGGCGAAATAAAGAGGCTTTCTGCTGCAGTAATTGTGGACGGCACATATACTGCCCAGTCAGGTTCAAAAGAGAAGAAATACACGTCTCGTTCGGCAGAGGAGATAAAATATTATGAGGATCTGGTAAAGAATGCTATTGGATATACATCTGACAGGGGCGATGAAGTCAAGGTTACAAACATTCCTTTTGAGAATGAACCTATAGAGGAGATGCAGGAAGGGATAAAGGATTATCTGCCTGCTATAATGAAAATTGCCAAATATTTTACACCGCTATTGGCGATGATGCTGTTTTTTATTTTTGTCTTAAGGCCTTTAGTGAGAACATTAGCAGCTTCTACGGCTCTTCAACCTGTGCCTGAACCCGAAACAAATTCTTCTCAGGTTCAAATTCAGGGTGAGTTGAATGAACATGAAAAGATCGATTTTTCGAGGAATAGGCTCATTGAGTGGGCTAAAAAGAATCCGAATCAAGCAGCAGATATGATAAAGACCTGGATAGAGGAGAAATAAAATGGCATTGAGCGGATATGACAAGGCTGCAATATTTCTAAGCGCCATTGGGGAAGATATGGCAGCCGAGATATTAAAAAATCTTGATATCAAGCAAGTTAGCGAGATAAGCAATTATATGAGTAAATTTAAAGTAGTGAGCAAAGAAGATATGATACCTGTCTTCAGAGAGGTTTGTGGAATTGCATCTGGGGAAGACATATCTGTTGGAGGCGAGGCATTCATCAAAAATATACTTTGCAAAGGATTGGGAGAAGATACAGCAAATAGAATATTGGGAAGGGTTTCCAGAAGCAATACATTGGGGTCCCTTAAATATATTGATTCAAAGACCCTTACTAATTTTCTTATTACTGAACATCCTCAAACCATAGCACTTATCCTATCGCTGCTTGAGCATGCACAGGCTGGAGAGATTCTTTCGATTCTCCCCGATAATATAAAATTTGATGTAGCTTTGAGGATAGCCTCTATAGAAAAGATACCTGAAAATGCTATTGAAGAAATCGAGGAGGTGCTAAAAGGCCACCTGCAAGGAAATAAGGGCAAAGAGAGAAAGATAGGAGGCATAAAAACAATAGCCGAAATTTTGAACCGCTCTAATAAGAACACAGAACAACTTCTGCTCGGAAAAATTGAGGAACATGACAATTCTTTAGCAGATTCCATAAGGCAATTAATGTTCACTTTTGATGATCTTGTTACCATTGATGACAGAGGCATCCAGGCTATACTTAAAGAGATAAGTACGGATGAGTTTGCACTTGCCTTAAAAACAGCTTCCGAAGAACTTAAGGAGAAGATATTCAGGAATATGTCTCAGAGAGCTGCTGAAATACTAAAAGAAGAAATGGAAGTCAGAGGCCCTGTTAGGGTCTCTGATGTTGTAAGGGCTCAGCAGAGCATTGTTAATGTTGCAAGAAAATTGGAAGAAGAAGGCAGGATAGTCCTTTCAGGGAAAGGAGGCGAGGAGCTTGTTGTATAGCGCGAAAATTATAAAGGTAAAAAGCACAGCGCCTTATTATATGCCATATTTTGAGAGCGTAGATTTAAAGGAGGAAGAAGAAATACCTTTAGAGCATGAATGTGAACAGCCAGAGACAACATATCAAAAGATCGAATCCATAGAAAGGGAAGCCTATGAAAAGGGTTTTATCGTTGGCGAAAAGGCAGGCCTTGATATGGGAGAGAGAAAGGCATCTATCTTATTGGATAAGCTTGAGAGTCTTGTCACTGATATTGCAAACATGAAGGAAAAGACTTTAAGGGACCTCGAACCCCAGATTTTTGATCTCGCTGTCGCTATAGCAAAAAGGATAGTGGTTGAAGAGTTGTCCATGAATCCTGACGCGATTGTTGCGATAGTGAAAGAGGCTATGAAGAGGATCCAAAGAACAGGCACTATAACTATTAGACTAAATCCGGCAACCTATGCAATCTTATTAAAGGTAAAACCTGATCTCATAGATATTCATCCTGACATAGTTTTTGATGTTGACCCTTCTGCATCAGCTCCTGTTGTAATAGGGCCTGTGCAAGAGGTCATAACAGACATAGATGCTCAGATAAAAAATATAATTGAAGATATAAGGAAAGATAGTGACATCCATTGACCTGTCAAAATATATTCAAATGGCTGAGAAATCCGAACCTCTGAGGGTTTATGGAAGGATAGTCGAAATTACAGGCATACTTTTAAAGGCCACAGGGTTAAAAGTCAGCATTGGTGAGGCATGCAAGGTTTTCACAGAAAGTGAGCAGACGGTTGATGCAGAGGTCGTCGGTTTTAAGAGTGGGATGGTTTTGCTTATGGCTATTGGTGAATTGTCTCAAGTTACACTCGGCAGCAAGGTTTATCCCCTCGGGAAAAAGCTTTCTATAAAGGTTAGTAGAGATATTGTTGGCAGGGTTATTGATGGCTCTGGAAATCCTATTGATGGCCGTGGACATATAAGCGGAATATCTTATCCTTTATTTGCATCTTCTTCAAATCCTCTGAATAGGCAGAGAATTAAAGAGCCTTTAGATCTTGGAATAAGGGCGATAAATGGACTGCTCACATGCGGCAAGGGGCAGAGGATTGGAATTATGGCAGGGACTGGAGTTGGCAAGAGCGTTATGCTCGGTATGATTTCAAAATATACAGGAGCAGGGATTAATGTTATTGCCCTGATAGGCGAAAGAGGCAGGGAGGTAAAGGAATTTTTAGAGAGGGATCTCGGTGAAGAAGGCATGAAGAGATCAGTTGTTATTGTCTCCACATCAGAACAGCCGCCGCTTGTGAAACTAAGGGCTGCCTTTGCTGCTACAGCTATTGCAGAATATTTCAGAGATCAGGGTGAAGATGTTCTTTTGCTTATGGATTCATTAACAAGGGTTGCCATGGCGCAGCGAGAAATCGGACTTGCTATTGGTGAACCTCCGACATCTAAAGGTTATACTCCGTCTGTCTTTGCTATGCTTTCTAAAGTCCTTGAAAGGATTGGAACATCAGAAAAGGATGGCAGCATAACAGGGCTTTATACAGTGCTTGTTGAAGGAGATGACCTCTCTGATCCGGTTGCTGATGCAGCAATGTCAATACTTGACGGCCATATTGTCCTGTCAAGAGAGCTTGCGATGGAAAACCATTATCCTGCAATTGATGTGCTTCGCTCTGTGAGCAGAGTAATGCCTGATATAATAGATCAGAAGCACAAAGAATATGCTGGAAAGTTTATAGAGATACTTGCTACATACAAAAAGTATGAGGATATGATAACAATAGGCGCATATAAAAACGGTTCAAACCCAAAGGTCGATTATTCTATAAAAATGATTGACAAGATTAAGTCATATATGAGGCAGGGCATGAACGACAGGATGGATTGTGCTGACAGCGTACATGGACTGTATTGTTTGTTGGAGAAGATGGAGAATGACTAAACTCAAAACCCTATCAAAGCTTTTTCAGATTAAGGAACAAGAAAAGGAAGACCTTGAACTTCAAGTGAAAAGGATCAGAGATGTTATAAAAATGGAGCAGGAAAGGCTTGATTCCCTTGAAAATACATTTTCTGAAGTTTTTACAGCATTTGATAAAAGACATGAAGGAAAGTCTGTAAATATTTATGAGCTGGGACTCTTCTACAACTATTTTTCGCAGATACATAAAAATATTGGTGACCAGAAGATGACAATAGCCATGAATGTTTCAGAGATGAATAATAAACAGGACGCCTTAGTTGAGGCATATAAGGAGAAAAAGGTCTTTGAAAAAATGAAAGAAAAGATTCTCCAGAAGGACAAAATTGAAAATGCAGCGGCAGAACAAAAAGAGATAGATTCTTTGTTTGCTTTAAGGAGGCAAAGAGAGGAATGACAGATCGTAGAAAAAATATTTTTTTTATAAGTGTCATATGTTTAATGGTCTTGTTTTTATCTTGCTTTCCTGCATATTGTCAGGAAGACATTATAGGCTATATCAAAAAGAAAAATATTGAACTTGCAGAAAAAGAAGAGGCAATGAAAATAGAAGAGGAAAGGCTTAATGCACTGAGGAAGGATGTGGATGAAAGGATTAATAAATACGAGAGCCTTCTGAAAGAAATCGAACATGCGATTAACAAAATAGAGGCTATAAAGAATGAGAGAATAGCGCATCTTATAAAGATATATGAAGCAATGCCTGCAGAAGAGGCAGCATTGCGGCTTTCAGCGCTGGATGAATCGACAGCGAAAAAGGTTATACTTGGCATGAAAAATAAAAAGGCTGCTGCTGTGCTTGCAGCCATGGATCCTAAAAAGGCTGCTTCTATGACAGAAAGCATGGCCAATCCTGTGAAAAAAATTCCTGCAAGATAAAAACTTTCCATATCTTTTAATCCAGATCCTTATGTCTAATGCCTATTTTTAGCCATTTTGTCATGGCATGATTATTGATAAGGAATCTTGTATGGATATGTCCATAATATTAGATATTCCGAATAGCGATAAAATAGCAATGTTCTCAAATTCGCAATTCGATATTAATGAAATGCCCCTTGGCAATAGAAGTTTTATGAATTATCTGCCATGTCATTCAGAAACAGAACAACTCTCAATCCCTGATTCCAAATCTAAAAAAAATGATATAACTCTAGATTGCAATAATCTTGAACTCAGCCTGTTATTAACCAGTACGCTAAATAAATCATGCCATATGCAGCAAATAAACACATGCAATATCAGCCTCTATGACAGCACAAATAACAATGAAAATCCATCAGATGAGACGGCTGACCTACAAGTAGGACGGCCGTCCCTGCAGTCCAAAAGTGGATTTTTAGATGAAACACACATTCACATTAGCCTTTGGCTCACAAAAGGAGATGAAAATGTCATTCTTGCAGAAGCAGGAATCCAGACAACTGACACTTTGGATTCCCGTTTGCACGGGAATGACAAATTAGTGGTATTTTCGGATGAAAATCAGAAGGCAGATGATTTTATTAGTCATGGTAAAGATGGATTTAATTATGCTTCTAATAAAGCGGCTGATGATAGTTTTAGTCATAAATCCTATACGCCTAATACGATGGATTTCAGAGGCATTGCAGTAAGGCAAACAGTGCAGACTGATGATCCGCAAACAGAGATTAAAAGCAGCGTAGAAGGGATGGCAAAGAATTATTCTGTTAAAGGGACTCAAGAAATTAATGCAAAAGAGATGTTAAAAGTCATGCCTGAATCAATAATGAAAGACTTAACAAAATCCCATATGCCTGATACTTTTGTTGTCAACGACTCAGAGATTGCGGCAAGCAATATATCAGGAACCAATAAAACTCCAGATGAATCCACTAATCTGCGCAAAGGATATGAAACACATATGCTTTATGGCAGCACAAATGATAATGAAGATACCCTTTACCCTTACTCTCTCCCGCAAGGTGAAAAAAGAGAGAGGCAAAATGCTCTTTTACAAGGGGACAAAGAGCTAAATAATCTCTATCCTTTGACAGGAGCGGGCAATGAGGAGGGTGAAGAAATATTTTCAGATGAAAATCAGAAGGCAGGTGATTTTATTAGTCATGGTAAAGATAGATTTAATAATGCTGTAAATACAACGGCTGAGGATGGTTTTAGCCATATGTTTAGCGAGCATTCTCAAAATAAAAACAACCCTGCCGCATCTGAAATTGCAGCAGTTGCCAGACGCATTGCTGACATGTCAGGCAATAGATTTCATATAACAAGCAAAGATGCAACATCAGTAGAGGTATCTGTAGAGCCTGAAGAAATAGGAAGACTCGATATAAAGCTTTCCCTTGACAAAGATGCTGTTAAAGCCAGAATAACAGCCTTTGAACATGTCGGAAAGGAAATAATAGAGAAAAATATACACAATATAATAGATTCTCTTATTAAAGAGGGTATAAATATCGGAAGCTTTTCTGTTGCATTAAAAGAAAGGAGGGAGCAGCAAAATTGCCAATTTAATAAAGACGAACAGAGGGTTATAAAAGTAATGGATAGCCGCCCCCAAAGGTCATTTGTATCAGACAATAATATCAGCATCTTTGTATAAATAGGAGGGAAAGAATATGGAGATAACTAAATTAAGCAGCAATGAGCATTTAACCTCGTCAGCAGGCTTAAGTAAAACGCTTGGTAAGGATGACTTTTTAAAGCTTTTCACCTCTCAACTTAAATACCAGGATCCGCTTAAGCCTCTTGAAAGCACAGAATTTACAGCCCAGATGGCTCAATTCAGTTCATTAGAGCAACTTTTTAATCTCAACAGTAGTATGGAACGATTAGTAGCATACCAGATGTCGCTTAACAATGGATTTGCAACAAGCCTAATAGGTAAAACTGTAAAGACAACAGATGATGCAGTGAGCAAGGTTGCCGGCGTGGCTTTTCAAGAAGGCATAACATATCTTTTGTTAGAAAATGGCAAGAGGGTTACCCTCGGCGAAATCAAAGAAATAAACAGCTAAAAAAGGAGGCACAAAATGTTAACTTCATTATTTACAGGCATCAGTGGGATGAAAGCAAACAGCACCTCTCTTTCTGTAATTGGAGACAATATTGCAAACATGAACACCCTCGGATTTAAGGCAAGCAGGGTATCATTTGGAGATGTGATGAGCCAGACATTGACGAGCGGCACAAGCTCATCACAAATTGGAAGAGGCGTATTTATGAATGATATTTCGCCGCTCTTTACGCAGGGTTCATTTGAAAGCACAGGGAATGCTCTTGATATGGCAATTGATGGGGACGGATTCTTTATAGTTAAGGACCCATCAGGGGCTTATTACACAAGGGTTGGCCAGTTTGGCCTCGATAAAGATGGCTATATGATTAATACTGATGGATTAAGGGTTCAGGGATATGGATACACGACTGCAGGACTGCCTACAGGGATATTAGGGGATATTAATGTCTCTGCATTTAACAACTCTACTGCACCAACTGCAAATATGAATATCTCTGCAAATCTCAATGCAGCATCAAACATTGTTGGACCCTTTGATTTAAATGATCCACTAAATACCTCTAACTTTTCGAGCGTTGTTAGTGTGTATGATTCCCTCGGAAATGCAAGAAATATCACATTATATTTTACAAAAACAAATCAAAATGAATGGCAGTGGAATGCTGTTGTTGGAGCCTCTGATTCAGCAAGAGGCGATACAGAAATACAGGCATCAGGCATAATGACTTTTGATAATTCCGGCACGTTAACAAGCGAAGCTTCAACTACTGCGCCCTTTAACTTTGGCGGTGGAGTTGCGCAAGGGCAATCCATATCTATTAACTTTCAGAATTTCACACAGTTAGCCTCAGAGTCAGCAACCCGTTTTCAGAGCCAGGATGGTTTTCCTGCAGGCACACTTAAAGGACTCGCTATATCTAAAGAAGGTGTGATATCAGGCATATTTACAAATGGTCAGATAAAATCTATAGCACAGATTGCAATAGCAAAGTTTATTGCGCCAACACAGCTTACAAAACTTGGAAGAAATCTCTACTCAGAATCATATGACTCAGGCATTGCTATCATTGGCACGCCAAACAAGTCAGGATTTGGAAGGGTGCTATCAAATACGCTTGAATTAAGCAATGTTGACCTTGGAGAGGAATTTGTCCGGATGATCTCTGCACAAAGAGGTTTTCAGGCTAACTCAAGGGTAATTACGACAACAGATGAACTGATGCAGGAACTGGTTAATCTGAAACGATAACAAAAAACAATGAAGGGGCTAATATATAGCCCCTTCATTATATGTCCCTGTTGTAAAACCATCATTTAGTCATTTCTTTGACTCTTATAAAACATCTCGCAGACCAGCAGCTTCTTTTAAAAGTTATATTTTTCAATAACTTCTTCTTTGGCATGATCCTTGATATAGACGATAGACGAGTATATTTAAAATATAAAAGGGAGAAAAAGTTATGGTCGAAAAAAACAATGAGCCTGTTAATGATGAAGCTCAAGAAAAACCAAAAAAAAACGGAAAGAAGAAGATTTTAATAATTATTGTTATTGTGATTTTGTTGTTGGGAGGAGGTTTTTTCGGATATTCCATAATTTCTGGCGGGAAAACAAAAGAAGAAAGCAAGAAGGCAGAAGATGTCAAAACTGCGCTTATAGCATTGGATCCATTTGTAGTGAACCTTTCTGATCATGGAAGGTATTTGAAGATGACAATGCAACTTGAGTTTTCAGATAAATCATATGAGGAAGCAGTTAAACAAAAGATGCCAAACCTAAGGGATGCAATAATAACCCTTTTAAGCGGAAAGTCTTCAGAGTCTGTGTCAGGCCCCGAGGGCAAACTTCAACTTAAAGATGAAATTCTTTTGAGGGCAAACCAGTCAATCGGTAAAGATATTTTTAAAAACCTTTATTTTACTGAATTCGTGATGCAATAAAGATATGGAAAACATTTTATCACAAGAAGAAGTCGATGCCCTGCTGAGAGGCGTTCAGGCAGGGGAGGTGGAGACCGAGCCCCAAAACACTGATGTTAGCGGCGTAAGGCCGTATGATCTGACCAGTCAGGAAAAGATAATACGGGGCAAGATGCATGGCCTTGAGATGGTAACAGAGAGGTTTGCGCAGCAGTTCCGGAATTCTGTTTCTTCAAGCCTTATGAAGTTTGTTGACATTAGTATTCGCGGCATAGAAATGATGAAATTCAGTGAATTTATGAAGACCATTCCTTTGCCGTCAAGCATTAATGTCATTAAGATGGAGCCTCTTAAGGGATATGCCCTTTTTGTTGTAGATGCCTCTATGATTTTTACTTTTATAGAATATTTCTTTGGCGGCAATGGCGGACAGCATGTGAAGATTGAGGGCAGGCAATTTACAGATATAGAGCATAAGATAATAAAGAAAATAGTGAATGTGGCATTAACCGACCTGATGAACGCATGGGGAGCTATTACTCCAATAAAGGCAGAACATATAAGCTCAGAGATAAACCCTCGTTTTGTAACGATAGTTAACCCATCAGATGTTGTGATAAAGATAGAGATTCATCTGGAAATGGAAGGGGGCAGAGGAAAAATATTTTTCTGCATACCTTACACAATGATAGAGCCTATAAAGGAGAAGCTTTATTTCGGTATTCAGACCGATACAATTACAGCTGATGAAAAGTGGGTGACGAGAGTCACCGATATTTTGATGAATTCTTTTATTGATGTAATCGTAGAGATAGGAAGTACGGAACTAACGATAAGTGATCTGCTGAATCTCGAAGTTGGAAATGTGATTATGCTTAACAAGTCAGCCTCTGATCAGCTTTTACTAAAGATAGAGGACTTGCCTAAATTCAAGTGTTTACCGGGTTACAGAAAAGGCTCACAAGCAATAAAAATTACAGAAATTATTCAGTAGGAGGAAAATATGGGTGATCATAAACAAGAGGCATCTCAACAGCGAGATAAGAAAAAAGAGAGCAAACAATTGCAGCAAGATGAACAGCATGAGAGCGCAGCGCAGCAACCTGAGTTCAAGGAGTTGAATGAAGATAATAAAACAGAACTCGCAAAGGCTAAGGCAAACGGCAAAGGCATTGAGTTTTTGCTTGATATCCCTTTGACATTTAAAGTGGAACTCGGTAGAACAAAGATGCTTATAAAGGATATCCTGCAGCTCGGGCAGGGCTCTGTTGTTGAGCTTGATAAATTGGCTGGCGAACCAATGGAGATACTTGTAAACAATAAACTTATTGCAAAGGGTGAAGTGGTGGTTGTGAATGAAAAATTTGGCATAAGGCTCACAGACATCTTGAGTCCGATCGAGAGGGTGAAACAACTAAGATGAGCGATATAGTGACACAGATGCTTTCAGCCCTTTTTATAGTCATAATCATGATTTTTGGCCTTTCCTTAATTTATAAGAAAAAGAAAAGATCTGCTGGTATTATGGACTTGATCGAATATCGTTCCTTTGGCCAGAAAATGGGCATTGCGGCAATGAAGATTAACAAAGAGGTATTCATACTGGGAATAACTCCCACAGATATGAAGGTTATAGAACGATTCGGAGAAGAAATCATAGAAAAATCATCTATAAATACTGACGCACAGTGCAGAAGGAAGAGGATTCAGAGGCTTAAAGAGCTAAAGGAGAGTTTATAAATGCAAGATATTGACATGAACAATCCAGCGCTGACCATCTTTTTTTTTATAAGCTTTCTTTCTCTTTTGCCTGCAGTTCTTGTGATGTTTACATCCTTCACACGCATAGTTGTTGTCCTTTCCTTTTTAAGGCATGCGCTTGGAGGCCAGCAGATACCGCCAAATTCTGTCATCATAGGACTTGCAATTTTTCTTACCCTTTTCATTATGGCTCCAACTATTGATGTTCTGACAAAGGAATCTATAACCCCGTATATGGAAAAGAAGATAAATATGACAGAGGCTGTTAAGAGGGCAGAGACCCCTGTTAAAGAATTTATGCTCAAGCAGACGAGAGAAAAGGATTTGGCGCTCTTTTTCAAGCTCTCAAGCTTTGATATTCCTTCTAAGCCAGAGGATACACCTATGAAAATTGTTGTGCCTGCCTTTGTTATAAGCGAACTAAGGACAGCGTTTGAGATAGGCTTTCTCATATTCGTACCATTTCTCGTAATAGACATGGTAGTGTCAAGCATACTCCTTTCCATGGGTATGATGATGCTGCCGCCTGTAATGATATCTCTTCCTTTTAAGATTCTTCTCTTTGTCCTTGTTGATGGATGGAATCTCGTTGTTGGATCGATAGTAAGGAGTTTTTCATGACGGTTGATATGGTGAAGGATATTTCAGCAGAGGCGATAAAAGCTATTCTTATTACAGCAGGACCTGCCCTGCTTGTGAGTATGGTTGTAGGGCTTGTAATAGGTTTTTTCCAGGCAATTACACAGATTCAGGAATTTACACTAACCTTTGTTCCAAAGATAATAGCTGTCTTTTTATGCATATTTTTTCTTTTGCCGTGGATGGCGAGCGGAATGATAGCCTTTACTACTAATATCATAGAAAAGATACCGGTGTATTTGAAATGAATCCAAATTTTTCAGATTATTTGCCAATTTTTCTTCTCGTTTTATTGAGGGCAAGCATATTTGTCAGCTTTATGCCTATTTTCAACAGCAAGAGTTTCCCTGCAAGCTTTAAAATAGGCTTTGCAGTAGCAATAGCCATTATGCTCACCCCTATGGTTGAGATTGATATAAAAAATACACCGATCCCTTTTTTGGTTATCAGGGAGGTAATATTGGGAGTAATTCTCGGCTCTGCTGTGAGGGTTTTATTTATGGCTGTTGAAATAGCAGGACAGTTTATGAGTAATGCAATGGGACTATCCTTAGCAACTGTTTTTAATCCAGAAATGGGGCAGTCTACAGAGGTGGCAAGATTATATAGTTTGATGGCAACACTTATTCTTCTTTCTATCGACGCTCATCACGATCTCATTTATATATTTGTGAAGAGCTATGAATGGGTGCCAGTGGGCAGTATTGATGCGAAAAATCTCGTGACAATGGTCGTATCAAGCGGAAGCAGGCTGTTTATTTTAGCCCTTAAGATAGCTGCTCCTCTTTTAGCAGGCATGTTGATGGCGAATCTCTTGCTCGGTTTCATATATAAGGCAGCCCCTCAGATGAATATACTTTTCATAAGCTTTCCAATTTATATATTCCTCGGTTATTTGATTATGCTTATTAGTCTGCCTGTATTTATAAATACATTCAGCGCTAATTTCGGAGATGTCAAGAACCATATGTTAAGGCTTATTTCTGCTGCGAGGGGATAATATGGCTGAACAGGAACACCAGGAAAGAACAGAACAAGCAACGCCTCGGAAAAGGCAAAAAGCGAGGGAAAAAGGGCAGGTTGCCAGAAGCCGCGACCTTACATCCATTGTCTCTACAGGAGGGGTAATATTAGTAATGTACCTTGCCGGAAGGCATCTTGCCGATAATGCTATTCATTTAACCAGCGGACTTCTTAGTCTTGATTATGGAACCAATGCCATCTATGTGCTGAAAGCAGCGTCTTTAAAAGGCATGATTGTGCTGATGCCTTTTTTAGCTGTAGTCTTTTGCCTTGCTATTGCAACAGGATTTCTTCAGGGCGGAATGATTTTCAAGCCTCTCGAATTAAAATTAGAAGCTGTAAATCCCATCAACGGCATTAAGAAAATGTTTTCAATAAACGGTTTTACAGAATTTTTAAAGAGCCTTATGAAATTTTCGATTGGAGCCTACCTCTTTTATGCTGTGATAAAAAACAACTTATATACGCTGCCATCTCTTATGGATATGGGCGTGCGCGGCATTGCAGTCAACACAAGCCTTCTCATTCTTAAGGTTGTTACTTACGGTGTCTTATGTTTTCTTGCAATAGCCATTATTGACTATTTTTTTCAGAAATGGCAGTTTGAGAGGTCTATAAGAATGAGCATGAAAGAACTTAAAGAGGAGCATAAAGAATCTGAAGGAGACCCATATATAAAATCGAAGATAAAGAGCATCCAGAAGGAGATGGCTATGAGGCGCATGATGCAGGAGGTTCCAAAGGCTACCGTGGTCATAACAAACCCTGTCCATCTTGCAGTTGCCCTCAAATATGAAGGTAAGAAAATGTCTGCTCCAAAGATTGTTGCAAAGGGCGCAGATGTTTTGGCTGAAAAAATTAAGGAGATTGCAAGAAAGAAAGGCGTGCCGATAATAGAAGATAAACCCCTTGCAAGGATGCTTTATAAGGTTGAAATAGGCTCTTACATTCCTGAGGACCTTTACAGAGCAGTGGCAAAGATCCTTGCCTATGTATATAAGATGAGAGGCGCAGCATGAAATTCTTTGCATTCTTACAGCAGAAGGGAGAGATTATAGTTGCAGTGGGCGTTGTCTCATTGCTTGGAGTGATGCTCATACCCTTGCCTCCTTTTTTGCTTGATATTCTTCTTGCCTTGTCTATTGCTCTTTCAGTTTTAGTGATAATAAATTCAGTTTATATAAAGAGACCGCTTGACTTTTCTGTGCTTCCATCTTTGCTCCTTATTGCAACCCTCTACAGGCTTTCACTAAATGTTGCATCCACAAAATTGATACTTCTTAAGGGAAGCGAAGGGACTGATGCAGCAGGGCAGGTGATTAAATCATTCGGAAATTTTGTAGTTGGAGGCAACTATCTGGTTGGTTTTATCATTTTTCTGATACTGGTTATCGTAAACTTTGTGGTCATAACTAAAGGTGCAGGAAGGATTGCAGAGGTCTCTGCAAGGTTTACCCTCGATGCCTTGCCGGGCAAACAGATGAGCATAGACGCTGATCTGAACGCAGGCATGATTGACGAGCCGGAGGCGCGTAGGCGAAGGAAAGAGATAAGCAGGGAAGCAGATTTTTATGGGGCAATGGACGGAGCAAGCAAGTTCGTAAGAGGAGATGCTATTGCTGGTCTTGTGATAACAGCGATTAATATTATAGCCGGAATTATGATCGGTATCTTGCAAAAAGGCATGCCTGTTGCAGAGGCTGCAGCTACATTTACAATCTTGACTATAGGTGATGGGATTGTTTCCCAGATACCAGCGCTGCTCATATCAACGGCTGCAGGTGTTGTGATAAGCCGTTCAGGTTCAGAATCAAATATGGGAACAGATATTACATGGCAGGTCATAAGCAGTCCAAAGGTTCTTATGACAACATCAGGAATATTGCTGTTTTTTGGCATTATTCCAGGTCTTCCGCACATTCCGATTCTTTTAATGTCTGCAGTGTCAGGCGGATTGGGCTATATCTTTTCAAGGTCTCAGGAAGAAGATCAAGCAAAAGAGGAAATAAAACAAGACAAGGCGCCGGAAGATATGAGGATAGAATCATTTGTTGAGCTTGATCCACTTGCTCTCGAAATTGGATATGGCTTAATCCCTCTTGTTGAAGAACCGAGAGGAGAACTCCTGCACAAAGTCAAGGCTATGAGGAGACAAATCGCTAAGGAAATGGGTTTTGTTGTTCCTTCTATACACATAAAGGATAATCTTCAGTTAAGACCTCAAGAATACAGATTTCTCATAAGAGGCATTGAAATAGCAAAAAGTGAGGTGGCAATGGGCTATCTGCTCGCTGTTGCGTCTGACAATGTTGAGAAGATTGAAGGAATACCTACAAAAGAACCTGCATTCGGACTTCCTGCATACTGGGTAGAAGAAAAGGATGCAGAGAAGGCGCAGGCTTCAGGCTATATGATTGTTGATGTCGCGAGCGTTATTGTCACACACCTCACAGAGCTTATAAAAAATCATAGTTGGGAGATACTGACAAGAACAGAGGTGCAAAATTTATTGGACGGTGTATCAAAACTTTATCCAAAGATTGTTGATGAGCTTATACCTGTTCATCTTACGCTCGGTGTCGTTCAAAGGGTGCTTCAGAATCTTTTGAAGGAAAGAGTGCCGATTAATGACCTTGTTACTATCCTCGAAACACTCCTGGATAATGCCCCATCTGTAAAAGACCCAGACATATTAACAGAACATGTAAGACAATCGCTTTCTAGATATATAACAAAACAGCATATGACACATGATGGGAACGTTCATGTATTGACTGTTGATCCGAGATTAGAGAGGGCGCTGCTGCAGATTATAGAATCTGGAGAATCTGTAAACCCTGAAATAGTCGGCAAACTTATAAGGAGCGTTGAAAAGTCATTTGGAGAATATATTTCCAAAGGAGTTCAGCCCATTATACTTTGTTCGATTCATACAAGAAGATTTATAAAAAGACTTTTAGAGAAGTTTTTGCCTTCTGTTGTGGTGCTTTCAAATGCAGAGATTTCTTCAGCAGCAAAACTTTATACAGTGGGGATGGTGAGATATGAAGATTAAAAAATTCAGGGCAGATAATTTCAGCAATGCCCTTATGCTCGTAAAAAAGGAGAT
This sequence comes from Nitrospirota bacterium, assembly GCA_037441185.1. Taxonomy (GTDB): domain Bacteria; phylum Nitrospirota; class Thermodesulfovibrionia; order Thermodesulfovibrionales; family Dissulfurispiraceae; genus JBBISP01. Next base: position 48,407 of record JBBISP010000005.1, on the reverse strand, counting down.
GGGTGACGATGCTGTTATCCTTGCTACATCTGAGGGAAAAAATGGGACAGCAGCATCTGTTGAGGTAATGGCGGCTATTGATTTTGATATAGGTGAGAGCAGCAAATCATTATATAAATTATCCGGCAAGCCTGCTGAAATAAAGCAAAAATCCACAGATACGATGACGCTGCCCTCCGAGCTTGAACATTACGGTTTTATTCAGAATAACGAAATAAAAAACGAGATAGAGAAACTGAGGAATGCGATAGAAGGCATGAAGAACTTCGGCTGTCAAATATCACTGCCTACAAAAAAAATGGGAATATTTAATTTTCTCAGGGAAAGATCTGTAGCCGAGGAATTTGCGATCAGTATATGTGAGAGGGCAGCAGATATAGATGATATACCCTCCCTGATATTATCAGATATAAACATGAATCAATTGGTTAATGACAATAAAAACACTATTATGCTGATCGGCCCAACAGGCGTTGGCAAGACCACAACCATTGCAAAGCTTTCAGCCCGCGCAATAAGAGATGGTAAAAGAGCAGTTATAATCAGTCTCGATACTTACAGAATAGGGGCAATAGAGCAGGTGAGAATATATTCGAGAATAATGGGGATACCTCTTGAGGTTGCAGATGATGTAAATGGCTTAAATAAAGCTCTTTCTAAGCACTCTGATAAAGACGCTATATTTATTGATACCACTGGCAGAAATCCTATGGATGGCGAGTATCTGGATAAATTGCGGCTCATATGCGAGCAGCAGCCATCTATTCAGATGCATCTTCTCTTAAGCATGAACAGCAGTTATGATTTTATGCTTGAATCTTATAGGTATTACTGCAGTCTTCCAATAGATCGCATAGCATTTACAAAGATGGATGAGGCAGTAAGATTCGGCTCTATATATAATCTGCTAACTATTTATAAGAAACCGATTGCATATATAACAACGGGCCAGAATGTCCCTGATGATATAGAGTTCCCTGATTCTGAGAAATTGGCGAATCTGGTATTAAAGTGCGGACATTTTCAGAAGAGCGATGGCAACACAATACAGGAGGCTGCATGAATAGAGAAATATCAAACAACAGGCATATAAGGACTATTGCTGTAACAAGCGGCAAGGGAGGGGTAGGGAAAACGAATATTGTCGCAAATCTTGCCATTGCCTTCAGGCAGCTCGGCAAAGAGGTAATGATAATGGATGCAGACCTCGGGCTTAGCAATATAGATATACTGCTTAATATTGCTCCGAAATACAATATCCAGCATGTTATTGATGGACAGATGAACCTGAAGGATATAATCGTTGAAGGGCCGTATGGCATTAAAGTTTTACCGGCAAGCTCTGGGATACAGGAGATGACCGTTCTTGATGAATTTCAGAGGCTGCGGCTTATCGGGGAGTTTGATTCATGCGAGGAAGACACAGATATACTGCTTATAGATACAGGTGCAGGAATATCGTCAAATGTAGCATTTTTTTGCGCAGCGTCTCAAGAGATCATAGTTGTGACCAATCCTGAGCCGACTGCTCTGACTGATGCATATGCGCTAATAAAAGTTCTTTTTACAAAGTATCAGGAAAAAGATTTCAGGATACTTGTTAACTCCGCAAGGAGTTCAACAGAGGCCTTTGAGGTCTTTAAAAGATTATCCATTGCTGTGGAGAGATTTTTGAATATATCCCTCGATTATCTCGGATATGTTCCGTTTGACAGGTCTGTGCAGGAAGCAGTAAGGCAGCAAAAGACGCTTGTAGATATATATCCGAACGGAATTGTTGTAAAAAACATAATGGATATTGCATCAAAGTTATTAGAAAACCCAGATGACAATGTTAAAGGGACTCTACAATTCTTTATTGGCAATCTATTGTCAACAGCCGGGGCAAGGAAATGAAAGACGTTTTAGAAAAGAGATATTATAATGCAGAATTCAGCGAAGAGGAAAAAGAGCAGATAATAAGCGATTTTCTACCATTCATAAAATATACTGCACACAGGCTATCGTGGAGACTCCCTTGTCAGCTTACCGTTGATGATCTTATAAGTGTAGGCTTAATGGGCCTCATGGAGGTCCTCAATAAATTTGAACAAGGCAGGAGCAAACTCAAGACATATGCAGAATATAGGATAAAGGGCGCTATGCTTGATGAATTGAGGGCATTTGACAATATATCGAGGTCTATGAGGGAAAAGGTGAACGAGTTGAAGCATGCATATGCAAAACTTGAGAAGGAGATGGGAAGACTACCTGATGAAAATGAGATTGCAGATGCCCTCAATATATCACTTGATGAATACTATCAGATACTGCAAAAAGCAAATAGCGCTATAACACTCAGTTTTGAAGACTTTAGCTCAAATGTATCAGAGGAAAATAATCTTAACATTCTGGATTGCATACCAGATCCGAATGCTAGTAATCCCCTCGCCTTATTGGAGGAGTCTAATATAAAGGATGTCCTTGCAAGGCTTATAGATGAGCTGCCAGAAAAGGAGAAGTTGTTGTTGTCTCTTTATTACTGGGAGGAGCTAACAATGAAAGAGATAGGCAAGATTCTTAATCTTACGGAGGGAAGGGTCTGCCAATTGCATTCTCAGGCAATTATGAGGCTTAAAGGAAGACTAACAAAAGAACATTATTAAAGTATTTTTCAGAAAATGCCGAATATAAATAAAAATAAAATGCTTAATGCAAAAGCCATATCAAAATTGATAGCAGACCTCAGACATGCTGATTCGTCAAAAAGGCGTTTAGCCACAGAATTATTATCAAAAGGGGATGAGAGGGCTATATATCCTTTGATCAATGCCTTAAACGATAGCGATTTTGGCGTGCAGGATGCTGCTATGAGATCTCTTATTTCCATAGGCGGAGAGATGACAGCTTATATGGTAATGCCTCTTTTAAGAGGAGACTCACTGCTTAGAAATACTGCCATTATAATATTAAAAGGCATTGGCTCAGAAGCTGTTCCGCTCCTTCGTCCTCTTCTTATGGATAAGGATGATGATATAAGAAAATTTGCCATTGACATTATCTGTGAAACTAAAAAGTGCGGTTATCCAGAGGTGTTGTGCGCGATATTAAAAGATGACTCTAATCCTAATGTCAGGGCATCTGCTGCAAAGGCATTGGGAATACTTAATTATAAGGAGGCATTGCCAGAACTATTAAATGCCCTTAAAGATGAGGAATGGGTTTGCTTCTCAGCCTTAGAGTCTTTAGGCATGATAAAGGAGGAATCATCAATAGGGCATATCACCTGCCTGCTCGATGCCCCTTCTGCTGCTATAAGACACGCTGCAATAGAGGCGCTTGGCGCTATAGGCTCACAACTTGCCGCAGATGCTCTTATTAGCCGTTTTGATAAAGCAAAGGAGGATTTTGAAAAGACTGTTATTGTTAAAAGCCTTGTTGCATTACGAGTTGCCCCATCCATATGGGGCATTTATGAGAGTCTCTTGGACATGCTCGAAAACGGCGACTTAAATGAGAAACTAATTGCATTAAAAGGGATTGCTGAATTAAAGGGGAAAAAGGCAATTTCGGCAATTGTAGATATTGTAGGCTCAATGGATCCTTCTGAACTAGAAAATGAGGATATTATCTTTGCTGCGAAGGATGCGCTCAAAAGCTTTGGCTGCATTGATGAATTGATTGATATTGTCGCTGATTCATCCATTAAATTTAGAGGAAAAGTTATTGCTATAGATGTGATTGGGGACCTGAAGTGCAAAAAAGCGATCCCTCATCTTATAAATCTTCTTAAAGCAGACATTAGAGATATTCGAAGGGCGAGCATAAAGGCGCTATGTGAAATACGAGATAAAAATACAACCCCGATCTTAATCGACGCCCTCAACGACTACGATGGACATATAAGAAGAATAACTGTATCTGCACTCGGTAGGATTAGGGATAAGACTGCATTTGAGCCTATAGCAAAACTCCTGGCGCAAGAAAAATATGAGGATGTGATAGAGGAGGCAGTAAAGGCGCTTTTTATGCTTGATTCGGAAAGGTTTTTGTCACAGATAGAAAATTTCGACAGTAATATAAAAGAAATAGCCGGATGGCTGCAGAAAATGTGATATGAATATCTACCTTCAAGATGAAATATTTAGACAGTTAAGGGATTTTATATATGAAAGGTGCGGTATTTTTATACCCGACACAAAAAAGTATCTCCTCGAAAACAGGCTTATTAAAAGAATTAAAGATAGAGGGCTCAAGGGTTTTGATGATTATCTTTATTTTGTGATGAATGGCCGCTGTAATAATGAACTTGCAATGCTCTTTGATTCTATTACAACAAATGAGACCTTTTTTTTCAGAGAGCCTCAGCAGTTGGATGTGTTGATTAATGAGGTGGCCGGAAGGGTTGCAGAGCAAAACAAAACTAAAACTATAAAGATATGGTCTGCTGCCTGTTCGACAGGGGAGGAACCCTATACCATTGCTATGATGTTTAAGGAAAGATTAAGCTCATTGAAGGCAGAGATGCTGGCTTCTGATATCAGCAGCAAAGCTTTGGAGTCTGCAAATAAAGCGGTTTATACATCTTATTCCGTAAGAAATATTCCGGAGAATTATCTCAAGAAATATTTTAATAATAACGGACAGTCTTTTGTTCTGGGAAACGTTATTAAAAACTATGTTCAATTCAAAAATATCAATCTGATTGATGAAAAAGGCATGAAAAACATTAAAGGAATGGATGTGGTCTTCTGCCGCAATGTTCTTATTTACTTTGACGAAAAGGCAAAGCAGAAGGTCGTTTCTAATCTTTATGACAGCATTAAGCCGGGCGGTTTTTTGTTTATCGGCACAGCAGAGAGTCTGCATAATGTTACAAGGGCATTCATGCCGGTCGTAATAAATAATGTAGTAGTTTATCAAAAAAGGTGAATAGTATGAAGATATTAATTGTTGATGATTGTCCCACAACAAGAAAGCTTATGGGGCTATCCCTCAGGTCAAGGGGATTTGATGTGTTCTTTGCTGAAAACGGACTTGATGCCATCGAAAAACTTGCAACAATTCCTGTCAATATGATTGTAACTGATTTAAATATGCCTTATATGGATGGACTTGAACTAATTAAAAGACTAAGGGCTGATTATGGTTCACATATACCTATTCTTATGGTCACTACAGAAGCTGATGCTGATGAGAAAACAAGGGCGCTTGAAGCAGGCGCCAATGATTATTTAGTCAAGCCTGTAAGCGCTGACCAGATAAATAACAGCATTAAAAAAATATTAAATACAATGTTTAAAGGAGGTAAGGCTAATGTTTAACTTTGAGATCATAGTGCTCGTAGTGGACGACTTTCCTACAATGAGAAGGATAGTTAAGAATCTTTTGAAACAAATCGGCTTTGAAAATATAGAAGAGGCTGAGGATGGCGTGCAGGCGCTCAACAAACTTAAGAGCGGCAAATACGGGCTCGTTGTATCTGACTGGAACATGCCTAATATGGAGGGTATAGACCTTCTTAGAAATATCAGGCAGGAGCCAGAGCCGCTTAAAGATATCCCATTTCTTATGGTGACAGCAGAGTCTGAAAAGGATAAAGTTATAGAGGCCATAAAGTCTGGTGTTGATAATTATATTGTTAAACCATTCACTGCTGAGGTATTAATGGAAAAACTCAGCAAAATAGCTGAAAAAAAACCTGCATTAAAGGCGAATTAAGGGGCATAAAATGGCTGATGAAATGGAAGAGATAATATCAGAATTTATTACTGAGGCAGAAGAGTCACTCGAAAAAATAGACCCAATGTTTGTCGAACTCGAGACAAAGGGATATGATAAGAATATTTTAAACGAGATATTTCGAGGAATGCATACTCTTAAAGGAGCTGCAGGCTTTCTGGGCTTTCAGCAGATAGTTGATATTGCTCACAGGGCAGAGAGCATTATGAAGAGGCTCCGTGATGGTGAAGTTGCTCTTTCACGGGAATTAATGGATGCGATTCTTAAAAGTGTGGATACCTTAAGGCTTTTAATACATCATATCAAACTTAAAGACGGCATAGAACTGGATATATCGGACATTTTAAGAGAGCTTGATTATTCTCTGAAATTGGCAGTAGCAGGAGAGGAGAAAGAAGATGTTGAGGTTAAGGTTGCGGCTGAGGAAAAGAAAAAAGAATCTGCTGTTTCTCAACCTAAACCTGAACCTCAACCTGTGGCTGAGCAGATAACAAAGGACAAGGAAGTAGTATCGACACTTAGGGTTGATGTATCGAGGATAGATAAGGTAATGGATCTTGCTGGAGAAATAGTTCTTGTCAGAAACAGGCTTTTAAACCTTGCCTCAAAACTTGAACTTAAATATTCTGGAGACAGTCATGTTGAGAGCCTTCTTGAGACAACAGGATTTTTCGACAGGGTTACATCTGATTTACAGCTTGCTGTGATGAAGATGAGGATGCAGCCAATTCAGAAGGTTTTCAGCAAGTTTCCGAGGATGGTAAGGGATATGTCAAGGAATTTGGGCAAGGATATAGATCTTGAGATATTCGGAGAAGACACAGAGGTTGATAAAACTGTTATAGAAAGCATAGGAGACCCCCTTGTTCATATTATAAGAAATTCTATAGATCATGCCATAGAATTCTCTGAAGAACGGCAGATCAAAGGCAAGCCCAAGAATGGGAGAATAATCTTAAGCGCATACCAGAAAGGCACACAGATTGTCATAGAGGTCTCTGATGATGGAAAGGGCATTGATGTTGAGTCTGTCAAGAAAAAGGCGTTGTCAAAATGTTTGATAACAGAGGAAGAGGCGCAGAGGATGTCTGATGAGGCTGCAATAAATCTTATATTTTTGCCTGGATTTTCCACAAAAGATGTTTCAACAGAACTAAGCGGCCGCGGAGTCGGAATGGATGTTGTTAAAACAAATGTATCAAAACTGAACGGATATGTAGAAGTAATAACTAAAAAGGATATTGGAAGCACATTTAAGATAAGTCTGCCTCTTACCCTCGCAATAATTTATGCCATGATGGTAAAGATAGGCGATGAAATTTATGCCATTCCACAAACAATGATAGAAGAGACGATCAAGATTAAAAAAAGCGATATAAAAGATGTGACAGGTCAGATGGCATTAACTGTGCGCGGCAGTGTTATGCCCCTTTTCCAGATGTCAGAGTTTCTCGGAGTTAGAGGAACATCTGAGGTTGACAGAGATAACATTTATGTTCTTGTGACTACAGTTGGCGACAGGAGGTTCTGCATATCTGTTGATGAACTTTTAGGTCAGGAAGAAATTGTGATTAAAACACTTAACGGCATTGATTCTGAAGAATGCGGCATCATGGGCGCAACAATCACTGGCGATGGAAAGGTTGTCTTAATTTTAGACCTTGCAGTGCTTTCAAGAAGCACATTTAGGACAAGCAAATAAGAAAACAGACGGAGGATATATGCAGCACATTGGCTTTATGGTTGATAACAATGAATATACGATTCCCATACTAAAGGTTCAAGAGATTATTAATATGCCGACTCTTACAAAACTGCCTCAGTCTCCTTATTACATAGAAGGCATAGCTAATCTGAGAGGAAGGGTAATACCTGTTGTTGATATCAGAAAACTTATCGGTCTAAATGGAGAGACAATAGGGGAGAAGATTATTGTTGTTACAAACGGCAGTGTCAAATTCGGAGTTCTTGTTGACAGCATAACAGGCGTTATCACAATAGAGGAATCGAAGATAGAGCCGCCAGCTTACTTTAATGCCTCTGATATAGTCTCAGGCATTGCAAGGGTTGATGATAAGCTTGTTGTTCTCCTTGATACAAAGAAGCTTATCCCTATAGAAAACATGAGCATTTTTGAAGATGAGATATTTGAAGTCAATGAAGTTGGGGATAAGGTCGAGGTGGTAAAGAAGGCAGAAGGCATGGGCGGCAGTGTGATTGTCAAAGAAGTCATGGATGCAAAGGACTTTTTTGAAAAGAGGGGCATAAGCTCTACTGATCCAAGATGCGCCCTTCTTGATGATATAGTCGATTTCATGAATGCCGTCGCAGCGCAAAATTATGAAAAGGCGGATATCTCCATACAGAATATTATAGGCAAAGGACAGAGCGACCTTTTTAAAGAGGTTGGAAAGGTAACGAGAAAGCTTCATGACTCCATAAAGACTTTTAAAGAGGCGCTTGACCCCAGACTTAAGAATATAGCGATAACAGACATGCCGAGCGCTATTGATAGGCTTGAGTTTGTTATTGATAAGACAGAGGAAGCAGCCAACAAGACAATGGGCATAGTCGAGAAATACATTCTGACTATGGATGAACTTAATGCACATATAAAAAACCTTAAAGAACCTGAAGAATCTGTGAACTATTTAAAGAATTTTAAGAATAGCCTTGAGGATGATTTAACCCAAATACTTACTGCTCAGTCTTTTCAAGACATTACAGGGCAGGCTATAAAGAGGGTAATTAAGCTTGTCGGAGACATGGAAAATGAGCTTGTGAAAATGATAGCAACCTTTGGTGTGAAGATAGAAGAAGGAAAGAAGGTAGAAATTGGAGCGCCTGAAAAGGTATCTCAGGAAGGAGTGGATGATTTATTAAAGGAATTCGGATTCTGAATTAGACCATAGTCCATAGACCATAGTCTATAGACTGTGGACTATGGACTGATAAACATACGAACCACCTTTGGTGGATTATATTTTAGTTTTGGAGGCAGAAGATGAAAAGGTGTGTGTTAGTTTTAATGGCAGTAGTTGTTTTTGTATTAACATTGGGTATTAGCGCCTTTGCAGAAGAGATAAAACTTGGAGGAGGGGCGCCGCCGCTTGAAAAGGCTATAAACCCTGTGAAAAGTCATTTCACAAATGCAACAGGTATTAATCTGACCTCGACTGCATATGGTCCTAAATTTGCCATTATAGACTTAGAAAAGGGAGTTATTGATGCTGCTGTTCTTTTCCTTTCCCCGGATGAGGTCAGCGGACTTGTTAAGAAGGAAAACATAGAGATAAAGGATATGTCTCTTATAAAGAGCGCTGTAGTTAGCGAGGACAGGATTGTGATAATAGTTAACAATGACAACCCTGCATCAAAGCTGACGAAAGAACAAGCAAAAGATATTTTTACAGGAAAGATTGACAACTGGAAGCAGGTCGGCGGAAAAGATATGCCGATTATTGTTGTATTTGGCAATCTTATAAAAGGAGTTAATGAATTAGTATCCAAAAAGATAATGGATGGTGAAAAATATACATCTGATGTGCTTACAGTAGACAGGGCAGCAGATGTAATAAATGCAGTTAAATCCAATCCAGAGGCGGTTGGTCTGGCTTCAGAAGGTCTGATGGACGGAAGTGTAAAACCTTTAGCAGAGCCTAAGATTTCTGTTCCTGTGATTATATATACAAAAGGACAGCCGTCTCCTAAAGTTCAGAAGCTCATAGATTTTGTGCGGGGAGAGGGAAAGAAATATATAAAGTAATGAAAAAATGATTATAGTTGACCGTTATTAGCGCATTATTGCTAATAACGGTCAACATCCTAACAAATATTGAGGATAAATTATGACAATTAAAGCTAAACTCACATGGAATGTAATTGCAGTGCTCGCAATCATTAGCGCTGTTGCTGTTACAAGTGTGATAGGCATGGGTTCTGTGAAAAACAAACTTTTTCATCTTACAGAGAAGAGCACCCCTTTTCAGATGAGAACTGTTGAGTTTCAGCGAGCAATTCAGGGCATGACCTCAGACCTTATAAAGGTATCTGCATCAAACAGCAGTGATGAATACAAGACATACCGTGCAGAGGCTGAAAATTCACTTTCAGAGGTTAAGGCATCTCAGGATGTCTTAGAGGCGCTCTCTGGAGGCGTAAATATGGAGGTCTATAGTGAAATGAGCCGTATAGCTAAGGAACTTTTTCATATAACAGAAGGGAGATTAAATGCTGAACAAGAAGCAGCCTCAGCAAATACGGAAATCATTCAAAGACTAAAAGATGTATCAAATAAATTAAAAGGACTTGATGCAAAGATAAAGGGGCTTCAGCTTAATCGTTCTGCCTTATTTGTTACATCATTAGAAGAGACAAGGGGTATTTCATCAAAACTGAGAAATATTGAGATGTTAAAAGCAACGTTTAAAGATATTCAGTTAGCTATTTTTGAGATACAAAAAGCGCAGGATAAAAAGACATTAATAATTGCCAGAGGCAAAATTAATGCTATTGTAAATAAGGCTCTTCAGAGCGAATATTTGAAGGAGTCCAAAAACCTATACTCTGATATTAAAATGCTTGGAGAAAGGATTGATGAACTTGTAAAGGTCCAAACCGCAATGATTGGAGAACCAAACGAAGAGTCTAAAAATCGCCATGAATTATTAAATAAAGAAATAAACGAAAAGCTTGCATCGGTTCTTTTAATTACAGAACAAGAAGTTATGACTGCCGGTGATAAGTATAGCATTGAAACAAATAAACAAAGAGATGTTTTTACTCAGGCTAATATATCAATAAATGTGTTATCTGGAAATTCTGAACTCGTCTCACTCGGGTTATCCATAGAAGGGCTGGCTGCACGGTTGTTTACGGTTAATTTATTAAAAGAGGTTGACCTTATTGATAATGATATTAAAAGAATATATGAAAAAATCGATGTCGTAAGTAAAGGCCTTGAGAGGATGCTCTCAAAATTAGATGCAAAGGAAGAGATTAAGATGCTTCAAAGCGTACAAATTGCCTTGTCTTCTGTGAGGAGTCTGTTATTTGCAAAAGACGGAATAATTGCTAAGATCCGCCATCAGATTGATATGAAAGAAAAGGCTCTGCAAGCTACCGATAGATTGAGGGGAATAGTTATAAGGCAGGCTGAAATGGGAAAACAGACTGTTACTTCCGCTCAAGGCGAGCAGGAAAAGGCTATAGGAAAGGTGAACAGAATGGTGAGATTCAGCACAATACTTATTATTGGCATAAGCATAGGCGCTGTTGTCTTTGGCATCGCCTTCGGCACATGGATTTATCGTTCTGTTTCAAAACCCTTAAATGAACTCATCTGGGAATCTGAGCAGATTGCTGAAGGCACCCTTACATGTTCTAAGAATGAACAAAAGAAGGATGAAATAGGACTGGTTCAACAATCAATGTGTAAGATGATAGACAATCTCAGAGGAATTGTCGGAAAAATAAAAACATCTACCAGCACACTTGCAAGCAGTTCAGAGGAGCTGTCAGCCACTGCTGATGCTCTTGAGAAAGGCTCTTATCAGCAGACTTCTCAGGTAGAGCAGTCAGCAACTGCAATGACAGAAATGTCTCAAACAACGCTTGACATGGCAAAAAACGCCTCCCATACATCAAAGGCTGCGCAGGAGATGAAAAAGATAGCGATGAATGGCAAAAATGCTATGCATATAACGGTTCAGGAGCTTCAGAAATTTACAGATATGGTTAATATGTCTGCTGCAAAAGTGGAATCCCTCGGGCAGAAATCAGGCGAGATAAATGAAATAATAACCTTGATAAAAGGCATAGCTGATCAGACAAATCTTCTTGCATTGAACGCAGCAATAGAGGCTGCCCGTGCAGGAGAACAGGGAAGGGGTTTTGCGGTTGTTGCCGATGAGGTGAGAAAACTTGCAGAAAGAACAACTTCAGCTACGAATGACATTTCAAACACAGTAAAGGCAATGCAAGCAGAGGTTGCAGATTCTGTAAACTTTATGAGGCAAGAAAGGGAGTCTGTTGGAATGGTTCTTAACCATGTAAACAGCACTCTGAAGTCAATAGACGGGATAGTTGAGTATGTAGGAGAGGTTGCAGACATGGTGCAGAGAATTGCAGCAGCAACCGAAGAACAGTCCACGGCATCCGAAGATGTTTCTCACAATATGGAAAGCATTGCAGCAATAACAAGACAATTAGGCGATTCAATTGGTGAAATAAAACGCGCGTCAGTAGATCTTTCAAAACTTGCAGCAGAATTGAATTCAACGGCAGGATGGTTTAGGGTTTAATTATGGTAAAGGTTTTAATTGTTGATGATTCGGCATTCATGAGAAATGTGTTGAGCAGCATGCTTTCTTCTGATCATGAAATACAGATTGTTGGAAAGGCAAAAGACGGGCTTGAGGCAATCGAAATGGTCGAGAAGCTTAAACCTGATATTGTGACGATGGATGTCGAGATGCCGAGGATGGATGGTATTTCTGCATTAAGGCATATTATGGAGAAAAACCAGGTCCCTGTGATTATGGTCAGTTCTCTAACTGTTGAGGGCGCAAGAGTAACGCTCGATGCACTTGAGCTTGGAGCAGTAGATTTTATTCCTAAAAACCTATCAGAGCTTTCGGTTAATATTGTTAAGATTAAGGAAATATTAATCGAAAAGGTAAAACATATTGCCCGGAAAGGCATCGTTAAAAGACGCATCAGGCCGGCAGCAGCGCCAAAGGCAATAGAGATTCCCGAATCGATGCCTGTGAGAACAACAGGAGAGCGAAGGATAAACATAGTGGCTATTGGCACCTCTACAGGCGGACCAAAGGCGCTTCAGGAAATAATTCCAAAATTGCCGAAAGACTTTCCGGCGCCTATCGTCATAGCCCAGCACATGCCTCCAAATTTTACAGGTCCTTTTGCCGAGAGGCTGAATCAGCTAAGCCAGATTACTGTAAAAGAGGCAGAGGAGGGAGAATCTTTAAAAAATGGTGTTGCATATATAGCGCCAGGCAGGGGCCATATGAGGGTGAAGAGACCGAGAGGTATAGAGACCGTTATCACTATTTCAGAGAATAAAGATGAATTTATTTACCGTCCATCTGTCGATGCCCTTATGTTTTCAGTGGCAGAATTTTTCCCTGGCAGGTCACTGGGCGTAATACTTACAGGCATGGGACATGATGGCCTTGAAGGTCTGACACAATTAAAAAGGACTGGCGGAAGGGTATTTGCTCAGAATGAAGATACATGTGTTGTTTATGGAATGCCGAAGGCCGTTGTGGATGGAGGCATCGCAGATAAGATATTGTCCATAGAGGAAATAGCAGGGGAGATAATAAATTCTGTATAGTGCCGGTGTTTAAGTTTATGAATATATTTACCGATAAAAGATTATGGAGGCAAAGATGAATTTAAATGAAATTTTACAGTTTGTTACATTCAGGCTTGGAAAAGAAGAATATGCTGTTGATATTCTTAAGGTGCAGGAGATAAATAGGATTGTGGATATAACCCCTGTTCCAAACTCTCCTCAGCATATAGAAGGCGTAATCAACCTGAGGGGAAAGGTGATACCTGTCATAAATCTGAGAAAAAGATTTGGTCTGGATTCAGATAGGCTTGATAATCACGCAAGGATAATAGTCATAGATGTTGGCATTATTACAGGCATAATAGTCGATTCAGTCTCTGAGGTGTTGAGAATATCATCCGATGCTATTGATCCGCCGCCATTAATGACAGGCAGCATAGACTCTGAATACATAAAAGGTATGGGAAAACTCAATGACAGGCTTCTAATACTCATTGATATTGACAAGCTTTTCTTTAACAAAGGGCAATCAAATATTGAATCAAATTTATTAGTTCATTAGGAGGATATAAAGATGAAAGATGTATCAATTAAGAAATTGGTTTTTTTGCAGAGCATTGTTGTTTGTGCGATTGCTTTTATTGCAATAGGGATCTTTTTATATACCAATAATCAGATCTCAGCAGCCGATGAAACACAGGCAGGGAATGTTGAGGCGAGCGGTTTCTTAAAAGAAAAATACATCGACCATCTTCTTTGGCTTGATTCACTTAAAGAGCATATCCATAGTGGAGAGGAATTTAAAAAAACTACTGATCCTACAAAATGCGATTTTGGGAAATGGTATTATTCTTATAAACCCAAAAGTGCTGAAGAGCAGAGGTTACATAAGGCAATGGAAGACCCTCATAAGAGATTTCATGAGAGCGCAGACGCTATTTTAAAAACAAATGATACTGCAAAGAAAAAAGAAATTCTTGCAACCGTAACTGAGCCTTTAGCTTTTGAGATAAAGGGACTTTTTGATCAATACAATGACTATCTAAAGAAAGAGATAAAAACTGGTTATGAAATAATGGATGCCGAGACCTCAAAGATGAATATATTTATAATATCTTTTCTGATCATATTATGTGCAATGAGCATTGGCAGTGTATTTGTAAGCAAAAATAAGTTGTTAAAACCTCTATCTAATTTTATGGATTCTATAGGTCTCATCTCAAGAGGAGACCTTACTTTAAACATGGAGGTTTCATCAAAGGATGAGATAGGTCTTCTGGGAGCGAATATGAATGAGATGACAGGAAATCTGAAACAGACTATTCAGCGCCTATCCTCAACAACCTATCAGATGGCGTCAGCCTCAGAGGAATTCTCAGCAACAGCAAATGATTTGAACAAGAACTCTCATGAGCAGTCACTCCAGATAGAGCAGGTTGCATCTGCGATGACAGAGATATCACAGACAGTAATGGATGTAGCAAAGAACGCATCTAATGCAGTATCTGCATCAAAAGACGCTTCAAGTATAGCGCTTAAAGGAAAGAAGTCTGTTGAAAATACTGTAAACAGCATGGTTGAGATTGCTGAGACAATAAAAGAGACAGCATCTACTATTGAAGAGCTGGGAAAGGGTTCAAATGAGATAGGAAATATTATAAGAGTAATAGATGATATTGCAGATCAGACAAACCTTCTTGCCTTAAATGCAGCTATTGAGGCAGCGAGGGCTGGAGAGCAGGGAAGAGGATTTGCAGTTGTTGCTGATGAGGTAAGAAAGCTTGCAGAAAGGAGCAGCAAAGCTACAAGAGAGATTGCAGAGATGATAAAGAAGATACAGGCAGAGACCGAGAGGTCTGTGAGCTCAATGAACATAGGCGTCTCAAAGGTTCAGGGCGGAGTAAAACTTGCAGAGGAGGCAAAAGAAGCCCTCAACACTATAGTGGAGGCATCTGAAAAGGCTGTTGACATGGTTCAGAGGATAGCTGTTGCAGCAGAACAACAGTCAGCCGCTGCAGAAGAGGTATCACAGAGCATGAATAATGTCTCTGCAATCACAAAGATGTCTTCGGATGCAAGTTCACAACTTAACCATGCAGCCGCTGATCTCTCAAAATTGGCCTCAGAGATACAGAAGCTCATAAGCTGGTTTAGGCATTAAGAATAAAGGTATAGATATGGATAAAAATGATATAAAGGAATTTGTTAAGGGGCTGAATAAGTCATATACAATTCCTTCGCTAATGAGCAGAATACTTGCAATAACGAGGAATGAGAACTCTTCCCCACAGGAACTCTACAATCTCATATCGCATGATCAGGCATTGGCTGAAAGAGTCATAATACTTGCAAACTCTGCGATGTTCGGCCATTCAGGAAATGTTAAGAGTATAAAGCATGCTGTATTGTTTTTAGGGTATAACAATATAAAGTCTATAGCTTTAGCAATGGCGGTAATGGATATATTTCCAGCACACACTTCATTTAAGGTAAAGAATCTTTGGATTCATGGATATGAGGTTGCATATATAGCGGCTGCAATATCAGATGCTGTATCTATGGCTGCGCCTTCTGAGATCTTTCTATGCGGACTGCTGCATGATATCGGCAGAGTTATCTTATATAGGAAAGATCATGATAAATTTTTTGAGATAGGGGTATCAGATGATATTTTTGATAAGGAGATAGAGATGTTCGGCTGCACTCATGCTGAAGTCGGCTCATTATATGCTGAGCATGTAAGAATGCCTGATGATATTGTTTTGGCTATAAGACATCATCACCAGCCGTCAAAGACGAGCGGTAATAAACTCGGGGTCTCTATTGTTGCGATTGCAGAGGCATTGTCCAGGCGATTCAGTCCAAGAATAGAAGACGACGGCATATGGACCGAGGAGCATGATGCCATACTTCTTGAACTTTCGCTTGGTGAGGATGAACTGCAGTCTATAGGAGAAAAATTAGGTAGATTAAGGCGAGAAATAGAAAGATTTTTCACATAATTCAAGTAACATGGGGGATTACTGTCAAATGGATAACATAAAGGAATCTATTTTAATGACTTGTGAAATACCTCCGATGCCAATGGTGGCTGTTAAGATAGTCAGTCTTGTCAACAAAGCAAATGTAGAGATAGATGCACTTCAGGATGTGATAATGGCGGATCAATCCATGGCGTCAAATATATTGCGACTTGCGAATTCTGCATATTATGGCCTGCGACGGAATGTTGACACTATATCAGATGCTATAGTCATAATGGGACTTGATGCCGTTAAAAATCTTGCCCTTGCCATATCTGCAAAGACAGTGTATAAGAGATTTGGAATTCTGGAGCAAAAGCTTTGGGAACACAGCATTGGGGTTTCGATTGCTGCCGGCATTATAGCTAAAGAGATAAGATTTCCTGAAGCAGAGGAAGCGATGGTGGCAGGACTTTTGCATGATATTGGCAAGACCATAATGAATAACAGTCAGCCTGAGAGGTTTTTGATGTTAATGGAAAAGGTTTATAATGAGAGGGTAAGATTTTCTGATATAGAGAAAGAGATTTTTGGATTTGGGCATGCAGAGGTTGGGAACCTGTTTGCTGAAAAATGGGGATTCTCTGAAAATCTATGCGATTCAATAAAAAGACATCACTTCCATGACTATGACGACATCGCAGAATTGTCATCGGATAGGAGGATGTTGTGTTGCACAATAGCCATGTCAGATACAATATGTGTCAGGCTCGGAGTCGGATATAGAGGACCTATGCCGCTTATTGCATCTATAAATCCGATCTGTAAAGAGGTTCTAATGATAACAGATGAACAGTTATCAGAAATAGTGGAGAAGTTCAAGCAGGCATATATTCAGGAAAAGACTCTTTATCAGGCTTAAATGTGGAAGGGATGGTGATCATAATATGGCTATAGAGGGGTTAAGAAGAATCTTTGATATTAGGGCTGTAAAGAAAGAGTCAGAAAAAAAATTTTCTTCAAAAATCAAAAAGGGACAAAAAAAATATGATAAAGATGAAAAAAAAGATGGCTCTAAAATAGATATTCAGGCTTAGGAGAAGAAAATGATTAAAAGACTGTTAAAGAAGAGCAATAAAAACAATAAAAAAGAAGAAGCAAAAGAACTTTTAACTTTGGAGCTTGCAGAGATAGTAGAGATTTCAGACAGCATATTCAAAAGGATAGATGAGAAGATAAATGCCTTGAAGTCTCTTGAATTTAGGATAGACAGCAAGATAGAGATGCTTAATGATTTATTATTGAAAGCTGAAAAAATGGATAAAAAAGCGGTTTTATCTTCTGCCGGAAGTCGCAAAGAGATATGTGAACTTGCCAAAAAAGGTCTAAAAGTTGACGAAATAGCAGATTTTTTTGACATGTCTAAAGGTGAAGTGGAGCTCATACTCAATCTATGTAAAAAGTAGAATGGAAAAAATTTTCACATAAGGAAATCCTTTCCAGCGGCAGTTCAATCGTAACATGGATGTTTAATCTGAAAAATCATACCTGCCTCAAATGGTCCATCTAAGGCGTATGGCTCAATTTCTTTGCCAAAGAAACTACATTAGTGTAAGTTCAAATCATTATCTGACCATAATGTTTTTGCCATATGGTATTGCTCGGCTTCCGCTTACGACTTCAGCCGAGTTAAAGTAAACCGTGCTTTGCAGAAATTGAACCATACGCCTTGTTTTATAGCCTATTATAAATTTATTTTGGACAGATATGTCATTGTTTATGACTTTGGCATAAATATTGCTAAATAAATTGTCATGTATAAAGGAATTTATATAGCGCTCACAGGCGCAGTCTCGAGACATGAGCGGATAGATGCGATATCTCAGAATATTGCCAATGCAAACACAGTTGGATTTAAACAGACAAAGATTTCTTTTAATGACCATCTTATCTCTCAGATGAATAATATCCCATGGAGCAATGACGGAAGGGCTATGACCGTTGCCTCAGAACCAAAGATAGATTTTTCAGGAGGCGAGATCATAAAGACCGGCAATCCCTTTGATATAGCTATAAACGGCAGGGGCTTTATAAGCCTTGAAGGAGGGATGTATACGAGGAAAGGCGATCTAAAAATAGACATGAATGGCAATCTTATCACAAAAAGTGGAATTAAGGTTTTAGGTGAAAATGGCGCAATACAGATACCTAAGGGTAAGGTTGAGATACCCCCTTCAGGCGATATTAATGTAAATGGAAGCAAAGTAGCAAAATTAAAGATAGTGGACTTTGAAGATATCGGCTCACTTATAGGATTGGGAGATGGACTTTTTTCAACCAACCAAGAAGGCATAAGGTCAGAGGCTTCAGTAGAGCAGGGACATATTGAATTATCCAATGTGGATATTTTTAAGGAGATGATTATGATGATGAGCACATTAAGGGATTTTGAGTCTTATCAAAAGGCTATACAAACACTTGATGAGGCTACATCAAAGATCACAAACGATATGGCGAGAATATAAGGGAGGATTTATGATAAGGTCATTGTTTATAGCAGCAACAGGGATGGAGGCGCAAAAGCTTAATATTGATGTTATAGCAAACAATCTCTCTAATGTAAACACAGCAGGCTTTAAAAAAGGAAGGGCTGATTTTCAGGAACTTATGTATCAAAATATAAAAACGCCGGGGGCTTTGTCTGCTGAAGGGGCGCAGATACCTTCAGGCATTCAGGTTGGACTTGGGGTAAGGCCTGTGGCAGTTCAAAAGATTTTCACACAGGGTGATTTTGCAAGCACCGGTAATAATCTTGATATGGTGATAGAAGGAGACGGCTTTTTTAAGATACTTAAACCTGATGGCGAGGTAGCATATACAAGGACAGGCGCATTTAAACTTGACAGCGAAGGAAGAATCGTGACCTCTGACGGCTATCCGCTGGAACCTTCTATAACTATACCTTCAAATACTTTAAATATAACAGTCGGCTCTGATGGAAAGGTTTCAGCGCTTCAGACTGGAAGCGCTGCGCCAACAGAGGTGGGGCAAATAGAACTCGCCAGATTTATCAATCCTGCCGGACTCAAGGCGTTTGGCAAAAACCTATTTGTTCCAACAGGGTCATCAGGTGAACCAATAACAGGCAATCCAGGCAGCGAAGGGATAGGCACAATAGCTCAGGGTTTTCTTGAACTCAGCAATGTGAACATAGTAGAGGAGATGGTGAATATGATCGTGAGCCAGAGGGCTTATGAGATTAATTCAAAGGCAGTTCAGGCGTCAGATGATATGCTCCAGATAGCTAATAATCTGAGGAGATAACTATGAAATGTTATTCGTCTCTCGTTACTGGTTTCTTATTAGTTGCTCTTTGTTCCATATCTTTTGCAGCAGCATGGAGTCCTGGGGAAATGCTAAAGGAGCATATCATAGAAAATTATCCATGGGCTGATGTTGAGATAAATAATATAGCGGTGAATTCGACATTGCCTGAGGAAAGGCCTGCAAAGATAAACATAATAAAAGCTCCACCTGGAAAAACAGTATTTACAATGGAATTTAAAAATGGAAGGAAAGTAGAAGCTGCCGCAAATGTCAGGATATTTGAAAGGGTGGTAATGAGCAGAAGACCAATGTCTAAGGGATCTCTTCTTCAGGAAAAAGATGTTTATGTAATGTTGATGGATATATCGCGATTGCCGTCTGGATTTATCGGAAATCCTGATGCAGTCGTGGGCAAACAATTGACGCGTTCGACAGTTGCAAATAAACCGATACTGGACAGCATGATGAGCAATTCCTTGCTCGTGAAAAAAGGGCAAAGGGTAGTAGTATTAGCAGAATCGACAGGATTGAATATTTCGACAATAGGAGAGACAAATGAAAGCGCCTATGTAGGCTCTTTTGTAAGGGTCATTAATATATCAACAAAAAAAATCATAACAGGCAGGCTTGTAGATGAAAATACAGTTAAGGTGGAGTTCTGAGATGGAGTTAAAAGTCAGACTAAAGGATGAAAAATTTTATATCCTGTATTTTGCATTCTGTATCCTTTTTTTAATCTCAGGCTGCGCTACTTCACCCCAGCTTCCGTCTCACCCTCCAAAGTATGTTTATCAGGAAGCTGCAGCGCCGATGCCCTCCACCAACTCCTTGTGGCGTAACAGTGCAGGGCTTTTTGAAGATATAAAAGCAAGGAGGGTCAATGATCTGGTAACAATAAAGGTCATTGAAAACATAGTTGGTTCAAATAGCGCTGACACAAGCACCAGCCGCGATTCATCAGCAGATTACAGCATGACAGACTTTTTTGGAATGAACAATGACTTTAATCTTCATAATGTCTGGGGGTTAAAGGGTTTTTATAAGGGTTCTAATGTATTCTCTCCAACTGTCAAGGGCAAGGGGAAATCAGACTTCAAAGGAGACGGCAATACAGCAAGAGAAGGCAAACTCATAGGCACCATCACAGCAAAGATTGTGGAAGCGATGCCTAATGGAAATCTTGTTCTTGAGTCAAGAAAGGATATAACTATAAACAAAGAGAAACAGGTGCTTATTTTTAGAGGCATGATAAGACCTGATGATATTGCTTCAGACAATACTATACTGAGCAGCAGGGTGGCAGACGCCGAGATATACCTTGTCGGCGACGGGGTTGTTCAAGATAAACAGAGTCCTGGCTGGCTTGTGAGAATTTTGGATAAGGTATGGCCGTTTTAGAGGCAGTGAATAGTGAACAGTCGTTAGTGAATAGTAAAAAGGAGCATAAAGAATGAATTCAAAAACCGCATATATCGAAAAAATAAAAAAAACTCTTATTTTTTGTTTTTTTCTGTTCATTATTCACTGTTCACCATTCACTGCCGCTCACGCTGAACGCATAAAAGACATTGCAAACTTTGAAGGAGTGAGAGAAAATCAGCTTATAGGGTATGGGCTTGTTGTTGGTCTGGATGGCACTGGAGACAAGGGACTCGCAACTTCCCAGAGCATAGCGAATATGCTTCAAAGGATAGGCATAACAGCGGCCCCTAATGACATAAAATCAAAGAATGCAGCCTCTGTTATCGTAACTGCAAAGCTCCCGCCTTTTCCAAAGTCGGGAACAAGAATTGATGCTGTGGTATCCACTATCGGCGACGCAAAGAGCCTACAGGGAGGCACCTTGCTTCTAACGCCGCTTAAAGGACCTGATGGAAGGGTTTATGCCCTTGCGCAGGGTCAAGTTTCTATTGGCGGCTTTAAAGGAGGCGAAGGCGGCACAACTGTTCAGAAAAATCATCTGACTACTGGAAGGGTTCCTGAAGGTGTTTTGATTGAGGTCGAACCCGAGTTTAAGCTTATAAGTGGAGATGAGATAAGGATATTTTTACACCGCCCTGATTTTACTGTAGCATCAGAAATTGTTAAAAGAATTAATGACAATATCGGATATGATAGCGCTTCAACAATAGACGCATCCTCAGTGAGACTCCGTATCCCTTCTCATTATAAAGACAAGGTTGTCGAATTTCTTACCCTTATAGAAAGAATAGATGTTTCTATTGATGTCCCTGCGAGGGTTGTAATAAACGAAAGAACTGGAACGATTGTGATTGGTGATAATGTTAAGATATCTCCTGTTGCTATAGCGCATGGCAGTCTTACTATAGATATAAAGACAGAATTTGGTGTTTCCCAGCCTTTGCCATTTGCGCCAAAAGGGGCTGAGACTGTTGTTGTTCCCCAAAGGGAGGTTGATGTCAAGGAACAGCAGGCTTCCCTTGTAGAGGTATCAGGGGTAACACTCAGCGAGATAATAAGGGCATTAAATGCCCTCGGTGTAACGTCAAGGGACCTTATATCAATACTTCAGGCATTAAAGGCAGCAGGGGCATTGAGAGCTGAGATAGAGATAATTTAGCGTAAGACATAAGGGAAGGTTTTTTAGATGAAAATTCAACACGACATTTACAGCGGCCATAAATTAGAAGGGCTAAAGGGAAGAAAAGATTTGGAGGCTGTTAAGTCAGTTGCCAAGGAAATGGAGTCTTTATTTGCATTTGAGATGATAAAAGCAATGAGGCAGACTACCCTTGCTTCATCCGAGAACTCTTTTGGCAAAGATGTCTATATGAGCATGTTTGATATGGAGATTGCAAGGCTTTTTGCTGAAAAAGGGCTCGGGCTTCAGGATATGCTTATTAAGGGATTTAACAGTCATATAGATCCTCCATCTTTTTCATCTATATCTGCTGGATCCGAACCCCTATTTCCAAAAATAAGACCCTCTTTTTTGCCAGTTGCAGGCGAAATTAGCTCTTCTTTTGGGATGAGAAAACACCCTATATACGGTGATTATAGATTTCATCATGGTGTAGACATTTCAGCCCCTGAAGGAACACCTGTTTATTCAGCAATGAGCGGCAGGGTGATATTTAGCGGTGAAGAAGCTGGCTATGGAAATGTTGTAGTGGTTGATCATGGAAATGGTTATATAACAAAATATGCCCACAACAGGGTGAATCTTGTGAAAGAGGGAGATTATGTGGATGCGGCTGCTGTTATAGCAGAGGTTGGAAGCACAGGCGCATCCACAGGGCCTCATCTGCATTTTGAAGTCAGATACGATGGTAAGAGCATAGATCCTATAAATGTTTTGGCAATGCGATAGATTAAAGAATTTCTGGAAAACTCCGATATAAAAATAACTAAAGAACAGGAGGGCCAAATGAAGATAAATGGAAATAGACCGCCGGATAGTCAGGATGTGAATCTTAAAATCCGTAATATTAACGGCGCTGAAACAAAAGGAAAGGTTTCAGCAAAAGAAAAAAATCTAATTGACAGGGTTGATATCTCTGGAGAAGGCAGGGATGTGGCGGCGCTGATGAATGCCATAAATAAAATTCCTGATGTCAGGGCAGATAAAGTTAAGGCTATAAAGGAAGCCATAGAGACAGGCAATTACAATATTGATGTTGCGAAAATAGCGGATAAGATACTTAAGGAGCTATGAACCTTATTGAAGGCATAAAAAATATTCTTATGAAGCAGATTAACGCTGCCAGCATGCTCCTTGATGTGCTGCAGAAGGAGCGGGAGTGTTTGATAGAGCTTGATGTTTCTGAGCTTGAGAATCTGTCAAAGGAAAAGGATACCATTATTCTGTGGCTGAGACTGCTTGAAGAAGAAAAAAACAGGCTTATGAATAAATTTGCAACAGACAAAAGCATTGATGGAGATATTAATCTGGATAGGCTCTGCGGATTGACAGGCGACCATGCCTTGCAGGGGTTCAGGTTGCAGGTTGTCTCGATATTTCAGAGCATAGCAGAATTGAATGAGTTTAACAGGATATTGATGGAGAGATCCATGGTTTTTTTTAAAAATGCTGCGGGTTTTTTTGATTCGTTTGGTCTTTGTATGAATCAGGGAGTTGCAGGCGCCGTGCTTTCAAAGGAGGCATAGATTGTCACTATTCGGGTTGTTCAACATAAGCAAGTCTGCGATGTTTGTCAGTCAGGCAGCGCTTGGCATTACAAGCCACAATATCGCAAATGTTAATACACCAGGGTTTACACGGAGAGGAGTAGCGCTCGAAACAGCAAACCCTGCTGCCATTTATGGAGGTTTCCTCGGAAGCGGCGTAAGGATTTCCGCAGTAAAAAGGCATTATGACACATTCATACAATCTCAACTGCTTGGACAGCATCAAAACTATGGCAGGTCATTTGCGCTGAATCAGGCATTAAGCCATATAGAGCAGGTATTCAATGAGATGAAGGACATAGGGCTTTCAAGAACAGTGATTGATTATTTCAATTCATGGCAGGAGATTGCAGCATACCCTGAAGGTCAGCCGCAAAGGATTGTTATGCTTCAGAAGGCTAATGTCCTTGTCCAGTCAGCAAGGCATATGGAGATGAATATTACGAAAACATTGAAAAATATAGAAGAGTCAATCAGCAATATTGCAGACCGCATAAATGTCATATCTTCAGAAATAGCGAGACTAAATGAAAACATTGTTCAGATAGAGGCAGGACAGCAGTATGAAAAAGCAGGCGACCTTAGAGATCAGCGTGATTTGCTTCTGAAAGAGTTATCCGAATATATAAATATTTCATATTTTGAAGACAAAAGCGGGGCTATTACTATACAGGCAGGCACGAGAAATCTCGTTTACGGGGTCAATGTTAATAATCTGACAATAAAAACTGTAGATGGCAAAAATAATATATTTTTAGGAGATGCAAATATCACGCCATATATAAACAGAGGACAACTTGGCGGACTTTTTGATGTTAGAAATAACATAGAGTCAGTTGCGCTTAAATCATTGAGAAAGCTTATTGCATCGCTTATAAAGGAGACAAATCTTATTCACAGGTTAGGCTATAGCCTTGATGCATCAACAGGAAACAACTTTTTTGATCCCATCCAGATATCCGCATCAGACTATTCATCAGGAGCAGATATGACATCAGCAACAGTCAGCGATCTCTCGGCTCTGACCCTCGATGAATACGATATAATTTTTAACTCCGGCAATTACAATGTGCGTAATATAAGGACTGGAGCGGTTGCAGCATCAGGCGTATATTCATCGGGCAGTCCTATAACATTTGATGGTATAAGCATAGTAATAACAGGCGCTGTTAGCGACAATGACAGATTTTTCATCAGTCCACTAACAGATGCCATAAAAAACTTTAGGGTTGAAATATCAGATCCTTTAAAGATAGCAGCAGCTTCGTCTAATTTAACTCTGCCAGGAGACAACGGCAATGCCCTTCGCATGGCAGAACTTTCAACCAAAAGCATTGCAGGACTAGATAGCAATTTTAATGTTTTTTACAGAGGAATTGTTTCAAGACTTGGGACTATGAGCAGGGCATCTTCTGACAGTCTCAGATTTGATGAAAACCTTCTTAATGAATTGAATAACAGAAGGGAAGCCCTTTCCGGCGTTTCCCTCGATGAAGAAGCTGCAAATCTAATCAAGTTTCAGCGGTCTTTTGAGGCAGGGGCAAGGATGATCAAGGTAACAGATGAACTGCTTCAGACAATACTCAATTTATGAGGAACATATGAGAGTCACACAATTTATGATATATAACCAAACTGTAAGGTCTATCCAGAGAAATTTAGGAGAGATGTCTGTGCTTCATAGCCGTCTTTCATCAGGCAAGAAGATTGATAAACCCTCTGATGATATAATGAGCGCTGTCAGGGCAATGGATTACAGGTTGAGCATTAATTCCAATGACCAGTACAGAAGAAACATTAATGAAGCTGTTTCCCATCTTCGTTTTACAGAAGATGTTATGTCTTCTGTTTCAGAGGCGATTATCAGGCTAAAAGAACTTGCTATTCAGGGCTCAGATGGCGCATTAAATGCTGAAAACAGGGCATCCATCGCAAAAGAGACGGCAAGGTTGACAGAACATCTTCTTAGTCTCTCTAATAGTAAGTTCAGGGACAGGTATATCTTTTCCGGGTTCAGGACAGATATGCCTTCCTTTAGTCATGATTTCAGTTACAATGGAGATTCAGGGATGATGAATGTAATGATAGACAGAGACGCAGCTATATCTGTCAATATTGCAGGCAGCACAGCATTTCAGTACAATGGCGAGAGCTTTATGAAGATTGCTGATGACTTAAGAAACGCCCTTATGAATAATGATATAGCAACATTGCAAACATCCATTGGCAGCATAGATGGCGCACTCGGAAGTATTAATGCAGCATTGGCAGACATTGGCGCAAGATTGAATCGCCTTGATGATCAGATAAACAGGCTTGAAAGCGCTGATGTTAATCTCAAATCTGTTCTTTCCAGCACAGAGGATGCAGACTTTGTAGAGACTGCAAGCGATATATCAAAAGCAGAGTTTGTCCTTCAGGCATTGAGGCAAACAGCGTCTCGAACATTGTCACAGTCATTGTTTGATTTTTTAAGGTAATCTATAGTCTATAGTCTATGGACTATGGACTATGGACTATTGAAGGAGGCAGGATGCTGGTTTTGACAAGGAAGTCAGATGAAGCAATAAAACTTGGAGATGATATAACCATCACGGTTATTGAGATTAAAGGCAATCAGGTCAGGCTTGGGATAGAAGCTCCTTCAGACATAAGGGTATACAGAAAAGAACTTTATGAAAAAATAAGAACTGAGAATATAAAGGCATCAATTATATCTATAGATGAATTCATAAAGATAAAAGAGAGATTAAAGAATGATTAAATTTGAGACCTCAAGATTCGGAGCATTAGAGGTGAAAGAAGACAGGATTATTTATTTCCCTGAAGGCATACCAGGATTCCCTGAAATCAAAAGGTATGTCTTGATAGATTATAAGGATACCCCGCTTAAATGGCTTCATGCAATTGATGACCCTGATCTGGCTTTTATAGTGACAGGGCCTGAAACTTTTTCTGCTGGCTACTCGATAAAAGCAGATGCAGCAACAAGGCAGTATCTCAAGATCGAAAATGAGGAAGACCTTGCTGTGCTTTTGATTGTAAGGATAGAAAACGGAAATATAATGCCTAACCTCAACGGACCTCTATTTATCAATGCAGGCAATATGACTGGCATTCAGGCTGTCCTAGACAGATCCTGATTGAATATCACCCGATGCATATACCTCCTGCCAAATCATCTGATGCCTTTACATTCCTTACTTCTTCTTCAAAGACTGTCCCTCTTAGAATCGGAGATATAGTTAGCGCCGAAGTCCTCGATGTAATAGATTCAGGGAATGTATCGCTCCGCATAAAATCATCTGACACTGCCAAAGAAAGCGCAATAATTATTGCTAAATCAGGCATGCCGCTTTCAAAAGGAGACGCCATACTCCTTAAGATAGCAGGACTGGGACAGGAGATTAAGCTGCAGTTTGTAGGGTATAAAAGCAGCAAGGCTGAAGACAATCTGTTGATCAGGCAGATTCGCAGCATTTTATCAGAAATGCCAAATTCAGGGCTGAAGATTAATGATGTAAAGATTATTAAAGAGTTTTTCAATTCAATGCCTGAAACCATTAAAACATTATTTTCTGAATTCAGGG
The DNA here is from genome assembly GCA_037441185.1 of Nitrospirota bacterium. GTDB lineage: Bacteria > Nitrospirota > Thermodesulfovibrionia > Thermodesulfovibrionales > Dissulfurispiraceae > JBBISP01. The sequence goes on along the minus strand of JBBISP010000005.1, from coordinate 21,339 downwards.
CTATCGCTAATCTCCTGCCTGAAATAGCGCATATGAGCCATACCAGTTTGAAGACCTTAATTAATGCCTCTGGAGTCATGTTTGAGGCAAGGTTAAAGCTTGCAGCTATGGAGGACTCTGATATTAAAAAACTGATAATGAGTGATCTCAAAGGACTGCTTCTAAAAGTCAAAGATTCATTGCTGGATACAGAGGTTTTGAAGTTTATTAAGATGTCGGGTTTAAAACATAAAGAAATAACAGGCGCGGTTGTAAGACTTTTAAATGCCATAGAATTTTTCCAGTTTTCATCTTACATAAATAATGTGCTTTATACATTCCTGCCTGTTTCATGGCAGGGATTAAGGGATGGGGAGATTATTTTCAGAAAGGGCAAAGAAAATAAAGATGATTCATATGTCTGTGAGATAAACCTTGACCTTGAAAAAATCGGAAAGATCTCCGCAGCAATCACACTATTTAACAAGGCAATTTATATTTCCCTCTATGCAGAAAGGATAGAGACCGTATCGCTGATAATTGCGCAAAAAGAACTTCTTGAGAAAAGGTTTGTTGACGCAGGGCTTATCCTTAATGCTGTTAATATAGGACAGAAGGAGCGCATTCATTTCAGCGCAAAAGACAGCGGAGAAATTAATCTTAAGGTTTGAGAATGAGAGAGTCTCAGAAAAAGGCAGCAGCATTAAAATACAAACATGGACAAGACCCTGCCCCAAGACTTGTGGCAAAAGGATCGGGCAATACGGCTGAGAAGATTATCGAGATTGCAAAAGCCCACGGCATACATATAAGGGAAGACAAGGCATTGATAGATGTTCTTTCATCCCTTGATATGTATCAGGAAATCCCTGTAGAACTTTATAAAGCAGTAGCAGAGATGCTTGTTTTTATATATTCTCTGAATAAAGATATGCATAGATTTTAAATTATTTAGATTTCTTCAGTTCTTTGTTTAAATATATAAGGAATTGTTCAATTTAAATAATAAGCCCTTATGCCATTTTTCTGTTTCTTCATAACCTCCGTTAATGCAGATTTTCAAGCCTGACCCTAAAATTCTTTACTAAAATTCTCATTAAAGTTTTTTAAAAACACTCCGATAAGATAATCAAAGGATAAAAAATGGCTGACAAAGGAGGGATGCAGATTACAAGCAAGGCCGTATCCTTGAGAGTAGAGATTTAATAAGCAGGTTTAAAACCTGCAAAAAGGCATGGATGCCTTTTAAAAGCAGCAGTGAGCAGTGAATGGTTTTTTAAACTAAACACTGACACTAAAATTCAAGGAGGAAAAAAAACTATGGCAATGGTAATTAACACAAACATTAGCGCTCTTAATGCGCAGAGGAGTTTGGGAAAGACACAGGGAAGCCTTCAGACAACAATGCAGAGACTGTCATCAGGCTTAAGGATTAATGCAGCAAAGGATGACGCAGCAGGAATCGCTATCGCCAGCCGTATGACTGCCCAGATCAGAGGATTGTCACAGGCAGCAAGAAATGCTAATAACGCGATATCTGTTGTTCAGACAATTGAAGGCGGTCTTGATGAAATCCACAGCATGCTTCAAAGGATGAGGGAGCTCGCTGTTCAAGCATCTGATGACAGCAATACAGCGTCTGACAGAGGAAACCTTAATGATGAATTTGGCACTCTAAGAAGCGAAATAGACCGTATTGCTGGCTCAACAAAATTTAATAACATGAATGTTCTGAATATCACGGTAAACTGGACATTCCAAATTGGTGAGGAGAATGCTACAAATAATACAATTACAGTAGATGCTGTAGATGCAAAGGTAGTAACTTTGTCAACGACTCTTGAAACTGCAGCACTTGATACCAGGGCTAACGCTAACACTGCGATAGATGCTACCCAGGTCGCTATAAACAAAGTTCTTGAATATAAGAGCAAGTTAGGCGCAGTAAGCAACAGACTTGATTACACAATTGCTAATGTCAATAACATAATCGAAAATGTAACATCAGCCCGTTCAAGGGTCATGGATGCTGACTTCGCAGTAGAGACAGCAAATATGACAAGGGCATCAATACTTCAGCAGGCAGGCGTATCTGTTCTTGCTCAGGCAAATCAGCAGCCACAGGCAGTTCTTGCTTTATTGCAGAGGTAGCAAAGAGGATAGAGGGCAGGGCATCCCTGCCCTCTAAAATAATATGGAAATCACTAAATTAAACATAAATTTTATGGCCTTAAGGAAAGACATCCTGAATTCCAGGATAAAAACTGCGGGAATGACTCCTGCTTACAGCATATCGCCAAAGACGGATGAGGCTCAGCGGTCTGATGAGACTGCTGTTCAAAAGCCTGAGCCTGTATCATACAAGGCATTTCTTGCAGTTGATGAAAACAAAAATGTTGTTATAAGGGTGATTGATTCAGATGGAAAAGTGATAAGGCAGATTCCGCCTGAAGATTATCTTAAGATGGCTGCATCATTGAAGGAGATCGCCAAAAACCTATTCCACACGGAGGCATAAATGGGCATTGCAAGTTCAACAGGTCTTTTTTCAGGTCTTGAAACAGGCAAGATTATTAACCAGCTTATGGCTTTAGAAAGGAGGCCCATAGATCTGCTTGCGAAGAAAAAGGCAGGCTTTGAGGCAAAGATCAGTTCCTATGGAACTATTTCAAGCGTGCTTTCATCCCTTAAAAATGCCTTGTCTGCCTTGAAAAAAAATTCTTTTTTATCAATGAGCGCATCTTCATCTGATAGCAATGTTTTTACAGCCTCTGCGTCATCATCAGCTTCAGAAGGGACATATAACATTAAGATAAATAATATTGCCTCATCCCAGTCTATATACTCACAGGCATTTGCTTCAGAGGCAGATGCTGTTGCGGACCTTTCTGTATCTGATACTCAGAAATTAAGGATATGGATTGGAAGCAATGAGCATGTTGATATAACTATTGATTCAACGAACAACACCCTGACAGGCATAAGAAATGCTATTAATAATGCCAATGCAGGAGTAAAGGCATCTGTAATCAATGACGGCGCAGGATACAGACTTGTATTGAATTCAAATTCAACAGGCGCATCAAGCAGGATTAAAATAATGGTTGATGAAGATGGCAATGGCTTGTTTGAAGAGACGCCTGCTGAAACAGATTCGGCAGGACTTTCAAGGATTGCCTTTAATGCCGCATATGATGCAAATGGCAATGTAACAGGCGGTATAGTGAATATGACTCAGTCACAGGCAGCAGTTGATGCCTCTTTATTGATAAATGGCCTTGCAGTATCTAGGAGCTCTAATTCTATAAATGACCTAATTGCTGGGATTACGATAAATTTTAAGAAAGACTCATCAGGCAATACACTGAATCTTTCTATATCAAAGGATGATTCAAAAATAATGAATAACATTAACGCTCTTGTTTCTGCATACAATTCAGTTATGAATGCTGCGAAAAAGGCATCTGGTAAATCAGCGGCTCTTGATGCTGACAGCGCTGTCAAGGCAGTTGCAGAAGGGCTGAGGTCAGTTATAAGCGCAGCATATAATGACAAAACCCTTTTAAGATTTGGTCTTAGTCATGACAGATACGGTGTTCTTTCTTTGAATTCTTCCACGCTTGAAAGCAATATAAAAAATAATCTTCAGGATGTGATTAATACATTTGACGCTATGGCAAATGACCTTGAAAATAAGATTAACGGCTATATCAACAACCTAATACCTAACCGCACAAATGGGGCAAAAGATTCGATTAAGTTTATTGAAAGCAGGATTGAAAATATAGAGAGAAGACTTGATAACAAAGAGACTGCATATAGAAAGAGATTTATAGCATTGGAAAAGGCATTGGGAGGACTCCAGCAGAGCGGAGATTTTCTTGCAAGACAGTTTGATTTAATATCAAAGATTAACACTAAAGCCTAAAGGAGGATGAAGCAGATGATGAATGCAGCTTATGCTCAAAATGCCTATACACACGCAAGGGTCAGCACATCCACAACGGCTCTTGATCTCGTAATAATGCTTTATGACGGAGCAGTCGAATATCTACATAAAACTGTATTTTATATGAATCAAGGAGATACAGAACGAAAAATCTATTATATTACAAAAACTATGGCTATTATCGAAGAGCTTTTGTCTTCTCTGGATATGGAGGAAGGCAAGGAGATAGCGCAAAATCTTCAAGATCTTTATATTTATATGCTCAAAGAGTTAACTATTGCAAATGCAAGAAACGATGTAGAAAAGATAAGGCATTTAGAAGGGCTTTTAAAGGAACTACTTTCTGCATGGAAGCAGATTAGATAGACATTTTAAAGTTTATCTAAAAATTTTCCGATAAGAAATCAAAAATGAGATAAGGAGGCTTGCGATGACTATCCTGCCATCTCTAATCGACAATGTAATACATGTTTACAATAGGGTCTCTAAATTTAAGACCTCTGATATCCTTGAAAAAGAACAGGAATATCCGCAGGATACAGTATTCATTTCTATAAAGGCAAAAAAGATGAGAGTAATGGAGGATGCCAAAAAAGAGGTATTAGAAACGATAAGGGAAGTTAAATAAAATGGAAAAGAGAGATTTTAAAATACTTGTTGTGGATGATGACGAGATAGCGCGTGATGTTGTTAGTTTATCGCTTCAGAGAGAGGGATACAGCATAATATCGGCTTATAATGGACTGGCTGCCATACAGATTCTTGATATTGAGGATATTGATCTTGTTATAACAGATCTAAGAATGCCTGGAGCCAGCGGTATGGATGTGCTTAAACATTCTGTTAAAAACAATCCTGATACAGCCGTAGTTATCCTTACTGCATATGGAACCCTTGACACTGCGATTGAGGCAATTAAAGAAGGCGCATATGATTATTTAACAAAGCCATTTAACATTCAGGAAATAGTTATTATTGCTGAGAGGGCATATGAAAGAGCAGATTTAATAAACAGAAACAGGGATCTGAGAAGGCACATCAGGGATACTTACAGAGACCTGAGAGTGATAAATGCTGTTTCTGAAAGCAATAATCCTGAGATAGTAGCAGGCTGGATAGATAGGATGGAGAAATTAAAGACAATGGATGTTTTTACGCCAAAGGAAACAGAAATGCTGAAGGAAAGGATGGTCAAGGGATATGGGGAAAGGTAAGATATTAATTGTTGATGATGATCCATTGGTCAGAGATGTTCTTGTAAATATCCTGTCAGATATAGGCGGCTATGAGACCGACATTGCTGTTGACGGACTTGACGGCATTGGAATGGTAAAAAATAATGGATATGACATGATATTCACTGACCTTACCATGCCGAGACTTAACGGTATGGATCTTTTGAAAGAGACCGTAAGGATTAATCCGTTTCTTCCTGTTGTATTCATCACAGGTTTTTCTACAATCGACAATGCTATAAATGCGATGAAAGATGGCGCCAGAGACTTTATTACAAAGCCATTCAAAATAAATCAGGTCATATCAACAGCAGACAGGATAATGGGCGAAAGGAGCTTGCTTGAGAGGTTCAGCGATGAAGGCAATAACAAGGCAGCAATAAAAAGACTTAATTCAGAGCTGTTCAAAAAGCTTCAAGAAATAGCAACGCTTCAATTTATAAGCGGGGAAATAGACGAGCTGCATGACAATAAAGATATCTATGATAGGATTGCAGAAATGGCATTAAGGCTTGTTGCAGTGAAAGAGACATCTTTTGGCATTGTCGAAAACGGCTATCTTAAGATAAAAAATTCAATTGGCGCGACCCAAAAGGATATTCCTATTGCATGCAATATTTTTGAGGATGTAATGAAAAACAAAAAATATTGCGCGGCAGGACATGGATGTATCAATCCCCATACCGGAATGCTCCTCACAGAGTCGTTTTTATCAATCCCACTTATTATAAAAGACGAGGTCTTTGGGATGCTCAATCTTTCAGGCAAGGTAGATGGAACCACATTCAGCGACGATGAGATCGCCACTTTGCTCACCTTCTCTAAAAAGATATCAATGAGAATAGAAAATAACGCCCTTTACGATATTCTTTACAACAATCTTGTTAATACACTAAAATCATTGGTCACAAGTATCGAGGCAAGGGATTTTTATACAATGAAGCACTCTGAAAGGGTTACAATGTATTCGCTTCAAATAGCTGAAGTCATGGGTTTTAGTGATGATGATAAGGATACTATAAGTTTTGGAGGCTATCTGCATGACATAGGAAAGATTGGTATAGGAGATGCTATACTTTTGAAATCAGAAAGTCTTACGCTTGATGAAATGGCAGAGATCAGGCTGCATCCTGTCAAAGGAGACAATATTATAAAGCCTATGCGTTTTTTATCAAAGATAAGAGACATTATTAAGCACCATCATGAAAGGTTTGACGGCAAAGGTTATCCTGATGGAATTGCCGGAGAGGATATTCCTCTCGTTGTCAGGATGCTTACTGTTGCTGATGCATATGATGCCATGACATCATCAAGGCCGTATAGAACTGCGAGAAGTCATGATTTTGCGATAGAAGAACTTGTGAAATGTTCTGGTTTGCAGTTTGACAGAGAGGTTGTGAATGCATTTTTACAGACATCATCAGGAAAGGGAAAAGGCTATGAAACTTAATGCAGGAAAAGATATTTATTACAAGTCAACATCTGACATAACAAAACATAAGGCTACTATTGTTGCCAACGATGCTAACAGCATCGTGCTGCAAGCTGACAATATGCCTGATGTTAAAAACGGACAATTCCTTGTTATTACAACAGATGATGGATATCATTACACAGAAGTTATAGAGGTGAAAGATCGGACTATTGTATTGAAACCCATGTTCTCTGAAAGACGACAATATTTTAGAGTAGATGATGTATTCCCTGTTGCCTCTAAGAAAGTAGGCAGCGAATCTGCATTTAAGGGAGCGAAGATATTGCTGGAACATCAATATGATGCTGAACTGCTTGATGCTGATCTGCAAAATGAAACAATAAATCCGTCATTATGGAAAATGCTTCTCGATATTAACAGAAAATTAGGGATGATAATAGAACATTTACATTTAGAAAGCGAAGGGCTTGTAAAGATCGAGCCATCAAGGGTTAATATAAGCGCATCAGGCATGCGATTTGTAGCAAATGAAAAGCTCAAAAAGGATGATGTTGTTGAGGTCAAGATGCTTTTGCCCACGCATCCTCCTACAGGAATAGTCGCATACAGCAATGTTGTAAGGGTCGATGTTATCGATGATGACAAATACGATATTGCTTTAATTTTCTCTCATATGAATGACGATGTGAGGGAGGAGATAATTCGCTATACCATCAATCGCCAAAGGGAAATTATAAAGAAACATAAAAATGAAACTGGAAATGATATTTAATGGACCGTGCAAGCCTTATAGGGATTGTTCTTGGAATATCTGCGATTGCAGGTGGAAGCATTGCTGAGGGCGGCAGGTTAAGCACAATTTTGCAGCCGACTGCAGCAGTTATAGTATTTGGAGGGACTCTCGGTGCCACGCTTCTAAGCGTTTCTTTCAGTGATATTATGAAGGCTTTTTCCTCGCTTAAAGATGTTTTTTCAGACAAGAAAATGGATTTAGAGATGATTATAAGCAGTCTTGTTAAATATTCTATAGTAGCCAGAAGAAAGGGATTAATTGCATTGGAACATGAGATTTTAGAAATCGATGACGACTTTCTCAGAGATGCCCTGAGACTTGCAATTAATGGCATGGGGGTAAAGATGTTAAGAGATACTCTGGAGCAAAACAATATCACCTATGGAGAAGAAAAAAAAAGAATAGCAAAGGTCTTTGAGACTGCTGGAGGCTTTGCGCCAACAATAGGGATAATCGGGGCTGTTATCGGGCTCATACATGTGATGGAGAATCTCTCTGATCCTTCCAAACTCGGTTCAGGCATAGCAGTTGCTTTTGTAGCTACGGTCTATGGCATTGGCTCAGCAAATCTGATACTGCTGCCAATATCAAAAAAGTTGATAAGCCGGCTAAGCCATGAAATAGTTCGCAGAGAGATGATAATCGAGGGAGTAGTAGGAATTCAATCTGGAATAAACCCTTATGATCTTGAGGAGAAACTGAGGGTTTTTATGGAAAAAAAAGACTAAAAGGCGATGAAGATGAGAAATAAACTTAAGATAGAAGAACATGATAATACAGAAAGATGGATGGTCTCATATGCTGATTTTATCACCCTTCTTTTTGCATTCTTTGCAGTTATGTATGCCATAAGCCATGTAGATGCAGGCAAGCTCGAAAAGTTTGCTGATTCTACAAAAGATGCATTTAATAATTATAGCGCTGGAGAAAAAATTCAGGTAATTGAAGAGATTGCGCCTGTATATGATAATTTTACAGCAGTAGAAACAGAATTAAGGAAGGCTGTTGACGCATTAGCTGCAAATGGTTATGCATCAGTTAAAAGGGATGAAAGGGGTGTTGTAATATCCTTTGGCGACAGTATTCTTTTTGATGCAGGGCAAGCGATTATAAAGGAGTCTGCTGTTTCAGCGCTCACGCCAATTGCATCAATCATCAAAAATATCCCGCATCATATTTCTATAGAAGGACATACAGACAATCTTCCTATCAGGAGCAGCCTGTTTCGATCAAACTGGGAACTCTCGACACTGAGGGCAGCGAATGTGTTAAGCTATTTAATAAGAAATTACAATCTCCCTCCTGAAAGATTTTCTATTGCCGGATATGCAGAGTTTAAACCCGTAGCATCTAATGAAACCCCTCAGGGCAGGGCAAAAAACAGGAGGGTGGATATTGTAGTTCTGAATCACGATAGTAAGGGGGGATAAGATAGATGATTGAACAGGTAAAAGAGATGTATATGGAAGGAATACTCGAAAGTCAAAAGAAGTGGCGCGCAATAATCGATGCAATAACGAATTATATTTTTGTTATAAATGCAAAAGGCGTTATTGTGAAGGCCAATAAATCCTTTGCCCAGAGGTTTAATAAACATCCTCGTGAGATTGTTGGCATGAACTTACATGAACTCTGCGGAATGGATGTGCCGCATAGAGACAGTATGATAAAGACCGCAATTGCATCAGGAATGCCTGTGTCTGATGAAGTCCAGATAGCTGACAGGACTTATATACTCAGCGTATTTTCAGCTATGACGAAAGATGACAGGGAGTTTATATGCATTATGCAGGATGTCACTGAGATCAAAAGATTGCGGGACAAGCTTTATCATTCAGATAAACTCATATCTCTTGGACTGCTTGTATCAGGGGTTGCGCATGAAATCAATAATCCTCTTACCGGGATACTGGGATATACGGAACTGCTCGACATGAAGGTAAAAAATGAGTCTATAAAAAGTGAACTGAAAAAAATACATACAGCGGCTGAAAGATGCAAAAAGATAGTGGAAAGCCTTCTCTGTTTTGCTCGGCAGCAGGCGCCGCAGAAGGGCATTGCGAATATAAACAGCATTATTGAAAGCACTCTTGACCTGAGGGCATACAGGCTAAGGACAAACAATATCGAAGTTGTAAAGAATTTTGACAGCAATATCCCATTTGCATATCTTGATATGCAGCAAATGCAGCAGGTAATTATGAATATAATATTGAATGCAGAGGATGCTGTAATAGAAAAAAAAGAAGACGGCAGAATTGTTATTTTTACACAGTATGATAATGATAATAAGAAAATAATAGTAAAAATCTCTGACAACGGCATTGGCATTCAGGATAAAGATCTTACGACAATATTTGACCCATTCTTTACCACCAAGCCTGTTAACAAAGGCACAGGGCTTGGACTTTCAGTAGCTTACAGCATAATTGCTGAACATGGAGGAACAATAAATGTTGAGAGCAAAGAGAACGAAGGGACAACATTTACAATTAACCTGCCTGCAAATGCAGGGGCATGAGGGATAAAGATGTTTGTAATTATAGGCATATTCGTTGTTTTGGGCGCTGTTATAGGAGGGTTTTTAATGGCAGGCGGCAACCTCCATGTTCTTTTTGTGCCTGCAGAGTTTATAGTTATTTTTGGAGCCGCTGCAGGCGCATTTTTTATAGCTTCTCCTCCAAAGGTCATATCAGCAGTTTTTAAGGAGTTGCCATTAATTATCAGCTCAAAGGGATATAGCAAGGCAGATTATCTGGATATTCTTTCACTTCTTTACAGGATATTTTCTAAGATCAGGAAAGAGGGGCTTATATCAATAGAAGCAGATATAGAAAACCCATATAAGAGCGGCATCTTCAATAAGCACAGCGGTGTTATGAAGAATCATCATGCTGTTAATTTTATATGTGACAATCTTAAGGTAATGGTGTCAACAAATGTTCCGCCGCATGAGCTTGACAGCTTATTGGATCTTGAGATAGAAGCGCATCATCATGAATCAATGATACCGTCTCATAGTGTCTCCAAAGTAGCTGACGGCCTGCCTGGTCTTGGAATTGTTGCTGCAGTTCTGGGAATCGTTATTACAATGGGCAAGATTGATCAACCCCCTGCTGTGATTGGCTATAGCGTTGCCCATGCTCTTGTTGGAACATTCCTTGGGGTAATGATGTGCTACGGATTTGTTGGCCCTATAGCAGCTAATATGGAACACAGATCAAGAGAAAATACCGCATATCTTCAGGTCATAAAGGTGGCTCTTGTGGCATTTGTTGGCGGCGCTGCGCCCCAGATGGCGGTTGAGTTCGCCAGAAGGGCTATTTCAGGCGAATGCAAACCATCCTTTGAAGATCTCGAGAAAGAGATGAAAAAGGCAAAGTGAAAGAGCAGAAGATTATTATTAAAAAGATTAAAAAACAATCTGCTGCAGGCCATCACGGTGGAAGCTGGAAAGTAGCGTTTGCAGATTTTGTTACAGCTCTGATGGCATTTTTCCTTGTCATGTGGCTTGTAACTATGGTATCTCCAGAGAAGAGGGCGAGGATTGCGGCATATTATAAACACTTCAGCCTCTTTGACCAGAGCGGGTCTTCTTTTATGGAGGATAATTCCGAAATAATGAAGGAGTCTGGCGGGGAGTCGTCTAAGGTGCCGCAGGAATTTGGTGAAAGCAATTCGGATATTATGAGCAAGGAGGATTTAAGAGAAATGCTCAAAAGGGAGATAGAAGCAAAATTAGCTGATGTCAAGGATCAGATAATTGTTGATATGTTTGAAGGAGGCGTGAGGATACAGATGGTTGACAAAGAAGGCAATCCGTTGTTTGCCCTCGGCAGCGCAAATTTAAGTTCAAATGCCAAAAAGATATTGAATGTTATAGCAGAAAATGTGAAGGGCATTGAAAACAAAGTATCTATCGAGGGACATACAGACGCTATTAGTTATTCGTCAAATAAATATACCAATTGGGAACTATCAACAGACAGGGCATCTGCTGCAAGAAGGGAGCTCGAAAATAACGGACTAAATCCCGACAGACTTTCGAGGGTAGCTGGTTATGCAGCCACAGAACCCTTTGTAAAGGACAATCCTAATGATCCAAAAAACAGGAGGATAAGCATAATACTTATGTATCCATCTAATAAGCCCGTTCAGGAAATGAAATAATATAAAAAACTATATGCTCACCTGTTTCTGCTGTTTGAACATTTCGATAATCTCTTTTACGCTATTTGCATCTTCTGCTCTTTTGTCAAATCTAATAAAACCTGTTGATCTTGGAAATCTTAGAGCATAGCCAATATCTTCTTTATCTTTTCCAGCGGTATGTGTTGGAGATCTGGTTATCTCATCCGCCATAACAGTAATAACATATTTAGGTTCAACCCATACATCAGCATCCATTAGCGAATCAACTCTCGGATGTTTGTGTTTGATCGAAATTTCATCGAGAATATTTTTAAGTTCAATAAATTCATCTTCTTTAAACCCTGAGCCTATCTTGCTTACGGTCTTAAATGTGTCTGTTTCAGGCTCATAAACTGCCCCTAAAAGCGCTCCTATGCCGAATTTAGCCCTTGCCCCCTTTCCGCCAAAATATCCAACTATGCAGACATCTATCGTATCTGAGAGCTCTCCTTTGTAGCTCCTCTTGAGTTTGATCCAGTTAAAGTTCCTTGCGCCGGCAGAGTAGGGGGTGTCAAGACGTTTAGCAACAACTCCTTCAAGTCCTCTTTCTACAGCTCTTTCAAAGTATTTGAATATCTCTGACGGGTTGTCTGTGATAAACATCTCTGATGGCTCGATGATGTTGTTCTTTTTGATTATGGCTTCGAGCCGTTTTCTTCTTTGTAAAAAAGACTTTTCTGTGTAATCGACGCCGTCCAGATAGAGCAGATCGAAAACAAAGAATTTTAATGGGAGTTCCTTTGAAAGCTCCTCTATGCCGTGTTTTCTTTTACGCTGAATTGTTACCTGAAATGGGAATAATTCTCCGGTTGCTTCATCATAAGCCAAAGCCTCGCCTTCTATGATCGCACTGTCAGCATTAATGAATTTTTTCATTGCCATTATAATCTCAGGAAACATGTGAGTAGTCTTTTCCAGATTTCTCGAAAACAACTCCACTTTATCATCATCTTTATGGCATTGAACCCTGAATCCGTCATATTTCGCTTCGATTGCTGCCTTGCCGATTTTCTGAATAATATCTTCGGATGATGACAGCCTTTCGCACAACGCCATTCTTATGGGATAGCCGACCTGAATTTTAAATTTTTTGACTCCTTCTATGCCATTTTCAAGAAGCGCCTTTGCAACAAGACCCAAATCAGAACATAAATTGTATGCCCTTTCAAGCTCAGGCCTCAGTTGCCGATCTCCTATGCTCAGGGCAAGCGCCTCCAATACTGTTGGGTCCCCTATTCCAAGCCGTAATCTTCCTATTACGAATCTTGCAATATATTTTGCTTCCTTTGGAGAGACGCCTTTGAAAAGGTTTGAAAGGAGGCCTATCTTTTTTTCTACGCTTCCATGCCCTGCTGTCTGTGCTATGTCCGTGAGTTCTTCGTAAACCTGTTTCGCTGTCAGGTCATAGCCTTTTCTCTTGTTTAATTCTTCTGCTGTTTTTCCAAGGTCGCCTGTTTGCCTGAATATCTGCTCCACTTTTTTTGTAGCCGTTTCTGTTGCATTAGATATTGCCCGTATAAGAAGCTTTTCTGATATGCCTATTTCGAGACCTTGAAATGGCGGCAAAAGCTGCCCTTGACTCAGATATATTATCTTGTCTATATCCTCTGCAGAGGCCTCTTTAAAGAGTTCTGCAAGAATATCAAACATCTCAAGGCGTTTTGTAGTTTCCTCAAGCCTTTCGAAATATTCAACGAGTTTTTTGAATTTCATTTTGGCACCCATACCTTTCCTTTGTCTATTATATGCTCTATCAGCCAACCCCTTCTATGCAGTTCTCTTGCTATCCATCTCCTGTGGCATTTCCATGGAAATTTTTCAGCGCATATTATTGCTGCGGTATCAAGAATGGCATTTTCGAGTTTATCAATGCCATTCTTGAATTCTTCAGTAGTGCAATAGGCTTCATATCCGCCTTTTCTGAATCCACCGAGTTCAAGACCTAAAAAAATGTAAATTATCCCCTCTTTTTTTAACAGATCTTTGAGATAATCTTTTGTAAATGCCTGTATCTTGCTTTTGGGAAAACGTCTAACATCAATAACTGTTTTTATATCATAAGCGAGGAGTATCTCAATAAAATCCTCCTCGCTTCGCCTGCTTGTTCCAAGTGTATATATTTTTCTTATTAGTTCATGGCGCATGAATAGCTATTGTTTTTTTGCTATCAGCTATGAGCTATCAGCCAATTTACAGTTTTCTAAAATCTGTCCCCTTTGGTATGACGACTATGCCATTTGGACTTACATGAAATTTTTTCTTGTCTTCATTTAGATTATATCCGATTACTGTTTCAGGCGGTATATATACATCTTTGTCTATAATTGCCCTTTTTATTTTTGCATATCTTCCTATCTCTACATTTTCCATGAGAATGGATTCTTTTACAGTTGACCAACTGTTTATCCTCACATTTGGAGATAGAATAGAATTTTGAACCCTTCCACCGCTTATTATACATCCGTCACAGACAATAGAATCAAGGGCTATTCCGAGCCTTCCGCTTTTTTGTTCCTGGGCAAATACGAATTTGGCAGGCGGATTCTGGCATATGTATGTCCTTATTGGCCAATCTTTATCATATAAATTAAGCATCGGGTCAACAGAGACGATATCCATGTTTGCATCCCAGTATGCGTCTATTGTGCCGACATCCCTCCAGTATTTTGCCTCTTTCTTATTTTCATCCTTAAAATTATAAGCATAGATTTTTCCTGTTTTAATCATATCAGGTATGATGTCCTTGCCAAAGTCATGAGATGATTCTTTTTTTCCAGCATCTGCTTTGAGTTCTTCTATAATCGCATCTGTATTAAAAACATAAACGCCCATCGATGCAAGACACATTTCCGGCATGCCCGGTATTGTCTTGGGTTTTTTTGGCTTTTCCTCAAATCCTATAATCCTTAAATCACTGTCCACATTCATAATGCCAAAGGAAGATGCAATCTTGCTGCTAATCTCTATTGCCGCAATTGTTCCGATTGCGCCTTTTTCTTTATGGAATGCGAGCATTTCTGAATAATCCATTTTATATATATGATCTCCTGATAGCATGAAAAGATAAGGGGTTTCTTCTTTTTCTATAAAATAGATGTTCTGATATACAGCATCTGCTGTGCCTGTGTACCAACTTTCTCCAACTCTTTGCTGGGGCGGAATCGAGATAAAAAACTCGTCGAATTCGGCATTGAAAAGATGCTGCCAACCCAGGGCAAGATGCCTGTCAAGAGAGAGAGACTTGTACTGTGTAATTACTGCCATTTTCCGTATATTGGAGTTGATGCAGTTGCTGAGAGTAAAATCTATAATCCTGTATTTACCCCCGAATGGCACAGCAGGCTTTGCCCTGTGAATAGTTAGCGGATGCAGGCGCTCTCCCTTGCCGCCAGCAAGTATAATCGCGAGGACATCAGTCATATTATTTCTCTTTCCGAACCTTTTCACCTTAAAATTCCCTCTCGCCCCCCTTTGCTAAAGAGAGGAATACATATATTTAAAGTCCCCCTCTTTGAAAAAAAGGGATTAGTGGAGATTTTTATAGCCTTTTGTGTCTTTTTAAGACATGTATGCTTTATAAGAAAAATATAACAGGAAAATGAATAAGTGTCAATGAAAGTGAAATTGAAAAAATGACTGGAAAATGAATACAATTCTCTGATACAATGATAGCCGACTTTTTGATCCGGGGGTAAAAGAGGCATGAAAGGGCATACAGCAATAATAACCGGCGGAGGCCGAGGCATAGGCAAGGCAATAGCAGAGTCTCTTGCAGGGGCAGGCGTTAATATCGTGGTTGTGGATGTTAATCTTGATATAGCAAAGGAAGCGGCAGCGGAACTTGAGAAATTGGGCATAAAAAGCATGGCATTAAAGGCTGATGTCTCGAGTTCATCTGATGTAAGCAGTATTTTTGAAAATGTTGTTAAAGAGTTTGAGAAAGTCGAGATACTTGTAAATAACGCGGGGATTACAAGGGACGGCCTTTTGCTCAGAATGAAAGAGGAAGACTGGGATGCGGTTATTAATATCAATCTTAAGGGTACATTTCTCTGCTCAAAAGAGGCTGTTAAGGCCATGTCTAAGCAGCGCTATGGAAGGATTGTAAACATTGCCTCTGTTGTTGCATTTATGGGCAATCCAGGGCAAGCGAATTACAGCGCCTCGAAGGCAGGAATCATTGGTCTTACAAAGACTATAGCAAAGGAATATGCAAGCCGGGGCATTACTGTTAACGCAGTTGCGCCCGGCTTTATTACAACAGCCATGACAGATGCTCTTCCAGAAAATATAAAGCAGGAGATGCTTAATGCGATTCCTATGAACAAATTCGGCACAGTTGAAGATGTTGCAAATGCAGTAGCATTCTTTGCATCACCTGGTTCAGGTTACATAACCGGCCAGGTGATGCATGTAAACGGCGGAATGTATATGTAATTAGTTCATAGCTGAAATCTGTCAGCTAAAATTTTAAATTGGAGGTAGGTAATGATTGAAGAAAAAGTAAAAGAAATTATATCAAAACAGCTTGGAGTGGATCAGTCAGAGGTAACGCCCGAGGCGTCCTTTGTTGAAGACCTTGGCGCTGATTCTCTGGATACTGTTGAACTTGTAATGGCATTTGAAGAAGCGTTCAATATCGAGATTCCTGATGAGGACGCAGAGAAAATAACAAAAGTCAAAGACGCAATAGGGTATATCAAAAATAAAGCAGCATGACAGAAAAAAACAGAGTAGTAGTTACAGGATTAGGACTTGTTACGCCACTTGGCATAGGAGTAGAGGCATCATGGCAAGCTGCTATCAGAGGCCGTTCTGGCATAGGGACTATCACGCAGTTTGATGCCTCACAGATGCCTGTGCGCATAGCTGGAGAGATTAAAAACTTTGATCCTGCTCTGTATATAGAGACCAAAGAGATAAAAAAAATGGATAGGTTTATCCATTTTGCAATGGCTGCTGCGACGATGGCTGTTGAGGATTCAGGGCTTAAGATTACAGAAGAAAATGCTGAGCGGGTTGGAGTGATTATCGGAGCAGGCATGGGAGGGCTGCCTGCTATAGAGCATTATCATAAGGCATATCTTGAAAGGGGATATAAAAGAATATCTCCATTCTTTATCCCGATGCTGATAATAAACCTTGCATCAGGAAATGTTTCCATAAAGTTTGGAGCAAAGGGGCCTAATTCTGCTGCTGTAACAGCATGTGCAACCGGAAGCCATTCTATTGGCGATGCCTTTAAGATAATTCAGAGGGGTGATGCCGATGCAATGATTGCAGGCGGAACAGAGTCTGTTATAACACCGCTGGGCATAGGCGGGTTTGCTGTTATGAAGGCGCTTTCAACACGCAATGAGGAGCCTGAAAAAGCGAGCAGGCCATTTGATGCAGAAAGGGACGGCTTTGTCATGGGAGAAGGAGCGGGGGTGATAATTCTTGAAAGCCTTCAAAGCGCACTTAAAAGAGAAGCAAAAATATATGCTGAAATTATTGGCTACGGCATGTCAAGCGATGCCTACCACATTACAACGCCGGCCCCTGAAGGAGAAGGAGCTGCAAGGTGTATGAAGGCTGCATTAAAGGATGCTTCTGTAGAGACGGAAATGGTAAGTTATATTAATGCTCATGGCACATCAACAAAATATGGCGACGAGCTTGAGTCTGCTGCAATAAAAACTGTATTTGGACAACATGCCTACAAAATATGTGTCAGCTCCACAAAATCAATGACAGGGCATCTCCTTGGCGCTGCAGGCGGAGTGGAGGCTATCTTTTCTATATTGAGCATTTACAACAGCAGTGTGCCGCCCACAATAAATCTCGAAAACCCTGACCCTGAATGTGATCTTGACTATGTCCCAAACAAGGCAAGGCAGATGGATGTGGAATGCGCAATGTCTAATTCATTTGGTTTTGGTGGAACGAATGCATGTCTCCTTTTCAAAAAATATAGAAGATATTGAAGACTCATTGGGCTATCAGTTTAAAGCCAAACAATTATTGATAGATGCCCTGACACACAAATCATACCACCATGAAAACCCTGCTGAAGCTGCCAGATACAACGAACGGCTTGAATTTCTTGGCGATTCTGTTTTAGGTCTTGTTATAGCAGAAGAACTTTTCCTTAAAGATATTTCTTTAGCAGAATCTGATATGTCAAAAATGAAATCGTATCTGGTTAGGGAATCTGTCCTTTTTGAAATAGCCTCCATAATAAATATCGGAAAATATCTCAGGCTCGGCAGAGGAGAAGAAGCCACAGGCGGAAGGCAGAAAAAATCTATTCTATCTGATGCTGTGGAAGCCTTATTCGGAGCTCTATTCTTAGACAGCAACTATGAGACTGCAAGATCTGTGATGTTGAAGCTTTTCAGCGATAAGATTGATGCCGCTATTTCTAAAAAAGAAGGCTGTGACTTCAAAAGTGAATTGCAGGAAAAATGTCAGAGCATGTTTGGAATTCTTCCCGAATACAGAATTGTCAAGCAAGAAGGAGAAGAACATAAGAAGATATTCACGGCAGAGGTTTATATAAAAGAGCAGTTATACGGAGGCGGTACCGGAAAAAGCAAAAAAGATGCGCAGATGAATGCTGCAAAGAAGGCGCTGAAAAAATTAGCGGATGAATAGAGGAATCCTTAACTTCATATCTCAGTATTTTCAGGTATTCAGAGGGAAAAGAATTGCTGCTGTAACCCTTCTTGGATTTTCTTCAGGACTTCCACTTGCGCTAACAAGCGGCACACTGCAGGCATGGATGGCAGTGGACGACGTGGATTTAAAAACCATCGGCATTTTTGCCCTTGTAGGGTTGCCTTATACGCTTAAATTTCTTTGGTCTCCTTTAATGGATCGCTTTGTTCCGCCAGCGCTTGGCAGGCGAAGAGGTTGGATATTGACTGCACAGATAGGGCTTGTTATCGGCATTTCAGCAATGGCTTTAAATTCTCCACAATATGCGCCGTATTTATTAGGCATTCTTGCGCTGACAGTTGCTTTCACATCTGCCTCTCAGGATATTGCTATTGATGCCTACAGAACAGATGTTCTCCGTGAAAAAGAGCGTGGAGTTGGCGCAGCAGTATTTGTTATGGGCTATCGCGTTGCAATGCTTGTATCTGGAGCGCTGGCGCTTATTCTGTCTGATCATATTGGATGGCAAAATACTTACTTTCTGATGGCAGGAGTAATGTTGACAGGAATAATTTCAACATTTTTAGCGCCTGAGCCTGAGCATAACATCTCTCCTCCAAAAAGCCTTCAGGAAGCAGTATGGGGGCCTTTAAAAAATTACTTTTCGAAAAAATCTGCTGTATCTTTGCTGCTTCTCATCATTCTATACAAGTTAGGAGATGCATATGCAGGCACTCTGACAACTGCCTTTCTCATAAGAGGCGTAGGTTTCTCGGCAACCGATGTGGGCGCTCTCAATAAGGGCCTCGGCCTTGTTTCTCTGATTTTAGGGGCAATGTTTGGCGGGGCACTAATGGTAAGGCTCGGACTTTTTAACTCATTGTTGTTCTTTGGCATACTGCAGGCAATATCGAATCTGTCATTTATGGTTCTGGCATGGCTCGGCAAAAGCTATACCATGCTGGTTTTTGCAGTTGCCGTCGAAAACATGAGCGGCGGCATGGGCACTGCTGCCTTTGTTGCCCTACTTATGACCATGTGCAATCAACGCTACAGCGCAACTCAATACGCATTATTGTCTTCTCTTGCTGCACTTGGACGAATTTTTGTAGCTCCAACATCAGGGTTTCTTGTTGAATCAATAGGCTGGGCGCCTTTCTTTTTTGTTACTGCTCTGGCTGCTATTCCTGGATTATGGCTCTTACAGCGGATGAGAAATGTAATATCAGAACTAAAAAACAACATTTAATCTTTATGTCTTAATATAATAAATCCTGACTTTCCCTTCATATATTCCCTGAAATCTTCATCTAATACTTTCTTTTGTATTGATGAAGCATGCCGCAAATAAATATTAGCTTCATTTTTAATAATAATTCCAACATGTGATACATCAAGCCCTGTTTTTTCTGAATATATCCCAATATAATCCCCTGTCTTTAATTTATTGGCGATTGAATAATCAATTATACTTGTAGGAATGTATTTAATTACGCGATTTGCTGGCTGAATACCATCTAAAAAATATGCTCCGTCGTCTTTAAGATTTAAAATCTTTTTAATTTTTATTGTATTTATGCCGCCGATCTGCTCGGTAACATCAGCGACAAGGTCTGCGTTGAATTTAATCCAATCAGTTAAAAAATGATTTCTGCTTTCAAAAGTAATTTTTCCTGTCTGATATCTGACTTTTTTCAAGCTTTCTATGAATTCAGAGAAAGAGCCAGACAGTCTCATTGCCTCGACATAATCAAGAAGCGTAAAACAGTCAACTTTTTCGAGGTTAATAACAAGCATTTCAATAGCGTTTATATTGCTATTTAATGTGAACTCTCCATAAGGGATATCAAGAAATTGCTCTGAAAGAAATGCTATGCGTCTGCCAGTATCCTTAATTGCAGAAGCCTCAGCAAGAATACTATTTAATTCATCCTCTGTATACTTATTGGACAGGATAATTGTCTTTTTATCTGCTGCATTATTCATTAATTGTATAATATAAAAAAACAATACTCTTTTCAAAGGAACTAAAACATATGAAGACTATAGACATCCACACACACGGCATAGGTGGCTATGATACGAGAACAACTAATGTTGATCATATCTTAAAGATAGCTGAAATACATGGTTCTCAAGGAATATCAGAGATTATTCTGACCATATATCCAGCAACAATAAAGGTAATGCGTGAAAATATGTCAGTAATAAAAAAGGCGATGCAGATTCAAAAAGACAGCCATAAACAATCCAACCATTTGCATGTTGAAGATCATGCGTCACGGATTATCGGAGTTCACCTTGAAGGTCCGTTTCTGAACCCTTCAAAATGCGGAGCGCTGAATGCTATAACATTCATTGAACCTACAGAAGACAGTCTTAAAGAGCTTACAGAAGGCTTCGAGGATATAATAAAAATTATTACTATTGCGCCGGAGCTTGCAGGAGCATCAAGGCTGATAAAAAAAATAACCGAAATGGGAATTATTGCCAGTATGGGACATTCAGATGCCACATATGCCGAGGCAGAAATTGGCTTTCATTCTGGCGCAAAAGGAATTACGCATATTTTTAATGCCATGCGTAGATTTCATCATAGAGAACCAGGTCTTGCAGGCTTTGGGCTCATGAATTCTGATATTTATATCGAGATTATTGCTGACCCTCATCATTTACATCCAAAAACAATTGAAATTATATTCAACACAAAAAAGCACGATAAAATAATATTGGTATCCGATACAGTAAGAGAGACAACGATATTTACTAAAAATCAAGGCATTACAGATGCACATGGAAAGCTGCTTGGGGGTTGCATGACGATTACCGAGTCTTTTAGATATTTAATCGATGCTGGTTTTGATGAGAATGTTTTAATTAGCTATATAACAAAAAATCCAGAGAGGTATTTAAAACTCCAATTTGAAACTTGACGAGTATGCAGAATTTTTTGTATTGTAAGCATCTAATATTTTTTTCTATACGGGCCGTTAGCTCAGTTGGTAGAGCAGCTGACTCTTAATCAGCGGGTCGGAGGTTCGAATCCTCCACGGCTCATCAAGTATTATCAAGGGTTTCTGCCGATTAAAACTCACCTGATACATCCTAATCAGAAAGC
>JBBISP010000004.1:0-80465 GCA_037441185.1 Nitrospirota bacterium | reverse complement strand
AGCACCTTTGTGATGTTGATCAGCACAATGCAATCATTGAACATTACGAGGGATAAGTTTTATAGGGAGTTTGGTTTTGCTGACGCTTTCGTATCTATTAAACGCGCACCTGAAAGCCTGAAAAAGCGAATAATGGAAATACCGGGCGTTAACCAGGTCGAAACACGCGTTGTAGCTGACGTTAAATTGGCTATTAAAGGTTTTCCGGAACCTGTTACCGCAAAGCTGGTTTCCCTGCCTGAAGACGGAGAACCTGTTCTGAACAGGCTTTTTATCAGAAAAGGAAGACTTGTTGAGCCCGGAAAAGACAATGAAGTGGTTGTGAGCGAGGCATTTGCCGAAGCGCATGGATTCAGACTACGGGACAGTTTCGGAGCGATAATTAACGGCCGCTTGAAAAACCTTTCAATAGTAGGAATAGCGCTGTCACCGGAATTCGTGCTTCAGGCGAGGCAGGGGGCAATAAGTCCTGATTATAAGCGTTACGCCATACTGTGGATGGGACGGGATGCCCTTGGCACAGCGTATGACATGAAAGGCGCATTTAACGATGTTGCTCTGAAGCTCTCTCCCGGTATAAATGAAGAAGATATCTTTATACAGGTTGACAATCTTTTGGATGACTATGGAGGATTGGGGGCATACAGCAGGAAACATCAAATATCTCACCGCTTTTTAAGTGAGGAATTTCGCCAGCTTCAGAGAAGCTCTGAGATATTTCCTTCAATATTCATAGTTGTCGCTGCCTTTCTGCTCAATGTTGTGGTCAGCAGGACGGTAAGCATTCAGCGCGAACAAATAGCTACATTGAAGGCATTTGGCTATAGTAAGACAGATATAGGCATTCATTATATTAAAATGGTTTTCCTGGTGGCTCTTATCGGCATAGCCGGTGGCACGGCAGTCGGTGTATGGCTGGGAAAGGCCCTCGGCACTTTGTATATGGATTTTTATCGTTTTCCCTATCTGATTTATGAATTAAAGGCTTCGGTAGTCATAACCGCTTCTGTCATCAGCATAGCGTCAGCTATTGCGGGCACGATTCACGCTGTATGGAAAGCCTCATCTCTTCCACCTGCAGAGGCGCTCCGTCCTGAGGTGCCTTCCCATTACAGGAAGACAATTATTGAGCGCATAGGCTTATGGCATCTTATATCACAGCCGGGAAAAATAATAATAAGAAACATCACCCGCAGGCCTGTAAAGTCCTTTCTGACAATCACTGGTATAGCACTTGCGTGTGCTATTATGATATCAGGCACCTTTGCGAAGGATGCTGTTGACTTTATGGTGAATGTACAGTTTAAACTAACGCAAAAGGAAGACATGACAGTGACATTCAACGAGCCGGCATCGCGAAAAGCTGTTTTCGAACTTAAGGGCGTCAGGGGGATTGAACATGCCGAGGGTTTCAGATCGGTTACTGTCAGGCTCAGATTCAATCATATAGATTACCGCACATCCATACAGGGCATAGAGCCGGCCAACAAACTGCATGCCCTGCTTGATACTGACCTGAAGCCTTATATATTGCCTCCTGCCGGGCTTGTGCTGAGTGATTACCTTTCAATAATACTTGGAGCAAGGCCAGGGGATGTAGTGACGATGGAGGTGCTCGAAGGTAGCAGACCAGAACGCCGGGTTCCGGTCGTGGGGGTGGTCAAACAATACATAGGCACGATGGGATATATGGATATTGGAGCCCTCAATCAGTTCATGAGAGAGGGCAGTACGATTTCAGGCGCATATTTAAGCGCTGACTCGCTTTATCAGGATGATATATTCAGGGCGCTTATTGAGATGCCAGGAGTTGCGGGCACTGTTGTCAGGAAGGATGAGATAAGTAATTTTTACGAGACCCAGGCTGAGGCTTTTCTTTTTTTCACATTTGTTGCGTCCATACTTGCCGGAACAATTGCCTTTGGTGTTGTTTACAACAGCGCCAGAATCGCCCTGTCAGAGCGGAGCCGGGAACTTGCGAGCCTCAGGGTGCTGGGCTATACAAGAGCTGAGATATCCTACATATTTCTTGGTGAACTCGGCCTTCTGACCTCTGCCGCCATTCCACTGGGATTTGTCTTAGGCAAGGCGCTATGCATATACATAGCAGGTTCTCTCAGTTCCGATCTTTTCAGGGTTCCTGTTGTAGTAGAACCGGCTACTTACTCGCTCGCAGCTACTGTAGTTGTTGTATCCGCGGTATTGTCAGGCATAATTGTGCGTCATAATCTCGATCATCTGAATCTTGTGACAGTACTAAAATCAAAGGAGTAACACCCAAAATGAAATTTAAAAGATGGCTTATCATAAGCGGCGCCGCTGCTCTTTTTATAATTGCAATTGTTTATGGATTCCTGCCAAAACCAGTACTTGTTGATGCAGTAAAGGCATCCAGAATGCCTATGAGGGTGACAATCGATGAGGAAGGGCAAACAAGGGTTAAAGACAGGTTTGTAATCTCATCGCCGGTTTCCGGATTCATGCGACGGATATCTTTTGATGTCGGAGATTCTGTAGTAAAAGGTCAGATTATTGCTGAGATCGAGCCTTTGAGGTCGGATGCCCTTGATCCCAGAACCTACGCATCAGCGCAGGCTGCTGTTTCAGCGGCTGAAGCAGCCATTAAAGCAGCGGAGGAAAATGCGAGCGCTGCTTCTGCAGAGGAGGAATATGCAAGGGCAAATCTTGAACGGACAATAAAGCTTTTAAAAGCCGGTTACACGTCTCAGGACATAATGGACAAGAGTGAAAGCGAAGCAAAACGCGCAAATGCGAACCGTCTTGCTGCTGAGGCATCGGTAAAGGTTGCCAGATCAGAGCTTGACAGGGCACGCATTGCCCTTAAAGAATTCGGGTCCGGAACCGCGGCAGCAAGCTCCAGAGCTATCATAGTTCGCACCCCTGTATCAGGACGCGTCTTGAAAATACATAAAAAGAGCGAAGGGACAGTGAATTCAGGAGAGCCTTTGGTAGATGTGGGAAATGCTTATATGCTGGAGGTTGAGATCGAGGTTCTCTCTGAACATGCGGTAAAGATAAAGCCTGAAACGCCTGTTCTGCTTGAGAGGTGGGGAGGCGACCAAATCCTCTCCGGCAAAGTAAGGATTGTGGAGCCTGCTGGATTCACAAAAATATCGAGCCTGGGGGTCGAAGAACAAAGGGTTCTCGTGATTGCTGACATTACTTCAACGCCTGAAAGCTGGCAAAGGCTTGGCGATGGATACAGGGTCGAGGCACGATTTATCATATGGGAAGGGAAGGATGTGCTTCAGGTTCCTGCCAGCGCCCTCTTTCGCAAAGGAGAAGGCTGGGCAGTATTTGTGCTGATAAACAAGAGAGCGCATTTGCGCCAGGTTGAAATCGGACATCGGACCGGATTGATGGCTGAGATTATTTCAGGAATTTCTGAGGGTGAGATGGTCATCACGCATCCTGATGAATCAATCAAGGATGGCACACATGTAAGGCCGAGATGATTGTTATATCTGCTCCGGCGGTATATTATCAGGTCTATAAGCAGTTTCTCAAATTTTGACACTCCGTAATATTTTATGATACCCTCAATAAAGCCGGTGTGGTGGAATTGGCAGACGCGACGGACTCAAAATCCGTTTCCCTTCGGGGAGTGGGAGTTCGACCCTCCCCACCGGCATTAATATTTCCAATAATTTAGCGGCAGTTTTCTATTTTTTCAAATACTCTTCAATCATAGGCTGGTTAAAACCAGAAATGCCTCTGCCGGTATCAATAATAAAAAAAGGCGTGCCGGTTACGCCGAGTTCCTGTGCCAGGCTCATATGTCTTTTGAGCTTATTTTCACCGTCACCACATTTCTTTGCTGGTATTTCTTTATCCTCTTTTGCAATGCCCAGCGCTGTTTCCTGATTTTCTGAGCATAAAATCTTTATGCTCTTTTCATAGGCATTGGGATGCATCGGCAAAGGATATAAAAACACATAGAGGGTATAGTCTGTTTTTTCCTTAAGCCATTGATAACTCTTTATGCAGAATGGGCAGTCAACATCAGTTATCATAACGAGTTTTTTAGAGCCATCTCCCTTTTTTATCGTAACAGCATCATTTAAAGGCAACTGCGAAAAGTCTATCTTATTTATCTCTTCGTTTCTCTCTTGAGTTATATTCTTATTGTCTTTATCAAAAAGATTTCCAAAGATTAAATATTTGCCGTCTTTTGTCAGATAAATAACGCCTTTTCTTTTTCCCTGCTCTATTGTGAGTTCATAAAGACTGCCAATATCTCTTGTTTCTTTCAGGGTTGATTGCGTATTTGCAAGAAAATTTTTGACCGCTTCAGAGTCTTTCACTTTTGCGGTTGACTCTTGTTGAGCGCATGCCTGTGTGATTGCCAAAAGAATCAGTAATATTGAAACTGCTATTTTTTTCATTGTCCCTCCATGTTTTTTAATTTTTTATATTTTTATTGTAACTTCTTTTTTAATAATTCGTTCACTATTTGCGGATTTGCCCTTCCCTTTGTTGCCTTCATGATCTGTCCAACAAAAAAACCTAATAACTTTTCATCGCCACCCTTATAACGCTCAACCTCTTTCTGGCTCTTTGCGAGGATCTCATCTATTACTTTCTCTATCCCCTCTGCATCGCTTAACTGAATAAGTCCTTTTTCTTTGACGACTGTATCAGCGTCTTTTCCACTTTTAAACATCTCCTCAAATACGGTCTTTGCTATCTTACCGCTTATAGTGCCGTTGTCAATAAGTTTAAGCATATCCGCAAGCTGTATTGGTTTTAGGAGACACTCATCAATTCCTTTATTTTCTTCATTGAGAAGCCTCGCTAGTTCGCCCATCATCCAGTTTGATACTGCCTTCGGCTGTCCCCCTGATCTGACAGCTTCTTCAAACCACTCTGCCAAAGCTTTTTCTAAGGTGAGAAATTCAGCATCGTATTCTGGAATGCCATATTCAGAAACAAACCTCTCCCTTTTTGCATTTGGCAATTCAGAAAGTTTACTTCTGATTTCACCAATCCATTCTTTATCTGCGACTATAGGCACAAGATCAGGCTCAGGGAAATAGCGGTAGTCGTGGGCTTCTTCCTTTCCACGCATAGACTCTGTTATCCCCTTATTTGAATCCCAGAGCCTTGTCTCCTGCATTACCCTTCCTCCTTCCTCAACAACCTTTGTCTGCCTTTTAATCTCATATTCCAAAGCCTTTTCAACGAACTTGAACGAATTGATATTTTTTATCTCTGTCCTTGTTCTGTACTCTTTATGTCCAACAGGTCTTATTGAGACATTAGCATCGCATCTCAGAGATCCCTGCTCCATGTTGCCATCGCATACGCCAAGGTATCTTAAGATAGTTCTCAGCTTTTTCATATATTCTACAGCCTCCTTAGGACTTCTAATGTCCGGCTCAGAGACTATCTCCATAAGCGGCACTCCTGCACGGTTTAAATCAACAAAACTATAATGTCCTCCGCCTTCATGTATATTTTTGCCTGCATCTTCTTCCATATGAATCCTTGTAATGCCGATTCTCTTCACCTCGCCGTCAACCACAATATCTATATGCCCACCCTCGCATATAGGAAGTTCGTACTGGCTTATCTGATAACCCTTTGGGAGATCTGGATAGAAATAATTTTTTCTCGCAAACCTGCTGTAAGGGGATATTTTACAATTCATGGCAAGCCCTGTTTTTATTGCAAACTCTAACGCCTTTTTGTTAAGCACAGGAAGCACTCCTGGCATGCCTATGCATACAGGGCATGTCTGCGTATTTGGCTCATAGCCAAACTGCGTAGAGCAGCCGCAGAATATCTTTGTATCCGTAAGCATCTGGGCATGAACCTCAAGACCGATAACCGCTTCGTATCTATCTATCATAGAGATGGCCTCCTTAAATGCCACTCTGTGCTCTGCTCATAGGCATAGGCAATCTTGAATATCGTTTCTTCGTCAAAATGTTTACCTATAATCTGCAAGCCGATAGGCAAATTATTCCTTGTAAACCCGCACGGAATAGAGATCGCAGGCACACCGGCAAGGTTTACGGATATTGTAAATATGTCCGACAGATACATCTGGAGAGGGTCTGTTGCCTTCTCCCCAATCTTAAATGCAGCACTCGGCGAGGTTGGCGTAACAATCACATCCACATTTTTGAATGCATTGTCAAAGTCCTGCTTTATCAATGTCCTTACCTGCTGGCCTTTTTTATAATAGGCATCATAGTATCCTGCAGAAAGTGCATATGTGCCAAGCATTATCCTTCTTTTCACCTCTGCGCCAAATCCTTGAGATCTTGTATTCATGTACATTTCGAGCAAATCTTTTCCTTCAGCCCTGAATCCATATTTGATCCCATCATATCTTGCGAGATTAGATGATGCCTCTGATGTGGCAAGTATATAGTAAGTGGCAACTGCATAGCCTGTATGCGGAAGCGAGATCTCTATTGGAATTGCCCCTATTGATTCGAGCTTTTTTATTGCTGAACGAACAGAGTCTTCCACATCTTTATCCATACCCTCAATAAAGTATTCCTTTGGAATACCAATCTTTAACCCCTTTATTTTTTGTCCAAGCGCTTCTGCAAAGTCAGGGACATCAATGGGCGCAGATGTCGAGTCCTTTGGGTCGTTCCCTGCTATGGCATTAAGCATTATTGCAGCATCCGTGACATTTTTTGTAATAGGCCCTATTTGATCCAGAGATGATGCAAAAGCGATAAGCCCATATCTTGAAACACGGCCATATGTAGGCTTCAGTCCAACAACTCCACAGAGCGAAGCAGGCTGTCTTATAGAGCCTCCTGTATCGGAGCCTATTGCTGCAATACATTCATCAGCAGCTACTGAAGCAGCCGAGCCTCCGCTGCTTCCGCCTGGCACTCTCTCAATGTCCCATGGATTTTTTGTTGTATGAAAACCAGAGTTTTCTGTTGAAGAACCCATAGCAAATTCATCGAGATTTGTTTTGCCTGTAAGTATATATCCCTGCTCTTTTAACCGTGTTGTAACAGTGCTTTCGTATGGAGGCTTAAAATTATGGAGTATTTTTGATGCGCATGTGGTCAATATATCCTTTGTGCACATATTGTCTTTAACAGCAACAGGGATGCCTGAAAGAATGGACATGCTGCCAGAGATAATTGACTGCTCGGCTTCTTCAGCCATTTTATATGCCTGCTCTTTTGTTAAGGTAATATAAGATTTAACTTTATTTTCAACTTCATCTATTCTTTTATATACGTCATCAAGTATTTCAGAAGGCTTAATTTCCCTGTTGTCAATAAGCCTTCTTAATTCTGAAATGGTTAGTTCATTAAGCCTCAAGTAAGCCCTCCATATAAAACTCATAATTATAACACAACCTGTTTAACTGATTATTTATTGTCCCTGTTGCTTGCTGCCTGACCCTTGACCCTCTTGCTTTATTGTCAAGTCTTTTACAAATTCAGGACATTTCTGGCCTGCCTTCATCGAAAATTGCTTCAGACAGGTTGCCCTCCACGCGCAAATAATACATAAGGCATTATCCTTTTCGCTCATACATGCCTCCTAAAATATTAAGCTAAAACTTTAAACAATTGCTCAATTTCCTTGCCAAAACTACCTCCATACAAATGCACATCTACCTTGTTCCTTTATTATAACCAAACATCCGAGAAATCAATAAGTGAAATAAGTTAGAATTAAATATGGGTTTATCTTTGAAGAGTATCTTTAATGGCACACGATATTCCGTAATGGTGGCGGTGCTGATATTTATCTGGTCGATGCTAATCATGGTATATTTTGACAAGTTTATCAAGCCTTTTGACGGACTGAAACCCATTCTTACACCTTGGGTAGAACCTGAAACAATCCCAGCAGAGGCAACAGTTGAGGATAGACTATCTATGCTTCAAAAACAGCTCGATCAATCAAATCGCATAACACATTACTCTTTTCTTACATTAATAGCCTCTTTCAGCCTTTTTTGTGTTTATCTTACCATGGTCTATCAGCAAAGACAGAGGCGGTCGCGAGAAAACAAACTTCTCTTACTGAAAAATCAGGAGATAGCAAGAAGAAATGAATTTATCCGCTATATCTCTGCAACAATAGGCCATGAATTTAAGAATAATCTTGGAAGGATAAAGCGCAGGATTGATCTAATCTCTGATTTTCCTAAGGAAGCTCTTGCCAGAATTGATGACAATTTCGACAAGCTCTTTGCTGACATTGAGATATTCAAAAAGATATCAGATGAACGGGAGGCAGGACTTATTGACTTCAAACGCATTGACTTAAGAGAAATGCTCTCAAAACTTGCTAAACACTACAGCGACCTTGCTGAGATTAGCTTTAAAGACAGCATGGATATGACTGCGCCTTCAATATTTGCATCAGAGATTCTCTTGAAGACAGTCTTTGAGAATCTGATTGACAACTCGATAAAATATAAAAAACCCGAACAGAACAGAGCGCACATCTATCTTGCTTGCTCCATGGATATTGACAGCAAGCGGCGTTATGTATCTTTATCATTCCAAGATGAAGGCATAGGCATGGATGAGATTGAAGCAGACCAGTGTTTTTATAAACGCAAGAGCACGCAGCATGGGTGGGGTCAGGGTCTTTACTTTGTTAAATATGTTATTGGACTTCATGCCGGCAAAATCAGGGTCGGCAGGGAATATACTGCTCATGGCAGAGGCACAGAGATAATTATTAGCCTTCCATTTGTTGAAGAGGAAATAAATGTTTAGCGTGATTATTGTTGATGACGATTTTGAGGACAGAGAGCTTCTGAAATTAGAGATTAAAAAGGCGCTCAGCGCTCAAGAATCAGATATCAGGTTCTCTGAGGCTGTCAGCGTAAGGCAGGCTCTGCAGCTCTTAACAACGCGCACATTTGACCTTATGACGCTCGATATTGAATTCGATAGAATGAATGCAGGAATAGAAGCCCTGCCTGAGATATTCGAGAATTATCCCACTGTCAATATTATTGTTGTCAGCGGAAAACTCAACAAAAGCGAAGTGTTAGAACAACTGTTTCGTTTTACAAAAGACAATGTCCTAAAAGGCAAACGTTGGTCAAGGCACTTTGATGTGCTCGATAAAAAAGACGACAAGACCGAAGCGCTGCAAAGGGCATATTCATTTGCTATAAAAAAGAAGGACAGCTCTGACAAAATCCGCGAGCTTTTCCTGCTTGCAGAATCATATCTTGAAAAAAACATGATTGACAAATGCATGGAGGTCTATCAGAAGATACAGGATATGGTTCCTGAAGAGCCCGAGTCTAAAGAAAACATCCATCTCTTTAAAGAGAAGATTGCGCCTGAATATGCGCTTCAATATTATAAAAAAGGAGAAACTGTTGTAGCCTCTCTTTTGTTGGGCTACTATATCGAAAGCCAGTTAAAGATATTTACCAGCTCTCTGCTTGGACATTCATTCCCTGTTCTTTTTGATTGCATGAAAGAGCTTGAGAAGTCTCGTCATCTTACTCAGTACAGAAAAGCGCTTTTTCTCAAATTGCTGCGAATAAGAAATAAGGCTATCCACCATCCCACAACTGCAAATGAAATGGATTTTGTTGACGCTATGAAAAATCTGAACTTACTTAATGAAACGCTAAACAAATGAAGACCGAAAATATCAGAAAATTTCTTTTGCCGCCTGGACCTATCCTGGCGCTTACACTTATCGGGCTGCTGCTTTTAAGTGCGTTGTTGTATTATCGCAGCGTCAGGATTCAGCGTTTTTTAGAGCCGGCGCTTGCTATGTCTGAGCCGAGATTGAAATTTGGCCAGAATATAAATGATCTGATTTCTAAGGAATTTGGAGCAGAAGAACTTGATGGAATTAAATTTAAGTCCAATTCTATTCTTATCAGGCAATCGCTTTTGTTTACAAATTCTAACGGACTGAGACCTGACACAATAAAGAAACTGGCGAATATATTTCTTTCTGCACTGAACAATCAAGACATTAGAAAGCATATAAGTATTATTCTTGTCATCGTCAGGACGCCTGCCAGTAATAATATAGATGAACAGCAGCAATTGCAGTTGCAAGAAATGGCAGGACAGATACTAAAAAAATTGTACGAATCTGAGCCAAAGATAGAGAAGGAGTTTAATAGATATTTTGGATCAACCGTGTTTACGACGGACTCAAAAATAAAAGAACCCAACTTAATAGAATTCAGGATCGTGCCTTCGGAACAACTGCATATAGAAGTACTGCAAAAGCTTATGAAATATGCAGAGTAAGCTGCATGCATACCTCATATTGCTATTAATATGTTAAAATATTTTGTTTATACTAAAAATTAGAGGAAGGTTTTTAATGTCAATATCTAATGCATTCATCAGTATAGAAGAAGAAATGAAGTCCAGTTATCTTGATTACGCCATGAGTGTAATCATTGGCAGGGCGCTGCCGGAGGTAAGAGACGGGCTTAAGCCTGTCCAGAGAAGGATACTCTATGCAATGTTCAGGGAAGGCCTTCTTCCAAACAAAAAATATTCAAAGAGCGCTGGCGTGGTCGGAGAGGTTTTAAAAAAATATCATCCTCACGGCGATTCGGCAGTTTATGATGCCATGGTAAGACTGGCTCAGGACTTCAACATGAGATATACGCTTGTGGACGGACAGGGCAATTATGGCTCAATAGATGGAGACCCTGCTGCTGCATATCGATATACTGAGGCAAGGCTTGCAAAAATAGCAGAAGAACTGCTGGCAGATATAGACAAAGAAACAGTTGATTTTATCCCTAATTTTGATGAGACAACAGAAGAGCCTGTAGTGCTTCCAACGAGGATACCAAACCTTCTTATAAACGGCTCCACCGGAATAGCCGTTGGAATGGCTACAAATATTCCTCCCCACAACCTCAGAGAGGTAATAGACGGTTTGATAATGCTCCTTGAAAACCCTGACGTTACAATAAATGACTTGATGACAGTAATCAAAGGACCTGATTTCCCGACAGGTGCAATAATCTATGGAACAGACGGCATTGTAAATGCGTATACCCACGGCAGGGGACTGATAAAGGTTAGGGCAAAGGCGAGGATTGAGAGGGAGGTAAGAAGCGGCGACAGCATAATAGTCACCGAGATGCCTTATCAGGTAAATAAGGCGAGGCTTATTGAAAAGATAGCTGAACTTGTTCGTGAAAAGCGCATAGAAGGTATTTCAGAAATACGTGATGAATCTGACAGGGATGGGATAAGGATTGTAATTGAAGTAAAGCGCGGAGAGGTTGCTCAGGTAATTTTAAACAATCTTTATAAACATACTGCAATGGAGTCCACCTTTGGCATTATAATGCTCGCACTTGTCAGAGGACAGCCGCACATCCTTAATCTTAAGAGAATGTTGAAATACTTCCTGCAGCACAGGCGGGATGTAATTCTGCGCAAAACAAAATTTGAATTGACAAAGGCTGAAGAAAAGGCCCATATACTTGAAGGACTCAAGATAGCTCTCGATCACCTTGATGAGATCATAAGCCTGATAAGAAAATCAAAGACGCCTGAAGATGCAAAAAACGGTCTAATGACCAATTATCCTCTGACCTTAATACAGGCGCAAGCAATTCTGGACATGAAGCTCCAGAGATTAACGGGTCTTGAAAGGGACAAGATAATAAAAGATTATGAAGACATACTGAAAGAGATAGAGAGATTAAAGGAAATACTCGGAAGCGAAACCCTTGTATCAAAGATTATAAAAGATGAGCTTTTGGAGATTGCATCCAAATATGCCGATGAAAGAAAAACAGAAATAATAGCTGAGACTGCAGACCTGACAATAGAAGACCTTATTACCGAAGAAGAGATGGTTATTACGATCTCACATAACGGATACATTAAAAGAAATCCGCTCTCAACTTACAGGAGTCAGAGACGTGGGGGCAAGGGACTGACAGGCATGGAGACAAGGGAAGAGGATTATGTTGAGCAGCTTTTTATCGGCTCTACTCATGACTACATGCTCTTTTTCAGCAACCTCGGAAGGCTTTACTGGCTAAAAATATACCAGATACCAGAAGCAGGCAGGACAGCAAAAGGCAAGGCAATGGTAAATCTCTTTCCTCTTTCGGATGGGGAAAGAATAACCACTGCCTTAAATGTCAAGGACTTCAAAGAGGGAAACCTGATGATGTTTACTAATGCCGGGATTGTCAAAAAAACAAAGCTTGAAGAATACAAAAACCCAAGAAGCAAGGGTATTATTGCTGTCTCTTTGGACGAAGGAGATGAACTGATTGCCGTGAAGCGGACATCCGGCAATAATGACATAATAATAGGCACAAAGAGTGGTCTTGCAGCAAGATTTAAAGAGGAAACTGTGAGGACTGTCGGAAGAACAGCGAGAGGTGTTATTGGCATAAGGCTTTCTAAGGGAGACGAGGTTGTGTCTGCAAATGTTATAGAGGCAATGACAACTCTGCTGACCGTGACAGAAAAGGGTCTTGGCAAGAGAACAAAGATCGAGGAATATCCTATTCATAACAGAGGCGGCAAGGGTGTTATTTCGATTAAGGTTGTTGAAAAAGGTGGAAACGCTATAGGCCTTCTTCAGGTAAAAGATGAAGACGAAATAGTCCTAATAACAAGCTCAGGAAAATTAATCAGGACAAAGGCTGGCAGCATTTCTGTGCTGGGCAGGAATACGCAGGGAGTAAAACTCATGGATTTAGAGGCAGACGACAGGATTGTAAGTATTGGAAGAGTGATGGAGGAAGATTAATATGAATAAATTTTTCCTTGAAAAAGACAATGCAGTACTGGTAATCATTGATATTCAGGACAGGCTTGCAGCCGCAATAAAAGTAAAAGATGAGGTTGTTAAAAACTGTCAGAATATGATCGACCTTTCAAAAATGGTTAATTTTCCGATAGTTGTAACAGAGCAGTATCCAAAAGGACTCGGCCAAACAGTGACAGAAATTAAAGATGCTTTGCCGGCATATCAGCCAATTGAGAAGCTAACCTTTAACTGCTGCGAAGAGTCTGCTTTTTTAAGTGAAATAAAAAAACTCAACAAAAAGAATATTATTCTTACAGGAATGGAAACCCACATATGCGTGCTTCAAACATGCATAGGTCTTTTAAATGAAGGCTTTAATGTTCATATTGTGCGGGATGCGGTTAGTTCGAGGGCTAAAGAGAATTGGAAGACAGGGATTGAATTTATGCGAGACGCAGGCGCTGTAATTACATGCACCGAGACTGTTTTATTTCAGATATTAAAGGTTGCAGGAACAGAAGAATTTAAAGCGATCTCCAGAAGGATAAAGTAAAAAGCTGTGTTTTTTTAACACCACCCTAATGTGATAATAGAAAACTAAATGGAATTTGCTCAAATAATAAGACAGGTGGCTATTGTTGCCTTGCCGATATTGATAGCGATAATGCTGCATGAGGTTGCGCATGGTTTTATAGCCAATAAGCTCGGTGATCCTACTGCAAAGATGCTCGGAAGGCTGACGCTAAACCCTATTGTTCATATAGATATATTCGGCACAATATTGATGCCGCTTATGCTATACATATTCACCAACGGGCAGTTTGTCTTTGGTTATGCAAAGCCTGTTCCGATAAATCCTTATAATTTTAAAAACCCAAAGCGCGATATGGCTGTATCTGCAGCAGGAGGGCCGGCAACAAATATACTATTGGCTTTTTTAAGCGTACTGATGCTTAAATATTTGGTTGTCCCAGCATCTGGTTTTGTCTCTAATGATTTTGCTGACAAGCTTATTGCTCCTGTAGAGATGATGCTTAAAGCAAGTATCATTATCAATATAATCCTTGCATCGTTTAATTTAATCCCGATTCCTCCTTTGGACGGCGGCAGGGTTCTTATGGGATTACTGCCTCACAAATATTCGGATGCATTAGGAAAAATTGAGCCTTACGGCATGATAATAGTTATTGTTCTTGTCATAACAGGCATAGCAAAATATATAATATTGCCTCTGAGAGCGCTTTTTATCAGCCTGTTAGGCATGGTTTAGGGAGGATTTATGAATAAGGATCGGGTGCTTAGCGGCATGCAGGCAAGCGGGAAACTCCATCTTGGAAATCTTGTGGGAGCCTTAAAAAACTGGGTAGATCTTCAGGATAAATACGACTGCTTTTATTTTGTTGCAGACTGGCATGCACTCACAACAGGCTATGCGGATCCGTCCACTATAAAAGAGAGCACACATGACCTTTTAATAAATTTCATTGCTGCTGGCCTTGACCCTGATAAATCCACAATATTCATCCAGTCCATGGTTCCACAGCATGCTGAACTGCATTTGCTTCTTTCGATGATATCGCCTCTCGGATGGCTTGAGAGAGTTCCCACATACAAGGAAAAACAGGAGCAGTTAAAAGACAGGGATCTTTCCACTTACGGTTTTTTGGGCTATCCTGTTTTGCAGACTGCCGACATAATCATTTACAGGGCAAAGTTTGTCCCTGTTGGCATTGACCAATTTCCGCACCTCGAAATATCAAGGGAGATTGCAAGGAGGTTTAATTATCTATATAAAGAGGTATTCTCTGAGCCTGAAGGTCTGCTTACTGAATTCCCGAAAGTTCCCGGACTTGACGGAAGAAAGATGTCAAAGAGCTATGACAATGCCATTTATTTGAGCGACATGCCAGATGTTGTAGAACAGAAGATAAGGACGATGATGACAGATCCTGCAAGGAAGAGAAAGACAGATAAAGGAGAGCCTGAATTATCCCCTGTTTATCATCTGCACAAGATATTCTCTTCAGAGGAAGAGATAGAAGAGGTTGCGCATGGCTGCCGCACAGCAGGCATCGGATGTATAGACTGCAAAAAAATACTCATAAAAAATATTTTTGCATATATGAAGCCTATCATGGAAAAGAGGAATGAACTTATGAACAAGCCTGCTGTCTTGTTTGACATAGCAAGGTCAGGATCTGAAAAAGCAAAACAAGCAGCAGAAGAAACTTTAAAGCTTGTCAGGGATGTGATGGGCTTAACGCTCACATAGTTATTCTATTAAACTATTTTTTCCTTGCTGCTTCTTTAATTATTTCTTGCCCGATGACATTTCTCTGAATCTGATTTGTTCCTTCGTATATCTGGAGGATCTTTGCATCCCTCATCATCTTCTCAACAGGATATTCCCTCATATACCCTGAGCCTCCCATCACCTGAACAGCATCTGTGGTCACTTTCATGCCGACATCTGTTGCAAAGGTTTTTGCCATTGCAGAGGCCTTCGATACGTCCTTTGCGCCATTATCAATATACCTTGCAACTGAATAGACAAGAGATCTTGCAGCTTCTATCTGTATTGCCATGTCTGCAAGCATATGTTGAACTGCCTGGAAGCTTATTATAGGATGTCCAAACTGATGCCTCTGTCTTGCAAATTTCACAGCCTCTTCAAAGGCTCCTTGCGCAACACCTAATCCTTGAGCTCCGACGCCTGTTCTTGAAGAATCAAGGGTCTTCATGGCTACAATGAATCCCATCCCTTCCTTTCCGATAATATTTTCCTTGGGAATTCTACAGTTGTCGAATATCAACTCCCTCGTGGATGATGCCCTGATGCCCATTTTATTTTCTTTTTTTCCGAATGTAAAGCCTGGTGTGCCTTTTTCAACAATAAATGCAGATGCGCCTCTTGGTCCTTTTGATTTATCTGTCAATGCAATTATGGTGTATATTTCTGCCTCGCCTCCGTTAGTGATCCACTGTTTAGTGCCGTTTAAAATATACTCATTTCCTTGAAGTGACGCAGTGGTCTGAATTCCTCCTGCATCGCTTCCTGCATTAGCCTCGGTCAATCCAAATGCCACAAGCCTTTTGCCTGCTGCAATATCAGGCAGAAATCTTTTTTTCTGCTCATTTGAGCCAAACAGCAGTATCGGATATGTGCCGAGGGCATTTGCTGCATATGTGGTTGACACGCCTACACATGCCCTTGAGAGTTCTTCAACTGCTATGCAAAGCTCAAGGCACCCCTTGCCAAGTCCTCCGTATTCTTCTGGAATAAAGAGTCCAAACATATCAGACTGAGATAAAACCTTCATTATCTCCCATGGAAATTCTTCTTTTTCGTCAAGCTCTGCCCTGACAGGCACAATCTTTTCTTCAGCTATTTGTCTTGCAAGATCTCGAATCATTTGATGTTCTTCTGTTAAAAGATAATCCATAATAAAAAGTCCTCCCGTTTTATCCGCTAATATCAAGTCCTTCTATCAAAAGGCTTGAAGCGCCTATATTACCATAAAATCTCAGATCATCGCCAATAACCATAACATTTTTAAACAGATCGAGGATATTTCCTGAAATAACAGCCTCTTTTACTGGATGCTTTATCTTTCCAAGTTCTATCCATAATCCTGATGCGCCGACAGAGAACTCTCCAGAAATTGGATTTGCAGTATGCATTCCCATAGTCTCGGTTACATAAAGACCCTTATCTATATGTTTTATAAGCCCTTCAAAATCAGCGGTATTGTCTCTGGAAACGGGCTCTATATAAATATTTGCAGGGCCAACAGACGGAATTCCAGTGTAACCGCCTCTCACAGCATTTCCTGTTGAGAGGACATTATCCTTTTTAGCAGTGTAGGTATTATGCAAGAAGCTTTTTAAAATTCCGTTTTCAATTAAAGTCTTACTGGTTGTCGGAACGCCTTCGTCATCCACAGGTTTGCTGCCGAGTTTTCTATCAAGAAGTCCGCTGTCTATGACATTGAGTCTGTGGCTTAATACTGATTTGCCGATTTTTCCTGCGAGCATGGATTTTCCTTTTTGCACAGATTCAGCAGACAGGGCTGATGAAAACAAGCCAAGAAATTCAGAGGCAACTGAATTGTCTAATAGTATAAAGCCTTTTACTGATGTTATCTTTTTTGCGCCAAGGAGTTGAAACGCACGTCTTGCAGCACGACTGCCAACTTGTTGAAAGGATATGTCTTTTAAAAATCTGCTTCCTTCATAGTCCCATCCCATCTGGCTTTCGTTGTTTTGCTCTGCAATTGCCATTATGTGAGCAGAGCACCCTGTTGACTGATAATAGGCATTTATTCCTTGAGAATTTATAATATAAGTGCTGCTTATGCTGAAGCTTGCTGCAGCTTTTCTGATTTTTTTGATTCTTTTGTCTTCTTTTAACGCTGCATTTTCAATCAGGAAGGCATAATCTATAGCATCGGATTCTGATAATGACACAATGTCATTGTCAAAAATTAGAGGCTGAGGGATAAAGGCTGAAGGCTGAAGGGCTGATGGCAGGCCAAGATAATTATCAGGCTCAGAATGCCTTGATGCTTCTATCGCCTTTTCTGCTGTCATATTTGCTTCATTTAGATCTGTTGAGTAAGAAAAGCCGAGTCGATTATCCTTGATTACCCTTATACAGTAACCCTTAGTCATGGAAGAAACAAGTGTGTCTATTTTTTGCTCTTTAACCTCTATATTCAGACTCTTTGATGTCTTTAGATAAACCTCTGCTTGATCAGCCCCCTTTGTTAAAGCGGCCTCCATAAGCCTTGCTGCAAATTCTATATCCATGAAAACTCCTTCCGGTAAGAAATTAAGCAATTAAAGTTTTGAATGAATCAATAACTCAATAACTTTCTTCATAATATGTTGCAGATGCAGTTTCTGATTCCCAGACTGTTACTGCTGAAGCTTTTACATTTTTATATTCTGACAGCCTTTTCTTCATAGAGTCAAATAGCCATTTGGCGATATTTTCGGATGATGGGTTTTTCTCTGTGAAAGGGAATATGTTATTAAGGTGTTTATGGTCTATTTGCGACACTATTTCATGCACTATTTTTTTCAGGTCGTGAAAGTCGATAGCAAGATCAATCTCATTTAAATGCTCTGCTGTGACATATACTTGAACCTTCCAGTTATGTCCGTGAAGGTTTTCGCATTTTCCTTTGTATCCGATTAACTGGTGTGCAGAAGCAAAACCTGTCTCTACCATTAATTTATACATAAAAACCCTCCGACTAAATTATGTCTCTTTTTTGAATACTGCTATATAAGGCAAATTTCTGTATTTATGCTCATAATCAAGGCCGTAGCCGACAAGAAATTTGTTTGGAACTTCAAAGCCAGCATAATCGACAGGGACATCCGCAATCCTGCGATCTTTTTTGTCAAGGAGGATGCATATTTTAAGGCTTGCTGGCATTTTTAAGAGTATTCTTTCCCGGATATAGTTAAGTGATATGCCGGTGTCAATTATATCATCTATAAGCAGCACATGCTTGCCGGCAATATCTTCTTTTATATCATAATGTATCTTTACCTCCCCTGTAGATGTAGTTTTCAGATAGCTCGAAGCTACTATAAAGTCAACCGTAACAGGAATCTTAAGCGCCCTTATTATATCTGCAAAAAACATAAATGCTCCTTTTAAAATCCCCACAGCGAGTATCTCTTTTCCCATATAATCCTGAGATATTTTGTTCGCTAAGCTAATAACCTTTTCATGAATCTGCTCAGTTGTAAGAAAAGGCCTTCCAATAATCATAATCCCCTCCGGCATCTTGATTTGTATCGTATTATATAATACTTTTATTCTCTTTTTATCTCAATATATCTGATGGTTTAATCGGGTTAATGAGACATACTGAAATCAAAAATTTATTTTGTTATTTATTAATTTGTAAACTATTAAGATCCTGAAGTAATATTGCAAGACCTAACCTTCTTCAGATTTAAGAAAGGATCAAAAGGGGGAATCAAAAAAGCATTGCCTGTCCTTTTATTTCCTTTCTCTCAACTGCCTCAAATATTTTTACCTTTCCATATTCTCCGTCAAACCCAGGTGCAATATGCACATCGCCTTTTCGCATTAGTGCTATTGCCTCACGGATAAGTGAAGAGCCGGCTTTTTCAATCTCCTCAAGCGGGATATCAATGAGTATTTTGAATTCGTTGCCGAGTTTTTGGAGGAGATCTTGATATTCCTTATCAACTGCCTTGCTGTTTGCGCCGACCTTTAGAACCTCTGCAATAATCTCAGGTAAAGGAATGATCGAATAAAAAGATGGAGAGTCTTTTGGTTTGAATCCTTCTGCCCTGTCAGCTAATTCCTCTACCCTGTGCATAACACCCACTGTAACCCTCTTGCCGCAAACCGGACATAGATAGTTATGCCTTAATGTCTCCTTTGGTGTAAGGCTCATGCCGCATGTCCTGTGTCCATCATAATGATACTTCCCCTCTTCCGGGAAAAACTCTATGGTCCCAGAAAATCCCTTCTTAGTCTTAATGGCATCAATGATGGCTTTATACGAGATATCCGTATCAAATATATTCGCCTCCCGTCCAATCTTGGCAGGAGAGTGGGCATCGGAATTTGAGATAAGGGTTATCATGTCAAGAGCCGAGAGCCGCCAGTTCATAAGAGGGTCTGATGACAATCCGGTTTCTATCGCGTGGATATGAGGGGTCAAATCTTCAAAGCATTCTTCAAAAGAATCAAAGCCTGACTCAGCACCAAATATCGAAAAATGGGGAGTCCAAGCATGTGCAGGCACGAGCATTGCCTCGGGAGAGGAATCAAGGACAATCCTCAAAAGCTCTTTTGCATCGAGTCCGAGTATGGGCCTTCCGTCGGCATTGAGATTTCCTATTTTTGCAAGGGCTATATTTATCTTTGCAGCAGTTGCAAAATCAGGCACGAACAAAATTGAGTGAATCTTTCTTGTCTTCCCGTTTTTGCTGTAGATGCAGCTTATCTCAGCGGAAAGCATAAAAAAGACATCCGCCCTGCATAAAGCCGGAATGCCATCAGTTCTGAAGACATTTCTTAATCTGAACAATCCATTCTCGGCAGATTCAATCTTTTCATTTAGTTCCTTAAACCATTGCGGATGTGTAAAATCTCCTGTGCCTATTACAGAAATGCCTTTGAGCTGCGCCCATTTATGGATGATTTCAGGAGACATTTCCTTGCTCGTTGCCCTTGAATATTTTGAATGGATGTGGAGATCTGCAATAAAACGCATAAGGGATTATAACACACTATTATGCTGCATCAGTTGCTATGAAACTCCTTGAAGCAAGTCGAGACCATTCATATTAAATGAATAGCGAGCGTATTGCCCGCAGCTTGTTATATGGAATCTTCAATTTGGCTGCGGATTATGACTTTGAGTTTTCCCCTTTATTTCCTGTATCTTATATAAATTATGCGTTTGCCTGAATGGATTAAAACAAAAGCATCGGATATTCGCAGCACAAAGACATTTTTAAGAAGTCACGGACTCTCTACTGTTTGCGAAGAAGCAAGATGCCCTAACAAAGGTTTTTGTTTTTCAAAACCCACGGCTACATTTATGATTCTGGGCGATTACTGCACCAGAAATTGCGGCTTTTGTTCTGTAAAAATAGGCAGCCCATCTTGCATAAACAGTGAGGAGCCAGAAAATATTGCTGAGGCAGCAGAGAAAATGCATT
Source organism: Nitrospirota bacterium (assembly GCA_037441185.1). Classification (GTDB taxonomy): domain Bacteria; phylum Nitrospirota; class Thermodesulfovibrionia; order Thermodesulfovibrionales; family Dissulfurispiraceae; genus JBBISP01. The sequence goes on along the minus strand of JBBISP010000004.1, from coordinate 59,999 downwards.
TACGATATATTGTTATTACATCTGTAACAAGGGATGATCTGCCGGACGGAGGAGCATCTCAATTTGCAGAGACAATTCTTGCAATCAGGAGAAGACTTCCTGATGCAAAAGTAGAGGTTCTAACTCCTGATTTTAAGGGGGATGCGGATGCGCTGAAAATTGTTCTTGATGCAAAACCTGATGTATTCAATCACAATGTTGAGACTATAAGTAGATTTTACTACAAGGTGAGGCCGCAAGCTGATTATGAATGTTCATTAAATGTCCTGAAAAATGCCAAGAAAATAGCTCCAAAAATTAAGACAAAGTCGGGACTTATGCTCGGATTTGGCGAAACAATGGATGATGTGATAGCATTGTTTAAAGATTTAAGAGATGCAGGATGTGATTTTCTGACTGTAGGGCAATATTTGAGACCTACAAAAAAGAATCTGCCTGTTGTAGAATATATAAAACCTGAAATTTTTGAAGAACTTAAAAAAATAGCTATTGATATGGGATTTGAATTTGTCGCATCCGGGCCGTTAGTTAGAAGTTCAATGAATGCAGAAGAATTTTTAGCTCATAGTTCATAGCTAATTGCTTATAGATGCTGATTTTAAAACTATTAGCTATCAGCCAAGAGCTAATAGCTAATTTAGGAGGAATAAATGTTTGAATTTAACAGAATTAAAAGATTGCCGCCTTATGTCTTTGCTATTGTAAACACCCTGAAAATGGAGTACAGAAGAAAAGGAAAGGATGTCATTGACCTTGGAATGGGCAACCCTGACATGCCGGCTCCAAAGCATGTTATTGACAAGCTCTGCGAAGCAGCGCAAAATCCAAAGAATCATAGATATTCAGCTTCCAAGGGAATTACTCAACTCAGAGCAGCCATTACTGAATGGTATAAAAGAAGATATGATGTGGATTTGGATCCCGAATCAGAGACTGTTGTCACTATAGGCTCAAAGGAAGGCCTTTCCCATCTTGCGCTTGCAACTATTCAGCCTGGTGATGTTGTCATGACACCAACGCCGGCATATCCTATACATCCTTACAGTATTATAATTGCAGGAGGCGAGGTCACGAGCATTCCGATTGGCTTTGGGATTGATTTTTTTGATGAAATGGAAAAGGCGTTTAAAAAAACATGGCCGCGGCCAAAAATGCTGATTATTAATTTCCCTCATAACCCTACAACACAGATTGTGGAAGGACTTGATTTTTTTAAAAGGGTTGTAGATTTTGCCAAAGAAAATAATTTAATAGTTATACATGACCTTGCCTATGCGGATCTTTGCTTTGACGGCTATAAGGCGCCAAGCTTTCTTCAGGTTCCGGGAGCAAAGGATGTAGGTGTAGAGTTTTTCTCTCTTACAAAGAGCTATTCAATGGCAGGATGGAGAGTTGGTTTCTGTTGCGGTAATGAGGATATAGTAGGCGCTCTAATAAAGATAAAGAGTTATCTTGACTATGGTATGTTTCAGCCCATACAGATTGCAAGTATTGTTGCTCTGAGAGGGCCTCAGGACTGTGTTGAAGAATTCAGAAAGACATACGAGTCACGCAGAAATATATTGATAAAAGGATTGAATAACGTCGGATGGAAGGTCGAGCCTCCGAAGGCAACAATGTTTGTCTGGGCAGAAATACCTGATAAGTTTAAAAAAATGGGATCCCTTGAGTTCTGCAAATATCTTATTACAGAGGCGAAAGTTGCTGTCTCTCCTGGCATTGGTTTTGGCGAAGGCGGAGACAATTATGTTAGATTTGCCCTCGTTGAAAATGAACATAGAATAAGGCAGGCAACACAAGAGATAAAGAAGGCGATCAATAAATAAAGCTTGAAGGATAATGAAATGAAAAATGCTAAAATCGCTGTCGGAATAATAGGCTTTGGAACAGTTGGCACAGGCACAGCTAAGATATTGCTCGAAAACAGCAATCTTATTAAAAAGAGGACAGGAATAGATTTTGCGCTTAAAAAGATTGCAGACTTAGATATAAAAAGAGATAGGGGAATTAAAGTGCCTGAAGGTGTTCTTACAACCGATGCGAATGCATTAATCAGCGATCCTGATATAGATATAGTTGTCGAGCTTATAGGAGGGATTCGTCCTGCAAAGGATTTCATGTTTCAGGCTATAAAAAACAAGAAGCATGTTGTTACAGCAAATAAGGCATTGCTTGCAACAGAGGGGAACGAGATATTCGCTGAGGCCGAGAATAACGGAGTTGAAGTTGGATTCGAGGCATCTGTTGCAGGAGGAATCCCTATAATAAAGGTATTAAGAGAGGGACTTGTTGCTAATAATATAGTTGCTGTTTACGGAATTATAAACGGCACATCCAATTATATTCTGACAAAGATGACAGATGAAAAGGTGGAGTTTTCTGAGGCATTGAAAGAGGCGCAGAGGCTTGGCTATGCAGAGGCAGACCCAACATTCGATATTGAAGGCATAGACACTGCACACAAGCTTACAATACTTTCATCGCTTGCTTATGGAATCCCGCTTTCATATAATGAGGTTTATAAAGAGGGGATTACTAAAATAACAGCGCAGGATATAGAATTTGCATCAGAACTCGGATATAAGATAAAGCTTCTCGCGATAACAAAGCTAACTAAAGGGCAAATAGAGATGAGGGTGCATCCCACCATGATATCCAACGAGCATCTGATTTCAAAGGTTGACGGCGTGTTTAATGCTGTCTATATTGAAGGCGATGCTGTAGGTTCTACAATGTATTATGGAAGAGGTGCAGGAGACATGCCGACTGGAAGTGCTGTAGTGGCTGATATTGTAAATATAGGCAAGAAAATAGTCAGAAGTCAATTGATAGAGCAGCAGACGGAGTCCCCAGAAAGTCGCAGACTTTCTGGGGCGGAGAGTAGCAGAGCAGTAGCGCAGCAATATAAAATTAAAAAAATCGAAGATATAGAGAGCATGTATTATTTTAGGTTCTCTGCACTTGATAAGCCTGGGGTTTTGTCGAAAATTTCTGGAATACTTGGCAATTACAATATAAGTATAGCATCTGTCATACAGAAGGGCAGGAGGCTTGGCGGTTCTGTGCCGCTTGTTGTTCTGACGCATATTGCAAAGGAGAGGGATGTCTTAAATGCAATAAGGGAGATAGATAACCTGCCCGTTGTTTCAGATAAGACTTTGTTTATAAGGGTGGAAGGGGAAGAAGAATAGCATAGGAGGCAATGTATGGAAGATGTAAAGATTGACAAAAAGATAAATATAAAAGGACTTGTATGTCCATATACATTTGTAAAGTCAAAGCTTGCTGTTGAGAATATGGAAGTAGGAGAAGTTTTAGAAATACTCCTTGATTACGAAGAGGCGGCAAGGAGCGTGCCTAAATCAATGGAAGAACTCGGACAGAAGGTATTGAAGGTTGAAAAGATAAATGACACTGATTGGGTATTATTGATAAGGAAAGATAAAGAATTGGGTTAGGGTTGAACATATTTCACAGGGAGGAGCAGAATGGATTTTACAGAAGACCAATTGCAGAGATACAGCCGTCATATAATACTGCCCGAGGTCGGCGGTAAGGGGCAGAAAAAGATACTCAATGCAAAGGTATTTATTGTCGGCGCTGGCGGTCTCGGATGTCCTGTAGGATATTATCTTGCCGCTGCAGGCGTGGGAACTATCGGGATGATAGACAACGATACCGTAGAATTGAGCAACCTTCAGAGACAGATAGCGCATAACACTAAACGACTTGGTGTTCATAAGGTTGATTCTGCAAAAGAGACATTTGAGGCATTAAACCCTGATGTTAAGGTAATAGGCATAAAGGACAGGATTTCTAAGGATAATATAAAAGACTTGATAAAGGATTATGATATTGTTGTTGACGGAAGCGACAATTTCCCTACAAGGTATCTTGTAAATGATGCATGTGTAATGCTTGGCAAACCTCTTGTCAGCGGTGCAATACTAAGATTTGAAGGTCAGGTTACGACAATCCTTTCTAAAGAAGGGCATTGCTACAGATGCCTCTTTGAAGAAATGCCGCCTCCAGGTCTTGTCCCTTCATGTCAGGAAGCAGGTGTAATTGGAGCTATTACTGGTGTTGTGGGTTCGCTTCAGGCGCTTGAGGTTGTAAAGCTGATACTCGGGAAGGGAGACAATTTAAAAAACACTCTTTTAATTTATGACGCACTGAAGGTAAATTTCAGACGTGTAAAAGTACCTAAGAATCCTGAATGTCCAGTATGCAGTGAAAATCCTACTATTACAGAATTGCAGGACTATGATGCAGGATATTGCAGGATATGAAATAATAATCCCGCAACAAATCTTTCAAGAGATGCTCGTCCACTGCAAAGAGGGCTATCCGAACGAGGCATGCGGCATACTTTCTGGCAATGGCAGTGAGGTCTCAAAGATTTATAAAATGACGAATATCGAAAAATCGCCTGTAACCTACATGCTTGACTCAAGAGAGCAGTTCAAGGTAATGAAGGACATGCGGGAGGATAACCTTTCAATGCTCGCAATTTTTCATTCCCATCCAACATCTCCAGCATACCCTTCTGCAAGAGATGTAAGCCTCGCTTTTTATGAAGACGCTATTTATATCATCATCAGCCTTATGAATAAAGAACCGGTTGTGAAGGGGTTTTCAATAAAAGAAGGAGAGATAAGAGAGATTGTACTTACAATAAAATAGACCAAAGTTTTATAATAGTCGCATGGAATCTTCAGAAAAAAAGAGACAGATTTTCAGATATTTCCTTTTTTCTGCTATATTTCCAATTATAGACATTTTCACCATCTTTTGTGCCGACTTGTCGGCATGTGGGTTTCATATCAACTATCCCTGTTTTTCATACAACTTTTGACATTACCAATGCATTATTTGGGTTAAAGATATGCGGGCATGGGTAGCATCACATTCTGTGTTGTCGGTGTATGCTAAAAATAACAGTTTTAAGGTATAATTAAAAAAAAAGAAATAGGAGGGGTTATGTTTGAGACTTCATTAATGATGTTTTTATTTATAGCATTTCTGGTTGTTTATTTTCTGTCTAGCGCTATCAAGGTATTAAAAGAGTATGAAAGAGGAGTTGTGTTCAGGCTTGGCAGGGTGATTCCTATAAAGGGCCCAGGCCTTGTGATTATATGGCCTATTATTGACAAGCTTGTTAAGGTAAGCCTGAGAACGATAACAATGGATGTTCCGCCGCAGGATGTTATCACAAAAGACAATATTACCGTCAAGGTTAATGCTGTTGTGTATTTCAGACCCGTTGATCCAATTAAGGCAATCACAGAGGTGGAAGATTTTTATTATGCCACATCACAGATAGCACAGACGACTCTCAGAAGCGTCCTCGGACAGAGTCAGCTCGACGACCTGCTTTCAAAAAGAGATGAGCTTAACGCTGAACTCCAGAAGGTGATAGACACCCAAACAGAGCCATGGGGTGTAAAAGTCTCTACAGTCGAGGTCAAAAATGTAGATCTTCCTTCTGAAATGCTGAGGGCAATTGCAAAACAAGCAGAGGCAGAAAGAGAAAGAAGGGCAAAAATAATTCATGCTGAAGGTGAGTTTCAGGCATCACAGAAGCTTGCAGATGCAGCAAAGATTATCTCCTCCGAGCCTGCGACTTTACAGCTTAGATTTTTGCAGACGCTTACGGAGATAGCTACTGAAAAGAACTCAACAATTGTATTCCCTGTGCCGATAGATCTGATCAAGCCTTTTCTTGAGAAAACAGGGAGAGAGCAAGAAGGGAGAAAGGGATAATTAACAGGAGCGAAAAAAGCAATAAAAATATCGTATGGATTAAGCCTTTAATACTTGTAACCATTGTTGTAGGAACAACGATTGTATTTTATAAGACAGGCTTAATCCATTTTTTTCTCAATAAAGAGAGATTGCTAAATTTTCTTGATTCTTTAGGGCATGCTGCTTTTGTTGGATTTATAATATTGCAAGCAGCCCAGGTGGTTGCAGCGCCTATACCTGGAGAGGTAACTGGTCTGCTTGGAGGGTTTCTATATGGAAAGTTTACTGGTATTGTTTTATCCACTATAGGATTAACCATTGGCTCATATATAGCATTTTCCTTGTCAAGAACATTTGGAAGGCCGCTCGTAGACAGATTTGTCAGCAAATCCACAATTGAGAGGTTTGACTATCTCCTTCATCATAAGGGAGCATTTCTTGTTTTTTTGCTTTTCCTCATCCCAGGATTCCCAAAAGATTATTTGTGTTATATACTTGGATTAGGCCATCTGTCTACGATGGAATTTCTTGTAATAGGAGTGACAGGGAGGCTGTTTGGCACTATTCTTCTGACATTAGGAGGAGATTATATAAGGCATCATGAATATGGAAAGTTTTCTATTCTTGTGGGAGTTGCGCTGATAGTTGTTTTTATTGCCATGGCATACAGGGACAAACTCGAAAGACTTTTCAGGATATGGCATATAAAGGATTATAGGAGAAGGAAAAAAGCGAAACAGTCAGACAAAGATAATTTATGAAAATTATTGCTGCATTATTTTTTCTGTTTTTAATTCCTACAAAGGCATGGGCAATTGTACCTCATGCATATCAGGGGATTTATATACATCAGATGGGGCATTTATTTTTTATTCTTTCATGTTTCTTTATATCATGGGTCATATTTAAGAAAAATCTTCAAAAAGAAAAGGGCTGGAGATATATATTATTTGCTGAGATTTTTTTTGCCTTATGGAATATTGATGCATTTATCGGGCATATATCTGAGTACTGGATTGAATCTTCTCAAATAATAGGCAGCAGAGAAGGGTGGGATTATTTCAAAAGGGAGATAATCCTTGAGGGCAGGGAATATTTGTATTATGTAACAAAACATGATCACATATGGCTCGTCCCCGGCATGCTGATGTTTTATCTGGGGCTGAGGGAGAATTTAAAAAAAGAGAGATCTTTAACTTCTGCATCTGCTGTTTTGCCTTTGCTGCCGATAATACTCGTTGATATAATCGGCTCTTTTTTAATGATAGTGCTCTCCATGCTAAGCCTTTCTACAGCGCTAAAACTTTATAAAAGAGACAGAGAAAACACCCTGTGGAATTATATGTTGTGGCTTTCCTCATCATATGTTATTTTTTCTTTTTCGAGGTCGCTTGGACATATTCTGAATCGCATCCTTGTGCCCACAGGAAATGAACATATCTGGAAGATTATTGAACCATATAGCGGAAGCCTTAATACATTCACCTTTATTGTGATAGGGGCTGTAAGCCTTTTCTTTTTCAGAGCATACGAAGTTTATCTGAGAATATCAGAAGACAATATAAAAATAGAGGCGATTAATGCGGACATATCAGAGTTAAATCAGGAGATTGAGACGCTTATGGCAGAAAGAACTATGAGTCTTATGGCATTAACTGTAGCTGATAGGGTAAGGAATCCTGCTACTGTAATAGGGTGGACATGCAAGCAGATGCTCGAGAAAAAAGAGGTTTCAGAAAAATTAGGCGAAAGCCTCAAAGATGTTATAGATGAATCAGAAAAGCTGGAGTCCATCGTAAGGGAGTTTGAGGCTTTATTAAAAAGCAAACAGTCTATCTTTAAATATGAAGATATTAATGAGGTAGTAAAAGACGTTGTTTCGGTCATAAAAAAAGGAGCTGATAAAAAAGGAGTGAAGATTATTGTCAACATTCCAGAACATCCATTAAAAATAAATGCCAGGAAAAATCTGTTGAGGTCCGCAATTTTTCATATCTTAAGAAATGCCATCGAGGCAACGCCCGAAAATGGCAGTATAACAATTACAACATCAATAAATAAAGATAATGTAGTCCTCACGGTTTCTGATACTGGTTCAGGAATTCCTGAAGAATATATAGACAAGATATTCGATCCATTTTTCAGCACAAAGCTATACAGATTTGGGATGGGATTACCACTCGTAAAGCAGATAGTGTCTGAGCATCTCGGTGAAATAAAGGTGCAGAGCGAAGGAGGAAAGGGAACGACCTTTACAATGATACTCCCTTTAAGATGGATGGAAAGGAAGTGATTTTTTTGGAGGTATATAAAACACGGTGAAAAGATTTTTTAAAGATCTGCATCCAAAGAAAAGATTTCTGCTGATTCTTATTGTCATATATATAATTTCCCTTCCAATAATATCTATTGTTACATATGGGATTCTAAAAAATAATGCTGTCAGTGAGGCATACAGTAAAGGACAGCTTTACCTTTTAACAATGGTGTCTTTGAGAAGTTATGTTATAGAGGAATTGAGGCCACTTTTATTTAATGAACTGCAGGGAAGGTTTATAAAAGAGGGCATGTCAGGGGCATTTGTTGCGCGGAGCGTTGCAATGAAGGTTCATCAAAAACAGCATGGTTACAGGTTTAAACTGGCGTCATTAGACCCAAGGAATCCTATGAACATAGCAGATGAATTTGAAAAAGGGATAATAAATAAGTTCAAAGCTGATACAAAAATACTTCAATGGCAAGGGCTTGTAACAAAGAAAGACGGTAAATATTATGTTATAGCAAGGGCAGGGGAGCCATTCGCAGCAGGCTGTCTTTATTGTCATAGCACCCCTGATAGAGCCCCTCAAGAGATTGTTAAAGAATACGGCGCTATAGCAGGGTTTAACAGGAACTTAGGTGATTTGTTAGATGCAAAGTTTGTTTATATACCTGTTGATGTGCCGCTTGCTGCAGCAAATAAAGGAGTGATGATATTTGCTGGTCTTTATACAGTATTTTTTGGTATTGTTTTCCTTATTATAAATGTGCGTTTTACAGGACTTTATAATCGTATAGAGTCGGATAAAAAAAGAATAGAGACCTTGAATACAGATTTAACTGAGTTGAACCATGAATTAGAGGCGCTTATTGCAGAAAGAACTATGAGTTTAATGGCATTAACTGTTGCTGACAGGGTAAGGAATCCTGCTACTGTAATAGGGTGGACATGCAAAAGAATGTTGAAAGATGAGGAAGTTCCAGTCAAACTCAGCGAGAGCCTTAAGGATCTGATTAATGAATCAGAAAAGCTGGAGTCTATTGTCAGAGATTTTGAGGCTTTATTGAAAAGCAAACAATCTATGTTTAAATACGAAGATATTAACGAGATAGTAAAGGAGGTAATCTCGATTGTAAAAAAAGAAGCGGATGAAAAAAAAATAAACATTTCATTGAATTTGCCTCAGCATGAGCTTAAAATCAATATGCAGAAAAATCTGCTTAAGGCAGCGATTTTCAATGTTATAAGGAATGCAATAGAAGCTACCCCAAAGGGAGGCAGAATAACAATATCAGCGATGGAAGAGCCGAAGCATATCGTGCTTTCTATTTCTGACACTGGGACAGGAATTCCAAGAGATGACATTGAAAAGATATTTGATCCTTTTTTCAGCACAAAGCTATACAGATTTGGAATGGGTTTGTCACTTGTAAAGCAGATAGTGTCTGAGCATCTCGGTGAAATAAAGGTGCAGAGCGAAGTAGGAAAGGGAACGACCTTTAACCTCATTTTCCCTATCAAATGGATAGAAAAAAAGTAGTTCATCCAGTTTCTTGACTTCAATAATACCTCTTTTATAAGATACATAATTTATTGGAGGATAAATGCTCATCGCAATAGGCTCTGATCATGCAGGTCTTGAGATGAAAACAGAAATAATTGCTCTCCTGAAAGAGTTGGGGAGTGAATGCATTGATTGCGGCACAGATACACCCCAATCTGTTGACTATCCTGACTTTGGAGAGAAGGTCTCAGATGCGGTCTCAACAGGAAAAACAGAAAGAGGAATACTCATCTGCGGCACTGGGATAGGGATGTCGATCGTTGCAAATAAATTTCCCAATATCCGTGCTGCATTATGCAATGAACTATTTTCAGCAAAAATGAGCAGGCTTCATAACGATGCAAATATCCTTGTCCTTGGCGGTAGAATTGTTGGAAAAGACCTTGCAAAAGAAATAATTCGCACATGGATGACCACTCCATTTGAGGGTGGAAGGCATTTAAATAGATTAAAAAAGATAAATCTTATTGAGGGGAAGGCCATAAGAAAATGAATCTCGAGCATCTGAAAACAACAGACCCGGAAATCTATGAAGCAGTTATTAAAGAAACAGAAAGAGAGCAGAACAAAATACTTTTAATCGCATCAGAAAATTATGCAAGCCTTGCGGTGCTTGAAGCACAGGGATCTGTTTTCACGAATAAATACGCTGAAGGTTATCCAGACAGAAGATATTACGGAGGCTGCGAGTATGCGGATATTGTTGAACAGCTTGCCATACAGCGGGCTAAAAAACTTTTTGGCGCCGAGCATGTAAATATTCAACCCCATTCAGGAAGCCAGGCAAATATGGCTGTATATTTTTCATTTTTAAAACATGGAGATACAATACTTGGAATGAGTTTAGCCCATGGCGGACATCTTTCACACGGCGCATCTGTAAATTTTACAGGAATGTTTTATAAAACAGTATCATACGGAGTAAACAAAGATACTGGACGCATAGACATGGATGAAGTAAGAGATTTGGCCAAGAAACATAAGCCGAAAATGATAATTACCGGAGCAAGCGCATATTCAAGACAGATAGATTTCAAGGCATTCTCAGAAATAGCGCATGAGGTAGAGGCTTATCTTCTTGCTGATATCGCTCATATTGCAGGGCTTATCGCTGCTGGAGAGCATCCTTCGCCTGTTCCATATGCAGACTTTGTAACATCTACAACACACAAAACCCTGAGAGGACCAAGAGGCGGGATGATTATGTGTAAGGCAGAATATGCAAAGGCGATTGATAAGATGATCTTCCCTGGAATTCAGGGAGGACCTCTCGTTCATGTAATAGCTGCAAAGGCAGTGGCATTCAAAGAGGCATTAATGCCCGAATTCGGGGATTATCAGAAAAAGGTTATAATAAATGCAAAAAGACTTGCGTCTGAGTTAATAAATCATAAATTTAAAATAATATCCGGAGGCACCGACAATCATCTAATGCTCGTGGATTTGAGGAATATGGGTGTCACTGGTAAAGAGGCAGAAGAGTCCCTTGATAAGGCAGGCATCACTGTAAATAAAAACTCTATACCTTATGATGACAAGCCGCCGACAATAACAAGCGGTATAAGGCTCGGAACACCTTCTGTTACCACCAGAGGCATGAGCGATACAGAGATGGCAGAGATAGCAGAAATCATAGAAACTATTATTCTTAATATAAATAATCAATCTATAGCGGCTGCTATGAACAAAAGGGTAATAGCTCTAAGTGAAAAACATCCTATTTATTAGCCATGAAATGCCCTTTCTGCCGAAGCATGGAAGATAAAGTAATCGACTCAAGAATGAGCAAAGAAGGGGATGTTATACGCAGAAGAAGAGAATGCCTTAAATGCGAACAGAGATTTACCTCTTATGAAAGAGTTGACGATCCTCTTCCTATGGTTATTAAAAAAGACGGAAGCCGTGAATTTTTTGACAGCCATAAAATACTCACAGGACTTAAAAAGGCGTGTGAAAAACGGCCTATTCCTATCGTTAAATTAGAAGAGATAGAAAAAAATATCGAGAAAAAATTAGTAGGCTTGAATGTGAAGGAGATACAGAGTTCGTGGATAGGAGAGGAGATAATGTCGTCTCTTAAAGATCTCGACAAGGTTGCTTATGTAAGATTTGCTTCTGTTTATAGGCAGTTCAAAGATATAAATGACCTCATGGAAGAGGTGAAAGGGCTGTTTGAGCTGAAGAAGAAATGAAAGTTAATTGAAATTTTTTGGCTTTTTTTATACTATACACTATTCACTAATTACTGTTCGCTTTATTTGATTGGGGAGTCGTCCAACGGCAGGACGGCAGACTCTGGATCTGCTTATAGGGGTTCGAATCCTCTCTCCCCAGCCACTCAATTTTGCCTGCAAAATTGAGAATAATCAGTGAATAGTGAATAGTTGTCAGCAAAGAAGAAAGGAAGTAATTTTTGTCTTTTACTGTTCACTAATCACTTTTAACTATTCACTGTCTTTAATGGTCCCATCGTCTAGAGGCCTAGGACGTGGCCCTCTCAAGGCTAAAACACGGGTTCGAATCCCGTTGGGACTGCCAATAATACTAATCACCCTTTCTATCTGCCTCTTTCATTATTGGCTGTGTGTTCTTAGCCAGAGTCTTTTGGAAAGAATTATATAGGTTACAGTTAAAATAAGACCTAAACTCATTATCTGGGCAACCCTGAACGGCCCTAAATAAAGGCTGTCTGCTCTCATGCCCTCTATGAAGAATCGCCCTATGGAATAGACAATAACGGTGACTGCTGCCACAAAGCCGTTTTTGTATTCCTTTTTATTGAGTCCGAACCAGACAACAAAAAATGCTATCAAATTATAAAAGAGTTGATAGAGCATAGTGGGATGCACTGGCGTATTTGGAAATTCAACGCCGGCTGGACTTCCCTGTGGAAAGACTATACCCCATGGCATGGTTGTTGGCATACCATGAGCCTCCCCATTCATGAAATTACCAAATCTTACAAATGCCTCCCCTAAAACTACTATGGGCAATATTGAGTCGCCCATCTTCCAGATGGGAACCTTGTAATGCCTTAAATAGAGATAGGCAACGATAAAGCCGCCTATAAATCCGCCGTGGCTCGCAAGCCCGCCTTTCCATATAGCAAGTATATCTTTTATATTAGTGCTGTAATAATCCCAGTTGAATGCTACATAGTAGAGCCTTGCACAGATAATACCTCCAAAGACAGAAAATAAAACAAGGTTAATAACATCATCCTTTGATAAGGCAATACCCTTCCTTGCGACCTCTTGTCTTAAAAGAAATATGCCAACTGTTATTGCAAGCACATACATAAGGCTGTAATACCTTATCTCAAATGGGCCTATTTCGATGAATACAGGATCCATGACAAAGCTTAACAAAAACTTTTAATTCCTCGCAACTTTCTGTATAAGTTTAAGATATAATAATAATCATAGCTGTCCAAATAATTTATACTAACCCAAATAATGCATTTACAAGGAGGCATGAGCGTCTAAAAGTCTTTCTAAATCGCAATTTGGTTTATTTGATATAGTTATGTTCGCGGGGATATTTTTACACCTTAATTTATGTTTCTTACATCTTACAAAGGTAGCGATGAGAAAGCCATTTATCCGTTCATGCCTCCTTGTTTTAATGTTCAACTGCATTATTTGAACTATAATTATAATAATGATTAAGCATAAAATTTATGGATTATATAAATGAACTCAAAGATTGTTGAATCCATACCTTTTATTTTTCAAACTGTAGCAGAAAAATACAAAGATAGAATTGCATTTAATTATTTTGATGGCTCATGGAAGACCATTACTTATGGTGAATTTTCTTCGCTCGCAAACAATATAGCTTCTTTGCTCTTTAGTTATGGTATAAACAAAGGAGATAGAGTTGCCATAATTGCAGAAAACATGCCTGAATGGTGTGCTGCATACATGGCAATTTTGATTTGCAACTGTACTGCTGTGCCAATAGATATGCAGTTCGGAAGCGATGAGATCAAAAATCTGCTTGAAGATTCTGAAACGAAAATTATCTTTTATGGCGCTAAGACCAAAGAGAATGTTTTAAAGGCGATTGAAGGTAGCAGTATAAAAGTGATAAATCTTGATGGAGCAGTGGAGCATTGGAGTGATGAAAAACCCTTGAATTCATCACTCCATCACTCTATCACTCCAGTTATTTCTCCTGATGATATTGCCTCTATCATCTATACATCAGGCACGACCGGAAAACCAAAGGGTGTGATGCTTACACACAAGAATTTCTGCTCAGATGCTGAGGCTGTTATTAAAGTAAATGTAGTTACGCATGATGACAATGTCCTATCTATTTTGCCCCTGCATCATACATATCCTTTTATGTGCACATTCCTTGTTCCTGTCTTTTTAGGATCTGTTATTACCTTTGCGCCAAGCTTAAAAGCAGTCGAAATTATTTCGGCAATAAAAAGAAGAGGAGTTACGATTGTTGTTGCTGTGCCGAGGCTCCTTGAATTGATAAGGGACAGTATTTTTTCGCAGATAAAACAGAGGAAAATAATTGCAAATGCGCTTTTAAAACTAATAGATGTTTGCGGCTACATAAGGAGAAAATCTGATATAAACATAGGCAGGATTATTTTTAAAACAGTTCACAGGAATTTCGGCATATTAAAATTCTTCGCAAGCGGAGGGGCAAGGCTTGACCCTGCTGTTATGAATGATCTTGAGGCTGTTGGTTTTACAATCCTTGAAGGATACGGGCTAACAGAGACATCTCCTGTTGTTACATTTAATCCTGCAAAAAAGAGAAAACCCGGCTCTGTGGGCAAGCCACTGCATAATGTGGAGATAAAAACAAGCGAAGACGGCGAGATAATGGCAAAAGGCCCGATGGTCATGAAGGGATATTTTAAAAATGAGATCGCCACTAAAGAAACGATTATAAATGGATGGCTTCTTACAGGAGATACAGGATATATAGACGAAGAGGGCTTTATTTTTATCACAGGCAGAAAAAAAGAGGTGATAGTCTTAAGTTCGGGAAAGAATATATATCCTGAAGATGTGGAAAAGGTCTATACATCTATTCCACTCATTAAAGAAATATGCATTACTGAAAAAGATGGAAATCTTCACGCAGTGATAGTTCCTGATTTTGATTATGCAAAGAAGGAATTGATAGGTAATATCTCAGAGGCATTGGGCTGGAAGATAAATGCAATATCCATGAAACTTCCGGAATATATGAGAATTAAGGGATTTAATCTTTATCCAGAACCATTGCCGCGAACGCCGCTTGGCAAGCTAAGGAGATTCATGGTAAAAGACCTTCTGGTCACAAAAGTTAAAGAATTAAAAGTGGAAAAAGAAGACGAAGGACTCAAAAAAGATGAATTTGGAAGGAAGGTTATAGAGTGCATTCGTGTTTTGATGAAAGAGAAGGTTCCAATTAAATTGTCAGACAACCTCGAACTTAATCTGGGTTTTGATTCATTAATGAGGATTGAGCTTGTCTCAGCGCTTGAGACCGCTTTTTCTGTAAGCCTTCCAGAAACATTTGTTGTTGAAGTGCAGAATGTTCAGGATGTTATTGATAGGATAAGGGAATATGCAGGAGAAAAACAGACTTTTGAAGGAAGACATATAAGATGGATCGAAATACTAAAAAAAGAACCTTCAAATGAGGACATGCGAAAGGTTGTTTTCTCTTTTACAAATTCTGAAATGTTGATCGCCTATATTTTGTTTCTTTTACAAAAAACACTATTTAAAATATTATTTAGGTTGAAGGTGTATGACAGCCATAACATTCCAGTTGAAGGCTCTTATATAATTGCATCAAACCATGTAAGTTTTCTTGACGGTTTTGTGATTGCCGCATCACTGCCTTTTAAGACATTTAAAAATATTTATTTCCTCGGATTTCAGAAATATTTCATCGGAAAATTAACATCACATCTTGCAAGGCTGAGTCATGTAATCCCTATAGATCCTGATATTTATCTAAATAAGGCATTACAGATGTCTGCATATGTTATAAAAAATAAGAAATCACTATGTATATTTCCTGAGGGGGGAAGGTCATTCGACGACAGCATAATGCCATTTAAAAAAGGGATAGGGGTTCTTGCACTGGAATTAAATATTCCGGTAATCCCTGCTTTTATTAAAGGAACATTTGAGGCTCTTCCGAGGGGAGCTAAGTTTATAAAGGCTTCAAAGGTAGAGGTGTTTTTCGGAATGCCTGTATATTTATCTGATAGTGATATGGCAAAAAAACCGGGCGGCATTGATAAATATCAGTTTTTTGCAGATGAACTGAGAAAGAAGGTTATTGTCTTGTCAGAACATGGATAAAACTTAATTGACTGTGTTAATTTAATAAATTAAAAAAAGGGGTTGGTTATGGAAAACTTAAAATACAAGGAATACACAGAAGAGGAAAATCTAATTTATGATGAGGCAATATCGAAGATCAAAGAAGGTTTGAAGAATGGATTAAAATTCAATGAGGCATGCAGTATTGTGAATATTGAAGATGCCGAATTTAAAAGGCTTATTTTAGATGATGCGCTCAAGATAATGATCGCTGATATGCATTATACAAAGGGAATGACACTTAAGCAGGTTGCAGATACATTGAGAGTGCCAATAATAGCAGTAGATAGAGCAAATAATGAAATGCTTGAGGATGTCGGTATTTCAGCAGCAGAGTTTTATAAGTTGAGCAATCCTGGTAATCCTATAGGAAGTGCGTAATAGGTCTTTTAATAAGTTTGCGGAGGCGCTGTTATGATATTCAGCAAAGTCTTATCATTAAGTGATATAAAAAAAGATCAGTTTGTTATTGACAATATACTCTGGAATCTTGAGCCTAATGATTTGATGGAGCCGAGGACTACAATAACTGGAAAAGGGATAACGAAGAGAGAGACTATAAAGGGATATGTTTTTTATATAGACACAATGGAGGAAAAACCATTGCTTTTTCTGATGCGCCATACATCTATCGATTTTGCAGAGACTGTGGCTCAGATAGATGAGATTCCTCAGGAGTTTTTATTAGAGGCTATACAGGAAAATAAAGACAAGGCATACTTCAAAATGTATCCAATCAATAAAAAAATAGAAGAATGGCTTAAAAAAGAATTCGGAGCTTAAAGGCATTAAATCAAGCGCTGCTTTTAGATAGGTTTTGCCCTCTGATTATAATGTCTGCCAAAAAGATAAGGGCAAATAATAATAGAACTAAAGATGCTCCAATAAATGCCTTTCCAAAGCCAAAATAAGCAGCTAAAACCCCTGAAATTAAGGGTCCTAATGTATGGCCTATGTCCATTATCGAACCTAAAATCCCCATAGCCGAACCGTGTGTTTCTTTTCTGCTTAAATCTGCGATAAATGCTGAGGTTGCTGATGTCACTATTGAGAGGCTTAATCCAAATAGTATGCTTAATGCGAGAAGGGGCATGAATGATTGGAACAAAGAAAAGCCACCTATGCAGGCTGCACCTATGACTGCTCCCCAGAATATCTGAGGTTGCCTTCCGTGCCTGTCTGAAAACCTTCCCATTAGCGGTTTTGTAAGGGCCAGTGTGACTATTTGTGAAGACAAGAATACGCCTATTTCATAGGCGCTGAGGCCTATTTTTATTGAATAGAGCGGTAGAAATGTCTCGAATGTCCCATATGCAAAGAGTATCGCAGCCTCAACCCCAGCAGTTATGAGGATGAGCCTGTTTGATATCACTGATTTAAAAGATGCAAATGTCTCATTCCAGTCTCGTCTCTCTATTTTCTTATCAGGGTTAGACGGCAATTTAAATGTGAGTATAAGAGCAATTATGCCTACCATGCCGCATACAAGATACACAATCTTATAGCCAAGGCCGGGATTAAAGACCATTGCTCCTATGATGCTGCCGCCTGCAATCGGAGCCATAAACCTGCCGATAAGAGTTGAAGTGGAAAACCATCCCATTTTTTCTCCCTTTTCATGATGAAAAAGGTCGGCAACGAGCGCCATTGCAACAGGGATGAATATGGCAGTAGCAAAGCCGTGATAAAACCTCACAATAGCAAGCTGCCATATTTTATTAATGAACAGATATAAAAATGGAGCAGTAGAAAATACGATAAGCGAAAAGATAAGCATCTTTCTTCTGCCAAGTCTGTCAGATAACAGGCCTGCGGGTATGCTGGCAATAATACCTGTAAAAGCAGATACAGAGGCAACAAAACCTACGCCGGCTGGGTCTGCCCCAAGGTGCGAGGCAAATAAAGGAAGCACAGGGCTTTTCGAAAGAGTTGAACTGAATATGGCAAAAAGCCCTGTGGTGCAGAGCAATATGAACGGACTATACTTCACTTCTTCATGAGACCCTGAATCTCTCTGTGATAGCCAAGATAGCGGTTCAGTGTCTTTTCGTTTTTCCCATATTTGGGATAAGTCTTAAGTATCTCCTCAAAGCGTGTTTCTGCCTCCAGCTCGTCTTTAATTTCCACAATCCCATCCGTAATTATATCAACAAGTCTGTCTGAATAAATTATAATACGCTCTTCCAGTCTTCCGAGCGTATAATCCTTTAAAGGAAGCCCAAGCTCTTTAGCCTCTTCTTCTGTGAGCCCGCCCCTGATGTGCTTTTCCATTATTACAGTAATCTCTTCAGGCAGTCCGAAACCCTTTCCTATTTCAGCGCCGATAAAGCCATGCTCTATGGCGTGCGTCTTTGCCTTTCCAAGGTCATGAAACAACGCCCCTCTTCCGACGAGTTCCATATTCAAATCCGCATCAACCCTTTCTGCAATCTCTAACGCTTTTTCAGCCACCAGGACGCAGTGTTTTATATCATCCTCCGATACCCCGGCCTTTCTCAAAATTTCCATATCCGTACTTTTAATGTTATAGCTCATAAAACCTCCTTATTATTAACACAAAATTTTTGTGCATTGCCGCCTGTTTGTATTGTCAATCCTTCAAAATATGTTACTGAATCTGCTTTTGTCCAAAGCCCGGTGAATCCATGCAGAGAAATATCGGCAATATACTCTAAAACCTGTCTGTTATTTATATAACCTCTAATAATATTTCCACTCACCTCCACGCTGAGATTATACCACCTGTCTGACATTATGGTTTCCTTTGCCGCGGCTCTCTGCACACGTTTATTATTGATGTATTCAAAAAGTATTGCATTGTCTTCCAGAGCATTAATCCTGAAGACGAAATAATTGGCGACATTCCGGACTCCGAATGCGATTCCTCCTGCACGGTCAATATTCCCTTTAACCGGTTTGACCCTGACGTTTATTTTCCCGTCAGACATATCGCTGCCCTTTGCGATAGCCAGGGGAAAATAATAGTATGCTTCTACTGTATCAAGAAAGTCCTGAAGAGACTGACCCACAAGCCTTCCCATTATTCCGGCAACCCCGGAGGAAATGCTGAATCCAGATTTTGTGCCATCCTGAACGCAATACATTTGTCCGTCTTCAATAACTTTTTTCCAATGGCCGCCGTGTATATAGAAATCATCCGGCTCATCCTCCTGTCTTCTTGAAAGGAAATCATAGTCGCCTTTAAAAAATCTCGTGGCGAGCGCCGCGACATCCTCCTGATTGGAAATTGCCATATCCAGCAAGCGGCTTGACGCCAGCAACCTCCCCATCTGATCAAGCGCCTCCTCCAAGAATGGTCTGTCGTATCTGGAAATAAAAGCGTCTATTAGATCGCCTTTTATTGATACCTTAAATCCCAATTTTTCAAGGACATTTCCAAGAAATTGAATCCTGAGAGACCGGCCATAGTAACTGCCTACACCTCCTGAAAACTGCAACGATATATAGTTTTGATCGCTGTTCTCTCCGCACAGTGCATCAACAGTCGCAAAGTGATAGCCAAAAAGCGCGCTTAGGTTCATATAGTCAGTGGAAAGCACCGCATAACTGGCGCCTCCCGGAGATTCGCCAAACTCTGACGTTGCAGTAGAAGCAAGAAGCGTCATGAACTTTTTTGCATCAAAGCTTATCGCGCCAGCCCACGTAATTCCAGGATGTGCAAAACCCCTCCATATCGCCTTCATGGGTATGGATTCGATATGGTCAGGGGTTATCGTATTACAAGTGGTTAAATTTTCCCTGAGCCCCCCGCCGAGATCAATAAGATAAAGGTAAAAGGGAATATTCGAGGTCAGTCGGACAGATATGTCTTTGTTTTCCAATGTTTCGGCTAAGCCGAACATCCCGTTAATCGCTTGTTCGTGCGTAAACCTGATAATATCGTGGATAGTTTTGCACCCTTCGGGTAAAAAAGCCGGGGCATTTGGATCAACCAGATTCAGGGGTGAAATCCTGTCTAAAACCCTTCTCATTCTTTGATGCACAGGGCTTTCGAAAATCAATCTTTTGTATGGCCTTTTGTCTGTCAACAATTCTTCCACAACTCCCTTATAAACAGTCTTTGCATCAGCCGACATAGTGATCATATCACCGTCAGGGAGAACAGAAGAGGCATTCTTCGCAGCCACTATCGCAGGGATTCCAAATTCACGGGCTACTGAGGAGAGATGGCTTGTGGCGCTTCCGATATCAGTAATGATACCATTGACTTTATCAATCACAGACACATAATCAGGTGAAGCTGTTTTTGCGACGAGAATAGAATTTTCAGGGATATTGTAAAGATTGATTCCATCTTTTATGATAAAGGTTTTTCCGGCAGCTATGCCAAGGGATGCGGTTTTTCCGCCGGTAAACAGCACCGGATTAAACTTGTATTCCTTATGTTCTGCGTCGGTAACACCGGATGGCTTGTGGATATTAAGGGGGCGGGACTGGAGGATATAAAGGGTATGATCTTTGTCAATAGCCCACTCTATATCCTGAGGACCTTTAAAAAAATCCTCAAGCATCAGAGTATAATTCCTGATATCAAAAATCTGGGCATCCTCTATGGAAGGCTTGTCTTTTTCACCTTCCGCCACCTCAACAACCTGGGTGCCGCCCTGTTCAAGGCGGATTATCTTGTATTCCTTTCTTCTTATGTCTTTTCCGATTATCCTGTCTTCATTCCTGTCAACAAGCAATGCATCCGGAGAAATGTTGCCGCTTACAAGATACTCTCCAAGTCCCCATATAGAGCTTATCTTAACAGCGTGGTTTTTGTCGTGTGAAGGGTTACGAGAATAGGCTACACCGCTTGACACAGCATCAACCATAACCAGACCTAACACTGCCATTGGGGTTTCCCTGTCATGAAGGCCGTATTGAAACATGTAGTTTATAGCCCTTACCGAATACTTGCTCGCAATCACCGTCCTATATGACTTTAGTATGTCATCCTTTGCAACATTCAGTACCGAAGTATATTGGCCCGCAAAACTCGCCTCTGTATCCTCTCCAATCGCGCTACTCCGCAGCGAAATCCTTACATTACTCTGAGTTTTCTTCTCGATGGACTCATAGGCATCCATGATATGATCTGCAACAGAAGCCGGCACTGTTGCCTGCAATATCATGCCCCTCAACTTTTCGCTTATATCTCTCAGAGCATGAACAGAATTAAGATATGGGACTTTTGACAATTCCCTCCTTATTAATTCAGACATGCCCGCATCTTTAAGAAACCGCTCAAAGGCATACGCGGTAACCGCAAACCCATGGGGCACAGGAAGTCCTAAGATATTCTTAATGGCAGCGAGATTTGCCGCCTTTGCCCCGACAACGCCTTTCATTTCAGGCGATATATTCTCTAAGGGGATTACAATATCTTTTGAGGGAAAAGAAAATTCAGGACTAAAATTATCAGCTATCTGCCCGTCGATTTCATTGAATACATCCATGAGGGAGGAAAACCATCCGCTCGACATATTATCAAGTGCGTAAACAGCTCCCATGGCTGCCTCCGCGAGTTCCTGATACTTTATTATGGACAAGTCAAGGCTGAAAGGCTTCCCGCTGTAATACATCTGCTCCATCTCAGCCATTATATCGAGTGCTGCATAATTATGATTGAGAAAGTGCTTAAAGTTTTTATATTTTTTTGAAGCCCTGCCCTGAATATTTCTCAAAGGCTCGCATCTGTCTTTTTTTGATAGCCTTTTAAATAATGCTGCCATATTGCTGCTCCTTGAAATATTTCAAGAGTTTTAGCTTAATTTTATCCCTTAGGTTCCTGAAAGAAACTATCGAACCAACCCCAAAACCAAATGATGCCAGCGGGTCATGAAAAACCATCAATTCCTTTTCAGTGGCTACGGGGTATACGAGACAAATCCGATCAGCATCAGAGCATAAGGTTATCACCTTATCAAAAGTGCAGTTATTGAATATGTCTATATGTTTTGCCCTTTTGTCTGAGATGTCGATATTAATCTCTTTCATAACTTTAATTGCGTTGGGATTAACCCCGGTCGATAATATGCCCGCTGAAAATGCCGCCCATTGCCGGTCAAAAAGATTATTCACCAAAGCCTCTGCCATCTGAGAGCGAATAGAATTTCCCGTACATACAAAAAGCACTGTTTTCAATCCAGAGGCCTGCGCGATCTTGAACCTTAATCCCTCAGCATCTGGCATGCCCGTGCCATTGGCGTATATCCGGCACATCAGGCCGGCGGCTTCTCCTCTGTTTTCCGGCTCAATGTCTTTTCCATTGATTCTTACTGTCGGAGAGCCGCCAAACGAATGCTTTTCAGCTTCTTCTATTGTCCTGATCTCAGTTTCTTTCAGGGTATGCTTAACTTTAAGCTCTTCAAGCGTATCCTGAATCAACCGCTTCGTACTTTTATAATTGGCACAGTCCTTCGTATACAGAAGTTCTATCTCCATTTCATATTACCCTGAGCTATCTCACTCCAAAATAAGCAAGCGTATCAGCGATAGCCTTTTCCAGATCATGCTGAATATGCTCAAACTTTGCCCTTACATCATCATGAATGTGCTGGATATATTCCTGCAATCCTTCTTTCCCGTATTTTTCTTCAATCATCTTTCCGTACTCATATATCTTGGTAATATCGTGTCTTTCTGCCTTTTTTTCGGGATCTCCGTCTATCCATTGATGAACCTCTCTGAAATCATTCCCTGTTTTTTCGAGACTCGCTTTTAAATGTTTGTCAATTGGCGGCATAATAAATCCTCCTTTAGTTCATTTTAAAATTTATATGCCAAGGGCATACTTCCATATAAAACCTGCAAATGCAGACCCAACAATTACAGGTATCATGGGCCATTTGAGAAACTGCATCCCTGAAAAGGCAATTAATGAAATCGTTAGGGCAAACCAGTCAAAAACGCCTGTTTCAGGCAGAAATGTATGAGAAGAGAATTTTAGTCCAAGATTTAAGATGACTCCTACAACAGCGGCTGTGATTGCTGCAAGCGCAAAGCTAAGTTTTACATTGCCTCTAATCCTCTCGATATATGGAGCTCCTGCAAAAATAAAGAGAAACGAAGGCGCAAAGGTCATCCATGTTGCAAGCAAACCGCCTATGGTTCCTGCGGCAACTGGATTAAGCCCTTCTGGATTCTGGTATGCTGCAAGATATCCGACGAACTGGTTTATCATTATGAGAGGCCCTGGCGTTGTTTCTGCCAGCCCCAGTCCGTCCATCATCTGCGTTGAGGTAAGCCAGCCATAACGTGAAACAGCCTGCTGGCTTATATAAGAAAGCACTGCATAAGCGCCGCCAAAGGTTAGAAGCGCTGCCTTGCTGAAAAGAATTCCTATTTCCATAAATATACTGTTTGCTCCTCTCCATAGCAGTATGATAAGCAATGGTAAGAGCCAGACAACAAAACATATAAAAGCGGTTTTAGCTATTTTTTTTATTGAGGGCTGTTCGGATTTATCTTGTTTATTTGAAATATTTGAGGCTTTAGAAATAGTGTTTTTCTGGCTCATATAGCCGCTCACATATCCAATTATGCCTGCTGAAAAAACGATAACAGGAAATGGTATGTTTAAAAAGTAAATGCCTATGAAGGAAACAGCAGCTATGGCTATAAATCCTTTGCCTTTTAAAGATTTTTTGCCTATTCTTAAAACAGCCTCTGCAACTATTGCAACAACAGCAGGTTTGAGGCCGTAAAACAGAGATGCCACAGAAGGAACGTTGCCCATCGAGGCATAAATCCATGCAAGAGCCCACAGAATAAAAACAGCAGGAAGAACAAAGAGAATACCTGATGCAAGCCCTCCTTTTATCCTGTGCATAAGCCATCCCATGTATGTGGCAAGCTGCTGCGCCTCTGGTCCTGGAAGGAGCATACAGAAGTTTAGGGCCTGAAGAAAATGTTTTTCATCGATCCATTTTTTATTGTCAACTAATTCTTTATGCATCATCGCTATCTGGCCTGCTGGTCCGCCAAAGCTTATGAATCCGAGTTTCAGCCAGTAGTGCAATGCTTCTTTGAAGGAAATTTTATTTGTCATAATAAATACTCTTTTTAAGCTGTTTTAGATGCATATAGCATTTCGAACAAGTCAATGCCTTTTTCGAGCGCTTCTGCATCATCTTTTGAGGTTTTTCTGATCCCTATTAAGATGTTTTCTATTGCCTTTGTTTCAAGGTTTTTGTATTTGTCGTCTTTTATATCAATTTCATGGACAATCTCGGCAATCTTTTTCACCTGTCTATCCTTGATATTGAATGATTTTACAAGCATCTCAAATGTGCATAGATCGCCAACATGCGAAAAATTTCCGCCTCTTATATCAAAGGTAATTATATTTTTATTTATACTCTCTGCATTCTCTTCTTCTACAAATCCAAAAACAGCCCGTTTATCTATGAATTTTCTGATAAACCATGCTGATGCCATTCTGTCCACGAACGGCCTTTTTCTTGTTACCCATGACTTGTTTTGATAATCTTCTATACGCCTTGTCGTTATGGTGTAATGTTGTTTTTTTATGGCAATTGAAGAAATATTTTTGATATCATCCCTTAATGATTCAAACTTCTTTTTTAAGGCATTTCCAAATCCAGATGAAAAGAAATCAATTTTATTTATCTCTCTAAATTCTTTATATGATTTATCAAACTCTTCTATGAAATTCCTCGTGTTTTTTATGCCTCCTCCCTTTCTTATGCTGCTTATTTTTCTTTCAAGGCTGTCCAATTTTTTTTCAAGATTGCGATATTCTATTTCTCGCTGTTGATTAAAGAGGTCGATTATTTCTTTATCCTTTATCGTCTCGATCTTTTCTGCATTCACGAGAGCGGCCTCTCCTCTCATGTCTGTAACCTCAGAAACAAGCCATTGAAAAAAATCATGATGATCCTCGCTGTAAGGAAGCAGATAAACAGCGCCTTTAAATTGAATCGCCCCTGCCTTTAGCAGTTTTCTCCATATCTTCATTCTGATGCTTACAGGTTTTGATGGGACACTGTAAAAAAACAAAAGCCAGTTTGAATATCTTTTGTTGTTTTGTATCATTTGTTATAAATGTAACACATGCTACAAATATTGTCAAGGAAAAATGAGATTTATTCCTTTGTTTGCTGCGGTATGTTAAAATATGTCCTATTCATTATTAATCCACGGAGCATTGATATATGGAGTTAAGGCTTACATCCGATGAAGTTATAAAGCTAAAAGAAAAGGAAGACATCTATTCTGCATTAAAGAGATCTGGAATTTATCTTGTTGCCTCATGCGGCGGCAAAGGCACATGCGGTAAGTGCAAGGTAAAGATTATTGATGGACAATGCGATGTAATTTCTTACTGGAAACTTACTCAGAAAGAGAGAGAATCAAATATTGTTCTTGCATGTCAATCAGTCCCAAAAGGCGATGTCCTTATAGAGATACCGAAGGAGTCAATGCTTGTTGTCGGAGACAAAATAACCATCGCAAAAATCAAAAACCTTGTAGATTATCTTAAGTCCTTTGGTGTTGATATTAACCCTGCTGTAAAAAGACTATATCTTGAGCTTCCGCCTCCAACAATAAGCGACAATATAGGCGACCTTGAAAGACTGAAAAGGGCATTGGATGAAAAGGGCTTAAGCAATATAAGATTTTCTCACGGCTTTGTATCTACAATGGCAGATACCTTAAGGGCCGCCGACTGGAAGGTTGAACTTACATATGTTGGAGGCGATAGCATACCTTCTGAGGCAATTTTTTTGAAATCGCCTAATACATGTAACAGAAGATATGGTATAGCAGTTGACATTGGAACAACTACGGTTGTCGTCTATCTTGCGAATCTTTCCAACGGCGAGATAGTGAATATAGGTTCGACATACAACTCCCAGATGAGATACGGAGATGATGTCATTACAAGGATAGTTCATGCAACAGAAAGCGGAGGTCTTGATGAATTAAGGGATGCTGTTGTCGCTGACATAAATGCCATTGTGAATTCTCTAATGGAAAAGCACGGCATAGAAGCTTGCGAGATAGAAACCGTAACTATCGCAGGCAATACAACAATGTCACATATCTTCTGGGGGCTTAACCCAGGCTCTATAAGAGAGGAGCCTTATATTCCTACGCTTAACCAATTCCCTCAGTGGAAAGCAGGGTCTGCAAAATTGTCTATTAACCCACAGTCTCCTGTCTATACTGTTTCCTGTGTTGCAAGCTATGTTGGAGGGGATATTGTTGCTGGCGTGCTTGCCTCAAATATGCACAGAAATCAGGAAATAGCCCTTTTTATGGATATAGGAACAAATGGTGAAATAGCTATTGGCAATAATGAATGGCTTATGGCTGCTGCATGTTCTATGGGACCATGCTTTGAGGGAAGCGGTATCAAGTGCGGAATGCGGGCAACATCAGGAGCGATAGAATCCGTAAAGATAAATCTTGAAACTTATGAGCTTGCTATAAGCGTAATCGGAGGAGGCCGCCCATTGGGCATTTGTGGCTCAGGCATGATTGACGCTATATCAGAGATGTTTTTGGCAGGCCTTATAGATCAGAAAGGGAAATTAGTCAAAGGAATTATAGACAGGATAAGAGAAGGCGAAGAAGAATTGGAATTTGTTATTTACAAAGATGAAGACCACCATAATGACATTGTTCTTACAGAGGTTGATATAGAAAACATAATTAGGGCAAAGGCAGCCCTGTATGCAGGAATAAAGACCCTTCTGACAGAGGCAGGCTTTAGTATGGATGCCGTAGAAAAGGTCTATATCGCTGGAGGTTTTGGCAATTATATTAATATTGAGAGGGCAATAATGCTTGGAATGTTGCCTGATATTCCGAAAGAAAGATTTGTATTCATGGGCAATACATCTATAATTGGAGCTTATTTATGCCTTATGTCCGAAGAATTAAAAAAAGAGGCCGAGGATATTGCATCAAAGATGACATATATAGAATTGTCTGTCTACGGAAGTTTTATGGATGAATACATGTCTGCAATGTTTTTGCCGCATACAGATATGAAACAATTCCCAACAGTTGATGGTTTGATCAGGAAATAGCCTTTAATTTCTTGACACTATTACATTAGTCCTATTATCATAATATGTCCTTAATATTTTTGGAGGTTTAGGTATGGCAGGCCATTCCAAATGGGCTCAGATAAAGCATAAGAAGGCTCATACAGATGCAAAAAGAGGAAAGATTTTCACAAAAATCGTCAAGGAGATTACGGTTGCAGCGAGGCTTGGAGGCGGTGATCCTGATGGAAATCCAAGACTGAGAACCGCCATAGAAAAAGCAAAGGAGACAAATATGCCTTTTGATAATATAAAAAAGGCGATTATGAAAGGGACAGGCGAACTGCCTGGCGTTACATATGAGGAAATCACTTACGAAGGCTACGGGCCAAGCGGAGCAGCCCTCCTGATAGATGTTATGACAGACAATAAAAATAGAAGCGTATCAGAGATTAGACATATATTATCCAAGCATGGCGGCAACCTCGGAGAGGCTGGATGTGTATCATGGATATTTGAGAAAAAAGGTTATATCCTCGTAGAAAAAGCCTCTGCTGATGAAGACGCCTTAATGTCCATAATCCTTGATGCTGGAGCAGAAGATATGAAAAATGATCCCAAAGAGGATAACTATGAAATAATTGTTTCTTCTGAAAATATCAATGCAGTAAAGGAATCCATTGAAAAATATAAAATACCTGTTTCACTTGCAGAAATAACAATGCTGCCTAAAAGTTATGTCCCACTGGAAGGCACAGCTGCTGAACAGATGGTTCGATTAGTTGATGCCCTCGAAGACAATGATGATGTTCAAAATGTATATGCTAATTTCGATATACCGGATGAAGCAATGGCAATAAAATAAAGGTATAGGTTTGTTTATGGAAATCTATCAAACTAATGCATATGGCTCAATTTTTTACAGCTAAAGCATGGATTGCCTTAACGTTGCGAGAGTCGAAGCAGCAGCAAAAGGAGAAATGAAGTGAGCTTATCAACCGTGATCCTTGCTGCCGGCCTTGGCACAAGGATGAAATCCGCGATTCCGAAGATTCTTCATAAGATATATGACAAACCTATGATTCAATATGTTGTTGATTCAATTGCACCATTAAAAAGCAAAAATAATATAATTGTGATAAATCCAAACACTAATGCAATAAAAAATGCTCTCGGAGGCTATCCAGTTGTCTTCTCTATGCAAAAAGAGCCAAAAGGCACTGCAGATGCTCTTAAGACAGCTCAGAAGGCATTAAAAAATTTTAAAGGGACAGTTCTGGTATTAAATGGAGACACGCCTCTCATAAGCACATCAACCTTAGAAAAGTTTTTAAGGCTTCACAAACAAAATAAAGAAGATATATCCATAATATCATTCATAGCCGAAGGTTCACATTCTTACGGAAGAATCATAAGAAAAGGTGATACCGTAAAAGAGATAATAGAGGATAAAGACGCTAATGAAGAGCAGAAAACGATAAAAGAAGTCAACAGCGGCGTATACGTAATGAAATCAGATATGCTGAGACTATTAAAAGAAATAAAAATCAATGAGGCAAAGGGTGAGTATTATCTTACCGACATAGCGGGCATAGCTGTTAGGAAGGGTTATAAAGTCGGCGCTCATATCCTCGGCAATGAGACGGAGTTCACCGGAATAAACACAAGGGAAGACCTTTATAGAGCGCGCATTTTTCTTAACGAAAGGATTTTATCTAAATGCATGGATAGTGGCGTTTCCTTTATAGACAAGACATCTGTATTTATACACCCAGAGTCAAAAATTGGCATGGATACTTTAATTTATCCGAACGTTCATATTGAAGGCAAAACCATTATCGGCGCAAGGTGCATAGTATATCCAAATACAAGGATAGCCAACTGCATAATCGGCGACAATGTGATAATAAAAGATTCCACAGTTATTGAATCATCAACTATAAAAGACAATGCAAGCATAGGGCCATTTGCACATATCAGGCCTGGCTCAATAGTCGGCTCATCATCCAAAATAGGAAATTTTGTGGAGGTGAAAAAATCTATAATCGGCAATGGCACTAAGGCTTCGCATCTTAGTTATCTTGGAGATGCAGAAATAGGCGAAAATGTTAATATCGGAGCAGGGACAATAACCTGCAACTACGATGGAAAAAATAAGCACAAAACAATTATAGGAAAAGATGTTTTCATTGGAAGCGATACGCAGATTATAGCGCCTGTAAAGATTGGAAAAGGAGCATATGTGGGCGCTGGCTCAACTATTGTAAAAGATGTGCCGCCCGGCTCCCTCGCAGTCAGTAGAACAAAACAGAGGAATATAGAGGAATGGACAATTAAACGACAGGCGCCAGTCGTTAGGCGTGGGGCATTAGTAACCAAAAAAAGAAAGGCCAGTTAAATGAATTTTTCTTTTAACTATTTACTAATTACTATTCACTGTCAACTGTTTTAAATATGTGCGGGATAATTGGGTATATAGGAAATAAAAATGCCATACCGATTGTAATAGACGGGCTTAAACGGCTTGAATACAGGGGTTATGACTCAGCAGGCATTGCATATTTAACAGATGGGAAAATAGATGTCAAAAGATGTAAAGGCAAGATCAATGACCTCGAAAACATAGTCGGTAAGCTCAATGTTTGGAGCAATCTCGCCATCGGCCATACAAGATGGGCTACCCACGGCAGGCCCTCTGATGAGAATGCCCACCCGCACAGGTCTGGCGGTATAGTTGTAGTCCATAACGGGATAATAGAAAATTACATCAAGCTAAAACATGGGCTTCAGGAAGAGGGATTTCAATTTACATCCGAAACAGATACAGAAGTCTTATGTCACATGATAAACAAATACTCACGTGCAAATTCCCTTGAAGAAGCTGTAAGAATAACTCTCAAAGAGATTAAGGGATCATACGCGTTTGCTGCTATCAATGAAGATGAGCCTGATAAAATAATAACTGTAAGACATGAAAGTCCCCTTGTGATAGGATTTGGAGAAGGAGAATATTTTTTTGCATCAGATGTTCCTGCCTTCCTGAGTTATTCTAAAGAGGTGATATTTCTGGGAAACAATGAAATGGCAGTAATACATAAAGGCGGAGTTATTGTAACAGATTTTGAT
Source organism: Nitrospirota bacterium (assembly GCA_037441185.1). Classification (GTDB taxonomy): domain Bacteria; phylum Nitrospirota; class Thermodesulfovibrionia; order Thermodesulfovibrionales; family Dissulfurispiraceae; genus JBBISP01. Next base: position 29,930 of record JBBISP010000004.1, on the reverse strand, counting down.
GGAAAACCTTTAAGCAAAAATATTGTCACAATCTCATGGAGTCCATCTATGGCTGAGAAGGGCGGTTATCGTCATTTCATGTTAAAGGAGATTTATGAGCAACCGCGTGCAATAGCTGATACTATACGGGGGAGAGTGTTTCCTGAAAAGGGGAATGCAGCAATAGAAGAATTTGGATTTACATCTGATGACATAAAAAAAATAGACAAAATATTTATTGTAGCATGCGGAACATCTTATCACGCTGGCATTGTGGGTAAATACATACTTGAAGAGATCGCAAGAATCCCTGTTGAGGTTGATATAGCATCTGAATTTAGATATAGGAATCCGATATTAACCAATAATGATCTGTTCATTGCAATAACCCAGTCAGGAGAAACAGCAGATACCCTTGCAGCCATGAGAGAGGCGAAAAAGCTTGGGGCAAAGGCTCTGAGCATCTGCAATGTAATCGGCAGCACCGCATCACGAGAAGCAGAGTTTGTGTTTTATACCCATTCAGGGCCTGAAATTGGAGTAGCATCTACAAAGGCTTTCACAACACAGATTGCAGCATTGTATCTTCTGGCTATTGCTATTGGCAAAGTCAGAGGCTTTTTATCGAATGAGACCGCATCAATGCTTATAGAAGATCTGCTTCATCTGCCTGTAAAGGCAGAGCAAACACTGCAGTTAGATAGCGAGATAAGCAGCATTGCAAAAGAGTTTTTTAAGGCAAAAGATTTTTTGTATCTTGCAAGGGGTATAAATTATCCTATAGCACTTGAGGGCGCATTAAAGTTAAAAGAGATATCATATATACATGCAGAAGGGTATCCTGCAGGCGAAATGAAGCACGGCCCGATAGCGCTTATAGATGAGGATGTCCCTGTTATTGTTCTTGCTCCTTCAGGAGGACTTTATGAAAAAGTTATATCGAATATGCAAGAGGTAAAAAGCAGAGGAGGCAAACTAATAACTATTACTTCAAAAAATGATGCCATAGCTAAAAAGATTTCCAATTATTGTATCCAGATAGATGATAGCAACAATTATTTAAATACAATACTGTTTACAATTCCTCTTCAACTTTTTGCATACCATATCGCTGTATTAAGGGGATGCGATGTTGATCAACCCAGAAATTTGGCTAAGAGCGTGACAGTTGAATGAATCTTTTGGTAGCAGTAGCCAGTCAAAAAAACAATGAATAATGACCTATGTTTGATGACTATGTTATACTAAGGAGTAAAAAAATGGCAAAAGATGTCTTATTAGAAGAACTCAATCCCCAACAAAAAGAAGCTATACTTTATTCTAAAGGTCCTCTTCTTGTGCTTGCTGGCGCTGGCAGCGGTAAGACAAAGGTAATAACCAATAAGTTTGCCTATCTCGTAAAGAAAAAACAATATCATATATCAAATATTTTTACGGTTACCTTCACCAACAAGGCTGCAAATGAAATGAAAGAAAGAATCTGCCAATTTCTCGGACAGGACTTAAAGCAGGCATGGATAGGAACATTTCATTCACAGTGTAATAAAATCTTAAGAAAAGAGATAAAGGCGCTCGGATATAAGTCGGATTTTTCGATATACGATGAAGATGATCATTGCAATTTGATACGTCATATCCTTAAAGAATTAAAGATATACGAGGCCTTATACAAAGGGGTCGCCTCAAGGATAAGCATGCTTAAATCATCCCTCATCTCTCCAGAAGAGTTTCTGTCTAAAGGCGATGGGTTTAACTTTGATGAAAAACTCGGAAGGGTATATCTTAAGTATCAGGACGAACTAAGGCGATGCAATGCCTTAGATTTCGATGATTTGATAATGCTTACAGTCAAACTATTTGAAGAAAATCCAAAACTGATGATGAAATATCATGACATATTTCCATATGTGCTCGTCGATGAATTTCAGGACACAAATCATGCCCAATACAGACTGCTCCAGCTCCTGGCGTCTACCAGTAGGAATATTTGTGTAGTAGGAGATGATGACCAGAGCATATATAAGTTTAGAGGCGCTGATGTCAGCAATATACTGAACTTTGAAAAAGACTTCGTTGGCGCAAAGATTATAAAACTTGAGCAGAATTACAGGTCAACACAAAATATACTCAATGTCTCAGGTTCAGTGATATCTCAAAATGCTTATAGAAAGCCAAAAAATTTATGGACTGATAAAGGCTGCGGAGAAAAGATATGTTATTGCAGGCTTAGTTCAGAAGAAGAAGAGGCAAAGTATGTTGCCCGTTCCATAAAAGACCTTTATTTCAAGGGGAATTATGAATATAAAGACTTTGCGATCCTTTACAGAATAAATCTTCAGGCAAGAGCGATTGAAGACGCTTTGAGAGAAGAAAGCATCCCATATCACATAATAAGCGGGATAAGTTTTTATCACAGACGTGAGATAAAGGACATTATTTCGTATATGAAACTCGCTGTTAATCCTGATGACAATATAAGTCTGAAAAGAATAATTAACAATCCATCCCGCGGTATAGGCTCATCTACAATATCCAAGATAGAGCAGGAAGCAAAGAAAAAATCTATCAGTTTTTTTGGCGCTATATTATTAATGATCGAATCAAACGGCATATCGTCATCTTTAAAAGGTAAGTTAAACGAGTTTATTAAAATAATGGACAACATATCGTCGGTCTCTTATAAAACTGCTGCTAATATGATTAAGGATATTGCAGAAAAAACAGGCTATTTAGAAGATATAGAGGAGGAAAGATTACAGAACATTATGGATCTCGCATCTTCATCAGAAAACATTTCTGTTAAGGATTTTTTAGACAGGGCATCTCTTATATCGCCATCTGATAGTTCAGCGCAGAATGCATCTGTTTCACTTCTGACTCTGCACAGCGCTAAAGGGCTTGAGTTTCCAATAGTCTTTATCGTAGGCGTAGAAGAAGGCATACTTCCCTATTTCAAGGCCCTTGACAATTCATCAGAAATGCAGGAAGAAAGAAGGCTTTTCTATGTAGGCATGACAAGAGCAAAGGATATCTTATGCTTAACCAGCGTAAAAAGAAGAAGGCTTTACTCAAAGATTCAGGAACAGGAGCCTTCACGGTTTTTAAAAGATATACCAAAGAACTGCTGCAACTGGATAGAAAAAAATGAGCAAAAAATAGATGCAATATTATCAGTAGTGCCTTTGAAGCCACAAAAGCCTATTTCGATGTATACAATCGGATGTCGGGTGAAGCATCCGTCATGGGGTATTGGCATAGTAAGAGACTGCTGCGGGGAAGGCAGCGATACAAAGATTACTGTGAGCTTTTCGGGTGTAGGATTAAAGCGTCTTGCTGTAAAATATGCAAACATAGAAAGGATATAGAAATGAAAATAACAAAAGATGATGTCAAACATATTGCAAGACTTTCAAGGCTTTATGTGACTGATGAAGAAATGGAGACTTTCAGCAATCAGTTAAGCTCAATCATCGAATATGTGGAGCAGCTAAACAGTCTTAATACCAGCGATATAGAGCCGACATCTCATATAATACCGCTTAAAAATGTAATTAGAAGCGATATTATTGAACCCTCGCTGCCTGCAGAAAATGCTCTTAAAAATGCGCCGAATGCAGTAGGGGCATTTTATAGAGTCCCAAAAATAATAGAATAACAGGATTACAAAAAATGTTTAGATGTTTTTTAAGGTCAAAAATACATATGGCAACTGTAACAGAGTCGAATATTGCCTATGAAGGGAGCATCACCATCGATAAGGAATTGATGGATATGGCAACAATACTCCCATACGAACAGGTGATGATTAGCAATCTGAATAATGGAGAGAGATTTGAAACCTATGTTATTCCCGGAAAGCCAGGCTCCAGAGAGTTTTGCCTCAATGGTCCAACAGCACGTAAGGGAGTGGTCGGCGATAAAATAATAATATTTTCATATTGCTACATGGAAGAACACGAAATAGAAGGATTTAAGCCCCAAATAATAATTCTTGACAGAAACAATGAACCTGTAAGCTAAAATTGTAGGAAATTTAAATCAATAAAATCTGACAGCTTCTCAATACTTTTAAGCTTAATATCCTCAACATATGGCAGTATCCCCAGTATAGGAGCTGGAGACAGCTCTCTTAGCACATCCGGATTCGTCTTTTCAGCAGCAGTGTTTTCAGCTTTGTGGGAATAATTAATTACTATCCCAACCACATTGATTCCCTCCCTTATAGATTCATTAATCGTCAGCAGCGTATGGTTTATTGTGCCAAGCACAGGCCTTGTCACTATTATCATGGGTATTTTTAAGTCTTTTGTAAAGTCAGACATATAATATGCCTTCTCTTTCTTGTTTTTTATTCTTGTAATTGGCACCAGCAAACCGCCTGCGCCTTCTACAATCATGAATTCATATTTTTCTGAAAGAATATTGTAAGCCCTGTATATATGGTCAAGATCAACAGGCCTATTTTCGAGATCTGCTGCAACCATAGGAGCAAGTGGATGTTCATATCGAACTGGCACAATCAAATCTATTGCATCGTCCATCTCAGCCATTTCTTTCAAAAACATTCCATCTGATGGGATTAATGATTCATTTTCACTTCTGATTTCTGTTCTTGCGCATCCTGTCTCTACAGGCTTCATGGCGCCAACCTTTATACCTTTTTTGACCAAAGCCCGTATTATCGCAGCAGATACAATAGTTTTACCAACGCCTGTATCAGTGCCTGTTATAAAAATGCCTTTATATATGCTCAAATTTTCCTCAAATAATCCTGCTTTCAAGGCAGAATATCTGTCCTGTGATATTTTCTGTTTCAGTAAGATAAACAATAAATTGAGCTGCCTCTTTTGGATCTGAAAGGGTATTCAAAAGGCTGTCTTTTTTTGCCTTTTCCAGCGCTTTTTCTGCTTTTATTGCCATTTGAGTTAGCATATATCCAGGCAGAATTGCATTCACTCTTATTTTAGATGATGCAAGTTCAATGGCAGCAGTTTTTGTAAGACCCAGCAGTGCAGCCTTTGAAGCGCTGTATGCCGTTTGCCCTTCTTTCCCCTTCAACCCAGAATAAGAAGATATATTAATAATATGCCCTCCATTTTTCATAATGGGTGCAAAAGCCTTCATGCAGTTAAAAGCGCCTTTGAGATTGACATCAATTATTCTGTCCCAGTCTTCCTCGCTCTGTTTTATCAATAACGCATCTTTTGTTATCCCTGCATTGTTTACGAGAATATCAACGCGCCCCCAGCCTTCATATGCCTGCTTTGCCATAGCAGATACATCTGCAAATTTACCTGCATCTGCCCTGACTGACATAGCGCTATCGCCCATTATTTCAACCAACTCATGAGCTGATTTCTCTGACTCAAAATAATTTATTACAATCTTGCAAGCATTTTTATAAAATGCCATTGCTATCTCTCTTCCAAATCCTCTTGTCGCGCCTGTGATAACAACAACCTTATTCGTCATAATCACGCTATTAATGTTATACTGTTTAATTATTTTTATGAGCAGTCAGTTTGCCTTGCTGATATGGCTATAACTATTTTAAATAATCGGAGGAATATATGGCAAGATTTGAAGAAATACAGATGACAATAGCAGAATCCGCTAAAAAACATCTGGATATATATAACATGCAGGTTTTTATTGAGCAGTTCACCCTTGACAGAGAGAGTAAGTTTTCACTCACTCTTTCTGACATGGAGCAGCCGTATCCAGTATCAGCATCTGTCTCATTTGTTTATGATGCATTTCAGACTGGAATGACCCTTCATGAAGATACCGCCTTAGAAGAAAGCGATACAGATGTTGATACATCCATAGAGTTGGAAATTGCAATAAAACTGCCTATAATGCAGAACTATCCAGATATTGAATCCCTTTTCGATGAAGTCACAGAAGAGTTTCCGGATACAGAACCTATACTTATAGCCAGAGAAGTCACTGGAGGCGAGGAGCATTTTAAGGAGTATGAGATGCATTACAGTTATATTTTAGAGCCGAGCGATGCTTTTGACGCAGACTTTTTTGATGAAATTTTTGAAGAGCTTAAAGAAATCATGGAGTTTATATATAAGAGAACAGAAAACTATATAGACCATTCGTGGTACGGAGGAGAAGAATGATACCATTTAAGGATATTACATTCGTTCTTTTAGACATGGACGGCACACTACTTGATAAATATTTTGACGACTATTTTTGGGAGCATCTCGTCCCTGAAAGATATGCTGAAAAATATAATATAACTTTTGGCAAAGCAAAAGAAGAACTGCTTTCACTTTATAAATCTCATGAAGGAACACTAAACTGGACAGATATTGATTTTTGGTCAAGAGAGCTAAATCTTGATATCCCTGCGCTGAAAGAACAGATAAAACATCTAATCGAAATACATCCTCATGTGGAAGATTTTTTGAAAATGTTAAAAAAACATAAGAAAAAGGTTTATATGGTAACAAATGCACATTACAAGGTTCTTGACATAAAATTAAAAAAAACAGAAATAGGCAAGTATTTTGACAGATGCATTACATCATTTGAAATTGGCTATCCAAAGGAGATGATAAATTTCTGGGAAAAGACATCGAAGATAATCAAATTTGATAAAGATAAAACCCTTTTTATTGATGATACAGCAGAAATACTCAAAACAGCAAAGGCTTTTGGAATAAAATACCTGCTCCTGAAAACAAGGGCAAATTCTAAAAAGCAGGATAAACCAATAAACGGCTTTCAAGTTCTGAAGGATTTCAAAGAGCTTTTGAATATGTTCTAAAGTAAAAGATGCAAACTCAGAAATATTATCAGCGAATATCAATTTTATTTGTATCAATCCTGCTTGTTGTTTTAGTGGAAATGTTCTTGATTGCAACTGCAAGATGCGCCTTTGCAGAGAGCAGCGAGGAATCCGTAAAAGCTCTCATGGGAATTATTGAAGATCGGCATGAAGACTGGAGGCTTCGGATAAAGGCAATAAAACTGATTGCAGGGGTTGATGATCCGGCAGTAGCAAATTTGTTAATAAGAGTATTTAATGATGCGTTTTTAACTTATGACTGCCCTGCATTAAAGTGGAATGTTGTAGTGGCTCTCGGAAATTTTGGAAAGTATCCGGATGTGATTGATGCCCTGATAAAAGGTCTGTCCGATGATGTCTTGTATATAAGAGAGGCAGCGATACAGTCATTGGGACAGATCGGCAGCATAAAAGCTGTGCCTTTTTTGCTGCCTGCATTGAATGACAGGAGTTTTGCAATCAGGATAAGTGCTGTAAAGGCGCTTGAAAAATTAGGCGACAACAAAGCAGTTCCTTATCTAAAGGAAGTTGCTGCTAATGATGCTGATCAATATATAAAAGACGAAGCTAAAAAGGCATTAAGGACATTATTAGAATAAAGATGGAGGGTTAGATGTCGCACCCAAAGGTTTTAGCATTTGTGCTTGCAGGCGGCAAGGGTGAGAGACTTTTTCCTTTGACAGCTTTCCGATCAAAACCTTCGGTACCCTTTGGAGGCAGATACAGGATTGCTGATTTTGTGCTGAGCAATCTATTGAATTCACGCATATATTCCATTTATCTTCTTGTTCAGTACAAATCACAGTCTCTTATTGAACATGTAAGGCAAAACTGGGTTTTATCGCCTGTTATTAAAGACCATTTTGTAACGGTTGTTCCACCCCAGATGCGTATGGGTCCAGAGTGGTTTCAGGGGACCGCAGATGCTGTTTTTCAGAATATAAATCTTATTCAGCAGCATAATCCAGAACTCGTCATAGTCTTTGGAGCAGACCATATTTACAGAATGGACGTGCGGCAGATGATAGATTTTCATCTTAACAACAATGCCGTTGTTACTGTTGCAGCGAGACCTGTCCCGATAGAGCAGGCATCGGCATTCGGAGTTATTCAGACTGATGGTGAAAAAAGAATTATTGGATTTCAAGAAAAACCGAAGAAATCAACTCCTATGCCTGATGACCCAAGTCGGGCATATGTTTCCATGGGCAATTATATATTTAATAAAGAGATTCTATTAGATGCGCTGGCAAGGGCGCAGAAGAAGAAACAGCATGACTTTGGAACCCATGTCATACCTGATCTTGTAGGCACAGGAAGGGTATTTGCTTATGATTTTGCGACAAACATTATTTCCGGAACTTTGGAGTGCGAGGAAAAGGGATACTGGAGAGATGTAGGGACAATATCAGCATATTTTGATGCTCACATGGACATGCTTGGAGACTCTCCTAAATTTGAAATTGGCAATAAATCATGGCCTATACATCCATCACTTTATGAAGGGCCTGCGTCAAAGATACTAAGAGGCGATATACAGAACAGCATAATTGCCCAAGGCACTCTTATTCACAAGGCAAAGATACGCAAATCGATCATTCGCAGTGGAGTTGTAATTGAAAATGATGTGATAATAGAGGACTCTATAATTATGGACCATGTAGTAATAAAAAAAGGCTGTAGACTGAGAAGCGTTATTGTTGATAAATTAAATATTATAGATGAAGGAGAGAAAATAGGCTTTGACCCTGATAAAGACCGTTTCAGATGCCATATAGACCCATCAGGGATAGCTATAATTCCGAGAGGCGGAAGATTAATAAGAAGGTCTAAAGAATAACAATGGCAGTTTGTTCAATGAATGTCTTTATCCTCGCAGCAGGACTTGGCGAGAGGCTCAGGCCAATTACTTATCATATTCCAAAGCCGCTATTGCCTATACTCGGAAGACCATTAATCGATATTCTCATCGAAAAATTCTCTCTAATGTCATCAGGCAGAATAGGAATAAACCTTCATTATAAAGCCAATATGTTAAGAGATTGGGCTAAAAATTCAACGTTCTCAGAGCGTATAGAACTATTTTATGAAGACCCTATACTCGGCACAGGCGGAGCGCTGAAAAATGCTGAAGGCTTTCTTTCAGGCGGACACTTTTTTGTTCATAATTCCGATATAGTTTCTGACATTGATTTTTCGTTTCTGATAGAAAAACATCTATCGGAGGGCAATATTGCGACACTCGCAACGCATAATTATCCAAAATATAACAATGTTGTTTTAAATGATAAAGGATATGTTATAGATGTTGAAAATCCCGGGACCTCGATGCCAAATCACGGCACAATAGGCAGAAAAACCGCATATACAGGAATTGCAGTTTACTCTTCGGAGATTCTGAAATTTCTGCCTGAAGGAGTTTCGCATGCTACAGTTGCATGGCTTGCAGCAGCAAAAGCAGGACATAAAGTAAAAGCTGTTGATTTCACAGGATGTTATTGGAATGATATAGGAACCCCACAGGCATACGCCTCTGCTGTGTTTGATGCCTTGAGAAATGATGGAGAAAATATATATATCCATCCGTCAATGGGAACTTGCACAGATGTCGAAATGGATGGTTATATAGTTGTAGAGAAGGATTGTATGATTCCAAAAGGGGTTTCTCTCAAAAATTGTATCTTACTACCTGATTGCCGATTAAATCCTATCCTTTCGCCCCTTGATAAAAAAGGGTCAGATGGGATTACAGAAAGTGACAATAGTGGAGTTTACAAAAATTGCATAATCGGTCCTGATTTTGAGATTAAGCTCAATGAGACAGAAATGCTTTGTGTTTCGGAAGATAATGGATTAATTCTTGTCGGCACAGGTGGCTCTGACAGAAAATATTACAGACAAAAGACAGATCGGCAGAGCAGCAGGGTTATCGTTAAATATTCTCAAGGCGACTCTGATTTTCATAGGCATATAGAGCACACAAAATTCTTCAGGAAGCATAATATTCCCGTCCCTGAACTGCTTGATGTTAATTTTAAAGAGATGACCGCTTTATTTGAAGATCTCGGAGATGTTTCACTTTACAGTTGGCTGAAATGTCAAAGAGAATCCGAGCAGATAGAAAATATTTACAGAAAAGTTTTAGATGTTCTGATATTAATTCATACAGACGCCACTCAATACATTTCAGAATGTCCATTGCTTATGGAAAGTGTTTTTGATTATGAACATTTCAGATGGGAAACAGAATATTTTTGCGATTACTTTGTGAAAGACGTAAAGGGGATAAGTATAGAAGATATATTAGAGCTAAATAAAGAGTTTAATAAGCTTGCAGAGGATGCAGACTCATTTATAAAGACAATAATCCATCGAGACTTTCAGTCTCAAAATATAATGATAGTAAAGAGTAATATTCCGCGTTTAATAGATTATCAGGGTGCTAGGATAGGACCGCCTGCTTATGATGTTGTTTCAATCCTATGGGATCCATACTACAGACTTGATGATGGTATCAGGGAAAGACTTTTAGGCTATTATATTGATAAAATGAAATTGTCCAATGCTGAATTCAACAAATTTGATTTTCTTGAATCTTTAAAAACATGCCGCATTCAGAGACATATGCAGGCGCTTGGCGCTTATGGATTTCTATCTTCTGTGAAGGGGAAAAAATATTTTTTAAAGCATATACCTGAAGGGATGAGATTGCTAAAGGAGGAAGCAGGGTTTTTGAAAACTAAATATCCGTTAGTGTATAAATTGATTATGGATATTGTGACAGGCTGACTTCATCTTTTTATTTAACATATTGCAAGTTTATGCTTGACAATACTTAAAAAATTTATAGGAGGAACAACATGAAAAAAAGTTTGGTTCTATTGTGGATGGCTATAAGTTTACTGTGCCTTAATGCTTACGCACAGGACTTTGTAAATCTGACGACTGAGGAACTCAAAAAGATGATGGACAAAAAAACGAAGATAATACTCGTTGATGCGAGAGGAGAACTCGAATTCAGGGAAGGTCATCTTCCCAATGCAATCAACATACCGCCTCAAAAATTGCATGTTATTGAGAAACTCTTGCCGAAGGATAAAAAAGCTCTAATCGTGTTTTATTGCTGGGGATGGGGCTGACCTTTAACCAATGAGGCTGCTGTAGCAGCCAAAAACGCAGGTTATAAGAATATCAGGACATTCCAGGCTGGGTTCAATGAATGGAAAGAAAAAAAGCTTAAGATAGAAAAATAAGGCAGAATGCGAGAGAAAATGATATAATGTTATTGACTGTTTCAAGGGAAACAATGAAGATGCTGCAAGGATATAAAAAATAAGGAAACATTTATGAAGCGGCGTGATTTTTTAAAAAAATCTGCTCTTGCATTGGGCGCTCTCGCAATAACTAAAGATGGAGCAGCTCAGGATGTTCATAAAGGACATGAAATGCCTCCTGTGCCGCATGACATGAAGATGCACATGCCTTTGGGTTGGACAGACCCGAATATTAAGCTGTCAGCGCCTCCACCATTGATGGGCAAGCAGATGGGACATGTAATCACGCCGAATGTGCCTCCAATCGGTTATACGATGGATAAAAATGTGAAGGTCTTTACTTTGATTGCTCAACCTGTTGAGAATTACATCCTTGATGGAGAACCGCCTGAAGGCTCTATATGGGATAAGGTGCATAAGGCAAAAGGCATGATGCCGGGCATGTATATCCCTAAAAAGATAAAGGGATGGGGCTTTAATGGATCTATTCCTGGACCGACCATTGAGGCATATGAGGGCGACAAGATTCGCTTAATTGTTAAAAACGAACTCCCTGAGCCGACCTCAGTACATTGGCATGGGCTTGAGATTCCGAATGAAATGGACGGAGTGGGCGCTCTGACGCAGCCGCCTATAGAACCAGGAGCCACTTTCATTTATGAATTTACTCTCTATCAAAACGGCACATTTATGTATCACTCAGGCTTTAATGAAAAAAAGCAGGTCGCAATGGGACTTGGAGGCATGTTTGTCATACATCCTAAAAAATACAAACATAAAATTGATAAAGACTTTGCAATATTGATGCAGGAATGGGCGCTTCTTCCCGGAAACGAAAACCCTGATGTTACATCTACAGACCCTAACTGGTTTACATTCAATGCAAAGACAGCCCCAAGCACAGAGATGCTCACTGTAAATCAGGGTGACAGGATAAGGATAAGGTTTGGCAATCTTAGCAATCAAAATGCCCATCCTATTCATCTTCATGGCTATACATGGAATGTTGTGGGAACAGAAGGAGGCCCGATCCCCGAGTCTGCCCAATGGCCCGGAAATACTGTCAATGTTCCGCCCGGCACTGTTCGTGATGTGGAATTCAATGCGTGGAATCATGGATACTGGCACTTTCACTGCCATAAGCTCCACCATACAGTGAATGCCCATGCTGATATGCCTATGGGTGTTATGCCGATGGGAGGGATGACCACATTTCTGAATGTTATGCCAAAAGATAAGGGCGCCAGGTGGAGACATCCCAAAGCAGGTAGGATATGAAATACTGCATCTTTGCTGTTATTTTCCTCCTTACTGGCTGTGCAAGTGTGCAGACACAGCAGGAATGGAAAAGGGTTAAACACTTTAGTGTGGAACGAACAGGCATTGAGATTATATGGGAGCAGTCTGAAAAAGATGCAATGGCTGTAAAGGAGAAAGTAAAAAGGCTTGTTTCTGACGGCATTACAATAGATGAGGCTGTAAAAATTGCCCTTCTTAATAATCGAAAATTACAGGCGTCATTTGAAGAAATCGGCATAGCAAAGGCAGATTTAGTGCAGGCAGGATTATTTACAAATCCCAATCTCTCTGCAATTTTCCGCTTTCCATTTGGAGGGGGAGGCGCAGGCATAGAAGCAGCAGGTCTATTAAATATAGCAGATTTCTGGCAGATCCCCATCCGCAAAAAAGTTGCTGCTGCGAGGCTCGAATCAGCAATGCTTCAGATCTCTGAAGAGATATTGAACACTGCTGCAGAAGCAAAAAAAGCCTATATTAACTATTTAGCCTTATCTTCAGTTCGGGATGAAATGGAGAAAATAAAAGACCATACTGAAGAATGGAGAGACCATTTGATTTACAGACAGCAATTCGGATATGCAAGCAATCTGGATATTTATATGGCAAATGCATTAGCTGTAGGGACCGAGCTTGAGTTTGCAAAAATAGAGAGTGAATTGTTGATTTCAAGATATAGATTGCATCGCATATTAGGATTATCCCCTGATCAATCTGATTATGAACTCGCCGAGATTTTATCTGAAGAAATCAATCAGTTGCCTGAATTAGAGCAGTTGATTTCATATGCCCTTTCAAACAGGCCTGATATTCAGACGGCAAGACTGCATATAGAAAATGCAAGACAAGTTTTGGCTTTAGAGCGCAGCCGTATCTTCAGCAATGTTGGAGCCGGTGCAGTTTATGAAAGTGGGATAGACGGAGATGAGTCTATAGGTACTGAGATAGGCATACATTTGCCAGTCTTTGACCAGAATCAGGCTCAAATAGCAAAGGCAGAATACAGGTTTCGGCAGACAGAGAAAGAATTAAAAGCTAAAATTCAGGAGGTTAGGGAAGATATTTCAGTTGGTTTTGAAAGGCTCTATCTGCTAAGTCAGCAGATAAATCTTATAAAGACGCAGATTCTGCCTGCGCATACAGCAGCAGTGGAGCATGCAGAAAAATACTTTAATGCAATGGAGCTTAATATGCTTTATCTGCTTGATGCACGTCAGAGGCTTCTTGAGACAAAAAGGCATTATTTCAATGCCCTTAAGGAATATCATGAGCAGGTTGTAGAACTTGAAAGAATCATTGGCAGAGTAATGTAAAGAGCGTTATGAAGCAGTATAATATAAGTCCAATTGCTTTTTAAGTATTTTGCTTAAAAAATTTGACAAGGTAATGTCAAAAATTTCATAAAAAACAGGGGAGGAGAAAATGAAAAGGTTAGTAATTGCAGTTGTGATATCTCTTAGTATTATCGCAGTTGCAGAAGCGCAGATGGACATGGCCGGCCAGAAAGGTTGGATGGGACATAGCATGATGAGAGGCGGGATGTCTATGTGCCAACAGATGATGGGCGAAGGAATGCCAATGATGAGGCATATGATGGGACATGGCATGACGATGCAGGACATGATGTATATGATGATGGATATGATGAAGATGCAGAGAAAGATGATAAGAGGGATGGGTGAGGCAGAGAAAAAGGAGGCTATGAAGGATCTTGAAAAGATGATGGAAAGGATGGAGAAGATGATGTCAGAAATGAGGGGCATGATGAGAGGCGGTATGATGCATATGATGCCTTCAGAACTTAAAGATGGCGAACAAAAGGAAGAAGCTCCTTTAAAAGAAGCGCCTAAAAGCGAACCTCATAAACATTAAGACTAAGTTGAAAGATATCTGCCAAAAAAATAAACTTAAGGCAGACTATTAAACTAAAGATATAGCCCAATTTCTTTGTTAAAGAAATTGGGCTATATGCCTGTAATCGAATTGTTTTTGATAGCAGTGATACAGATAACCAGTTAGGGCATTCATACTGAGGCATGAAAAAAATTCTTCTTAAAGGCACATTCCTTGCATATCTTCTTATAGGGCTTGAGATATTTATTATGATCAGTCCTTTTGCAGCTTATTTTTATTCTGTTTATAGCCCTATCATAAAATATCTTTATGATTTTAAATAGGAAGATTCAAGTCAAAGGCAGCAGGATTGATTATTCTTTACTTTATGGTTTTATTAATCTCTTTAGTTTCTGCTCTGGCATTAAGAAATTATTCTGTTGGCAAGATTTCTGTTTTAGGCATAGACGGCTTATCTGTTATTTCAGTTTTGCCTATGGAGGAATCAGAGTTAAATGACATTATGAATTCTTTAACAAAAGAACCTGATTTAAAAAAGATTATAGTGGATAAAAAACCTGAACTTGCTTATATAATGCCATCAGACTTTTTCCTGATGGCTATTGTTACTGATATAGAAAGGCTTTATCCATTAGAGTTTGAAAAACCCGTTGCAAGTAATCCTTTTATAAGATTCTTGAAAATATTCATCAATTATACAAAAATGCAGATAGGCATATATCATGATTCTCATTCATTAAAGAGGATCATCCTTGTCTCTGTAAAGGACAGAGAAGGAAGGCCTTTGCATGGCCCATTGATCTTTTCATTCGGCTCAAGGAGATTTCCCCTCTTGCATGTAGATATTGATAAAGAAAGCGATAGTATTATTTCTATTCAGAATGTTAAACCGAGGCATAAATGGGGAGATGCCCCTATGCCAATATTTTAAGTTATGATGTGAAATTGTTTTTCTGTTGTTTAAGCTTTCTATAGATTTACAATAACCATCTGGTGAAATTACCAACCTCATATGGCAATTTGACCGCCTCAAATTTTATATATAAAGTCGATTAATTATTTTGCATCCCAAATATTCTTTAAATCGAAATTAAGGCATTGCATAAAAGCCGTTGGTGTTATTGATTTGGCCGATAAATCACACTGTTTTGATAGTTTTCTACTTATATAGGCATATTTATTGCTATATCTAAATATAAGCAGATAAAATCAAGAAATGAGAGAAAAAAAGGGGGTGGGATATAAGGATCAGGTTATGGGGTAATTAGTAAGCAGACGCTTGAATTTAGTAAAAAAAGTAAAATTTAGGGAGGTAAAAAATGAGCAAGAAAGTGATTATTTTGGGACTGTTGCTTAGCGTAATGACAGCGTTTTTCCTTTCTACGTTTGTCAGCGCTAAGCCGAGCCAATACGGCCCCGGCGTGTACGGCACAATAGCAGACCGTATTAGGGTAGAAGACGGGGACAAATACCGTATTGTGCACAGCACAACAAAAGATCCGATAACAGGGCTTGGACAGGATAACAAATGGTGCGCGCTTTGAGGGCCTGATGCCCCTGGCAACTGGTTCGCTTGCGGCAGTTGTCATGTGGGCGGTGCCCCCGGCGGGGACACTACTCGCACACCTGTTTTAATGTTTGAAAATGGGACAATGACAAACGGGGTTAATGTTAATGTGGATTGCGGCGTATGCCATAACCCTACATCATATGATGCTACAAAAAAGGTCTATAACACTGACCTTAAGAAATGGGATTACAATCCTGCTGAACCTGATGCAAATAATGATCACAGGGTATGGAAGCTCTCAGGATTAAGCGCTGCTGACCAGGCCAAGATCTGTTACAGATGCCATGCAAACGCTTTCAGGCTAAAGAGAGGAACTCCTATATTAGACCCAGTGACCTTAGCGCCTACGGCAGAAGACCATCATACAAATCTTAACAGGGCGAGATGCTTGAGCTGTCATCCTATAGAGAAGGAGAGCGTAAAGAATGACTGCTCGAGCTGTCACAATACCATAAACCACAAGTTCCCTCGCGGAATGACAAATGTTGATATTTCTGCAAATGACCTGCCTAACAGGGCAGTTGAGTGTACAAACTGCCATAGTGCAAGCAGGCACACAGACCTTGACGGCAGAAACGGGGCATGGACAATGGCAAAGCATGCAAGACTTGAATGCCAGACCTGTCATAACCCTGAGCTTGCAGTGGCAGCGTCAACAATAATCTACAGGAAATTCAGGTCATCCAGCCCGAGCGACCATTACAATATCTTTGCATCAAATATCAAACCATGGCAGTTGTTCACGGTTACTGATGCAGAAAACGGGACAACCCATGATATAGTTCCATTACAGTGGAGATGGTTTGACGGCACGCAGGATTCGCATGGTGACGGTGTGTTTACAACAAGGACAAATTCAAAGGCAAAGTTAACGCCAATAAAGATAATAAAAACCTATCAGCCTGACGGAACGCTTAAATGGGCAGAGTTACAGGTAAGCCATGGCATAAAAACAAAGGATAAGGCAATCAGAGATTGCAACCTTTGCCATGTAACTCACAAGGGAAAACTCGGTCTGTAAATGTCGTATATATAAGATTTGCGAGGGGGGGTCTGTAACAGATCCCCCCTTTTTTATATCTAATCAATTCCAAAAATGCAGTTAAACATTAAAACAAGGAGGCATGGACGGATAAATGGCGCTCATGCCTCCTTGTAAATGCATTATTTGGGTTAAATAAATCTTTGAGATATAATATTTTAATGACAGAGCGCAATAATTACAGGAATAAACTAATAGGCATTATCTGTATTTTTTTGCTTATGATAAGCGCTTATTTTTTGTTTAGACCATTGGATCTATTACAAGAAAGGGATTATAAAGATACAAACAAAAGCTATGAAAAAGCAGACAAAGAAACTAAGGGCTTTTCTAATAATATGGGTTTTTCAGACAGATACAAGCAATCTCTCTTTTTTGAAAATAAACAAGATTCGGAGATTTTAAAGAATGAGGATATAGCTAATAGAATATTTGTTTCAGGTAGATCAAGTGTATTTTATGTAGACCCTGTCGGATGGATAAAAACAGGATACACCCCTAATATATCGAGCAGGGAAATTATTTTAAAGGCACAGACAGTAAATATACATGGCTATAAAATAGCAGGAGAGTTTGATTACAGGATTGGAAACGAAAGCGGCCCAATGGTAGCATTGGATCCAGAAAATTTCATATATCAGAAGACTTTTAAACTCGCTTCTGGAGAACATGACTATAAGGTCGCATATAAAGGCATAACTGTATGGGGAAAGCTCATAATAGAGCCATTTAAATGCGATAACTGTCATATGATCCCACCCAAACATACGGCTTATTCATCTAATTGGGGCAGGTGCAACACATGTCATAATTTAGGCGTAAAAGTTCATGCGCATGCAGTTAAAAAGGCTAAGATATCTCCTGATAACTGCCTTATTTGTCATTCTCAAAGACAGTATGAAAATGACATTCATGAAGTAAGAGGGCTCTGGTGTGTTGACTGTCACGGCAGTCTAAAAGATTCATTAACAGGGCAATTCAGGATAACAGGGCAGGCAGGAAAACCTAAGTGCGGTAATTGCCACGATAAAAAATATAATATTGCTCAGAACAAAATGTTTGGGGATTCATTGGGACATGGCGGTATACTCTGCATAAACTGTCATAATGCTGCTCATAGGATAATAAAACCTATAAATCTTGGCGATGCCATAAATAACAACTGTTCGGGCTGCCACAGCACACAGCCAGACCGTCCCAAAAAGGGGCGCAACTGCGGCAACTGCCATAAATCAGGCTGGGATCCTCATCTTATTGTTAAATTAAGCGAATAAATCTGCGTATCGATATTATGACAGGCAAGGCAGAAGATTGGAGAAATCTGGTGAAATCATCAATCTTAAGTGGTGATTTTGCCAATTATGCTACTGTTTTAGATTTATTTTAGGTTTAATTGATGCTGGTATAATAATTGCTATATAATTTTTATTCATAAAACAATGGATTAATTAGTAATGAAAAAAATTCTGATAGTGGATGATGAGACATTGATCCGATTCGGACTGCTGAGAGCCTTTAGCAATGATTATCAAGAGGTCAAGACAGTTGAAAACGGCAGGGATGCTCTTGAGGAAATAGGTCATAAATTTTATGACCTTTGTCTGCTTGATATTGGTCTTCCTGATTTAAACGGCATAGATGTTATGAAAGGTATGAAGGAGATATCTCCAAATACTATGATCGCGATTATGACAGGATTCATCCTGACCGAAGATATGAAACAGGAGATTGAAGATCATGCAAGCATGTTTATTGTAAAGCCTTTCGATCTGATGGAAGTAAGAGAATCCATAAGAGGAGTATTAGAAAAGGGAAGGGCAGGCTCTTTATTCTAAGCCGAATTTTTTTATCTGATATCGGAGCGTATCGTAACTTATATTAAGGAGTTTTGCAGCAATGGTTTTATTATTTTTTGCCCTTTGCAGCGCCTGCATGATGAGGTCTTTTTCTATATCCTCCAATGAAATCCCTCTGTCAGGAAGGATAAAACGGTCTCCTTTATAGGCCGCAGTTATTGACTGATTGATGATTTCTTGTGGGAAATGTTCTGGAAGTATTATTTCTGAATCTTCAAGCACTACGATTCTTTCTACTATGTTTTTTAGCTCTCTGACATTTCCAGGCCAATGGTAGTTTTTCAGAAGTTCTTCAGCCTCGGAAGAAAAACCTCTAATTGCCTTGTTGTTATATTTTCTTGTAAAGTATGATAAAAAATATCTGCTAAGCGCTGGTATATCTGATTTCCTTTCTCTTAATGGAGGAATGGTGACTGAAAAGGCATGTAATCGATAAAATAAATCAAGCCTGAAATCTCCTTTTTCTACAAGTTCTGGGATGTTTCTGTTAGTTGTGGCTATAATAATTGCATTTACAGATATTTCTTCTTTCCCACCAATGCGCCTGAATTTTCTTTCCTCAAGCACTCTTAATAACTTGCTCTGGAGATTTTGTTTCATATCTCCTATCTCATCCAGAAGTAATGTGCCGCCTTCTGCCAGCTCGAAAAGTCCTTTTTTATCTGACTTTGCATCTGTAAAAGCCCCTTTTTCATAACCGAATAGCTCGCTTTCTAATAGAGTCTCAGGCAATGCAGCGCAATTGGCGCCGATAAATGGCGCATACCCTAATGTGCAGTGGCCATAAAGCAAATTATGGATATATCTTGCTAAGAGTTCCTTACCTGTCCCGCTTTCTCCCATAATGAGCATTGTGGATACCCCTGCAAGCGCCATTTTTTCGATATTTGTCTTTAGTTCCCTTATCGCACTGCACTCCCCGATTATGTCTTTTTCAAAAGATTCGCAGGCGATCCTTCTTAAGTAATCTACTTCCTGCTTTAATCTCTCTTTTTCTATTATGTTTTTAATTACGATTTTTACCTTATCAATATTAAAGGGCTTGGTGATATAATCGTCAGCTCCAAGCTTCATGGCCTTTACAGCAGTCTCTGCAGTGTCGTCTGCAGTCAACATTAAAACACCTGCGGTTATTTTTTTATTTTTTATTTCCTGAAGGATGTCGAGTCCGTTTTTTTCAGGCAAATTAATGTCAAGGATTACGACATCAGGGTAAAAGGCATTGATTTTATCGATTAGTTCATCAGGCACAGCATTAGCTCGCACATCATAGTCTTCTTTGATCAATGCCCGTGAGAGCATCGAGACTATAAGGGTGTCATCTTCCACTATAAATATCTTCCCTCGGTTTTTCATGCTTGAATATCACCTGATTGATTTACAGGAAACATAACAATAAATGTAGCCCCTCCATTTTTATTGTTTCTTGCATTTATGCTGCCTCCGTGCTGTTCGATAAGTCTCTTTGTAATTGAAAGTCCAAGACCAGTGCCTTTTGATTTAGTGGTAAAAAATGGTTCAAATATCTTATCCAGAATATTAAGATTTATCCCTCTACCAGTGTCATTAATAGTCACAGATATAGAATTTGATGATTTTTCATAAGCGGTTTTTATGGTAATAATGCCTTTGCCTTGCATTGCCTCACCAGCATTCATAAAGAGATTAATAAATACTTGTTTTAGATGCATAGGGTCTGCCATGGTATGAGGTATAGAATCAGAAAAATCATGAATAATGTCTATTTCGTTGAATATCTGATTATTCTTTAAAAGGCTTATGCTGCTTTCGAGGATATCATTAATATCCAGACTCAAAAACTGCGGTCTTGGGGGCTTTGCAAAATCGAGGAGTTCTCTTATCAGCAATTCGATTCTTTTTATCTCATCTATCACCTGCATAAAAAGATCTTTGTCTTCATCTGAAAGCTTCAGATCTTCAGAAAGAACTTCCATAGTCACTTTTATGCCTGCAAGTGGGTTTTTTATTTCATGTGCTAAACCTGCTGCCATCTCTCCGCATAATTTTAGTTGTTCTGTTCTCTGCATCTTACTAACATGCTCTTTTAAAGATGCAGCCATTTCATTAAAAGATGCTGCAACCTCTCCAAACTCATCTTTTAATCCATTTATCCTAAAATCGAGATTGCCTGCTTTTAGCTGTTTGGTCGCATTATGAAGCAAATCTACAGGCCTGGTAAAGCTTTTTATAAAAATAAAGGCAAGGGCTATGGCAAGAAGATGTCCTACAGCTACAAGCATAAAAAGCAGGATTTTTGCTCTCCCTATATCGGCAAGGGCAAGGTTGGTTTTTATTTCGAGCTTGCTGCTTGTTAATGCTATCATATTGTTGACCTTAGAGATGAGTTCTTCTCCAATTTTAAAGGCATTATCTTCTTCTGCTTCTAATCTTTCATTATTAGCCCTGATGGTCAGAACCCTGCTAATCGCATTTTTGTAATCCTCAATGTGATTTTTTAAGTCAGAAAGTCTTTCCAATACCCTTTCATTATGGTGACAGTCAAAACAAGACTGGGCTGTTTTTTCCATGTTCTGGAAATCAGAAATTATTACATCAATACCTCTTGCATATCGGGTATTTTTGAGATTAATATCTGATTGAACCCTTTTAATATGAATAAGCAGGTGTTCCCTGAGAATCTCGACCTGATGGAGTGTTATAAGCTTGTCAAGGCTTGAAGTGGTTTTTTCGATTGTAAATATTATATATATCCCACCCAGAAGAAAGATCAAAGAAAAGATGCTTAATCCTATTACTATCCTTTTTTTCATTATTCGTTTAAATATTCATATGTGGCGAGATTGAGACCTATTTCTTCGGCATATTTATACACAGGTTCATAGTCGCTATCTGTTGTTTCAATGAATTTTGTGGCACCAAAGGTTTTTAAAATATCTCTGCCTTCAGGATCAGCATGCATTTCCAGAAGCGCTTTCTTTAGTTTCTTTTTTATAGTGCTATCGAGGTTTTTTCTGACTGCCAGAGCATTTTCAGGCACATCTATAGATTTTTCGATAACAAGGAGTTCATTTTTTATTCTGAGATCGTTGTTTGCGAGCCTTTCAAATGCTGTATTTTTTGCTGCGCCGATGTCAGCCTTTTTATTCAGAACATCTAAAATAGCATTTTCATGTGTTCCGGCAAAATAAACCTCTTTTAAAAATGTCTTGTAATCTTTTATCCCGTTCTCTTTAAAATAATGCATCGGCAAAAGATAGCCGGCTGTAGTTGCCTTGTCTATCAGAGCAAATCTTTTTCCTCTCATATCCATTATCTTCTTTATGCCGCTGTCTTTTCTCACAAATATTAATCCATTATAAGTTGATGTGCCATCCATTTTTTCAGGCCTTGCAAGTACTTCAACGCCTAATTTTGAATGAGCCATGGCGTATGTGAAGCTTCCAAAGAATGCGCCGTCCATATTCAAAGAGACAAAATTGTTAATTATGTTTCCATAGCGGGTAAGTGCCTTTAGCTCTATATTTACATTGGCTTTTTTTGAGATATAATCGGCAAGGGGTTTGTACCGCTCTATCTGCTTGAATATATTTTGTTCAGGAATAAGACCTATTATAATTGTAGGAGTGTCGCCCTTTTTAGCCGGCAAATCTGATTTGCTGCAGCCTGATAAATGAATAATAAAAAGGGAAAAGACTATATATAGTATATATATTTTTTTCATTATACGGATCCTAATTTAAGTTTAAAATAGTAATTTATGAAAAGTAAATCATGAGTTTTTTGGCTATATCTTTTGCAAAGTCAGAAAGTGTCTCATCCCTTGCGCCGAAGATAGCATAATTATCCCATTCGGATAGTCTATCCAAAATAGTTTTTCTATTACTAATCACTTCAACGGATTTGCCTTTAGCCTTTATTCCTTCTGCAATGTCATTGCTTGAGATGTCTTTGCTTACTGTTCCGCCTGCATAAAATATAGGCAATAGTATAAGATGGTCAGAGTCTCTCAAATTCTCTGCAAATGCCTCAATGTATTCATTCTTCATCATCTGCGTCGGCGCAAATCCATGAGGCTGGAATATATAACAGATGTTTTCTCTTATATCCTTAACTGACTGCATAAGCGAGGTTATCTTGTGAGGATTATGTGCATAGTCGTCAATCACAACATTTTTTTTAGTATTCAAGTGTATATCAAATCTCCTCTCAATTCCCCTGAATTCGTGCAGTACATCTGAAATATCCTGAAGGGGAGAGTCCATTTCAGATAGCAATGCTATGCATGAAAGAGCATTGTAGAGGTTGTATTTTCCCGGGATGGAAAGTCCAAATTCGATTCCATTCAGAGAGAAGTCTGTGTTGAATGTATTGTATATAACACTATCTATTTTGTAATCAGATGGATTGTTTATGGAAAAGGTAATAATATTGCCATTTCTACGACTATCAGCTTTCATAATAAGTGTAGCCAGATTGGGATCATCTGCATTTATGACAACCATATCAGATGTATTTTTATTGAGTATTTTAAACATCTCAGAGGTTTTTTCTATCGAGTGATGGTCTAAATCTAAGTTCAGGATTATGCTATGTTTAGGCCTGTAATTTACGATTGTTCCATCAGACTCGCAAGCCTCAATAACCAGATAGTCAGAATCTCCTGTGATAGAATTTCCGGGATTTGTATCTGATTGAAATTGTTTTACCCGTCCTCCGCTGATTAAGTTTGGGCTCAGACCGAGCTTTTTCATTAGAAATGCAAGCATGCCTGAGGTTGTTGATTTTCCGCTTGTGCCTCCAACTGCTATTGTATTGAAGTTCTGAACGATCTCTGCGAGATATTCAGGCCTTGTTTTTAGAGGGATGCTTGTTGATATTGCCTTTAAAAAGTCAGGATTGTCAGGTTCAACAGCAGTGCTGAATACAGCAAAATCAAAGGATTTATCAATACCGTTTCCGTCTTGTGGAACAACGGAGATGTTCTTTGATTGCAGCAATCTATAAACGGGATGTTCCGGATTCCTGTCGAATGCCCTGTCTGAGCCGACAACTACATGGCCTTTATCAGCCATGAATGATGCAATTGCAGAGACCCCGCTTCCGCCTATGCCAGAGAAGAAAATTTTTAGTGGCTGATTTATCATAACCAATTATTTTACAATAATTAATCATGTATGGGTATACAGGCAAATCTATCAGGATTGATCTGAGAACGCAAGAAATTCTTATTTATGATACACCTGAAGAACTCTGTAACGAATATCTCGGCGGCAGAGGTATAGGCGTTTCGGTGATTGCTGACAAAATAACTAATAGCTATGACTCACCAGAAATGCCTCTAATATTTGCGACTGGACCACTTGTAGGCACAATGGCTCCTACATCAGGAAGGATGTCAGTAGTATCGAGATCTCCTCTTACTGGAACCGTATTTGACTGTTCTGTTGGCGGCAAGTTTGCAACAGAACTGAAAAGGGCAGGATTTGATTTCATCGAAATAACAGGCATATCTGACAAGTGGACAATTTTGAATATCGAAAATGGGAAAATATCCTTAGAGGACGCATCCAGTTTATTGGGCAAAAACACATCCGATGTGCAAGACATTGTCGGCAGCAGAGGCTCTTACGCATCAATTGGAATTGCAGGCGAAAAACAGGTCAGATTTGCATCCATAGTTTTTGATGGCCATTATTGCGCAGGAAGGGGAGGTCTCGGTGCAGTGATGGGCGCAAAGAGGCTTAAGGCTATAATAGTAAAGGGAGATGGGAAAATATCGGTTGCTGACCCTGAAGGACTTCAAACAGCCCGCCAAGAGATAATGAGGCTTTTAAGGGCTTCTCCAGCAGTGTTTGGCGAGTTTGGACTTTCGGAGTTCGGGACCGCAGCCCTTGTAGACTTGATTCATGCAAGGAGAATGGAGCCAACAGAAAATTTTAAAAAGACCATATTTCCTAAAGCATCGAACTATTCAGGATACAGGATGAAAACTCAATACAATGCAAAAAAAACCGGATGCGCGGGATGTCCGATTCTTTGTAAAAAAATCGGCTCTAAAGGAGAGATTATTCCAGAATTTGAGACAGTATCGCATTTTGGAGCGCTTAATGGGTGTGATGATTTGAAAGCTATTGTTGAGGCAAACAGGATATGCAACGAATATGGAATTGATACAATCAGCGCTGCATCAACAATAGCCTGTTGCTCTGAAATTGAGGGCAGAAGGCTATCGCCTAATGAGATGCTCAAGATATTATTAGAGATAGCGAATAAAAGCACTCAACTTGGAGAATCGCTTTCAGAGGGATCTTTTAGATATGCATCATCCATGGGACATCCTGAATTAAGCATGTCTGTAAAAGGACTTGAACTTCCTGCATATGATCCAAGAGGAGCATATGGAATGGCACTAGCCTATGCAACATCAAACAGAGGAGGGTGCCATTTAAGGGCATATCCGATAAGTCATGAGATACTTAGAAAGCCTGTATCTACAGATAGATTTTCATTTGAAGGAAAGGCAAGAATAATCAAGATTGCAGAAGACATGAATTCTGTTATTGATTCCCTCACAGCATGCAAGTTCGTCTTTTTTGGGGCAAGCCTTGAGGAGTATGCAAAGGCAGTTAATGCTGTGACAGGAAAGAATTATGATGTTCAGGCACTTCTAAAAACAGGCGAAAGAATCTGGAATCTTGAAAGGCATTTAAACAAGCTCAACGGCTTCAATGAAGCCCATGATGATCTGCCAATGAGATTTTTCATTGAAGAGGGTTCATCCAGCCCAAATATGCGCATACCGCCTATAAGCAGGCAAGAATTTTTAAAGGCAAGGGAAAATTATTATCATATCAGAGGTTATTTTTAACAAAAAATTAACTTGCACTGAAGACTTTTTTGTGCTATAAAGATAATAGGGTTAAAGGTAATAAGTTGCGCTAAACTTTCAAATTAAATACGAAAGAGGAAGAAATGAAAACCATCTATTTAGCATTGCTTACTTGTTGTTTAATAATCCCTTTCCATGCTGATGCGCATGAAGCGCATAGCGCCAAAAAGGGAGTTTTCACAAAGCATTTTAATGAGAGCCTTTTTAAAATCTCAGAGGAAGGGCTGTTCAGCGTAGAAATACTTATGGATGAAAAGGAATACAAAATCGGCAAAGATGTTATTGGCTTAATAGTGCACGATGACCATGATAGCGATGTGGAAGGAGCGACCATTACTATTGTTACTTCGCCGAATCAAGAAGCTGTTGTAAAGCCACCTGTTGTAACGGAAAAAGGAGATGGACTATATATCATTGCGAATCTAAATATGCAAAGGAAAGGTAGCTGGGAATTAAGGATAAAGATTAAAAAGAAAAAGGTTGAAGATACTGCAACATTTATTTTTCCAGCCGCCATTATGGAGCGTATGGCATCGGGAAAATATGAGTTTGGTAGTAAAAAATAAAGGTTCTTTCTCATATTGAATGGGTAGTCTTAACTTCCCCTCTAAAAAGAGGGGTAGGGGTGTGTTTAAAATGAAAAGAATACAGTATAATCCGAAGCTGAAAGAAGCAGCCAGACATTTAAGGAATAATAGTACGAAAGCAGAGATAAAGCTCTGGACATATTTAAAGGGCAAACAGCATATTGGATATGATTTTCACAGGCAAAAACCTATAGATAATTACATAGTAGATTTCTTTTGTAATAAATTGATGTTAGTCGTGGAATTGGATGGGTATACACACAGCTTTGAAGAAGTTGCCGAAAGAGACGAGATAAAGGAACAGAGGTTAAATGAGATGGGGATAAGAGTTTTGAGATTCAAAGACGAGGACGTAATGAATAATACGGAAGGAGTTATAGCAGAGATTAAAGAGTGGATAAAAACACACACCCCTTAATCCCCTCTTGATAGAGGGGAAATAGGGCAGATAATATTTACCCATTTGAAATGAGAAAGAACCAAAATAAATGGATTCATAAGAGGGGTGGGTTATGGAAAGAAAGGGTGTAGTTACCTTTAAAGGCAGTCCACTCACATTGATAGGCAACGAATTGAAGGTTGGTGGCAAGGCTCCAGACTTTTTAGTTCTTGACAAGGATTTTAATGAAGTACACATTAAGGATTTTAGCGGGAAGATAAAAATAATTAGTGTAACTCCATCTCTTGATACTCCAGTATGTGATATGCAGGCAAGAAGATTTAATGACGAGGCATCAAAGCTTCCTGATGATGTGGTTGTTTTAAATATTAGCATGGATTTGCCATTTGCCATATCCCGATTCTGTGCAACAGCAGGGATAGATAAAATAAAGACATACTCTGATCACAGGGATGCATCTTTCGGGAATGCCTATGGAGTAGTAATTAAGGAACTCAGGCTTCTTACACGTTCAATATTTGTTATAGACAGGGACGATATAATCAGATATATCGAGATAGTGCCAGAGATAATAGAACAACCCAATTATGAAAAGGCGCTTCAAGAGGCAAGGAATTTGATTTAAAAATAAGATCAACAGGCGTGAATTTTTAGTCTTTGGCGCAGGTATAGCATCCATGACATTGGGTCTGCCTGTAATATCGAAATCACAGATAAACCAGGAGGTAAAAATGGCTTACACAGCAAAGGATTACTCAAAACTTATCGGAATGGAGGGATTCAGCGAAACCCTTTTAAAGAATCATTTTACACTCTATCAAGGCTATGTAACAAATACCAACAAGGTTTTAGAGATACTCGACGCAATGCTGAAGGAAGGGAAAACAGGAATTCCTGAATTTGCAGAGCTTAAAAGGAGGCTTGGATGGGAGTTTAACGGAATGAGGCTCCATGAGTATTATTTTGAAAATCTTGGTGGAAAAAGCGGGATTAACAAAGATAGTAAATTTGCAAAAAAGATAGTTGAGTCTTTTGGAACTTACGAGGTGTGGGAGAAAGATTTTAAAGCTACAGGCTCAATGAGGGGGATAGGATGGGCGGTTGTCTATCAGGATTTAACAAATGGAAAACTGATCAATTTCTGGATAAATGAACATGATGTGTCTCACCCTTCAGGCTGCAATCCAATACTGATAATGGATGTATTTGAACACGCATTTATGATCGATTACGGATTGAAGAGGGCTGATTATATTGAGGCATTTTTTAAAAACATAAATTGGGATGCAGTAGAAACAAGAATTAAATAGCATATAACAATTTTGGAGATTATTATGTTGGAGAAGGTTAAAGAAGTAATTGATGAGATAAGGCCTTATCTGAAGGCGGATGGCGGGGATGCTGAGCTTGTGGAAGTCACAGAGGAAGGCGTGGTGAAATTGCGACTACTTGGGGCATGTGGTCATTGTCCAATGTCAATGATGACTTTAAAGATGGGTATAGAAAAGAGGCTTAAGGAAAGAATCCCAGAAGTAAAAGAGGTGATGGCTGTATAAATTTGGAAAAGAAAACCAATTGATAAAAGGAGAATTTTTATGTATAAGGTCAAGACCTTTGGGATAGAGATCAGACCATTGAAGACGATGAGAGAACTTGCAGAACTTGATGAAATGGTCAATAAATTTATTATTGAAAATGATGTCAAAAAAGTTATTTCGGTCTCTGATGCAGCAACAACTGATGACAAAGGTGAGACAATTGGACTCATACGTGTATTATGTTATAAGGCTGAGGATGAAGAATAGATAATCACATGAGCGAAATCCTCGCCATTGTGACTATCATGGTCTGGCCTGTGGTGCCTCTTTTCTGGATTCCTGTTCACGGGTTTCCAGAAATATTCAAGAGGCTCGGCCTTTTGAGTTATATAATGCCTTTGGTTACCTGGATACCATTGGCGTATATTATTTATACTCATAAGGATTTTCTTATTTATTACAGGGTCGAATTCCCGTTTTTACTAAACATTGTTGGAATATTTTTTTTGACTATCGGCACATTGCTTCACATCTGGACAGGAAGACTGCTTGGTCTGTGGGGACTGATGGGTCTGCCTGAGATATCAGCAAAGGTCAAAGGCAGGCTTGTTACAGAAGGGCCTTTTTCTATCGTAAGACATCCGACCTACTTAGCGCATACTATAATGTTTTTAGGTATTTTTATCTTTACAGAGGTAATTGCCGTAGGCATTATCACGCTTTTTGACCTCATTATAATCAATGCCATAATAATTCCATTGGAAGACAGAGAACTTACAGCTCGTTTTGGTATGGAATATGAAGAATATAAGAAGCGGGTTCGCCGGAGATTTATCCCAAAGGTTTTGTAATTGCTTATTTCATGCGATTCCTTTAAAGATATCAGGCTTGTCAGTTGCAATGCCGTCAACGCCTTTAGCGATGTATTCATTTGCTTCTTCTTTAGTATTAATTGTCCAGACAATAACCTTGAGGTTTTTCTTATGAGCATCTTCAATGTTTCTTGTATGAGTAAATCTGTAGAGCGAAACCAGATACTGGGCATTCAATGTCAATGCTGTAGCAAGCGGATTTTTATGTCTTGCATATACAAGACCTGTTTCGACTTTTTTGTTTAGTTCTCTAACATTTGCCAGCGCTTCTTCATGGAAAGATATGATTACTGTCCTGTCAAGAAGTTTCTGATTAATAATTTCGTCAATAACATTTTTTTCATAACCTGCCTCTTTTAATTCGATCAGGATCTTGTCGACTTTTTTATTAATGAAATGAAGGGCTTCATCTAATGTGGAGATTTTGTTTTCTGTCAAGTCTTTTAATTCTTTCAAGGTTGCTTCATCTGTTTTGACATCTTTACCAAAGACTCTTTTTAGATTATCATCATGGCAGACGATGAGCTTTCTGTCTTTTGATATTCGCACATCAAGCTCAATAGCGTTTGCACCGAGTTCAATCGCTTTTTTGAAGCTTTTGAGGGTGTTTTCTATCTCATATGCCTTTGCCCCACGATGGCCTACTTTAAGAAACATAATATTCCTCCAGTGAAGTTTTATTTGTTCCTATTTTTGTTTTCGACTGTTCTTATTTTTTATTATCTCCTGATTGATTGACAATTTCAATGTTTCTGATACTCGTTAATCAAAAATGGGCTGGCTTATTGAGGATAAGAATTTAAGGATAGAGCATATGTAGTAACAGCATGCACCACTGTTCATTCCTTTTGATTGATAATGTCTGCTTACAATGTAATATGCTCATTTGCAATGCAAAGCATGCACGAATACTTCCTTTCATTGCGTCCCATTGTTCTGCTATAGCTGTTGCTGTTTTCCTGAGAGGATTCTTTCCGTATTTCAGA
>JBBISP010000003.1:0-80656 GCA_037441185.1 Nitrospirota bacterium | reverse complement strand
CAAACCTAAAAAATACACTTTACAAAAGTCGTAAGTGCAAGGATTGCATTTTATTTATGTGGTATAGAAATTGCTAAATATTTCTTAAAAATCCCCCCTCGCCCCCCTTTGCTAAAGGGGGGGGATAAAAAGGGGGGAATTCCCCTATTTGGAGTAACGCCCCTGCCTTTCGGCATCCCCTCTTAAAATAAGAGGGGAGAAAGGGGAGTTATGATTCCAGAGAAGGGTTAGGGGAGATTTTATAATTGGGGTAATGTCAAACAATGCCTTTGCCCAGTTTACCTCATTCAGTAGGACAGGCGTCTCGCCTGTCAAAAAAGGGGGTGATATATGAGGAGACAATGAGACGATTAGTAAGCAGATGTTTGAATTCAGTAAAAACAAATTAAAATGGAGGCAAGTTTATGAGCAAAAAGATTATTGTTTTGGGACTTCTACTTGGCATGTTTACTGTTCTTCTTTTCTCTGCATTTGCTACTGCCAAGACGAGTCAGTATGGGGCAACAGTATACAGCACAACAGCAGACCGCATTAGAGGTGAAGACGGAGATAAATTTAAAATTGTACACAGCACTACAGTGGACCCTGTAACAGGGCTTGGTCAGGATACCAAATGGTGCGCGCTTTGAGGGCCTAATGCCTCTGGCAACTGGCATGTATGCGGCCGTTGCCATGTAGGCGGTGCCCCCGGCGGGGACACTACTCGTACACCAGTAACAATGTTCGAAAATGGCACAAAGACAGACGGCGTTAATATCAATGT
Organism: Nitrospirota bacterium; assembly: GCA_037441185.1. Lineage (GTDB taxonomy): Bacteria > Nitrospirota > Thermodesulfovibrionia > Thermodesulfovibrionales > Dissulfurispiraceae > JBBISP01. The sequence goes on along the minus strand of JBBISP010000003.1, from coordinate 79,893 downwards.
GGACTGCGGCGTATGCCATAATCCAGCGTATGATATGTCGAAGAGGACATATAACTCCACATTGAAAAAATGGGATTACAATCCGGCAGAACCTGCTGCAAACAGCGACCAGAGGGTCTGGAAACTGTCAGGATTAGACTCAATAGAGCAGGCAAAGATATGCTACAGATGTCATGAAAATGCATTCAGGCTAAAGAGAGGCGTTGCTGTGCTTGATCCTGTAACGCTTCAGCCGACAGGAGATGACCATCATATAGATTTAAAAAGAGCAAATTGTCTTACATGCCACAGGACAGTGAGCGATAGTGTAAAGAACGACTGCTCCAGCTGTCACAATAAGATCAATCACAAGTTTGCAAGAGGCATAACTCATGTGGATATCTCTGCAAACGATGCTCCGACAGTAGATGTGGCATGCACAAACTGTCACAGCGCAAGCAGACATACAGACCTTGACGGCAGAAACGGTGCATGGACGATGACAAAGCATGCAAGACTTGAATGCCAGGTGTGCCATACACCGCAGGTCGGCGCGGCAAGAGATACGATAATTTACAGAAGGTTCAGGTCAACAAATCCTACTGACCATTACAGCATACTTGCCAACAAGATAAATCCATTCGAGACGAGAACCATAACAGACGCAGAGAACGGCTCAACACACACATTTATGCCGTTTGAATGGAGATGGTTTGACGGCACACAGAACTCAAGCGGAGACGGAGTATTTACTACCAGAACAAATTCAAAGGCAAAGCTTACTCCGATAAAGATAATAAAGACATACCAGCCTGACGGCTCACTTAAATGGGGCGAGGTTCAGGTAAGCCATGGAACAAAACTAAGGACGCAGGCTATCAGAGATTGCAACCTTTGCCATGTGACTCATAAGGGTAGGCTCGGACTATAATCTTTATTTGCTGAACACAAAAGGGGGTCTAAACAAAGACCCCCTTTTTAGTAAGACCTAACAAAACTTGTCCGCAATCCTTTTTTAAGAAAGATTCCAGACAAGCGGGAGTGACAAAGGAAAATGGCAGCAAAAAAAAGAAAATCCTCCTTTGGATGCAGCAGCATAACCCAGGACATTTCTAAATTGGCTCGACAAGATTGCCTGAACATTATTGACAGGCCACTCTATATCTGATAGACTTTTTGCATGAAACCTGTAATTGAAATGATTAAAAAGATACTCTTAGATGACAGAAGGATTATTTTTGCATATTTATTTGGTTCTTTTCTGAAGAAAGAGGATTTTAACGACATTGATATAGGTATTTATTGCATGGAAGATGCTCTCGAAAATCCCTTTGAGGTTACATCTGATCTTAAGATTTCCCTCTCTAAAGCAACTGATCTGCTGCCTGATAGTTTTGATATTACTATAATAAATTACCTGTTTAGTTCTGATAGAATGCATTCATTGCTTATCCTTGGAGATGTCTTTGATGGGTTGCTTCTTGTTGACAGGAATCCTTTTTTGAGGACAGATCTTATAGAGAGGGTTTCTGCACAGTTCACAGAATCCGAGGGCATATTGCAAGAGATATTTATATGATGATTGATACTATAAGGATCACAAAGTATTTGCAGGATATAAAAGAAGCCGCATTCAAGATTGAAAATCTCCTGAAAATAAAGACAGAAGAGGAACTGCTTAGCGATGAGATCTCACGGCTTGCATTAAAGTACCTTGTTATTGAGATTGCTGAAGCAATGGCTAATGTGCTGCAGCACATCCTTGCAAAATATTTTGGAATTGCTGTTAAGGGCTATATAGACACAGTTAATAAGTCTCAGGACAAAGGGATAATATCCAATCAAACCTTTACTAAGATAAAGCCATTCTTTGATTTTAGAAATTCTTTAATACACAGGTACTGGGTAATAGAGGACAGGGTCTTTATCAAAAACTTGAAAGAAGGATACAGAGACTTTTTTTTATTTTCAGATGAGATTTTGACATTTATAAAGGGCATACCTGCCGAAAAATAACTAAAATCCATGAACATCGCTTGTTATTGACCAAATAGTGTGTATAATTTATTGGCATTATATTTGCTAAATAAACAGATGGGGAATTAGAGGGTAGGGGGAGGAGAGTTGGCTCGCATTTGTGTTTTTGCGCTTTTTCTGCTTTTTATTATGCCGGGCTTTTCATACGGGTATTTTAATATCCATGTGCCGCCTCCAGATATGTATGGAGATGTGCTTATAAATCAAAACTCATCAAAAAATAATATAACGGCTGTTGCGTTTCCCCACTGGGCGCACAGGGCAAAATACACATGCAGGGTGTGCCATACAGAGCTCGAATTTTCGCTGAAGGCAGGAGAGACAGGCATAATGTGCAGCGGCGGCGATATGAAAGGGAAGTTTTGCGCTGTCTGCCATGACGGGAAAACTGCCTTTGCTCAAAAAGATGAGGAGGGCGATAACTGCAAGCTCTGCCATAATGCAACCTCAAGTCCAAACAGGGAGAAGTTTTTTGAATTGCAAAAGGGCCTTCCAAAAAATAATTTCGGCAATGAGGTAAACTGGGCAAAGGCATTGAAGGATGGGCTGATAAAGCCAAAGAAGAGCCTTCTGCTTGATTTTAAAGATGCGCCAATGAGCATTAACAAAACCCTTACGCTCAGGGCTGAGATGTCTGGAATATCTCCGGGCATATTTCCGCACGGTGTGCATGAGGAGTGGCTGGATTGCTCAAGCTGCCATCCAGATATATTTAATATAAAGAAGAAGACGACAGAGAATCTGAGGAAGGTTAATATGCTTAAAGGTGAGTCCTGCGGAATGTGCCATCTGAAGGTTGCCTTTCCGCTGAATGACTGCAAACGTTGCCATCCCGGGATGAGGAGATAGGAATTCTTACAACAGAAGTATCTCTGCCTTGTATGAGTCGTTATGTGTTAATGACCACATTACTACCCCCATGATTGGCTGTGTGATGGAAGGGTCTTCATTATTATTCATTTTTATCAAGGTGCCGGGCTTTAAGCGATAATCGGTCAATAATAATATGCTGTTATGACTTTTATCATGGACATTGCATTGTATGCATTCGCCTGTAAGACAATCAGAGAGATCAATGGATCCCATGATAGAAAAACTCACATTATCTGAAAGAGGCATTCTTTCGTGCATTCTTTCTTTAAAAATTTTAGTGCCTTCTTTAAATTCATTAAACTCGCTCATGAAATTTTCTTGATACTCCTCTTATATAAACTTAATGCCTACCTTAAAGCTGCCGTCTGTTTTCAACGACCACATGACAACGCCGATCTTTGTCAGATGCTTAAAATTAAACCTCAGCAGATTTCCAGACTCTAAAGGAAAGTCAGTAATAATGCCTATGCCTGCCTCGCTTATATCTGTTATGTGTCCTTTTATGTTTGATGTAGGCACAAAATCCTTCTGGTTTAAGTAGCCTATAATCGAAAAATCTATAGCTGATGGATCAGGTATTCTTTCATTATGCCTTTTATTGCTCCGACTCATTACCTTTTCTTTCTCCTGTCATCGGCTTTATTATTGGCTTTATCAGGCGCTTTTTCTATTTCAGGCGCTTTGCCTGGTGTTTTTCTATCATAATTAAATTGCCTGTGGCATCCGGGCGTGCAACTGCCTCCTGTCTCTGTTTTTATGAATTTTAATGGGAGCTGCCATTTTCCAAAAGCAACATTGTCTGCTATAAGTTTTGGCAGTGAGCCTCCGTGAATTGTATGGCACAATTTGCAGTTTCTGCCTTTGTCCTTTTTGTTTACATGAATGAAGTGAAGGTTCTTGTCTCCGTCTCTGAAGCCTGTAGCAAAGGATGTTTCAGGAAACTTGAGCAGTTCCCTGTTGTGGCAGGTAAAACATAATTCATACTCTTTATCGCTGTAAGGTATGTAATCATCTGTAGAATATCTATTTATAAGGAGTCTTTCATGCATGGATGAATGTGGATTATGGCACGGAGAGCATTTGCCTTCGTTTATAGGTCCGTGCAGCACTGTCTGTTTTTTCTTGATAAATCCTTTATGGCAGTCGAGGCAGAGATCTTTTTCTGTCTTTGGAAGAAGCTTGTCTCCTTCGCTGGCATGAGGCGCATGGCATGAGGCGCATGCCTTTTCGGTCTTTATTGGAGCATGTATGCTTTTTGCCTTTCCTATGCCCTCTTCTATTGCAGGGTGGCATTGGAAGCAGAGCTTATCGCCTTCGAATGCAAAGAATTTTTTGAAAGGCGATCCGTGCGGGTTGTGGCATGATGTGCATCCTCCAAGCAGCGCAGAATGCACGACCTTTTTCTTCATCTCTTCCTGAATGTCAAAGTGGCATGATATGCATAATTCTGCCCCGTCTTTTATAACAAGAGCCTTGTTTTCTGAATCATGCGGACTGTGGCATGCAACGCAGTCACCTGCTGCGGTTGGTCCGTGGAGGTTTTTATGATCCATTTTGTCGGGGTGGCACATGGAGCAAAGACTGCCTATTGGCTGAAGTAGAAGCTTTGGCTCTTCAGATTCATGAGGGCTGTGGCATGTTGTGCACATGCCGTCTTTTACAGGCGAATGAATGATTTTTTTCGTCACTACATTTGGGTGGCACATGCTGCAGAGCGCGCCGCCCTCCTGTATAAGGGCGAAGGTCTTTTTGCCTTTTTGGGGATGAGGCTCGCCTGTTGGCTGATGACAACTGTCGCATGTATTGGCAATCGGATGGATATTTTTGGATTTTAACATCTTTGCATGGCACTGGGCAGTCACACAGCTTTCTGATGCTGATGCAGTGGTGTCAGATGCAATAATGCCTTGATACAGTATAATGGACACGGCCAATATGACTGTTAATGCCAATGCCTTTAAAATTTTCATTAGTCCCTTGTCTTAAGACATAGTTGTATTTAATATAATGAGCAAAATATATGCCATGCCTTAATGATAACCGAAAAATAGACATAGAAAGCGCTGACTCCATTTATCCCCCCACCTTCTCACAGGGTATTCGGGAAGGTGGGGGGATAAATTCCCCCTCCCCTTGCGGGAGGGGGTGAGGGGGAGGGGTAACCTTTTCGGTTAATATTCACCCTCACCCTAACCCTCTCCCATCAAGGGAGAGGGAACTTCCGGATACTTCTATGTCTATTTTTCGGTGATAATATTTTGCTATGGTGTAAAACAAGGCATATGCCTTTAGTATGGATTATTTTGGACAGCAATGGGCGGATATAAATAAGCGTTTTTTTGGGTGATATGACACACCTAAGAGGGGCATATCACCCATTTTATCTTAGCCCAAATTTTAGAATAATCCTTTGACCTTTCCTGTCTCTGTATCCACATCTATTCTTCTGTATGCGGGGTCTGAGGCTGTTCCGGGCATTAATGTAATAGCTCCTGCAACAGGCACAACAAAGCCTGCGCCTTTATATGTGAGAATATCCCTGATAAATAGCTTCCACCCATTAGGAACTCCTTTGAGATTGGGGTTGTCAGAAAGGCTGAGATGCGTTTTGACCATGCATGTGCCGAGCTTTGCTGCTTCAGGGTCTGATTCCATTTTCTTTGCCTTTGACAGCGCATCAGGCGAGTATTCTACTCCGTCTGCTCCATAGACCTCAGTTGCTATCAATTCAATGCGCTTGCGCAAAGGGGTGTCGAGTTCGTAGAGGAATTTGAAGTTGTTTTCTTCGCTGCATGCGTCAACAACTGCATCTGCAAGCTCTAAGGCTCCTTCACCGCCATACTGCCAGTGCTTTGATACCGCAACCCTTGCTCCTGCAGCCTCGCAAAGCCGCTTCACTGCCTTTATTTCATTGTCGGTATCTGTGTAAAAGGCATTGATGCATACAACAGGATTTACGCCTGCCTTCTTCACAATGTTTATGCAGTGAATCAAATTTTCTGTGCCATTTTCGACCCATCCGATATTTTCTTCTCTGTATTCTGCAGGCAGAGGCTTTCCGGGAACAGGGATGGGAGCTCCTCCATGGCATTTTAACGCCCTGATTGTTGCTACTACTACTGCAGCATTAGGCTTGATGCCTGAATAGCGGCATTTTAGATTCCAGAATTTTTCGAATCCTATATCAGCAGCAAAACCTGATTCAGTTACATTGTAATCTACAAGTTTGAGCGCAACCTTGTCTGCTATTATTGATGACTGACCTATTGCTATGTTTGCAAACGGGCCTGCATGAACAAAGACAGGCTGTCCTTCGATTGTCTGCATGAGGTTAGGGTTGAGCGCCTCTGCCATCCATGCTGTCATAGCGCCTGCAACTTCAAGGTCTTCTGTTGTCACTGGATTGCCGTTTTTGTCATAAGCTACAACTATCTTTCCCATCCTCTCTCTGAAGTCTTTTAAATCCTTAGCCACCGCTAAAATCGCCATTACTTCAGATGAGACTGCAATGGCAAAACCTGAATTCATCATAAAGCCGTCTGTTTTTCCTCCAAGTCCAATGATGATATTTCTGAGCGACTGCGCGCAAAAATCCATTATCCATTTCATCTGAACATTGCGAGGGTCTATATCAAGCCTTCTTAGCTTGCGCTTTGCGAGCTGTTCATCTGTATAGTTGAATTCGTGCTGCATGCGCGATGTAAGGGCTACCATTGCTAAATTATGCGAGTTTATGATGGCGTTTATGTCGCCTGTAAGTCCTAAAGAAAATGGCGTAAGAGGAATGCATTGCGACAGTCCTCCTCCTGCTGCAGAGCCTTTGATATTCATTGTAGGGCCGCCTGAAGGCTGTCTTATGGCAGCGGCAACTCTCTTGCCCCTTTTGCCGAGCCCTTGAACCAGCCCAATGGTTGTTGTGGATTTTCCTTCTCCGAGCGGAGTCGGGGTGATGGCTGTTACATCGATGTATTTGCCATTAGGTTTGTTTTTGAGTCTTTCTGTAACCTTTGAATAATCGACCTTTCCATAGTAGTGTCCGTATGGAAGAAGTTCTTCTTTTTGAAGACCGAGACCTTCTGCAATCTCATAAATGGTCTTCATGTTTTTTTCTGCTGCTTCTGCAATCTGCCAGTCTGCATGTTTTGTTGGATCAAGCGGCATAAAATATCTCCCCCTTTTCTTAAAGAATCTTTTTTAAACTATACAATATAACAATAATGCCTGATAAATTCCAATAAGACAATGAATCTATTAATTTTTTTAATCCTTAAAATATGCTGAATTTGAAATATTTCTTAGGATTTGCCTTAACATCCTTTGCCAGTTCTCCCATGTCAGCAGTGAGTTTTTTGATATCTGATATTGCATCTCTGAATTCCCTCTCAAGCTCTTTGTCATTGATAAGGCTGCCTGCCACACCTTCTCCTGATTCAATCTTCTCTAATATTAAAGAAAGCTTTTTTGATGAAGCGCTCAGGTTTTCATACACAGAAGGGTCTTCTGCAAGTCTTTTTAAAGAGCCTTCTCCTTCATTTACTTTTTTGCCGAAATCTTCGATAGATGAAGCGGCTGAGAGCGCTTTATCATAGAGAGATGGGTCATTTATAAGTTTTTTTAAAGTGCCTTCTGATTCCTTGAAATCTTTTAATATAAGCGACAATGACCTCGATGTCTCTTGAAGATTGTCATAAAGGCTGGGGTCAGTAAAAAGCTTTGAATTCGTAATTTTTGCTGATGTATGCTCAAACCTTTTAATGAAGCCTTCAAGCCCTTCTACAAATTCAGTAATCTTGCTAAGGGTAGTGAAGCCTGTCTTAACAATATCTTTAATGTCTACAAGTTCTGCTCCTCTTATGATGTCTCCTTCATTGATGTTTTTTTCAGCAGGGGAGCCAAGTCCTATCTCAATGTATTTGTCGCCCAAAAGTCCGATTGTCTGGATAGTTGCGATGGAATCCTTTTTTATATATTTACCAGAATCCTTGTTGATAGACATTGTAACAATCGTGCCGTGCTCTGCGTGAAGGGCAATGCCCTTAACAGAGCCTATCTCTATCCCGGAAAACCAGACAGGAGAGCCTTTTCTAAGTCCTTTTACATCTTTCATATGAGCCTTTATCTCTATCTTTGGAGAAAATATTTTTTCGATGCCTCCTGCAAAAAATGTTGTTGCGATTAAAATTAATATTGTCAATGTGACAACAACCCCTACCTTAAGTTTTGACCACATGAGCTGTTTTTTAATTTCAAACATTTTTATTCTCCATATGTAATTCGCTTACAAAGGTTTTGATTTCATTTATATCAGAATTTAGCAGTTGCGCCTTGCTGCCGTCAAATACAGCCTCTCCGCTTTTTAAAAATATAAACCTGTCAGCAGTCTTCAGGGCATCAAAGACCTTGTGTGTAACAATAATAAGCCCTTTGCCGTTTTTTGACAAATCAACAATCAGTCTGCAAATGTTATCAGCATTAATAGGGTCAAGTCCTGATGTAGGCTCATCATACAGAAACATCAAAGGTTCGGAGGCTGCTAAAGACCTCGCTATTGCAACCCTTCTATGCATGCCGCCGCTCAGTTCATCAGGCATTTTAGCAATGGCATTTTCTACGCTGACAAGCCTCAGAAGCTCCCTTACCCTTGTATCTATTTCTTCTTCTGACATTTTTGTGTATTCCCTCAAGCAAAACGCCACATTTTCCTTAACATTCAGCGAGTCAAAAAGCGCTCCTTCTTGAAACACAAGGCTGAACTTCATTCTCGCTTTTCTCAACTGCTCTTCTGTTTTAGAGACAATATCTTCGTCGTCAATTATTATCTGTCCAGAATCAGGCTTTATAAGCCCCATTATAAGCCTGAGTATGGTCGTCTTGCCTTCTCCGCTTCCGCCTAAGATTGCCACCCGCTCCTGAATGCCTATCGAAAAACTCAAATCCTTTAATATCTGCTGGGCATTATATGAAAAGCATACCTTATTAAATTTAATCATAATGAAAATCCTAATGCATAAAGAAGTATCCGCGTAAGAACAAAGTCTGACACTATGATCATCACAATGGATGCCACAACAGCCATTGTAGTGGTCCGCCTCAGACCTATAGAGCCGCCTTTTGTTGTAAATCCCATATAACAGCTTATGCAGGCTATTAGATAGCCGAATATGAATGGTTTAATAGAGCCGGAAAATACATTTTCAAAAATTAATATCTCTTTTACGGATGCCCAAAAGATGTAGCCGCTCTGATTGCTCACAAACACAGCAATATAATAGGCGCCTAAGATAGCGGCTGCATTGCCTATTATTGTAAGGGCAGGAAGCATTATTATGGAGCTTAATATCCTCGGCGCAACGAGCTTTTTTACAGGGTCAACGCCAAATACTCTGAGAGAGTCAACCTGATGGCCGAGCATCATCGAGCCGATCTCTGATGCCATTCCTGAGCCAATCCTTCCTGCATATACAAGGGCTATTGAAACAGGCCCTATCTCTCTGATAATTGATATGCCAACAACCTTTCCTGTATACATCTTAAGACCAAGAACTGAAAGCTCTGCAGACAATTGCAGGGACATTGCCATGCCGATAAATAGAGAAACAAGTATTACTATAAAAAAAGAGCCTGCTCCTGCATAGTCCATCTGTTCTATGGCATCCTTGAAATAAAACGGCCTCTTAAAAATGCTGATGAGCCCGCGCATCGAGAACAGGTAAAAATCCTGAAGGTCGTTTATAGTTTCTTTTAATTTCACTTCTATAACCCCGCTCTCTTGCCCCTGTCTCTCCATTTTCTGTGTATCCAGTACCATTCAGTTGGATGGTTTTTTATATAAGCTTCTATAAATCCCATAAATCTTGATGTATCTTCTAATGCTGCCTTTTCTATATCTGCATTCTGCGATAATTTTACCTCAGGATAAATATTTATAATATGCCTGTCACTATGTCGATTAATGAATATTGGAATCACAGGAGCGCCTATCTTTCTTGCTATCAATGCAGGTGACTTTATGCCCCCTGAAGGTTTGCCCAGAAAATCTACAATATGTTCCTTATTCTTAAATATCGCCTGATCCATCAGGATTCCAATATTTCTGCCCTGCCTTAATTCAGAGATTAATGCCTTCAGCGCCCCATTTTTAGATATGATTCTATTTCCATATTTAGCCCTTATCTGTTTTAGAAGCCTATTAAAAAATGGATTTTTCTGATCCCTTGCAACAACAGAGACCCTGCCAATTTGCATGCCAAAGGACAGAGCCATCAACTCCCAGTTGCCGCAGTGGCCTGTTATAAATATTACACCCTTTCCTTTTGATTTTGCCTTATAATAGTTTTCAATGCCTGTTATTTCTGTATTTTTTAGAATCCCTTTGCCAAACCCATAATAAATCTTAATGATTTCAATAAAGGTTTTGCTGATGTTTTTAAAGGCTTCTTTAACAAGCAGTTCAGGCTTCTGCCCCGAGGCTGAGCAGTCAGCCTCGGGGCAGAAGCCTGAGGCTGACTGCTCAGCTAACCTTTCAATATTACAGATTGCGATTCTTCTTTTTTTTGTCTGGACATAATAAAACAAAAGGCCGAGAACCTCCCCGGTCCTTAAGGCAATTTTATGAGGAAGAACTGCGACAGGAAAAGAAAAAATGATTATAGCAATAGTCTCCAGAAGCTGCTTTAACTTCATTTATTATCTGTATTGTTGTCTGTTTTCTTTTCTTCTTTTTCTTCTTTTTCCTTCTTCTTCTCCAGAGCCTCTGATATTTCATCGAGCCTTTTTGCCACAAGATAATTCAGAGTTCCTTCCGGATATGCGCCGTCTTCCATCAACTTTCCAGCAGGCATGCCAGTAAGAATCTCAAGACCCTCTTCCATTTTTTCAATTGGATATATGGAGAATTTGTTCTCTTTCACAGCATCTACCACATCCTGTCTCAGCATAAGGTGCTTAATGTTTCTTTTTGGTATTATCACTCCATGGCTTCCATCAAGGCCTCTGATCCTGCATAAATCAAAAAATCCTTCTATCTTTTCATTAACGCCGCCTATTGGCTGGACATCTCCGTTTTGGTCCATCGAGCCTGTTACTGCAATGCATTGTTTTAAAGGCGCCCCTGAAATGCTGCTCAAAAGCGCATACAATTCAGCGCATGTTGCGCTGTCGCCCTCAACCATATCATAGAGCTGCTCAAAGGCAATGGATGCAGAAAGGCTGACAGGCTTTTTTGTCGCATATTTGCTGCCAAGATAATGGGATATTATCATAATCGCTTTTGCGTGAATATTGCCGCTCATCTTTGTTTCTCTCTCTATATTCACAACCCCTGCCTTGCCTGTATATGTAGTGGCAGTTATCCTTGAAGGTTTGCCAAAGCTGTAATCTCCCAGATCCAGGACAGCAAGACCATTTATCTGTCCAATATTTTCGCCTGAAGTTTTTACAATAAGCGTGTCTTCAAGCATCATCTCTCTTAATCTCTCTTCGATTCTGTTGACCCTGAAGATTTTTTCATCAATCGCCTTAGTTACATGTTCTGCCCTTACAACAGCGCTTCCTTCCTTCTTTGCCCAGTAGTGGGATTCGCGCACAAGGTCTGCTATTTCGCTGAATTTTGTTGCAAGTTTATTTTGATGGCCTGCAAGCCTTGAGCCATACTCCACAACCTTTGAAACCCCGCTTCTGTCGAGGGGCAGGAGGTTTTCCTCCTTCTGGCAGCTCGCTATAAAAAAACTGTATCTTTCTATGTTTTCAGGAGTTCTTTCCATCCTGCTGTCGAAGTCTGCCTTTACCTTGAACAATTCCCTATATTCATCATCGAGGTTATAAAGGAGATAATAAATATAAGGATTTCCGACAATGATAATCTTTACATTAAGCGGTATGGCCTCAGGCTTTAGCGCGGTTGTGCTTAAAAGCCTGTATTGCTCCCAGACATCCTCTATTTTTAATTCTTTGTTTCTTAGCGCCCTTTTTAATGCATCGTATGAGAAGATATTTCTTAAAAGATCCAGTGCATTTATAACAATATAGCCGCCATTTGCCTTGTGCAAAGAGCCTGCTTTTATCATAGAAAAATCTGTCAATGCCATTCCATACTGCACCTTATACTCTATTCTGCCAAAGAGATTCAGATATGTTGGGTTGCTTTCAAACACAACAGGAGCGCCTTTTGTCTCTTTGTTGCTGACGATTACATTTACAGCGTATCTGACAAATGAAAGCTCAGGTTTTGGCATTTTTATGAATGAAAGAGGCGGCGGCTGTTCTTCTACGGCTTTAAAATCTTCAAGATGAGAAAGAATATCCTCTTTAACGGCTTCAAGGTATAAGACTATTTTTTCATAATTTTTATATTTTTCTTTAAGATCATTTATTGGAAGATCTACAGAGCTAAGGGCAATCTCTCTTTCGAGCTTTACGAGCATTTCTTTTACGAGTTTTTCTGCCTCTCTCACTGCCCTTACCACATCATCCAGCTTTTCTTGAAGCATTTTGCCGATCTCTTCAATCTTCTTCCTCGTCTTTTCATCAAGGGCTGCAAAATCCTCTTCAGTGAGAGGCTCGCCTGTTTTTTTAATTGGAACTATCAAGAGTCCAGTCACAGCTTTTCTTATGGCAAATCCCCTTGCTGTCGCCTCCTCTTCGAGGCTTGTAAAAAGCGTCTTCTGTTTCTGCTGAAATTCTTCGACAATCTTGCTCCTCTGTTTTTCATACTCTTTTGATTCAAATGTCTTTGGTATTTCGCTTCTTAATGTCTTAATGAAGCTGTCCATATCTTTCTGAAATACTATGCCTATTCCTGGCGCAAGGGATATAGCGATTGGAGCATCAGGGTCTTTAAAGTTGAAGACATAGCACCAGTCATGAGGAATATTTTCATTGCTCGCCTTTTCATTCAATAATGTCCTGATGCTCCTCATCTTGCCTGTGCCGCTTTCGCCGAGGGCGTATATATTGAATCCTTTGCTCGTGAGGCTTAACCCAAAGTCAAGAGACTTTAAAGCCTTTTCCTGTCCGATTGTTCCTTCGAGTTTAATTATGTCTTCTGTTGTGCGGAACTTAAAAAAATCTGTTTCGCAGCACTTATAAAGTTCTTCTGGTTTTAGCTTCACTGCCATATAAACCTCCTCGTATTAGTTTTTAGTTCATAGTTATTTTGCTCTCGGATGATGTTCCATGTAAACCCTTTTAATTCTATCTCCTGTTACCTTTGTATAAATTTGTGTGGTTGATATGTCAGAATGTCCGAGCATCTTTTGAACAGATCTTAAATCAGCGCCGCTTTCTAAAAGATGGGTTGCGAATGAGTGCCTGAGTGTATGCGGAGTCAGCTTCAGCCCTGATGCGCTTGCAAACTTTTTTAATGCCTGCCAGAATCTTTGTCTTGTCATCGGCGCTCCTCTGCTGGTTAAAAACAGATATGGAGACTGTCTGTTTTTAAGAAGAAGAGGTCTTAATTGGAGAATATATTTTTTAATTTTTTCTGCTGCACGGCGATTCATAGGGACGATCCTTTCTTTAGAGCCTTTGCCCATAACTCTCAAAAATCCGCTCTCAAAATTCAGATCATTTGTCTTAATAAATATTATTTCGCTCGCCCTGAGCCCTGATGCATACAATAATTCAAGCATTGCAGAATCTCTGATAAATAGCCGATACCTTAAGGCTGACGGTTCATGGGTCAGCAAGTTTTTAATGTCTTGGACTCCGAGCGCCTTTGGAATTCTTTCCCATTGTTTGGGAGTTTTGAGGTTCTCTGAAGGGTTGTCTAAGATGACTTTTTCGATAATAAGAAATTTGCAAAACCCCTTTATCGAAGAGATAAACCTGCATATGCTTGCAGTAGAACGGCCGTTGTCCCTGAGTTTCCCTATATAGTTCACTATATCCTGTCGTGTGAAAGGCGGCAGCATTATTTCAGACTTGTTGCTGTCTTTAAGATATTCTAAAAAACCTTTTAAATCGAGACGATATGATTCGACTGTATTTTTAGACAATCCCCTTTCAACAGTAAGGTATGAAAGAAATCTGTTCAGCAGCGACATAGTTTCTGCCTCATGATTGTCTGCTTGCAACAGGGTTTAAATCTTTGCAAGCGATAAATTCATTTATTCCAGTGGAAGCCTTGAGCCTTTGATATAGGATATCTGCAAGCTGCATTAGATTAATAGTATCCTCTCTGTTGTAAGCCAATAACAACTCCTTTGCCTCTAAGCTTCCCTTTCTAAACCCCTCCCATAGCTTTACAGCAGCATATCCGTCCATTCCTTTAACAGAGTCGTCTCTTTCTATGCCGAAAAATGACTCTATTTTTTTCAGCCCTCCGTCAATTTTAAGTTTCCGCGCTGCAAAGCAGAGATCAAAATGGGGGATATTAAACCTGACATCTGGGAAAGACCTCAGAAGAAACGGCACATCAAACACAGTGCCATGAAATGTTATAAGACATTTATAGCCCGAAAGTTCACGATTAATATTCTCTGCAGTGAGGTCTTCACCCCTGACAAGATGCCTCCACCTGCGGCCGTCATAAATGCCAACTACTGTTACATAACCGCCCTGTCTTGGCTGATAGCCGTTGGTTTCTATATCGAGGCAGATTGCGCTGCCTTTAAATGCATCAAAAAGCCTCCAGTGCTCGCGCCTCTTCATTATCCTTGCAAAATATTCTGCATTGCCAACATCGAGTTCCATGGAAGACTGAAGCAACTGATTGTCATAAATAGTCTTCCTTTCAGGGCTTATGCCGTCTATCTCCCTGCAACTGTAAAAGTCTGCCCATGTAGTGATTCCCTTTCTCCAGATATGCCTTTCGAGCTTTTCTCCTATGCCGTTAAGAAGTGAAAATGTATGCCGTATCACAGAATGCTCCTTTCTTGTGTTTTTTTTATTATAACCTTTATCGAAAACTATTATAACCCAAATCCAGCGAAAACTATTATAACCCAAATCCAGCCGAAAACTTTGTTAGCCCAAATAATGCATTTACAAAGAGGCATGAGCGTCTAAGAGTCTTTCTAAATCGCAATTTGGTTTAGATGTCGTGATTTTTTACGAATTGTAAATTTAATTGACAATCTGTAAAGAAAAGATTAAAATATTTCGTGATTCCTCGTGATGCATCAAAGACACTTTTAAGGCTTGAAAAGGCATTTCCTGTGGTGGCGATAACCGGACCGAGGCAGTCGGGGAAAACCACATTAGCCCGTGCTGTATTTGCTCATAAGCCCTATGTGTCTCTTGAAGACCCCGATGAACTTGAATTTGCCTTACGCGACCCAAAAAGGTTTTTACTCAGGTTTCCGGAAGGTGCGATTATTGATGAAGCACAGAGGTGTCCTGAACTTTTTTCCTATATTCAAACAATAGTTGATAAAGCCCAGAGGAGAGGACTTTACATATTAACAGGCTCACAACAATTTGGACTTATTTCAAAGATAACGCAGACATTAGCTGGACGAGTAGGACTTTTGCAATTGCTTCCCTTTTGTATGGCTGAATTGAGAGCAGGCAAACTGCCAATACCCGCGCTGGATGAATTGTTATTTAAAGGATTATATCCACCAATTTATGACAGAGATATTCCTTCTGATATCTGGTATTCAAACTATGTAATGACTTATGTGGAACGTGATGTGAGGCAGATGCTCAATGTTAAGGATTTGAACATCTTCCAGAGGTTTGTAAGAATGTGCGCTGCAAGGATAGGTCAGCTTTTAAATCTATCACAACTTGCCAATGACTGCGGCATTACTCACAATACAGCAAGATCGTGGCTGTCTGTTCTTGAGGCAAGCTACATTGTCTTTACTCTTCAGCCGCACTACAAAAATTTTGGCAAGAGGCTTGTAAAGACGCCAAAGATTTACTTCTACGACACTGGGCTGGCATCATGGCTGCTAAATATCCAAAATCCAGACCATATGTCCATCCATCCCATGAGAAGTTTTTTCTTTGAGAGTCTTGTTATCTGTGAAATACTAAAAAAAAGATATAATTCAGGGCTGACATCAAACCTTTTTTTCTGGAGAGATAATGTAGGAACAGAGATTGACTTGATAATAGAAATCGGTGAAACCCTTATGCCAGTAGAGATAAAATCAGGACAGACCATTACAGAGGATTATTTTAAGGGGATTAATAGATGGCTGAAGTTTGCAGACCCAAAAGCCAAACCATACCTTGTTTATGCCGGCGATAAAGAGTATGTTCGTTCTGGTATTAATATGCTTTCATGGACAAACATATCAAGGCTCATTGGGTCATAAAATGAGAAATATCAAACTCACCCTTCAATATGACGGCACTAATTACAATGGATGGCAGATTCAACCCTCTGAAATTTCAGATTTTAGATTTCAGATTTCAGATTACAAAAAACAAAAAAGCATTATTACTATTCAGGGGGTCATTCAGGATGCGATTAAAAAGATAACAGGCGAAGATGTAAAGGTCATTGGAGCAGGAAGGACTGATGCAGGGGTTCATGCCATAGAGCAGGCAGCATCATTTAAGACATTATCGACAATGCAGGCAGATATTATCCAAAGGGCATTAAATGCCAATCTGTCTGACGATATAAGAGCGCTGGAGGCAAAGGATGTGAAAATTGATTTTCACCCAAGGTATGATGCAAAAAGTAAAATCTATTTTTATGTTATTTCCAATTCCTGCTGCATCTCTCCTTTTCTTTGCAGGTATGCATGGAATATTGGTCATAAATTAGATTTAGATGCAATGCGCCGCGCAATTGAACCACTGAAAGGCAGGCATGACTTTTCTGCATTCAGGGCGAGCGGATGCGGAGCAAAAAATAGTGCAAGGACTATTCTGGATGTTTCAGTAGAAAAAATTGAGCATCTTGATTTTATGAGCGCAAGGCTTTCAGGCGTTTTTTTTAAGATTCGTATAGAAGCAGATGCATTTTTAAGGCATATGGTGAGAAATATTGCAGGCACAATTGTTGAAGCTGGAAAAAGAAAAATAAAATCAGAAGATATAGAAGGAATTATGCTTTCAAAAGACAGAAAAAATGCCGGTGCAGCAGCGCCGGCAAAAGGATTGTTTTTAGAAAGAGTCAATTATTGAAAGATCAAAACTCAAAATGCTAATTCTCTATACCCCCCCTTCTTTCTCTATTTTTGCTATCGATTCCTTTTTCTCCTGGCAGTCTTTGCAATAAATGGCAAATGGCATAATCATAAGCCTTGCTTCGGTTATCTCATCTCCGCATTCTTCGCATAATCCATAAGTGCTTTCTTTTATTTTCATGAGCGCAGTATCTATCTTGATAAGCGTTTCCCTGTGATTGCTGAGTTGTTTAAGGCTTATATCTTCTGCAAGATCAACAACAGAAAGGTCTCCGTCATCCATTACAGTTTCAATAAGCTGCTTTCTCTCGCCTGACTTAAGCTTTTTGATCTCTGACTTTGCCTCTCTGACTATATCTTCTCTTTTCTTTATAAGCAGTTTTCGTAATCTCTCTTTTCTATTTTTTTCATCTTCAATAGATTTTTTCGCTGATTTTGCTTCTGATTTTGTTTTTTGTATTGTTTTTTTAGTATCTTTTTGTTGTGTTTTCGGCTGCGCCTTTAACGTTGATTGTGATTTTGTCTTGGTTTTAGTCTTTATTGGCTTATTCTCTGGTTTTGCTGATTTTTTTTCTCTCTTCTGATTTAAGTTTTTTTTTGCTTCTTTTGCTGCGTTCTTAGGCATTATTCCCCCCTTTTTTTAAGAGTCATTTGAATGTATTTTGCAAAACCTGATTTCAACCCGGCCAATGACTATTGATTTTCAGATGCGGTTTCTTCTTTAAATATCTCTATAATGCTTCTAACATTAATTCCTGCTTGTTGGAGCGCCTTTTGTATATCCATTAATTTTGCATCAGTTGTCTTCACTATAAAATTATTATTTACGCTCATCTTAGACCTCCATTATTTCCTTTTCCTTGTGGTGAAGGACCCCATCTATTTTGTCTGTATAAGAATCAGTAACTTTCTGTATTTCCTCATGGAGTCTCTTGACATCATCTTCGCTAAGCTGTTTTTCTTTTTCTGCCTTTTTAATTTCTTCATTTATGTCTCTTCTGATATTTCTGACAGCTATTTTTGCATCCTCTGCCCTTTTTTTTGCAGTCTTTACAAGTTCCTTTCGTCTCTCCTCAGTAAGAGGTGGTATAGTAAGCCTGATAATCTTTCCGTCATTGGTGGGAGTTAGCCCAAGATTAGATTTTAAAATAGCCTTTTCTATGTCTGGAATAATCTTTTGCTCCCATGGCTGGATGGTTATTTGTTTCGGATCAGGGATGCCTAAAGTTGCGAGCTGAGTTATAGGCGTCTGAGCGCCATAATAATCCATAGTTATTCCGTCCAATAGGGCGAGGGATGCCCTGCCAGTTCTTATTGAGGCTAAATCCTTTTTCAGCGCATCTACTGCGCTATTCATCTTGTCTGAAGCCTTTTTCTTAAACTCCTGCATATTTTCACCCCAATTCGATTAAATGCTTACTGCTTACTTTTTATTGTTGTCCCTATTTTTTTACCCTTTAAAATATTAGTAATATTATCTGCTTTTTTAATATTAAATACAACTATTGGAAGGTTGTTGTCCATACAAAGGGTTATTGCAGTAGAATCCATGACCTTAAGATTATGTTTTAAGATATCTATATGAGATATCTCATCGAATTTTTTTGCACTGGCATCTTTTGCAGGGTCTGCAGTATATACGCCATTGACTTTTGTGCCCTTTAGTATGACATCGGCTCCTATCTCAATGGCGCGAAGAGCTGCTGCAGTATCTGTAGTAAAATATGGATTGCCGGTGCCAGCGCCAAATATTACTACACGTCCTTTTTCAAGGTGCCTTATCGCTTTTCTCCTGATATAAACCTCTGCCAATTCCCTCATCTCAATAGCGGACTGCACCCTCGTCTGTAGTCCGATTCTCTCCAATGCATTTTGCAGGGCAAGGGCATTGATGACCGTTGCAAGCATTCCCATATAATCTGCAGATGCCCTTTCCATTCCTTTTACAGAAGCCTGAACACCCCTGAAGATATTGCCGCCTCCTATAACAATAGCAATCTGAATGCCCATGTCAGCAACTTTTTTTATCTCAGAAGCCATAAATTCAACAGTGGCAGGGTCTATGCCATAGCCCTTGTCGCCCATAAGTGCCTCTCCGCTCAGCTTTAAAAGAATACGTCTGTATTTAAATTTAGAAGCTGAGAGGTTAATAAGAGGTTTAGAGGTTAAGATTTTTCTTTTTTTACTAATCTTCTTAACTTCTGAACTTCTCATCCTCTTATCCTTATTTTTAACTCTCACAAGATGCACTCTTTTGCAATCCTTCGCCTAACTGGAATCTTGCGAATCTCCTGAGAACAATATTCTCTCCAAGCTTTGCGATCTTTTCTGTTATAAGATCTTTTATTTTTTGCTTTCCTTCAGGGTCTTTTATAAATATCTGCTCCAGAAGGCATGCATCACTAAAGAACTTTTCGATTTTCCCTTCAATAATCTTCTCTACTACTTGAGGTGGTTTGTTTGCAACCTGTGCTCTGTAAATCTCTTTTTCTCTCTCTATTACATCATGAGGGACATCCTCTCTCGATAAATAAGCTGGATTGGCGGCGGCTATATGCATTGCGATGTCTTTAACAAGACCCTTGAAGTCTTCTGTTTTGGCGACAAAGTCCGTCTCGCAATTCATCTCGACGATCACTCCAAGTTTGTCCATATGTATGTATGAATCTATCAAACCCTGCGATGCTGTCCTGCCTGCTTTTTTTGCAGCAGTTGCAAGCCCTTTTTGTCTAAGTATATCAATAGCTTTTTCCATATCGCCGTTGCTATCAGAAAGCGCCTTTTTGCAATCCATCATGCCTGCGCCTGTTTTTTCACGCAATTCCTTGACTTTATCTGCTGTGACTGTCATTCTGCTATTTCCTCCTGCACTATTTTTTCTTCTATTGCTGCTTCTTCAGCCTCTTCTTCAGCAGCCTTTGCAAGAGCGCCCCTGCCTTGCATTACTGCATCAGCCATTTTAGCTGAGATGAGCTTAATCGATCTTATTGCATCGTCATTGCCTGGTATGACATAATCTGCATCATCAGGATTGCAATTTGTATCAACAACGGCTACAACAGGTATAGAAAGCCTTTGTGCCTCTGCAATAGCAATTCTTTCTTTTTTAGGGTCTATGACAAACATTGCTCCGGGCAGATAAGCCATATTTTTTATTCCGCTTAAATTTTTTTCTAATTTTAGTCTTTCTTGCTCAAGATGAGAGACCTCTTTTTTAGTCAGAACATTATAGGTTCCGTCTTCTTTCATCGTCTCAATTTTTTTTAGCCTTTCTATGCTCTTTTTTACCGTTGAGAAGTTCGTAAGCATGCCGCCGAGCCATCTATTATTCACATAAAATGCGCTTGCCCTCTGTGCCTCCTCTGCTACGGAGTCCTGCGCTTGCTTTTTTGTGCCTACAAAAAGTATAGGCACCCCTGTAGCTGCTACATCTCTAATAAATTTGTGCGCCTCTTCCACGCCCTTCAATGTCTTTTGAAGGTCAATAATATGGATGCCATTTCTTTCTCCAAAAATATATTTTTTCATCTTTGGATTCCATCTCTTTACCTGATGTCCGAAATGGACGCCAGATTCCAGCAACTCTTTCATTGTTACAACGCTCATTTTACTTCCTCCTATTGGTTAGTCCTCCGTCCAATTTCATCATACCTGTCAGATAACTCTGCAGGACCAATGAAGAATTTTTATGGACGTGTGTTTTTTAAACATAAAAAATAGCACAAATACCCTTTATTTATCAAGCTATTTAAACTCCAAAAATGCAGTTGAACATTAAAACAAGGAGGCATGAGCGGATAAATGGCTTTCTCATTGCCATATTGTAAATGCATTATTTGGGTTAAAGACCTTCAGGCAAAAACAGCCCTGTGCTTAGATACCTTTCCCCTCGATCAGGGAAAATAACAACGACTATTTTCCCTTTGCCAAGTCTCTCTGCAACCTTCAGAGTCGCCCACATTGCAGCGCCGGAAGATATGCCTGCGAGTATTCCTTCCTTTAAAGCCAATTGCTTTGTCATGTATGCGGCATCTTCGTCCGTTACGGGTATCACTTCATTGTATATCTTTGTATTTAAAATTCCTGGATAAAAGCCAGCGCCTATGCCTGCAATCTTATGTTTTCCGGGATTGCCGCCGGACAGGACAGGGGAGTATGCAGGCTCCACTGCTGCTATCCATATATCAGGTTTTTTTTCCCTTAATGCCTCTCCTGTGCCGGTTATTGTTCCTCCAGTTCCAACTCCAGCCACAAAGGCATCAGGCACGCAGTTGAGGTCATTGATTATCTCTACGGCGGTTGTCTTTTTGTGCATTTCCGGGTTTGCCTTATTCTCAAACTGATGCGGCATGAAAAAATCAGGGTTATCCCTGAATATCTCCTCTGCCTTTTCAACTGCTCCCATCATGCCCTTATCACCAGGCGTCAATACAAGTTCGGCGCCAAATGCCTGCAGCAACTGCCTCCTCTCCATGGACATGGTCTCAGGCATGGTGAGGAGAAGTCTGTATCCCTTTACAGCAGCCACTATTGCAAGGCCGATGCCGGTATTTCCGCTTGTCATCTCAACAATTGTCCCGCCATTCTTCAGTTTTCCATCCCTTTCTGCCGCCTCTATCATGGAAAGCGCTATCCTGTCCTTAACAGAGCCTCCAGGATTAAAGCCCTCAAGCTTTGCCCAAATCTCTGCACTATTTTTTGAAACCATTTTGTTGATTTTGACCAAAGGCGTATTTCCGATAAGACTTAAAATGTTTCCATATAATCCCATAAAACCTCCCATGCTTAAAATGAAGAAGTGTGTATAAAGACTTTAAACATTACTCCATTACCCATATCTTTCTTCTGGTAAATGATAAATATTTAATGCTAAAATTGCAAATTATGATAAGTTTAGGCTTTTCACCATGTCCAAACGACACCTTTGTATTTTATGCCCTTGCCGAAAAGAGGATAGATACAAAAGGGCTTGACTTTGATATTATTGTTGATGATGTCGAAACCCTAAATAAACTTGCTATTAAAAGGGCAGTTGATGTTACAAAAACATCATGTCATGCCTTTTATTATCTGCAAGATGATTACCAATTTCTAAGAGCAGGAGGAGCATTCGGCAGAGGATGCGGACCGCTCTTAGTCCAGAAGGTAGAAGACAGAGGACAGAAGACAGAAATAAAAAAAATAGCAATCCCTGGTGAACTTACAACCGCGTTCTTATTGCTGAAACTCTACCTTTCATCAACTCCAAACTCCAAACTCCAAACTCTAAACTTTATTGTCATGCCTTTTTATAAAATCATGGAGGCAGTAAAAAATGGTGATGTTGATGCTGGTCTAATCATTCATGAAAGCAGATTTACATACCCTGAGTATGAACTGGAAAAAAATGTTGATCTCGGTGAGTGGTGGGAGGATGAGACAGGGCTGTTAATACCGCTTGGCGGCATAATTGCAAAAAAAACTCTTGGATCTTCGACTATTAAAACAATTGAAAATCTTATAAGAGCAAGCGTAAAATATTCGATGCTGCACAGGGATGAGGCTATGTTGTTTATCAAAAAATATTCGCAAGAGATGTCTGATGATGTAATATTGAAGCATATAGCTCTTTATGTTAACGAATATACATTTGACATTGGAGATGAAGGGAAAGCAGCGCTTGATAAATTAATTCTTAGAACAAAAAATTGACATAAAAGCAATTTTGGAGGCTTCATGGCATCATTAATAAGCGCTTTCATCAAAGAACCTAAGATAGCATATTTTTCTATGGAGATCGGCATTAGAAGCGATATGTCTACATACAGCGGAGGTCTTGGCGTGCTTGCAGGAGATACAATCAAGTCAACAGCAGACTTAAATCTTCCGGTTGTCGCAGTGACCATCCTCACCAAAAAGGGATACTTCAAACAGGAGCTTGATATTTATGGCAGGCAGACAGAAATTCCTGATGAGTGGGAACCAAGTAATTTTATGGCTCCCCTTAAAGAAAGGATCACTGTTCTTATAGAAGAAAGAGAGGTTTTTATAGGCGCTTGGCTTTATGTTGTAGAAAGCATGAGAGGACCAAAGATTCCAATTATATTCCTCGATACAGATCTGCCTGAAAATTCGCCTCAGGACAGAGAGATTACGCACTACCTCTATGGTGGTGATCAGGCTTACAGACTTAAGCAGGAAATAGTGCTTGGAATAGGCGGTACAAGGATGCTCGATGAACTTGGGTTTGAAATAAAAAAATATCATATGAACGAAGGCCATTCGGCATTATTGACCCTTGAATTGCTGAAAAGATACAAAAGGGACATTGAGGAGGTGTGGGATGAGAGGCTTGTATGGGATATAGAAAAGGTAAGAAGCCTTTGCGTGTTTACAACACATACACCGGTTGCAGCAGGTCATGATAAGTTTCCTTATGACCTTGTACAAAAAGTAATGTGCAAGATAGTGCCATTAGATATAATAAAGGAATTAGCAGGATATGAATATCTTAACATGACCCTTCTTGCCCTGAATCTTAGCATGTATATAAATGGAGTAGCTAAAAAACATGGTGAAGTATCAAAAGAAATGTTTCCTGGTTATCAGATTCACGCCATAACAAATGGTGTCCATACATTTACATGGACATGCGACAGCTTCAAAAGGCTTTTTGACAAATACCTGCTAGGGTGGGCTAATGAGCCAGAAATATTTGTCAGGGTTGGCCGTATTCCGGATGATGAGATATGGGAAGCGCACATGGAGGCAAAAAGGCATCTTATTGACCATGTAAACCGTGAAACTCAGGTGGGAATGAATTACGATACACTTACTATAGGTTTTGCAAGAAGGGCAACTGCATATAAAAGGGCTGACCTTCTTTTTACGGATATCAACAGATTGGCGCGAATCGGCGAAGGCAGAATACAGATTATATATGCAGGAAAGGCGCATCCAAAGGATGAAGCAGGCAAGCAGCTTATTCAGCGCATATTCGAAATAAAAGAAAAACTTAAAGACAAGATAAAAATCGCATTCCTTAAAAATTACAATATGGAACTGGCATTAAAGCTTGTATCCGGCGTCGATGTATGGCTCAATACTCCTTTGAGGCCGCTTGAGGCATCAGGAACAAGCGGAATGAAGGCAACGCACAATGGCGTCCCTAATTTCAGCGTGCTTGATGGATGGTGGATTGAAGGGCATATAGAAAATTATACTGGCTGGGCAATAGGGCCTTCTCCTGATGTGCCTGCAGATCCTGCAAGGGATGCAGATGATCTTTATTACAAGCTGGAGGCTGTTATTATTCCCACTTTCTACAATGACAAACATACATGGATAAGGATCATGCAGAACGCAATAGGAAAGAATGCATACTACTTTAATTCTCACAGGATGATGAGGAGATATGTGACAGAGGCTTATATAAGATAGAGCCTAAAGCCCATATCAAGAAGAAAACTATATACGGCTCATGAGAGTTCGACCCATCTCCACAGGCATTGTTAAATTCCCAAGGTTATGGCTGCTACAGGGCAATTCTCCTCAGCAGCTTCGCAGCAGCCCACAAATTCGCATGCCTCAGGATCTATAACCTCAGATTTTCCTGCTGCCTCATTTAGATGAAATACTGAAGGACATATTTCCTCACACCTGCCGCAGCCAATGCATTTTTCTTCATCAACTATGACATTCATTAAAGCTCCTCGATTATCATTGCTGACAGCAGCGGGAACATTATCTCGTGATGCCCTGTAAGAGCAAAGCATTGCCCTTTAATCATTGTAGGCCTTTTCAGCACATTCTCGCGCGGTCTGTAATGCTGTATGAAATCCATATTCACAGTAGTGAATTCTTCGACCTTATGTCCGAGATTCCTCGCAATTGTTAATGCCTTTAAAAACACCTCTGGAAGAATAACCGCAGAACCCAGATTTATATAAACACCTCCGTTAAGGGCAGCAACTACAGAAGTAAAAAGCCTGAAATCCCTGAGACTCCCTTCACCTATGCTTGCTCCGTCAGCCTCTGGATGCATATGTATGATGTCAGAGCCAACCGCTACATGAACAGTAGCAGGTATATCAAGAGCATATGCTGCGCTAAATATGCTTTTGTCCTTGAATGCAAAATCAGATGAGGCTATTAGCTCGCCTATGGAGCGTCCAATTCCATATCCTTTTTTAACGCCATTGTTAATGGCATTGTTAAGCGCCTGCCCTGTTTCCTTTGCCATTCCAAAGGCGCCTGTGCATAATTCTCTGGCTACATCTTCTGATGTCTGTCCAATAAATGAAATCTCGAAATCATGAATTATGCATGCTCCATTGGCTGCGACTGCTGTTATTACACCTCTTTGCATAAGATCTACAATTAATGGAGACAGGCCAACTTTAATCGGATGAGCGCCCATTCCGAGGATTACAGGCCTATTGTTTTTATTGGCGCTAACTATAGCATGCACAACAGCTCTTAAATCCCTTGCAGCGAGAAAATCAGGAAGACTGTTGATAAATGCGCTGAATAAATTGCCTTTTTTATGGGGGCGGGCTGATTTTTCTATTGAGACCTTGCTGCTTCTGTTCTTAATGGAATAGGTTTTAAGTTTGTTTAAATCTAATGGTCTGTATTTCATATCCAGCAATTTTAGCATAAATATTGATTTTCTGTTAAGATTTATGATATTTTTTTAGTCATAGAGTAATTAAGTCATTGGGGAAAATTTAGTAACTTAATGGCTTATTGACTTAATAATTTAGAAATTCAGGAGGATGAAATTGGCAGGTAAGTCGGCACCTAAAAAAGATTTATCAACCCTCAAGAGGGTAAGGCAGGCAGAAAAAAGAAGACTTCGCAATCAGTCTGTTGAGTCTAAAGTAAAGACATATATAACAAAATTAGAAACAGCATTGTCTTCAAAGAATGCGGATAATTTAAACAAAATATTAAAAGAAAGCATCAAGGTCATAAGCAGCGCCGCATCCAAGGGCATTATTCATAAAAATACAGCATCAAGAAAGATATCAAGGATTACAAAGAAGGTAAACACAGCATTAGCCTCTTAATTAAAGCAATACAACAGCAGCGCAGCAGAGCAGTAGTTGCGGCTTCGTTGGTCTGTTGCCTAAACTTTAAGCAGTTTTACGAGTAAATCTTCAATGACATAAGAGTGGGATGTCTTGACAGAGGCATCCGCCTCATGGAGCAGCTTGAAAATTGTTTTGGAAATCCTTTCATCTTTATGATGAGATTTGCTCTGGAGGTTTGCATACTGCCAGTTTAATGCGCCGAGCAGCATTTGCATCTCCGAATTTTTCTTTATATTTTCAAATATCCTGAAGACTTCTTTTTTATCTTTCTTTTTTAGCGCATTGATGAGGTCAAAGGCGCTGTATTCAGCGCCTGCATAAACCATTCCTTTTATGTTATCAATATCAATAAGTGATGTATTGCATGATGAGAATTTTTTGATCTCGGCATGTAGCATTCCTAAATCTGTACCGACAATATTTATCAAATATTGCACTGCCCTGCCGGTAAATTCCATGCCCAATTTTTTTGCTTTCTCCTGTATCCATTGCGGAATATCCTTTTCTTGCAAATTAATGCCTATGGTTTTTAAATTCTTAACAACAGATTGATCAAAGAACTTAGGGGATGTCCCTGAAAACAGCATAATCACAAGAGATGTGTCTGCAGGATTTAATAAATATCCTTGGAATTTAAGAGCATCTTTTTTTGAAAGCTTCTGAATGTTTTCTATAACAACCACCCTTCTTTCTGACAAAAAGGGCATGGTGTTTAAAATATCGATAATTTGTTCCACCGGCTTACTGTCGTCCGGCGATTTAATATCAAAAATATCAAAATTGAAAGCATCTGAGCGATGCTTGCTTTTTATAATAGATAACACCTCATAAAGGAGAAAATCATCAGATGAATAGAAAAGGTAAGCTGGTGAAGAAAGTCCTTTTGAGATCTCCTGTTGAAATTGCTTAATGCTCATAAGACAAGGCTCAATATTTAAGTGACGGCTGGCTGCCGTCCAAAAGCTGTTTGTTATAAATTATTCGCCTTGCCACTGCCTGAGAAATATCTTTTAACGCGTTGTTTGCTGAAAGCTCTTTCAGGGCAAGGACATTTTGGAGCTTTTCTGCAGAACTGAAATAGGTAATAAAAGGGCTTTCCTCAACGAAAGGAATTGTTTTGCCGCTTGTGGTGTCAATCAGTCTGAAGTATGCCTTTATAACGACCCTGTATTGTGTTGCTGTGAGGTTATGTTCAACTAATGGCTCCAACTCAAATTTTGTTATCTCACCTTCAAGCGTATATTGCGCAGATGAAATTATGCGAAAACCATACTCTGAAAATGTCTCTGCAAGCTGCCTGCTCAATCTGTCCTGTAGTTTTGGCTCAAGGGTCTTGTTTTCTATCTTTCCAACAGCTATAGTGTCAAATGGAAGATTATTCTTTGTCTGAGTGGTATAACCGCAGCCAAATAAAGTGAAAAGTGAAAAGTGAAAAGTGAATAGTAATAAAAGGCATCTTATTTTTAAATCTTGAATTTTAAATTTTAAATTTTGAATCATGTCTATCCTACTACAATATTCACAAGCTTGCCCTTCACAACAATAACTTTTTTTATCTGTTTTCCGTCAAGCATTTCCTTTATCTTTTGTTCTTGCAGAGCCTTTTGTTTTGCATCATCATCAGATAATCCAGCAGGGACGAGCATCTTTACCCTCAGCTTGCCATTAATCTGCACAACAAGCTCTATCTCTTCTTCTTTTGAGAGATCTGCATCCCATGAAGGCCATGAATGCTTAAATATGCTGTTTTTCTCTCCAATTGCCTCCCATAATTCCTCGGCAAAATGAGGTGCAAATGGAGCAAGCATGAGCAGAGTATTTTTAATAGCAATTCCTGCAACTGTCATATCTTCATCCGTTTCTGGAGTAAAGGATGATATATCGTTCACCAGCTCCATAAGGGCAGCAATTGCTGTATTGAAATGATAATCCTTTTCTATGTCTTCTGTAACCCTCTTGATAGTCTGATGAGTCTTGCGTAACAGCCGTGATGAGTAATCCGTGATGCGTAATGTGTCAGGGATAATTTCCTTTAACTCATTACGCTTTACGCATGACGCATTACGATTCTTATAGGCTATTCCCCATACTTTATTCAAAAACCTATAAGCGCCTTCTACTCCCTTATCAGACCATTCGAGGTCCCTCTCAGGCGGGGCTGCAAAAAGAGAAAAGAGCCTCATTGTATCAGCGCCGTATTTTTTGACAAGCGCATCTGGGTCAATTACATTCTTCTTTGATTTGGACATCTTCTCAATTCTACCTTTTACGACATCCATGCCGCAATGAATGCATTTGCTCTCTTTCACATCTTCAGGGAAAAGCCATTCATGTTCAGGGCATCTCAATGTCTCCTTGCATACCATGCCCTGAGTAAGAAGATTCTTAAAAGGCTCGCTGACTGATAATATTCCTATATCCCTCATTGCCTTTGTGAAAAACCTTGAATACAAAAGATGAAGCACAGCGTGTTCTATGCCACCAATATATTGGTCAACAGGCATCCAGTAATCTACTGCATCGTGATGAGTGATGAGTGATGCGTGATGTGTAACTTGTGATGAATTAGAAAGTTCTTCATCCACCTCATTACGCATTACGGATAACGCATTACGGTCTTTCATGCAGTACGCCACAAAATACCATGATGAGTCAACGAATGTATCCATTGTATCTGTCTCTCGCCTTGCGCCTCCGCCGCATTCAGGACATTTAACATTTACAAATTCCTCTAATTCTAAAAGAGGAGACCCTCCAACTCCTGTGAATTTTACATTCTCAGGAAGTATCACAGGAAGGTCTTTTTCTGAAACAGGAACAATACCGCACTTGTCGCAATAAATTATAGGGATCGGCGTTCCCCAATATCTCTGCCTTGAAATGCCCCAGTCGCGGAGTTTGTAATTTATAGTTATCTTGCCAAAGCCTTTTTCTTCAATGTATTGCGAAATAGCCTTTTTTGCGTCCTCACTTTTCAATCCGCTGAACTGACCTGAATTGACTAAAATCCCTTCATCCTCAAACGCCTTTTCTCCTGACTCCTGACTCCTGACTCCTGACTGTTCTTCCGGCACTATCACAACCTTTATCGGAAGACCGTATTTTTTTGCAAATTCGTAATCCCTCTGGTCATGAGCAGGCACAGACATTATAGCTCCTGTGCCGTATTCCATAAGCACGAAATTTGCCGCATAAATGGATATTTTCTCATTAGTAAGAGGATTAATTGCATGATGCCCTGTAAAGACGCCTTCTTTATCCTCCATTTTGCCGTATCTTTCTTTTACTGTTTTAAGTTTGCTTTCATCCTGTACAAGTTTTTCTGTCAGGGGATGCCCTGGCGCAAGGCACATATAAGTGGCACCAAAAATTGTATCTGGTCTTGTTGTGTATATTCTTATTTTCTCATCGGTTCCGCCTATGGGAAAATCAACCTCAACGCCTTCACTTTTTCCTATCCAGTTTTTCTGCATTGCCACAACCCTTTCAGGCCATCCTTTTAGCTCGTCACACCCCTGAAGGAGTTCTTCTGCGTAGTGGGTAATCTTAAAAAACCACTGCTCAAGCTCTTTCTGAATGACTGTGCTGTCGCACCTCCAGCATTTAGTGTCTATAACCTGCTCATTTGCAAGGACAGTTGCACACGAAGGACACCAATTAACAAATGACGCCTTTTTATAGGCAAGCCCTTTTTCATAGAACTTCAGGAAAAGCCATTGATTCCATTTGTAATATTCAGGGCTGCATGTGGCAACCTCTCTGTCCCAGTCATAGCTCAATCCCATGCGGTTTAGCTGTTCCCTCATGTAATCTATGTTTTCGTATGTCCATTTTGCAGGGTGCACGCCATGCTTTATTGCAGCGTTTTCAGCAGGCAGGCCGAATGCATCCCAGCCCATAGGATGAAGCACATTAAACCCGCGCATTTTCTTGTATCGTGCGATGACATCTCCTATTGCGTAATTGCGCACATGGCCCATGTGGATCTTCCCTGAAGGGTATGGGAACATCTCAAGGCAGTAGAACTTCTCCTTCGATGTGTCCTCAACTGTCTTGTGAATTTTTCTTTCAGCCCAGTACCTCTGCCACTTTTGCTCTATTTCCTCTGGATTATATCTTTCCTGCAAAGTTGCCTCCGACGGTTAAATATCCTTTAAGCCTATATATCTATATTCAATTTGAGGTGAAGTTGTACACACCCTTTCTGTATCATCAATATAGTCAATTAAGCATTCACTACAAACTGCTTCTCCTGTTTTAATTATTTTAGGTCTATGCTTGTCATAATCATAATCTTCAATATCTTCTTGCAAGATAAATAAATCGGCTTTAGACTGAATATTTTTATCGCAAATAGCACATTGACCTAATTTTTTCATGTTTAATTTGTGTTTCTTTGCCTCTCTTGAGACTCTATGCGCTGCTTTCTTCTCGCATAATTGTAATTGTTTTTCTGTCTGCGTGGCATTATATTTCGCAGAATTTCCATTTGTTTTTTCAATCCGTAATTTAGCTATTTCAATATATTCCTTATTTATATCAATGCCAATGAATTTTCTGCCCAATTTTTTTGCTGCCACCAGAGTTGTTCCACTGCCACAAAACGGATCAAGAACAACTGCCTTGTTTGAATAAGTTGTTAGTTTTATAATATGCTCACATAAGCTCAAAGGTTTTACTGTCTTGTGTATATTGAACTCTCCCTTTTCTCTCTTGTCAGGCTTTGAAATCAGAAAACACCTGTCAACCAGTGAATTAATTTCATCTGTTGAAATCACATTTGACGGAAACATATCTTCACCGATTTTTATATTAGTGTTAATCAGTCCAACATTGTATTTCTTAAAATTCTCTAAAAAAGTCCCCTCTGGTTCTTTCTGTGCCATCACAATCGGTTCAAAGCATGATTTGATTTGAGGTGTTTTCCAGCCCCTTAATTGCTTTTTAAGACTATCTTTTGTTTCCTCGCTTTCCTTTAATCTATCAATAAAATGGTTTAGACTCATTGCTTTTGGCTGATTTTGGGTGTACAGCCATATAAAGCAATCTCGTATCAAGAAACCAGCATCGTCTATTGCGGATACCATCCTGTGATACAATCTTGGGCTGGAAAAAGAAAAGAAAAAACCACCGGGTTTCAATACCCTTAAAATCTGCATGGAAACTTTAGAATACCAGTTATAAAAATTTTTACCTTGCTCCTTATCAAATTTCATTCCTGCCGGCAATGACTTAATAACATGATGATACTTCGTGCTTGCTACTTTTTTATTGTCCCATGTGTTATCCATTTTATCCAGAAAATATGGAGGGTCTGTTAAAACTAAATCAACGGTATTATCTGCAATATCAGGCAGAATCTTCAGCACATCACCATGTATAATTTTATTCAAATATTTACCATTCATTTGGATTTTCACCTTTGAACTCATTGTATAAAATTCTATAAATGCCTCTTTTTACTTTTTCATTACACTTTTTAATTATAGCTGGCTTTGCAATGCCTCTAACCCTTCCTCTTTCGTCAAATATCCAAAAATCTCTGTATGCGCGATTGCATTTTTGGCATTGAGGAATAATATTTCCTTTAATCAAAGGTTTTGATGAGTCTATATGCGCTTTTTGCAATTTCGTTATTGTATTAGGATAGTGAAGATTTTTCTTGTCTTCCTCTGAGCCACAGGTAGCACATCGGTTCCCATATTGATGTTTAACTTTTTCCCAATCGCTTGTAGCTTCAATTCTATGTCCTTTGAAATTAGGATATGGTCTTTCCAGTGTAAGTAAGCGATACTCTCCACTTTTCTTAACATGGACATTATCTCTGCCGCCTGCTGAAATAAACCAACCTTTTTGTGCTCCGAGATGTCTTGCCTGTTGAACATCGTTGGTTTTGGGATAAAATTTTCTGATAAATTCCGTGAGTTCGCCTTTCATCACAGCAACAGTACTTGGATAGAACCTCGCAAGATACACCAAAACAAGAGCATCCTTAACATAATTGCCGTCAGCATGCCTCAACTTTGGCAACCCCACACCATGCTTCTTGAGATATTTTTCATGGTAATCTTTAACAATTTGATATACTTCTTCAATTTCTTTATCTGTCATACATATCTCCTCAAAACTTAACCCCTAAATCTGGAAATAATGCTGACAACTGTCCTATCTGGTCTGTCAAAAGCATAATCCCAAAGACAATCAAAATCAGGCCGCTTATTATCATTACAACCCTCATAAACCCATGAATCTTTCTTGTATATGTGAAAAATACATTTATGGCTAATGTTGAGAGTATAAATGGAATTGCAAGACCTAATGAGTACACGGCTAATAATTTTAATCCATATGTTGCTGATGCCTGAGAGCTTGCGTATATAAGAATAGTGCCGAGTATCGGACCTATGCATGGAGTCCATCCTGCAGCAAAGCTCATGCCTATAAAGAATGCTCCGAGATAGCCTGCAGGTCCTTTGTCGATATGGAATCTTTTTTCCTTCATAAGAAAATCAAGCTTTATAAAGCCTGAAATGAAAAGGCCGAATATTATGGTGAGGATTCCGCCTCCAATTCTCAGATAATCCTGATATTCAAGCAAAAGACCGCCAAGAAGCGAAGATGATGCGCCGAGTGATACAAATATTGTAGAAAAGCCTAAGACAAAGGCAATCGTCTTAGGCATGGTGCTGGATATTCTTTTTGATATGCCGGCAGCATGCCTTAATTCGTTTAGAGATGTCCCTGTTATAAATGATATATATGCTGGCACAAGCGGCAGGACGCAAGGCGAAAGAAACGATAAAACTCCTGCAAAAAATGCCAATGTAAAAGATACATCCTTCATCTATCTTCCTTTTTTAAAAAATTGCGAATATCTGCTATGAATTTTGAAAAATCGCCTAATTTCTTTTTATATATCCCGTAAATTCTTTCTTCATCCATATCTTCATAGCCGTGAATTAGCTCATAGTTCATAGCTCATAGCTAATTTAGCTATGAGCTAATTAGTGCCTGCCTTACAAAATCGCTCAAATTGGGTCATAAGTATCTAATCCGCTTATGTGTTTGAATTCCTCATAGTCATTCATACTCTTGAGCCTGAATTTTCTATACTCATCTCTGTCTTTAACAATAAGTGTCAGTTTATTTTTAAAGACCTGATGCCTTAGCATTGCAGATGCGTTATTCAATACAACTAAATCAACGTCTTTAGGATGAGCGATGGAGGACAACTCTTTTTCAAGTTTAAATGACAGCAAATCTTTAGGAATCCTTTTTAAATAAACCGCTATATCAATATCGCTCTTATTTTTCTGCCTGCCTACCGCATAAGAGCCAAACAATAATGCAAACACTACATTGTTATCCTTTTCAAGCACATCTCGTATGCGTATGATATCTTCAGAGAGTTCGGCATGCTTCAAAAGTCCCGCTATTTTCTCTGCCTGCGCGTGAAATTTGCTTCTTTTTATGTTTGTAGTTACTGCCTGCCGCATTCTTCCTGCCCGCCTTTAATTTTCTCTATAGCATGAGGAATTACACCTAAAATTATCTCTAAATTTTCCCTCACTGCCGCAGGACTTCCGGGAAGGTTTATGATCAATGTATGCCCCCTTACCCCTGCAACTGCCCTTGAGAGCATAGCCCTGTTTGTCTTCTTCAGCCCCTCCATTCTCATCGCTTCAGCCATGCCCGGGATCTCCCTTTCTATTACATCACAAGTTGCTTCTGGCGTTACATCCCTCGGTGAAAGCCCTGTTCCGCCTGTTGTTAATATAAGGTCAACCTTGTTGACATACTCCAACAGCTTGCTCTTTATCATTTCCCTTTCATCAGGCAAAATATCATAATATCTAACCTCTCCCAATCCCATAAGCGTCTCTGCTATTAATGGGCCGCTTTTGTCATCCCTCTGCCCTTTTGAGCCCTTATCGCTTAATGTTAAAACAGCGATGGTTATCATTTTCTCAGAGATATGCCTCTTCAGGTTTTCTTAACATTATCTGTATTTCATCACCCTTTTTTATTGTTCCGCCTTTAAGCACTCTTATAAATATACCCTCCTTAGGCATAACGCAGTCTCCTGCCTGATAATAGATGGAGCATCTTGTATGGCATTCTTTTCCAATCTGACTAACTTCACCTATAACTTCTTTGCCTATCCTCATGCGAGTGTCTAAAGGAAGAGATAGAAGGTCAAGCCCTTCTGTAGTTATGTTTTCGGCAAAATCCCCTGGTTTTACATCAAGCCCCATATCCTGCATTTTTTTTATGCTCTCTATTGCAAGAAGGCTCACCTGTCTTTGCCATTTTGATG
This sequence comes from Nitrospirota bacterium, assembly GCA_037441185.1. Classification (GTDB taxonomy): domain Bacteria; phylum Nitrospirota; class Thermodesulfovibrionia; order Thermodesulfovibrionales; family Dissulfurispiraceae; genus JBBISP01. Next base: position 45,526 of record JBBISP010000003.1, on the reverse strand, counting down.
AAGCATGGGCGTCTCCCTGTATGCCGTAATTTTCGTTTATAACTGCTTCGTCAACAGGCATTTTCCTAACGCCTTTTTTTTCGCTGATATTTATTGAAACAACTTTTCCAGTCATTCTTTTAACAAATAAGTTCAAGGACTCAAAGGTTCAGGTGTTCAGTATTTTCCCTGAATCCCAAGCTGTCTTATAAAATAACACAAACAGCCCCAGCAAGTCAGCTTTATGGTATCATATGGCTATGCTTAAAATATTAAAGATAATCTCTTGCCTCTTTATCATAACAGCAATGGGCTGCGCTGCAAACATGCACCATCATGCAGGCCATCACCATGAACAAACAAGCAAAATTACAGAGACAATAAAGCCGTCAGGCATGCACGAAGACTGTATAGAATTAATGCCCAGCCAGATACTTGATTATTCTTTTGAATCATCAAACAGGGTTAACTTCAACATCCACTACCATGAAAATTCAGATATAATTTATTTTACAGCCGTTGATAACACATCTAAAGAATATGGCTCTTTTAATCCAAAAAAGAAACAATACTATTGTTTAATGTGGACCAACCCCAGCAATGAATCCATAAGCATTACTTACACTTATAATGTGAGAAAATCTCAGAAATAATACCGCCTCCAATAACCACATCCCCATCATAAAACACTGCGCTCTGTCCTGGAGCAGGAGCCCATTGAGGTTCATCGTAAATAACTTTTATAGCATTGCTATCCAGAATCGAGATGGCTGCAGGCTCATCATTCATCATGGAGCGCACCTTTACAGTCGCCTGAAAACTTCTGACTTCTGACCTCTGACTTCTGACTTCTGGAATTAGCCAGTTAGCATCTTCCACTACAAACTCCTTCATCATCGCTGCTTCTTTTGGGCCAACATAGATTGCATTATTTGAAGGGTCTATCTTTGCTACAAACAATGGCTTACCTGCTGAAATGCCGAGCCTCTTTCTCTGGCCAATAGTATAAAGATGGACGCCTTTGTGCCTTCCCAAGATATTGCCTGTCTCAATATCAATAATATTCCCCACTCTCTGTTCAGTCAGGTTTTCAAGAAACTTAAAGTAGCTTCTGTCTTCTATAAAACATATCTCCTGACTTTCAGGCCTCTTTGCAGCAGGCAGATTAAGACCTCTTGCAATCTCCCTTACCTCGTCCTTTATCTTTTCGCCAAGGGGCAGGATTAGGCGATTCAACTCCTCAGGCCTTAAAACATGAAGCACATAAGACTGGTCTTTTTTAGCATCAATGCCTTTGAGCAACCCAATCCCTTTTTTTATCCTCGCATAATGCCCTGTTGATATTAAACCAGCATTTCTTTCATTTGCCGTCTTCAACAAATACGGGAACTTTATGTGTCTGTTGCATAGTATGCATGGGTTTGGGGTAATTCCCTTTAAATAGGCTTCAATAAAAGGCTCTATTACATGCGCCATGAATTCATCTCTTAAATCTATTGAAGTATGGCTTATGCCAATATGTTCAGCAGTCCGTCTTGCATCCTTTATAGCCTCCATAGAACAGCATCCTGTAAATGTTGTTTTCATTCTCGCCTCATAAAGTATAAAGCTCACCCCTTCTACTTCATATCCCTGATTCTTCAGAAGATATGCTGTTACAGATGAATCAACTCCACCGCTCATGCCGACGATGGCTTTTTGCATATTTTTAGAATATCGCTTTTTACTTTTGTTTTTCAAATATGTTAACTTAATATAAGTTGAGTGATGTTATATATGTCAGACACTGCTCAAAGACTCCCTTTTTTCGCAGCGCCTGACATATATTTTTAGATTAGAATCGCTCAATTTGGGTTTAATAAAAATCAATGCCAGATATATGGCTGATAATTTTGGATAACAATGATAAAATGTCAAAAAAATAAAAGGAGACTGGTAATGAAAAAGTTTTTATTGGTGGCTATCGCTATTATTTTTGTGGCTTCATGCGCAAAAGACAGCGGGACAAAGGGCAGCACTGTTGTAAAAGTAGGCGGCAAGACAATAACACAAGAGGATGTTCAGGTTGAGATAAATGCGCTTCCTGATATGGCAAAGGCATTTTTCCAGGGATCTGAGGGGGTTGATCGGTTTGTTGATGAATTGGTTAAAAAGGAGATGCTATATCTTGAGGCTCAAAAGAGGGGTCTGAGTAAAAACAAGGATTTCCAGAGGCAGGTGGAGGAGTTTAAGAAGTTAACACTTATTAATCAACTCCTTGAAAAAGAAATGGCAGCAGCATCAAATATTACTGAACAGGACATGAAAGATTATTATGAAAAAAATAAAGATGAATTCACTATGAACAATCAGATCAGGCTGAGCCATATAGTTGTAAAAACAGATGGTGAAGCAAAACAGGCATTAGAAAGGCTGCAGAAAGGAGAGGACTTTGCAAAAGTCGCTTCTGTAATGTCTCAGGATAAGGCATCTGCAAAGGCAGGCGGAGATATAGGCATCTTTAAAAGGGGCGAAATGATTCCTGAATTGGAGAGCGCTGCATTCAGCCTTAAGAAAGGCGCAGTAAGCGCGCCTATTAGATTAAAGGACGGCATACATATACTGAAGGTTACTGATACAAAAGGCACCCTCGTTGAATTCGAAAAAGTAAAGGGTGTTATTGGTCAGAAGATTGTTGCTGAAAAACAACAGGAGAGTTTTGATAAACTTTTGGAGAATCTTAAAAAGAATTATAAGGTTGAAAAAAATAAGGATGCGATAGCAAAAATACAAATTGCTCCAACACAGCCTCATCCGCCGATGCAGATGCCTGAGATGAAATAAAAGCAAAGGCAGTGCGTCTTGAGCTTCAAGCTGCACTGCCTTGTGTTTATTTGCCTATACAGAATTCGCTGAATATCTTATTGAGAATATCTTCAGTAGTAACAGCGCCTGTGATTTCACCGAGACTATCAAGGGATTCCCTAAGGAAAAGGGCGGCAACTTCAAGCGGCTCTTTTTCATTTAATGTTTCCTCCGCTTTTTTTAATGACTCTGAGGCGTTGTCAATAGATTGCTTATGCCTTGCATTTGTTATAAGCACACTCTCTATGTCATGAGAGCTATCTGATGAAATGCATGCATTATAAATGGCGCTTTTAAATGCATCGATGCCATCGCTTGTCAAAGCAGAAACCTTTACAACAGGCTGAAGGCTAAAGGCTAAAGATCGGAGACTAAAGACTGGGTTCTCTATGTCAGATTTATTAATGACAGCTATTGCTTTTTTATCCTTTATCCTTTCAATAAGTTCCCTGTCTGCCTCATCAACAGGCCTGCTTGCATCAAAAACTGCTATAACAATATCCGCACCTTTAATCGCCTTTAGACTCCTTTTTACCCCTTCAATCTCTGCAAGGTCAGGAGTTTCTCTTATGCCTGCTGTATCCATTATCTTTAAGGGGAGACCGTTAATGTTAAAATAGTCCTCTATTACATCCCGTGTTGTACCTGGTATTTCTGTAACAATAGCCCTGTCTTTTCTGAGCAAGACATTTAAAAGAGATGATTTCCCTACATTAGGTTTGCCAACGATAGCAGCAGAGACGCCTTCCCTGAAAAATTTTCCTTCATCGTATCCTTTTGAAAGTGTGAAAAGTTCATTCCTTAAGGCTTGCATGGAATGGATAATTTCGTTTTTTGTTATAATTTCGATTTCCTCTTCAGGAAAGTCGATATATGCCTCTATATGCGCGCAAATATCTGTAAGCCTGTCCACTATTTTTTTTATTTTTTCAGAAAGTCTTCCTTCAAGCTGCTTAAGAGCCACTTTCTCTGCCTGACCTGTTTTTGCCCTTATGAGATCAATAACGGCTTCTGCCTGAGAAAGGTCAATCCTGCCGTTTAAGAATGCTCTTTTTGTAAATTCACCAGGCTCTGCAAGGCGTGCGCCTTCATTTAGAAGAAGTTGAATGCATGCATGTAAAGGAAGCATTCCGCCGTGGCAGTTAATTTCAATAACATCTTCTTTTGTATATGTCTTTGGCGCTCTCATGACAGTGACAAGAACCTCATCGATTCTTTCTCTGCTGTCAGGGTTGACAATAAAACCATAAACAACTGTATGGGATTTTGTATCTTTAAGCCTTTTGCCTTTTGGAGATGAAAATATTTTATTGGCAATACCGATGGCATCTTGCCCGCTCAGACGGACAATTCCTATACCTCCTTCGCCTATCGGTGTGGATATAGCAACTATTGTGTCATCAAGATGGTTCATTTATTTATTTATCAACATATCAAAAATTTATTTTTGACAGATATGATTTATTATATAAAAAAAGAAAAAGGGCTGCATTTTTTGCAACCCCTTGATTTTTCATAGCGTCCCCATGGGGATTCGAACCCCAGTTACCGCCGTGAAAGGGCGATGTCCTAGGCCGGGCTAGACGATGGGGACATAAATGAGCCGCGTTGGATTCGAACCAACGACCCACGCCTTAAAAGGGCGTTGCTCTACCAACTGAGCTAGCGGCCCTCTGCGCTGAAAAAACATTTCATTTTTCAACGAGAGCTAATTAATATACAAATTAATTTGATTTTTTGTCAATCAGCTAAGCCGCTACGCTAATTGATCAGCCTCTTACATAAGGCAAAAGTCCGCCTTTTAATATTAGTTCTTTTTCTCTGTTATTTAGATTTGAAATGACCTCAAATGAATAATCTTTTGTCAGATTTTCAACTATTAAATTCTGACTGCCCTTTATCGAATCTATGGCATGCTTGAGTAAAAGTCTGTCTCCTTGAACTATTTTTTCATAATCAGCTTCTGATTTAAACAAGAGCGGCAGAATTCCAAAGTTTATAAGATTCGCCCTATGTATCCTGGCGAATGATTTAGCTATAATAGCCTGAATGCCGAGATGCATGGGAGCAATGGCAGCATGTTCTCTTGATGACCCCTGCCCGTAGTTTTCACCACCAATAATTATTCCTCCGCCTTCTGCCTTTGCTTCCTGCGCTCGTTTGCTGAATGTGCTGTCAATATTTTCAAAAACAAATTCAGCAATGGCAGGAATATTGGATCTGAATGGAAGCACCTTTGAGCCTGCCGGCATTATGTCATCAGTAGTGATATTATTGCCGAGTTTTAACAGGACAGTTGCCTCGATACTGGCTTTTAAAGGCTTTTTTACAGAAACATCTTTTATGTTTGGACCCTTTATTATCTTAACATCTTTTGTATCAGCCTTAGGTGGAATAATAAGATTATCATTTATAAGGAACCTCTTCGGCTCTTTTATTTCATCTATGCTAAGTCCTGCATCTCTGGGGTCGACCATCTCCCCTTTAACAGCCATTACAACGCAGGCAATTGGGTTTGTGAGATAGACAGAGGCATCTTTTGTCCCTGATCTGCCATAAAAGTTCCTGTTGTAAGACCTTATGGATATATGGCCTGTGCCTGGAGCGCCGCCCATGCCAATACAGGGGCCGCATGATGCCTCAAGTATTCTTGCTCCGGCAGCAATCATATCTGATATAAGTCCTTCCTTTGAAAGCATTTCATAAACTTGCTTGGACCCAGGATTTATAAGGAGATTAACCCAGTCTGGAACGGTGTTTCCGCGCAGAATGGATGCAACTGCTTTCATTGCCTGATATGATGAGTTTGTGCAGCTTCCTATACAGACTTGATTAATTTTTTTGCCTGCTATTTCTTTTATCGCAACTGCATTATCAGGGCTATGCGGCTGCGCTATCATGGGTTCGATAGAGCTTAAATCGAGATCTATAATCTCAGAGTATTCAGCATCAGCGTCTGCTTTTAGTTCAAGCCAGTCCTTTTCCCTGCCCTGTGCTTTTAGATATTCAAAAGTCCTTTCATCGCTTGGAAATACAGATGTTGTTGCGCCGAGTTCAGCTCCCATGTTTGTGATTACAGCCCTTTCTGTAACATTAAGGTCTTTTACGGCTTCTCCGCCATATTCTATTATCTTTCCAACGCCTCCTTTTACTGTGAATTTTTTTAGGAGCGTGAGAATAACATCCATTGCTGTAACCCATGGTCTTTGGAGCTTACCTGTAAGATTAACTCTTACCACTGCAGGCATGTTTATCTCAAATGGAGAACCGGCCATAACAGTTGCTGCCTCAAGTCCGCCTACCCCTATGGCTATCATTCCGATGCCGCCGCCTGTTGGGGTATGGCTGTCTGTGCCGAGGGCAATTCTGCCGGGTGCGGCAAATCTCTCAAGATGAACTTGATGGCAGATTCCGTTTCCAGGCTTCGAAAAATAAGCTCCAAATTTTGCTGCGGCGGTTTGTAAAAACTGATGGTCATCAGCATTCATGAAGCTTGTCTGGAGCATGTTGTGATCAACATATGAGACAGCGAGCGGAACCTTTACCCTGTCGATCCCTATAGCCTCAAACTCAAGCCATGCCATAGTTCCTGTTGCATCTTGAGTATAGACCTGGTCGATGCTTAATCCTATAAGACTTCCTTCATTTATCTCTCCGGAAACCTTGTGAGACTCAAAAATTTTCTGTACAATATTCCTTCCCATCTTAGTCCCATCCTTCTGTAAGATATAGATACCCAAATTGAGCGATTCTTAGCCTTAAATATATGTCAGGCGCTGTGAAAAAAGGGAGTCTTTGAGCAGCGCCTGACATATAAAATCGCTCAAGTAAGGGAATATTAATCTTTTTGACTTTAATTGATTTATTATGTTAAAAAGATTGTTAAAAAATCAAACAAAATAGAGGATTATATGCATCTTTTTAAGTATAAAAACGGAGAATTATATGCAGAAGATGTCCCTGTAAAGAAATTGGTCTCTGAATTTGGGACGCCGCTTTATATTTATAGCTGCACTACACTTTTGAATCACTTCAAGGCTTATGACGATGCCTTCAATGGTCATCCTCACATTATCTGTTTTGCGCTTAAGTCTAATTCTAATGCGGCTGTAATAAAATTATTCGCTAAGAGCGGAGGCGGCGCAGATGTTGTCTCCGGCGGCGAGCTCTTCAGGGCATTAAAAGCAGGAATCCAGCCTAAAAAAATAGTCTATGCAGGCGTCGGAAAGACAGAGGAAGAGATAAGGCATGCCATTAAAAGCAAAATCCTTATGTTTAATGTGGAGTCAGAGGATGAATTAAAAGAGATTGACAGAATTGCTGGCTCTATGAAGGCAAAGGCGCCTATTGCATTAAGAATTAATCCAGATATCGACCCTGAGACGCATCCTTACATCTCGACCGGATTAAAGAAGCATAAGTTTGGAATACCTATCGAAGATGCCTTGCAGTATTATAAGCTCGCAAGCAACCTCAAAAACATTGAGATCATAGGAATACACAAGCATATCGGCTCACAGCTTACAAAAATATCGCCTTTTGTTGATGCATTAAAGAGGATATTGATGCTTGTGGATGAATTGACAAAGCAGGGAATTGACATTGATTATATAGATATAGGGGGAGGGCTTGGGATTACCTACAGGGACGAAACGCCTCCTCATCCCTCACAATTGGCTAAAAATATTCTTCCTTTGCTGAAAGGAAGAAAAATGACTATCGTGCTTGAGCCAGGCAGATCTATTGTAGGCAATGCTGGCATTCTTGTTACAAAGACCCTTTACCTTAAAAAAGGAGAAGAAAAGGAATTTGTCATTGTTGATGCAGGTATGAATGATTTAATAAGGCCGTCTATTTATGGGGCGTATCACCATATTCAGCCCGTAGTTAAGAACCGCAGGGAAATGATAATCGCTGATATTGTTGGTCCTATTTGTGAATCAGGCGATTTTTTTGCAAAGGACCGGCAAATACAGAGGGTTAAAAAAGGCGAATACCTTGTTATAATGAGCGCAGGAGCTTATGGCTTTAGCATGTCTTCAAACTATAATAGTCGTCCAAAGGCAGCAGAGGTGATGGTAAAAGGCAAAAAGTATTCATTGATAAGAAAAAGAGAAAGCTATAGTGATATTATAAGAGGAGAGGCAATACCGGAGTTTGTCTAATATGGGAATCGAGATTTTATTTACAAAAATGCATGGGCTCGGCAATGATTTTATTCTTATTGACTGCATAAATCAGCCTGAATTAATTAATTTAAACTACGAAAATCTGAGCAAAAAGCTTTGCCACAGAAGGTTTGGCATAGGCGCTGACCAGATATTGCTGCTCTGCCTGTCTGAGACTGCAGACTTCAGGATGAAAATATTCAATGCAGACGGCGGAGAAGTGGAGATGTGTGGAAATGGCATAAGATGTTTTGCCAAATACATATGGGATAGAGGGTTTTCTAATAAAGACATTCTTGCTGTCGAAACGCTCGCAGGAATTATAAAACCTGAACGTGCTGGGGACCTAGTAAGAGTAGATATGGGGAAACCAATCTTTGAGCCAGAAAAAATTCCTGTAAAATTGCCATTGTCAAATGACAGAATTATCGATTATCCATTGCAAATAAGGGACAGACAGTTTAAAATAACTTGTATATCTATGGGCAACCCTCATGCAGTGATTTTTTTAGATGAAGATATATCAGATTTTCCTGTGGCTGTTTATGGCCCTGAAATAGAGCATCATCATATATTTCTAAAAAGAAGCAATGTAGAGTTTGTTAATGTAAAAAGCAAAACTGAATTATTCATGAGAGTGTGGGAGAGGGGTTCTGGAGAGACAATGGCATGCGGCACAGGCGCATCAGCCACAGGTGTGGCTGCAATGCTCAAAGGCCTCACAGATAGAAAAGTTACAGTGCATCTTTCTGGTGGAGACCTTATAATAGAATGGTCCGAAAGCAACAATAATGTATATATGACAGGACCAGCAGAAGAGGTGTTTGAAGGGAGAATAAAAATTTTAGGAGGTTAAGATGTTTAAAGGCTCAATAGTTGCAATTGTAACACCATTTAAAAAAGGGAAGTTTGACGAAAAAGCATATGGCGATCTTATTGAATGGCATATTTCAGAGGGAACCCACGGCATTGTTCCATGCGGTACAACAGGAGAGGCATCAACGCTCGGCTTTGAAGAACATTACAGGGTAATTGAAGTAGCAGTTAAGGCAGCAAATAAGAGAATCCCTGTAATTGCAGGCACAGGGGCTAACTCTACAGATGAGGCTATAGAAATAACCAAAAAAGCAAAGAAATTAGGCGCAGACGGCGCATTGCTCGTTACCCCTTACTACAACAAGCCTACACAGGAAGGGCTTTACAGACATTACAAGGCTGTAGCAGAGGCTGTCAAAATACCTATTGTTCTTTACAATGTTCCTGGCAGAACCGCTGTAAATATGCTTTCTTCAACAGTTGCGCGTCTGACAGAGTTTAAAAACATTGTAGCAATAAAAGAGGCAACCGGCGACATGAAGCAGGTGAGTGAGATTATAAGACTATGCGGCGACAGGTTGGCTGTTATATCAGGAGACGACTTTACAACGCTGCCGCTTCTTGCCTTAGGCGGAACAGGCGCAATCTCTGTTTCAGCCAATGTAGCTCCAAAGGCTATGGCTGAAATGTTCAATGCATGGGAAAATGGCGACATTGCAAAGGCAAGACAACTGCATTATAAACTTGAGCCGATTAATGCTTCAATGTTCATAGAAACAAATCCTATACCTGTAAAAACAGCCCTTGCGATGATGGGCAAGATTCAAGAGGAATTAAGACTGCCTCTTTGCGAAATGTCTAAAGCAAATAAAGCAAAACTAAAGGATGTATTAAAGAGTGCGAAGATTATTAAATAGCTGGACAGTGCGACAGTGCGACAGTGCAGCAGCTACATTAAGGAATAATTTATTTCTAAAAAAAACTACTGCTCTACTGCTCTACTGCTCTACTGCTCTTGTTTTATTTTCTACTGCCGTTCACGCCCAGCCCCCTTCGCCGTTCGCTGTTGAAAAGCTGGCAGGACAAAAGGCGTCTGACTTCACACTTAAAGACATAGATGGCAATAATGTATCTCTATCTTCTTTTAAAGGCAAGGCAGTGCTTCTGAATTTCTGGGCAACATGGTGTCCGCCATGCAGGGCAGAGATGCCTACAATGAACAAACTAAATGATCGATTGAAAAACAAAGGCCTTGTTATAATTGCTGTTTCCACAGATAGATCTGTTGTTGATGTAAAAGATTTTCTTAAGAAAAATCCGGTAAACTTTACTGTGCTTGTTGACTATAATCTCACTGTATCGAGGTCGCTCTATAAGGTTTTTATGATGCCTACCACATTTCTTATAGACAAGAGAGGAGTCATTGTAGAAAAATATTTCGGCGAGCAGGACTGGACAAATCCGGATTTAATAAAAGAGATAGAAGCTCTTTTATAACGTTAATACAGATGACAGGCTGCAAGTCTGCCGCCGCTGATGTCTTTCAATTCAGGAACGGCTTTATCACAAATACCAAACCTTTTAGAGCATCTCGGATGAAAAGGGCAGCCGGATGGGATGTCAATAGGACTGGGGACATCATATTGATAGTTATCTTCGCTGCTTGCTGCATAATGCTTACTGACTGCTCTTATCTTTGGCGCAGACGCAAGGAGCAATTCTGTATAAGGATGCTTTGGCGACTGAAATAAATCTTCTGTTTTTGCCATCTCGACTATTCTGCCGAGATACATAACAGCTACCTCATCGCTTAAATAGCGGACTACCTTAAGATCATGACTTATAAAAATAAGGGATACAGATGTCTCCTTTCTGATATCCTGCAATAAATTCAGTATCTGCGCCTGAATTAATACATCAAGGGCTGAAAGAGGTTCGTCAGCAACAATAAGTTCAGGCAACATGGTTAATGCCCTTGCTATGCATATTCTCTGACGCTGTCCTCCACTGAATTCATGAGGATATTTGTTTAATGCCTCTGCAGTCAGACCGACCCTTTGCAATAGTTGAACTACTCTATCTTTAATCTCGCCTTTTGGGACTGTTTTATGAATTTTAAATGGCTCTGAAAGTATATCAACAATTCTCATTCTCGGATTAAGCGATGCAAATGGGTCCTGAAAAATTATCTGGACGGATCTTCTGAACTGCTTTAGCTGGTCTCTGCTAATATTTGAAACATCTTTATTTTTAAAAAATATCTTTCCTCCTGATAGCGAAAGCAGTTTTAGTATAAGCCTTGCAATTGTAGATTTTCCGCATCCGCTTTCACCGACTATCGCAAAGACGCTGTCTTTTTTTATCTCAAAGTTGACCCCATCAACAGCCTTGAGCCATTTCTGCGGCTTTCCAACGCTTGTTTTGACAGGAAAATATTTCTTGATAGAATCAACCTTTAATAAAGGAGCGTCGAAGTTTTGGAATGTTTGAGTATCGGTAATATTCATTTCTCTTTGACTGTTCATCATTCCATTACTCCAATACTCCATTAATGAGAATACACCTTACAAAATGCTTTTCAGAGATTTCGACTAACTCTGGTTCTGCAAGACTGCACTCCTCAATTGCCTGATGACACCTGTCAGAAAATTTGCAGCCTTTAGGAAAATTTTCAGGAGAAGGCACAAAACCATGTATTGGCTTTAAAGAAATGCCTTTAGCAACAGGCAATGACTCTAAAAGGCCGACAGTATAAGGATGCAAAGGATTGCTGAAGAGTTCGTCTGTATTAGCAAGCTCCATAATCCTTCCTGCATACATTATGGCAACCCTGTCTGCCTGTTCTGAAATAATGCTAAGGTCATGTGTTATGAGCAAAACAGCCATCTGTCTTTCTTTGCGCAATCCCTGAAGCAGTTCCAGAATCTGCGCCTGTATTGTGACATCCAGGGCAGTCGTGGGCTCATCAGCAATTAAAAGTGAGGGATTACATGCTATGGCTATTGCTATCATAACTCTCTGTCTCATTCCTCCAGACATTTGATGTGGATAGTCCTTTATCTTCAATTCAGGAGATGGTATTTTCACAGCCCTTAATAATTCTATTGTTCTGCTCGTGGCTTCTTTTTGTGATATATCAAAGTGTGCTGTTAGTGCCTCTGCTATCTGTCTGCCTACGGTCAGAACAGGGTTCAGGGATGTCATTGGCTCTTGAAAAATGATGGATATATCCCTGCCTCTTATCTGCCGCATTTCAGCTTCATTGAGAGATAAAAGATTTTTTTTATTAAAAAGGATTTTACCATCTGCAAATGAATTAGGCGGCAGGATGCGCAAAATGGACAGGGCTGTAAGGCTTTTGCCGCAGCCGCTTTCACCGACAAGGCCAAAGACCTCAGACTTTTCTATATTAAATGACAGGTCGGACACTACTTTTAGATGACCCTTGTCTGTCTTAAAAAATACTGATAGATTGTTTACATCAAGAAGCGAAAAGGACATATGAGCATGATAAGATTTTCTCTGACTGGATGTCAACTTCACTTTGCAAATCTTGCTTTTCTATTATGCAATCTTTTATTTTTAAAGATATGTTCGAAATAATATTTTTTATTGCAGGAACAATAGCAGGTGGAATAATTGTATGGTTTATTGCCGCTTCACATCTTCATGGCAATTATTTAAGACAGGTCGCGGAATTACAATCTAATTATTCTGATCAGATATTGGAACTTAAAGGAAGGTCAAAGGGCGCAGAGGCAGTTGTTAATGAACTCAGACAGCAAATACAGCAAAGAGAGTCAGACATTAATCAAATAAGAAATGAGCTTGATAATGAGAGGCAGCAGAGAATAGAAACAACAACCAGACTTGATGGAGCGCAGAAGAGGCTTGAGGAATCATACAAAAGTCTTGAAGAACAAAAGGCTCTTATCGAAGTGATGAAGACCGAATTGACAGATACATTCAAGGCACATGCATCTGCAGCATTAAAGAGCAGCAATGAAGATTTTCTCAAGCTTGCATCAGAGCATCTCGGGAAGATACTTGCAGAGACTAAAGGAAAGATTGGAGAGCATAGAGAGGCGCTCGATGGGACAATTAAGCCGCTTCAGGAAATGCTCAAGAGATATGAAGAACAGATTCAACAGATAGAAAAAAGTAGGCATGAAAGCTTTGGCAGTTTGACCCAGCAAATCCGTTCTCTCTCATCCATGCAGGAGCAGTTGCAGAAGGAGACGAGCAATCTCGTAACTGTTTTAAGAAGGCCTAAGGTGAGCGGCTCATGGGGAGAGATAGGGCTGAGGAGGGTTGCAGAGCTTGCCGGGATGACAGCATACTGTGATTTTTATGAGCAAGAGTCTGTTTCTACTGAATCAGGACGGCTTATGCCTGACATGATTGTAAGGCTTCCAAACGGAAGGGAGATTATTGTGGATGCAAAGGCACCTGTTGATGCATATTTAAGTGCAGTTTCTTCTTCTTCTGAAGAAGAGCGGAAAAAGGCTATGAATAATTATATCGCACAAGTAAGAAACCATATGACTACTCTTGGCTCAAAGTCGTACTGGGATCAGTTTAAACAATCACCTGAAATAGTTGTCATGTATCTGCCAGGAGAAGCCTTTTTCAGCGCAGCATTAGAATATGACCACAAACTGATAGAGGACGGCAGTGCAAAGAAGGTGATAATATCTACACCCACAACATTTATTGCATTGTTGAAGGCAATAGCTTACGGCTGGCAGCAGGAGCAGATTGCAAAAAGCGCTCAGCAGATAAATGATTTAGGGAAAGAATTGTATGATAGATTTTCTATTGTGCTTGAGCACTTTACAGATATAGGATCTGCAATCAGGAAGGCTGTAGAGTCTTATAATAAAGGGGTGAGTTCAATGGAGACGAGGCTTATTCCATCTGTAAGAAAGTTTAAAGAACTTGGTGTTTCGAGCCAGAAGGAGATAGCTATTCCTTCAGAGATAGGCCAGAGCACAAGGAATATTGACCATCTTAAACTCGAATTTGGCGATAACATATAAAGGGGGTTTCCGTGATTGAGGATTTAAGAACATCTGAGACGTGGCGGGTATTCAGGATACAATCGGAGCTTGTGGAAGGTTTTGAGAGCCTTTACGGACTCGGGCCTGCTGTGACTATATTCGGCAGCTCCCGTCTTACTGAAGACTCGGATTATTACCATCAGGCTGTTAAGGTCAGCAAAATGCTTTCAGATGCCGGTTTTGTGATAATAACAGGCGGAGGGCCGGGTATTATGGAGGGGGCTAATAAGGGTGCAAAGATGGGCAAAAGCAAATCTATAGGCCTTAATATTCACCTCCCGCATGAGCAGGTTGCCAACAGATATCAGGATATTACTTTGAATTTCAGATATTTTTTCATCAGAAAATTGATGTTTATAAAGTATGCAATGGCATTTGTTATTTTCCCGGGCGGATTCGGCACAATGGATGAACTCTTTGAGGCATTGACCCTTGTTCAGACCGGCAAGATAGAATCATTTCCTATTATTCTGTATGGCAAGAAATATTGGGAAGGTCTTATTGACTGGATGAAAAAAACACTTGTTCCTGAAGGCACGATAGATCGGACTGATTTTGCCCTTTTTCATGTTGTAGACGAGCCTGCGGAGGTTTGCGAGATACTGAAAGAGCACTACAGGGTTTTCGGGGGACCGGTGCCAATTGGAGAGTGCAAGGAGAACAAAAAATAGTTAGGTTAATCAGGTTTATTTTCTGAAAGCAATTCTGTCCTCTTTATCGCACTCATCAAATATTCCCTGAATTTTTCAGGAAAGAGCCATTTTATTCCGAGTTTTTCTGCCCACTTTATTACCCCTTGATCAGCAGTTATAAGCAAGGCATCAATTTCCATTGCAAGAAGGAGAAGGTCTACATCCTCTTTGCTATCGATAATTCCTTCTCTTAATGCCTCTCTATATTTTTTTCTCATATCCTGAATGATCTCATCGATTTTCTTGCTCTCAGCGCTTCTTATAGCCTTTTCAGCTATTCTTAATCCCTTATTTACCCTATCCCTTATATCCTCAATAAGTTCGTATAAAAGGAAGGCAGGGGTCTTTAGTTCGTGCCTCTTTGGCGGTTTCTGGTGAAGAATCAAAAGAAGATCTGATGGAATTTTATCTCTTTCAACAAAATGAAGGAGTTCCTCAAAAATAGACGGAGGCATGTAGAAATCCAGTATATGAATCTGTGCTGCAAGAAAAAGGAATGTTTCTAACGCCTCTGTTGGATTATTGCCAAGACTTGTTCTTACATCAGGATTTACAAAAAGGCTTGTATCAAGCACAACCTTTAAAGGCAGCGGCGACTTAGAAACAGAAGACTTTCGACTTTTCGGAGTCTTGTTGCTTTTTGCTTGCAACTCGTTGTTGTTTTTATGGTTTGCAGATGCCATATACATCAAGCCTGTATGTATTCCACTCTGTGCATTTAGGACATCTGCCTAACCAATCTTCGGATCTAAAATTGCAGTTAGAACAACAATATTGAATCATGAATGGCCGTTTTATACCACAGGCCATTCTAAATTCATCAAGAGCCTTTTGTATATGATTTCTTTTCATATGCAATTCACCCTTTAATTTATGCATCTCAGGAATCGAAAAAACATTTGTATCTATAGAGTCGAGTATCTCTATTGCATCATCAACCATTTCTAATCTGTAATAAAGCTTTCCAAGAAGAAATTTCAAACCATTATCACGGCTTTTTGCAATAGCATTTTTGTAGAATCTGATTAATCTACCGGGCTCTCCGACATTTATGAGAATGTCCTCGATCCTTGCAAGTATTATTATTGACTGAAGTTGTTCGTATGCCTTTTCCAAAAAATTGATTGCTTCCTCGGTTTCTCCTTTGGCAAGCATAATCTCTGCTATGCCGAGATATGCCGGGATAAAACTGCTGTCCATTTTTAGAATTGTTCTGAAGGACTTTTCTGCCTTTTCAAGTTCTCCGTTTTCAAGACTTGCGCGTGCATATTCATATCTGTAGCCGGAAATCCTGTGGGCCTCTTTCTGCTTATCACTTTCATTATGGTGGAGTTTAAATATTGTTTTCTGTAAAGAAAGAAGCTCATCCCATTTCTCATTTTTTTCAAGGATTGTGCGTTTTCTATAGAGGGCAGTCAGATTCCCAGAGTCTATATCAAGTATCTCTTCAAGATATTTAAGGGCATCATTATGCCTCTGCATTTTTTCGAGCGCTGTTTCGATCGAAAAGAGCGCCTGCAGATTTTTAGAATTGATATCCCTGGCTTTTTTATAATACTCAAAAGCTGTCTGATAGTCTCCATTGTTGAGTGATATATCGCCAAACCTTAGAAGGGCATCAATATGTTCAGGGTCTTCTTTGAGAATTTCTCCAAGGGCATTTCTTGCGTCTTCCTCCTTGTCGCCGAGTATTGCATTTAATGCCTTTGAATAAAATTCCTGAATCTTAGCCTCTTTTTTCTGTCTCTTCTGATGTTGAAGATTGTCTATCACCCTTTTTGTGTCCCTTACAAAAAAGATAGCGAGAACAGTAAGAGCGCCGAGAGTTGTTGCCAGAAGTATCAGCGCTATTTTTGGGATCTCATAAAAGCTTCCAAATGGAATTTTTACAGAAACTATATCTTTATTTTCTACTGCGAAAAGTCCAAGAATCGCAAGAAATACTAAAAAAAACAGTATTGCTATTTTACCCATCAGTAATTACACTCCTTGTTTCGCTCTCAATTTCTAATGGTATCCTTGTAGCATCCATCCAGAATTTTTCGAGTTCATAATATGCCCTTGTTTCATCTTCAAACACGTGAACAATAACATCTCCATAATCCATTAAAACCCAACGTGCAGAAGCCATGCCTTCGATGCCCAATGGTTTTTGTTTATGGCCTTTTAATTTTTTCTCTATATTTTCTATTATTGCTTTGACATGAGTAGTGCTTTCGCCTGAGCAGATTACAAAATAATCAGCAATGACTGTAAGATTTTTTAATTCTAAGATCAATATGTCCTTTGCTTTTTTATCAAGGGATGCCTGTGCAGCCTTTCTTGCTTTAATAATACTTTCTATTTTAGCGTCTCCTTTATATTTTTAAATATTATTATAGCAGAATTTAAAGCAGATTTTTCAGGATTTAATGATTTTTTTATTCATCGGCAAGAAACTGAACTAATGCTATCGATACGATTGCTGCAGTTTCTGCGCGAAGAATTCTCTTGCCGAGTGTTGTCCTGATAAGCCCATATTTTTCAGCCAGATTAACCTCTTCTTCTGTAAAACCGCCCTCAGGACCTATAATAATAAACACAAGGGTAGAGAACAAGCTGAAAGGAGCAAGCTTAGTAAAAGCTTCTCTTAAAGATCTCCCTCCTTCCTCCCAAAAAATAAAGCCATTTATCTTTTTTTCATTATAAGCAATGTGCAATGTCTTTAAGTTTAAAGGTTCATGTATTAAAGGAATCACAGCCCTTCCACACTGCTCAGCAGATTCTTCAGCGATTTTCTGCCACCGCTTTACCTTCCTTGTTTCTTTAACAAGACATCTTTCTGTGATGAGGGGAATTATCTCTTTAACTCCTAATTCCGCTGCTTTTTGTATTACAATATCCATTTTCTCGCCTTTCAGTATCCCCTGACAGAGAATAAGATTTAGTCTGGATTCTCTATCTAATTGAATTTCACGAAGAATATTTATGAAAACACTCTTTTTAGAAATTCCAGAAACTTCAGCCTCATAAGTCTTTCCTTTGCCGTCTATAACAGAAATCTTATCACCAATATTACACCTGACAACAGAAAGAAGATAATGAGACTTCTCATCTGAGAGCCTGATGTCTTTTCTTTTTTCTATGTCTTTAGGCGGAACAAATATTGTCATGCGTATAAAAATTATGCCATAACAGATCGAAAACTTGACAGCAGAATACTTCTTGTTGCGCTTGATATCCGAAAAATAGATATAGAAAATGTTAACTCCAGCAAATCTCCTCTCCCCTTGCGGGAGGGGGTGAGGGGGAGGGGTAACCTTTTCGGTTAATATTCACCCTCACCCTCACCCTCTCCCATCAAGGGAGAGGAAACTTTTGGAGACTTCTATGTCTATTTTTTTGGGTTGAGAGCAATGTTTGACATAATTTTTTTTCAGATGTTATAAATAGAAACCATTTTTATTTAGCACCTCAGAAAATAAACAAGGAGATATTATGCCATTCGATTACAGCCTGCTGCTCAGGCGTCTTAATCTTAAAGCAACCCCTAAGAGGCTTGCTATTCTCAGAATTCTCGATGCAGAGCCTGTCTATCTGAGCCCTGAAGATATATGGGAAAAAATGAAACTTTCGTTCAGCAGAATTGGTCTGCCGACAGTTTACCGGAATCTTGAGGAACTTGCCAGCGGCGGTATTATCACAAAAATTATTCATCAGAATCGCCAGCTTTATTATTATTTCTGTGGTAATGCAGATCATCACCATCATTTTATATGCCTGTCATGCAATTCGGTTCAAGAGCTTGATTACTGCCCTGAACATGAAATAGTGCATAAGGTAAAAAGACAATTAAAGGGGCAGGTTATATCTCATCTGCTTCAGATAAACGGGCTGTGCAGTAAGTGCATAGATTGTGGTATGAACAAAAAAAGTTTTTTTGGAGGAGGTATAAAAATATGAGAAAATTTTCAATTGTGCATGTATCTCTGCTATGCATTGTATTGCTGCTAATGGCATCCTGCCAGAAAAAAGATGAAAAACAGCTTGAGACAAAAAAACTTTCGATTGTTGCAACATTATTTCCGCTTTATGATTTCGCAAAAAACATTGGCGGAGAGCATGCCGAGGCCTCTCTGCTTTTGCCGCCAGGTGTTGAGCCGCACGGCTTTGAACCCAAACCAGAGGATATAATCAGGATTAACAAAGCTGATATTTTTATTTATACAGGCAAATATATGGAACCTTGGGCTGAAAAGATTTTAAAAGGCACAGACAATAAATCACTTGTTGTTATAGATTCAAGCAAGGGTATAAACTTTATTGAAGAAACAGATGGTCTCAGCCATTCTGAGCATGCTCATGATATGGATCCGCATATCTGGCTTGATTTTGAAAATGCGCAAAAAATGATTGATAATATGCTTGAAGGGTTTATTGCGGCAGACCCTGCCAATGAATTTGCTTACCGTAAAAACGCAGAAAATTACAAATCAATCCTAAGGGAACTTGACAATAAGTTTCGTGAGGGGTTAGCCTCATGCAAAACGAGATATTTTATACATGGCGGGCATTATGCGTTTGGTTATATGGCAAGGAGATATGGGCTTAATTATATTTCAGCATATCATGGTTTTTCGCCTGATGCCGAGCCTTCCGCGCGAAGACTTGCAGAGCTTATAAGAAAAATTAAAAAACATGATGCCATGCATGTATTTTATGAGGAACTAATTTCTCCCAGGGTTGCTGAAGTGATTGCAAAAGAGACAGGGGCTGAAATACTTAAACTTCATGCTGCACATAATCTGACAAAAGAGGAGTGGGAGAGGGGAGTGGCATTTATCGGTCTTATGGAACAGAACCTTGTAAATTTAAAGGCAGGACTGCAATGCCAATAATATCAGTTAAAAATCTAACTGTAAGATACAATTCCTCAGATGTATTTAACAATGTATCTTTTGTTGTAGAGCCTGGTGACTATATCGCTCTTGCCGGGCCTAACGGTTCTGGCAAGACCACCCTGATTAAAACTATTTTAGGGCTGCTCAGTCCAACTGCCGGAGATGTTTATCTCTTCGGCAGTCATATTTCCGAGTTCAGCAAATGGTATAAGATTGGCTATATCTCTCAAAGGCTTGCTTTTAATCCTCATTTCCCGGCAACAGTCAAGGAAGTTATAGCAATGGGGCTTATTTCAAAGATGTCTTTTCCAAAAACAATCGCAAAGTCTCATGAATCTGCTATTGAAAAAGTCTTGTCTATGATGGATATCGCTGATCTGAAAAAAAGAAACATAGGAGAGCTTTCAGGAGGCCAGCAGCAGAGGATTATTATAGCGCGGGCGCTCATAAACGAGCCAGAGCTTTTAATACTTGACGAGCCTACCACCGCTGTTGATCCGGATGCCAGAGAGAGGTTTTTTGGCATATTGAACAGCCTTAACAAAGATAAGGGCACTGCAATAATCCTGGTTACCCATGATACAGGTGCGGTTGGAAAATATGCCTCAAAGCTTTTATACTTTGACAGAAAAGTTGTTTTTTATGGGACGTTTAAAGATTTTTGCGAATCGACCCATATGACTGAATATTTCGGAACAGGGTCGCAGCACCTTATTTGCCACAGGCATGATTAAAATGGAGTTTATTGAATTTTTAAATTACGGATTTGTGCAGAGGGCTATAATAGCAGGTTCATTTACTGCTATGCTCTGTTCTACGCTCGGAATGTTTCTTGTTCTTAGAAGGCTTTCTCTGATAGGCGACGGCCTTGCGCATGTGACTTTCGGTAGCGTTGCAGTAGGATTGTTTCTTAAGGTTTATCCGTTTTATGCCTCCATACCTATTGTTCTTCTAAGCGGATACGGGATTATGAAACTTATGGAAAAGGCAAGGGTTTATGGCGATGCCGCCATAGGCATAGTGTCTGCAGCAGGCATAGCAGCAGGGGTTTTAATAGCAAGCGTTGCGGGCGGATTTAATGTTGATCTTTTCAGTTATCTATTTGGAAATATACTTGCAATAAGCAAGGAAGATGTTATGCTCTCTGCAGCCCTGTCAGCAGTAGTGATAGCGATAATCCTGCTCTTTTATCATGAACTGCTTTCCATTTCATTTGATGAAGATCTGGCAAGGGCGTCTGGAATTAAAACAAAAACAGTTAATACAGTGCTTATATTACTGACAGCCATTACAGTGGTTCTTGCAATGAAGGTGGTCGGAATTATGCTTGTTTCAGCCCTTCTTATATTGCCGGCAGTATCAGCGCTTCAGGTTGCAAGGAGCTTTAAGAGCGCTATAGCATTTTCTTGCTTTTTCAGTATACTGTCTGTGCTTGCGGGTATTCTTGTTTCCTTTTCACTCAATCTGCCAACAGGGGCAACTATAGTTCTTCTAAATATCGCAATATTTGTGTTTACGCTGCTTACAAAGACCGCCTTTCTAAAAAAAGTATAAATATACGATTAGGATTTAGCGAGACTTGTCAAGAATCTTGTGTCTGGGCATAGAATTTAGCATTAAAGGTTTGTAAGATGTCATAAGCCTTAGCTTTAAGCATAGGTATAGACTTTTTCCATTTTCCTTGTTGCTTCAAAAATATCTTTGCTCAATTTTTTCTCCTTTCCTTCTACCATTAGACACAAGATTATTTTAACATCCATTATCTCCAGCAACAGAATATGAAAAAGAGGTATGTGAAAGGGAAATTGGTTATTTTGACAAAAACAAAAAGAGGATGCGATATGATGATTTCAGAAAGCGCGGACTCTTTGTTGGCTCAGATGTTTTGGAAGCAGGATGTCGTACCGTTATTGGGCAAAGGCTAAAACAATCGGGTATGCACTGGTCGGTCAAAGGGGCCAATAACATTATAGCATTACGTTGTTGCCTGTTCAGCAATCGCTGGGAGGATTTCTGGGAGAATCGGGTGTGTGCCTAATTCCTTTTACCAATAAATTTGTCGCACACCCGATGTTTCAGGCTAAATTTCTGAGATGTCTGAACTTATGGTAATATATAGTTTTCGGGGCGTAGCGCAGCCTGGTAGCGCACACGGTTCGGGACCGTGGTGCCGGAGGTTCAAATCCTCTCGCCCCGACCATGCAAATTTTGCATTGCAAAATTTCAAGTGTTCGGTGTATAGTGATAAGTGAATAGTAAAAAAATGAGGAGTTATTTATTAATTACTGTTCACTATTCACTAAATTCACTAATCACTGCCGTAATCGCCCCCTTAGCTCAGTAGGATAGAGCACAGGTTTCCTAAACCTGGTGCCGCAGGTTCGACTCCTGCAGGGGGCACTTTAAATTTCAACGACACTCAAACGCTGAAATGCTTTTCACTCCTCATGCTTTTCTATGTCGCTTTCTATTTCTTTCAAGGTAGCCCTTATTTCTTCCGCAGTGCTTCTCAGTTTGTTCCTGCAAAACTTGCTTAGGTAGTCAGCCCTTTTGACCTTTTCAACAAGAATGTCAATATCGATATCTTCATTTTCTATTTGATTAAGAATTGCCTCAAGCTCAGCTATTGTTTCTTTGTAAGTTATTTCATTCTTTTTTTTCATCATTCATTTCCTCCAATGTCTGTATTGAGCTTGTTATTAATCCCTTATAGATTTTTGTGTGAATAATGTCTCCTATTTTAAGAAAGCTGATGTCTTTAACTGCATTATTGCTTAAATATGTTATGCTATAGCCCCTTTTAAGGACATTGATAGGGTCGAGGTATCTAATGGCATGGTCTATCGTATGTAATCTGCCGAATTCTTTAATGAATAATTGTTTTATATGTGATTTAAGGTCTTTCATTAATGACGCAAAGTAGTTCTCTTTCCTTTCAAAATATGTCCTAATTGCAGCCTCAATTCTATGGGAGATGATATCTATATTTTTATAATTGTTGGCAATAATCTGCATTCCTCCGTGAGAAATCTGCCGGATAACAAATTTAAGACGATGATTTTCGTCCTTTATAAAATGCTCTGTATATTTTGTGAGTTTTCTCCTGGCATTAATAATCCTTTCCTCAAGGCTTCTCATGCCTGAAATGAGGAATTCTGCAACTGCTGTCGGGGTCCTCATTTTTGTGTGTGCTACCATGTCAATGATGGTGTCGTCCCGTTCGTGTCCTATCCCTGTAATCAGGGGAATGGGGAGTCGTGCTGCTTCTGAGGCAAGTTCATAGCTGTCAAAGCAATTAAGGTCGATCTGTGACCCGCCGCCTCTGATAATAACTACTATATCAAACAGGTGTCGATACTTTTTGACACTACCTAATGCGGATATAATGGATGCCTCTGCATCAACTCCCTGCATAAGGGCAGGGAACAGGATATGGTTGAACCTATAACCGTATGGATTGTCTTCTATATGTTTGATAAAGTCTTCATAGCCTGCTGCTGTAGAAGATGAGATTATCGCAATTCTTTGAGGGATTAACGGCAGGGAGAGACTCTTGTTGAGATCTATAATGCCTTCCTTTGTAAGCCGTTTGATAATTTCCTTTTTTTTGCGAGCCATATCACCAAGCGAATATGTAGGGTCAATGTCTTTGATGGTAAGGCTCAATCCGTAAACAGGATGAAAGGTGACATTAGCCATGAATAATACCTTCATCCCTGATTTCAGAGACTCACCTGTGGCCATTTCAAACTTGGAGGACAATTTCCTGTAGTCGTATGCCCAGATATTAGCCTTTATCTGGGCAATAACGGTGTTGTTATCCTTTTCTACAAGTTCTATATAGCAGTGACCCTTTTGATTGCTCCGCATATCCGCAATCTCTGCAATAACCCAATAACTGCCAGGCAAGGAATTCTCAATAGCGAGACCTATCCTTTCGTTCAGTTCTGAAAGGGTGAGGGCATTTTGTAGAAATGCATCAAACATTAGGAAATGATATTATTTTTCCTTCTGAGCGATTTTTTCGTGTCATTCCGAGCGAAACAAGAAATCTTACTGCTTTCTAATAAGGATTCCTCACACCCATCGGGTGTTCGAAATGACAAATAAAACAAGACCTTTTTTATAGAATCGCTTAATTTAGGTTATAAGCAGTTTATCTCCTTCCTCTTGCCGCTCCTCTGCCTCCGCCAAAACCACCGCCTCTTTTTCTTTCAAAACCTCGCTGTTCTCTAGTCTCCTGTGGTTTTGCCTCGGCAACAGAGAGTGTCCTTTCCAGAAACTGAGTGCCATTTAAAGATGCTATTGCTTTTTTTGCATCCTCCTCTGATGCCATTTCAATAAAGCCAAAGCCTTTGGATCGGCCTGTTTGAGGGTCAGTTATCACATTGACAGATTCTACCGCCCCATGCTTTGAAAAGAGTTCTTTTAAGTCTTCCTGTGTTGCTTTAAAAGAGATGTTGCCTACATAAATCTTTTTGCTCATCCTTACCTCCTGTTAAAATGAAAATCCCCAGAGCTTTTAAAGTCTCCGGGGTTGCCTTTAAAAGTTAACTAATATTAACATAAAACTTCTTAACTGTAAATACCATGTTTTATTTTATATATCTAAAAACGCCCAAACAAACACATCAGACATCAGAAATATAATACATCGCTGCTCCTTTCTGACAATATCATAGCATACTGGGTTGCAAATAAGATACCCAAATCCCGATATAGAAAATACCAACACCACGAATGAGGCAGCCCAAAGGCATTTTTTCAGCCTGTTGCTCTTATTTCAATCAAATCTGCCGACTACCTGTATCATTTTCCACCTGAATGTTCCTATTGTATGCTTTATCCATTCATCAGGACAGGCTAATCTCTTGAATCCAATGAAAAGATTGTATGCTATCACTCCTCTTAGGTGATATTTTATATCATCTGAAACCTTTTAACCAGAAGGGGTTTCTTTATTTCTAAAATGTTCTAAATCTGTTTTAGGGTCATTATAATTATCTCTGGAAAACCTTAAAATATATGTTAAAATTAATGATAATGGGATTCATGATCAAAGAAATTTTTGCAAATAAAACATCCTGAGTTGACCTCTCTTGACCTTAACCAGCAGTTTCTCCACGCACTTCACATGATGGAGGGGACGAATAAGAATGCCTTCATAACAGGCAAGGCAGGCACAGGCAAGTCAACGCTTCTTCAGCATTTCAGAAGCACTACTAAGAAAAAAATCGCGGTCCTTGCGCCCACAGGAGTTGCGGCAGTGAATGTGAGAGGCCAGACCATTCACTCATTTTTCGGCTTTAAACCTGACATTACACCGGATATTGTTAAAGAAATAAGGCCAATGGATAAGACAATCTACAAAAGACTTGATGCTATAGTGATTGATGAAATCTCTATGGTGAGGGCGGATCTCTTAGACTGCATTGATGTCTTTCTAAGACTGCACGGAAAAAAGAGATCCATGCCTTTCGGAGGCATTCAGATGATATTTATAGGCGACCTTTATCAATTGCCTCCGGTCGTGACTTCGCGGGAGAGGCATCTTTTTATGGGGCATTACAGGAGTCCGTATTTCTTTGATGCAATGGTTATGGAAACAGGCCTTGAGATGGAGTTTGTAGAGCTTGAAAAGGTCTATCGCCAGAAAGATGAAGGATTTTTGCGCCTTCTTAATGCGATCAGAAACAACACTGCCTCGTATGCTGACCTATCAGATATAAACAGCAGGCACTTTCCTGATTTTAAAGAGACCGCTGATGATTTTTTTATATCCTTAACCACAACCAATGAACTTGCTTCTGCCATTAATAAAGAAAGGCTTTCTATGATAAAAGGAAAAGAATATACTTATTGCGGCGCTCTTAAGGGAGACTTTGACATAAAATCTCTTCCAACCGGCATAGAAATTAGCTTAAAGACAGGGGCGCAGGTTATGCTTTTGAACAACGACTCTATGGGGCGCTGGATAAACGGAAGCATAGGCAGGGTTGCAGATATTGAAAAAAATAGGGAAGGGGAGCCTGATATTGTCTGGGTAGAGCTTCCTGATGGTGAAACAGTTGATGTTATGCCATACAGATGGGAAATGTATGAGTTTCATTATGATAAGAAATCAGGCATTGTTATATCCGATGTTGTCGGCACATTCACACAGTATCCTCTTAAACTCGCATGGGCGGTTACAATCCATAAAAGCCAGGGCATGACCTTTGACAGGGTAATTATAGACATCGGCAAGGGCACATTTTCTCACGGGCAGTTGTATGTGGCGCTTTCAAGATGCACAAGCCTTGAGGGTATAGTGCTCAAAAAAAACATTGCAAAGAAACATATCTTTATGGACTGGCGAGTAGTGGATTTTGTCACGAAATATCAGTATAAACAGGCTCAAAAGAGCCTGCCTGTTGATGAAAAACTTTCAATAATAGAAATGGCTATAAAGGATAAAAGGCCGCTCGAAATTGTTTACCTTAAGACAAAAGACGAAAAGTCGAGAAGAACAATTCTGCCATCATTCGTCGGAGAGATTGAATACAATGAAAGAAAATTCACTGGGGTCAGGGCATACTGCACATCGAGGAAGGATGAAAGGGTTTTCCATATAGAGCGGATACTTGAGATAAAGGAGGTTGAGTAAGCCGGGAAAAGCAAAAAGAGGCAGCAGGCAGGATTGTTTTAACTCATTCAAAGATCACATACTGCCTTATCTTTTCAAGCCTCTTGCCTTTTATTCCTAAGCTTTCAAGACTGCTGAGTTTTCTTTCACGCCTCATTTTCAGGATCATCCCAATAGTTTTCGGCCCGATTCCCGGCACCCTTAGCAAAGCCTCTCTGTCAGATGTATTTACCCTGACAGGATAAAATTCCGGATGGCTTTCTGCCCATATCTCTTTCGGATCTTTATCGAGCCGCAGGTTGCCGGATGAGTCTATAGGAATATCATTCTGCGAAAAGCCATATCTCCTGACAAGAAAATCTACCTGATACAAACGATGCTCTCTAATGAACATACTATCTGGACTGGACAGTGCTCTCATTTCTCCAGGAATGTCAGGATGCCCGAGTCCTTTCTGATATGCAGAGAAATAGACACGTTGGAATTTTAAACGATTATACAAATTGAACATATATTGCATTATTTCCGAATCAGTCTCATCAGAAGCTCCGACAATGAACTGCGTGGTGCATTTGACCCTCGAATGCCTCATGCCCTGACCTGTAAGTTTTGACATCAGTTTAAGAGGCCGGATGATGTCGTTCATATAATCCTTTTTAGTGGAGAGGACATCGAAGCGTTTCTTGCCAGGGGTCTCGATATTGAGGGAAACAGCACTTGCCAGCGAAATGGAATCTTCTATGGCTGAGTCAGAGGCACCGGGAATTACTTTCAAGTGAATATAGCCTTTGTAGTTGTGTTTGTATCTAAGGATGCGGGCAACGGCATTAATCCTGTCCATTGTGTAATCAGGATTGCCAATAACGCCTGAACTCAAAAACAGGCCAAAAACTTTTTTCCTCTTTACATATTCCATAAAGATATTTGCCACTTCTTCAGGTTTAAGAGTGCATCGCTGCACATCTGTCTCTGAACGCAGGGGGCAGTATTTGCAGTCATTTGAGCACGCATTGGAGAGAAGTGTTTTTAGAAGTATTGAATATCCGCCGTTTGGAAGGGTAACAGGATAGAGCCATTTCCCTTCAAGCCCTCTTCTCCTGCGGTCATCCTTGTTAGTGCCGCATGCACATGCAAGGTCATATTGAGAGTCGTTTGAAAGTATTTTTAGTTTTTCGATAGTATCCATAATACAGCTATAGTTTAACTTATGTCATTATATTTCACCAATCCAATTATTTTTTTATTGTTTGACTATGATTTACGCTTTTTGTTATCGTATCACGAGTTAGCCGTTAACATTATGTATTAAGAGGCGTTGGGGAAAAATATGAAAACTAAAACAAAAGCAAATAAGAAACTTTCACCGAGAGAAGAAAAAATTCAGGAAATTAAAAAGAAGCTGATTCAGCAAAAGGAATCTCTGTTGTCTGAGGCTGGAGTTGTGCTAAATACTTTGCCTGAGGAGTCCATTTTCCCTGAAATGGGAGATCAGGCATCAGCAGAGATTGATAGAAATTTTATGCTGCGCCTGAAGGGAAGAGAAAGGCAACTGCTCAAAAAAATTGATGAGGTCCTCGAAAAAATAGAAAATGGCACATATGGAATCTGCGAGACATGCGGAGAGGAGATAAGCATAGAGAGACTTCAAGCAAGGCTTGTAACGACTATGTGCATTGATTGCAAAACTGAGCAGGAAGAAGAAGAAAAGTTTAGAGAAAAATAGAGTTCAGAGTTTTTATTCTTTAATTTGTTACCCGTCAATGTTTTGCGGGTGTAATTCAATGGTAGAATGTCAGCTTCCCAAGCTGAAAGTTGCGGGTTCGAATCCCGTCGCCCGCTCCATTTTTGTTCTTAAGGGATTTTATGATAATCATAGAGACATTTAAAGGCAAATCAATTACAGAACACCGCGTAGAGATTGTCGAAAGAAAAGGAATAGGACATCCTGATTATATGTGCGACTCCATAATGGATGCTATTTCAGTTGCATTGTCAAAAGAGTATGTAAGGGAATTCGGCACAATCCTTCATCACAATATAGATAAAGGCTTGCTTGCTGCAGGAAAGGTTGATAAGAAATTCGGCGGCGGCAAGGTTTTAAAGCCAATGGAATTAACAATTGGAGATAGAGCAACATTTAGGGCTGCCAATAAAGAAATCCCTGTTTCAGAGATTGCAATTGATGCTGCAAAAAAATGGATTAAAAATAACTTAAGGCTTGTCGACCCTGAAAAACATTTGAAGTATCGTATTGTGCTTGCCCCAGGCTCAGCAGAGCTGACCGACATTTTTTTAAGACCAGGTCATGTCAGGTCTGCCAATGACACATCTGCTGCTGTTGGATATTATCCATTGAGCCCAACTGAGCATGTTGTTTTAGACCTTGAGAGATACCTTAATTCAAGAAAGTTTAAAAACAGATATCCTTATACAGGAGAAGATATAAAAGTCATGGGATTAAGAAGGGGTGATATGCTGGATTTGACAGTTGCAATGCCTTTTATTGCCCAGCACATTAAATCTGAAAATGAATACTTTGAAAAAAAGGATATTCTCCATCAAGAGATGATGAAATTTCTTGAAAGATTTGAGACTTTCAGAAAAATAGATGTTCATTTCAACACACTTGATGAAAAAGGCAGGGGGCTTGGAGGAACTTATTTGAGCCTTCTTGGAACATCAGCCGAAGATGCTGATTCAGGACAGGTTGGCAGGGGAAACAGAGTTAATGGATTAATCTCTGTGAACAGGCCGTTGGGAACAGAGGCGGCAGCAGGCAAGAATCCTGTAAGCCATGTTGGTAAGATTTACAATGTTTTTGCACATAAGATTGCAAAGGAAATCTATGAGAAAATTGAAGGGATAAAAGAAGTATATGTTCTGCTTTTAAGCATGATAGGGACTCCTATTGACAAGCCACAGATGGCCACTGCTCAGGTGCTGCTGGAAAGGGGAATGAAGATTAATGAAATCTCAAGAATGGCAGAGGAGATATTTGAGGAAGAGTTTTCAAGGATAAACAAGTTCTGCGTGGAACTGAGTGAAGGGAAATATCCTATTTGTTAGTGTTATAATTTTCTATGGCTGTTTTAGAGATTAAGAAATATCCTGAAGAAGTTCTCAAAAAAAGAGCGCTGCCTGTAGACAATATTGATAAGGAATTACAGCGTCTTATCGATAACATGATAGAGACTATGTATGCTGCTCCAGGCATAGGTCTTGCTGCGACTCAGATCGGGGTTTTAAAACGGCTGATAGTTATTGATGTAAGCACAAGGGAGGAAAAACATCCTCTTATTGTGTTGATTAATCCGGAGACAATAGAAGCTGATAGCCTTATCGATTCTGAAGAGGGATGTCTGAGCATACCATGCTATACTTCGACTATAAAAAGGGCAGGAAGGATCATTGTGAAAGGTCTTGACAGAAACGGCAGACCTGTTCAGATAGAAGGCAATGGTCTGCTCGCAAGGGCTCTGCAGCACGAAATAGATCACCTTGATGGCATTTTGTTTGTTGATAGAATGAGTTCGATAAAAAGAGAGTTTTTTAAGAAGAGATACATTAAAGCCGTAATGCGTAATGCGTAATGCGTAATGAGTGATGAGTGATGAGTAAAAGAAAATTTTTTGCCCATAACGCATTACGCATTATGAGGTTTTTATGGCTTTAATCTTTTTCGGCACACCACAATTTGCTGTTCCATCGTTAAAAGCCCTTATTGACGAAAAAGAGGAGATTCCTCTCGTTATTACACAGCCCGACAAGGTAAAGGGAAGAGGGCATATTCTTTCTGCGCCGCCTGTGAAAGAGCTGGCGCTGGCACATGATTTAAAGGTTATTCAACCAATAAAAATAAGAGATAAAGATTTTTATAAGGAACTCAACGGCATTAATCCTGAGTTTATAGTAGTGGTTGCCTATGGGAAGATTCTCCCAGAGGAAATACTTAATTTACCAAGATACGGCTGCATAAATGTGCATGCATCTCTTTTGCCTAAATATCGTGGCGCAGCGCCAATACAATGGGCGTTGATTAATGGTGAAAAGATAACAGGCATAACAACAATGCTTATGGATAAAGGGCTTGATACAGGAGATATACTGTTAAAGGCTGAATTGGAAATCCATGAAGAGGACAATGCTGCAACTCTTTTTAATAGTCTTTCTTCGCTTGGCGCAAAGACCCTAATCGAAACCATAAACGGTATGAGAGAAGGAAAAATAAAACCAATTCCGCAGACAGGGAATGCTACTTATGCGCCGTCACTAAAAAAAGAAGACGGAAGAATAAACTGGAATAAATCTGCAGAGGAACTGTTTAATTTTGTGAGAGGCATGCATCATTGGCCAGCGGCCTTTTGTTATTTAAACAATGAAAGGATAAAGATTATAAAAGCCAGAAGCCAGAAGACAGAGGACAGAGGACAGAAAGAAGCAGTTCCGGGAAGGATTGTAAAAGCATCTGATGGAGAGTTGATTGTTGAAACAGGAAAGGGGTTTTTAGTGATAGAGGATCTTCAACCTGAAGGGAAAAAAGTTATGTCTGCAAAGGCATTTTTAGCAGGCAGAAAGTTAAAAGAAGGTTATGAAAAGTTTTCTTAGAGCGATGGTTTTAAAGGTTCTTTATCCCATGCTTATGCTCGCGGGCGCCTTTTTAAAGGACAAAAAGGAAAGACTGCAATTATTAGTTATCGAGCTTAATAACAAGCTTGTGAGGGCTGAAGGCATTAAGACAAAGAGGATACTGCTGCTTCTGCCTCACTGTCTTCAGATCAATGAATGTGATGTTAGAATAACAAATGACATTTATAATTGCAAGAGATGCGGCAGGTGCAATATAAAGGATTTGATAAGTGTCGCAGATGAAAATAATTTAAAATTATTTGTAGCCACTGGAGGTAATCTTGCAAGGCGTATAGTAAAGGATGTAAAGCCTGAAGCGGTGGTTGCTGTTGCGTGTGAAAGGGATTTAAGCAGCGGCATAGCAGATTCCTATCCCTTGCCTGTTCTGGGCATCCCAAACGAGAGACCATATGGCCCGTGTTTTAACACAAAGGTTGATATTGAAAATGTCAAAGAGGCTATAGAATTTTTCGGGAAGGGATAACAGATGCCATCTACTCGCCAGATCGCAGTTGCAGCTCTTAATAAGATCTTCAATAAAGGGATAAAGCCTAAAGAAGCCCTTAATGAGTTGTCTGTTGACCTCGATAAACGCGACAGGGCATTTCTGATGGAGATTGTTTATGGTGTCTTAAGATACAGGGATTATCTTGACTGGATGCTCAAGGATTTTTTTAAAAAACCATCAGGACTTTCTTATTATACGATTAATAATCTGAGGAGCGCTGTTTATCAGATAGAGTATATGCGTGTTCCTGAATGGGCTGTTGTGGACGAGGCAGTAAATATCGAAAGGTTCAGTAAAGGGAAAAGGGCATTGGTGAATGCTGTATTAAGAAATTTTCTGAGACATAAAGACGAGATAAAAAATCCTCCTGAAGATGACCCTCTTGAATACATATCTATTACAACATCGCATCCCAGATGGCTTGTAAAGCGATGGATTAAGAGATTTGGATATAAAGAGGCATTAGAACTTGCAGAGGCAAACAATAAAATGCCGCCGCTCATCGTAAGGGCAAAGGATGAGGATGATAGAGACAGGATGCTACAAATATTTGCTGGGAAAAAAGTAGAGGCGCATCCAACGAGATTCTCACCTGTTGGGATTGTTTTGAAAGAATTTCCTTTGACTATAAGCTCAGAACTCTTAACTTATAATTTATTTGTTCAGGATGAGGCTGCACAGCTTATAACATATCTTTTAAATCCATGGCCTAATGAAAGAATACTCGATGCCTGCGCTGCGCCAGGAGGGAAGACCACACATATAGCGCAACTTATGAAAGATAGTGGAGAGACAATAGCGGTAGAATCAGAAGAAAAACGGATAAAACAGTTGCAAGACAATGTGTTAAGGCTTGGAATTAAATCAATCAAAATTATTCATGGCGATGCGAGATGCTTAGATAATATTGGCCATTTTGATAAAATACTCCTCGATGCGCCGTGTTCTTCTACTGGTGTTATAAGAAGGAATCTTGATATAAAATACAGACACTCTGAAAAGGCTCTTTGCAGATTTAAAGAAAATCAGATAGATATTCTTAATGCTGTGTCGAGGTTTCTTAAGACAGATGGTATTATGGTATATTCTGTCTGCTCTACAGAGACGGAAGAAGGGGAGGAAGTTGTTAATGAGTTTTTACACAAAAATTCTAATTTTAGTATTATAAAGGGAGATTATGATTTTCTAAGCCATTTTGAGTCTTTCGATAAAGATGGGCGCTTGTTTTACAGAACATTCCCTCATCATCATGGGATGGATGGTTTTTTTGCTGTAAGACTAAAAAAGAATTAAATGAGAAAGTTGGCAAAAATATCTATTTATATAGCTGCAATATTTTTAATAGGCATACTTTCTGGATATATTACTTTTAATCTCATGAGTTTTAGCAGAACTGTTAATGTGCCTGACCTTATAGGCAAGGGCATGGTTGATGCTGACAAATTGCTTAGAAGTAAAGGCTTATATATAAGACTTGAAGGCGAGGATTACGATTCGTATATTCCGCAAGGGTATGTAATGCGTCAGGACATCCCTGCTGGCGCTAGTGTTAAAGAGGGAAGGGTAATAAGGGTTGTTTTAAGCAAAGGACATCGTATGAGATATATCCCTGATATAGTAGGACAGCCCCTCGATACAGCAGAGTCTATCCTGCAAGAGAAGGGAATAAAAATAGATAAAGTCATATATGTTCATTCAAACCGTATAGAGAGGAATATAATTATTGCTCAGAGGCCTGAGACAACTGAAATAGGCGCAGATAATTTTAGTGTGATTGTGAGTCTTGGAGAATATGAAAAATTAGAGGAGGACAGATGATAAGGATTGCTCCATCTATATTGTCGGCTGATTTTATGAGGCTTGGCGAAGAAATAAAGGCAGCAGAGGCTGCAGGCGCAGATATTCTTCATCTTGATATAATGGACGGACATTTTGTTCCGAATATTACCATCGGCCCTGCAATTGTAGAGGCTATAAAGAAGACCACAAATATTCCTCTTGATGTCCATCTTATGATAGAGAAGCCTGATAAATTTCTGGAAGAATTTATGTCAGCAGGCGCTGATTATATTACTGTGCATGCGGAGGCATCTGTACATCTTCACAGGACAGTTCAGCGGATAAAGGAAAATGAAGTTAAGGCAGGTGTTTCTCTTAATCCAGCAACTCCTTTGTCAAGTCTTGACTGCATATTGTCAGATCTCGACATGGTGCTTTTGATGTCGGTTAATCCGGGATTTGGCGGACAAGACTTTATCCCTTTTGTGTTAGATAAAATAAAGATATTGAAAAACATAATTAATGAAAGAAGACTGAATATTCTTATAGAAGTTGACGGTGGAGTAAAGCATAGCAATGCAAAAGAGATAGCAGAGGCTGGAGCTGATATACTTGTTATGGGCTCTGCATTTTTTAATTCAAGGGATTACAGCGGATTAATGAAAGAGCTAAGAGAGATATTAAAAGAGGTAAAGAGGTAAAGCTGATGGAAGACAGGATATTTAAAATTATCAATACTGCTGATAAATTAAGGCAGAGGGCAAGGTATAAAGATTCTTTGATGCTTTTAAAAAAATCCCTCTCATTGAGTAAAAAATATGGCGACCTTAATGGTATGCTCGATTCAACAATAGCCATGGCTGATATTTACAGAATGCTCGGGGATTTCGACAGGGCAGTAAAAAACTATGAAGATGCTCTTGAGATATGCGAAGCGCTTGGAGATGAATTGACGGCTGCAGATTCTATGACAGGAATTGGATTATCACTTAAAGGCATGGGAATGTGGAGGGAGGCAATAAAATTCATAAATAGCGCTAAAAAGGTTTATGATGCAAAAAAGGACAAAAAGGGCGCTGCCTTTTCCCTATGGGCTGAAGCAGGCATATGGAGGGTTGCTGGAGATATTAAAAAGGCAATACAAAAAGCTCACGGCTCAAAGGAGCTTTTTTCTTCTTTAAATTTCAAATCAGGAATAGCATATGCAGTGTGCGCTCTTGGAGGCGCTCATAGGATTGCTGGTAAATTTAAGGAGTCCATGGATTATTATAAGCAAGCAAATGAAATGTTTCATGGGTTAAGGGATAAATTCGGCGCTGCATATTCCCACTGCGGAATTGGCAATGCTTATAGAATGAATGGCAATCTGCAGGATGCGCTAAAGCATTTCAAAAAAGCTTCAAACCTCTATGAGAAAATAGGAGACATAGTCAGCTATTCTTACACTATTTGGAGCCTTGCAAATGTGTATAAGATGAAAAACGATTTCGTTAATGCAAGGCTTTATATAAAAAAGGCGTCAAATAATTTTAAGAAGACAAAGGATCCAAGGGGAATTATATATTGTGATCTGACCCTCGGAGAGATCGATTTTATGGGAGGCAGGAAGCGCTATTCTGAAAAGAGATTTATCTCTGCTTTAAGCATGGCTGAAAGTCATGATTTTAAGCTCGAAAAATGTCATTCCCAGATGCTTTTAATGGAAGTCAAGGGTCAGAAAGGCGGTATAAAATCTGCAAAGGCGGAGAATTGTTATAAAAAATTGGGTGTACATCTCAATTTTACAGGCATCCCATTTAATATGCCATGAAGGCTTTAAGCATACCGAATATTATTACTTCTATCAGGATAGTTATAATCCCGCTTTTTGTGATTTCGATAATTTATAAAAACTATAGTTATGCCTTATTGCTTTTTGTGGTTGCAGCGGTTTCAGACGCGCTTGACGGATTATTGGCAAGGGCTACAAAACAAAAGACCAAACTTGGCGCATTTCTTGATGCTTTTGCAGACAAGTTTTTATTGGCTGCTGCTTTTATACTTTTTTCTGTATATAACTTAATACCATTGTGGTTAACCATAACTGTTATAAGTCGTGATCTGATAGTGATGCTGGGGTGGTTTTTGTTGTATTTTCTTTACAATGAAGCAAATGTAGCGCCTTCCATAATCGGCAAGGCGGCAATTGCATCTCAGTTGATTCTTATTGTGTATATACTTTTGTCGATTAATTTTATTAGCATTCCTCAGCCAGATAGATTGATGTTTTATGCTGTAGCTGCGTTAACCATCACTTCTGGAGTTCAATATATTTATAGGGGATTTGAGCATTTAAATGAAAAACAACTGCGGCGTTGAAATAGAAGAAATACAAAAGGGAAGTATTGCAGAAAGGACAGGACTGCAGCCTGGAGACCTCCTCGTCTCAATAAATGGTTATGAAGTAAGAGATTCAATAGACCTTATGTATTACAGCAATGAGCCTGAATTAAGATTTTTTATTAAAAGAGGCAGCAGGACGCTGCTTATTGATGAGGATGTCCCAACTGCTGACTATAATCTTGGGATTGTTTTGAAGCCTTTTAAGATAAAGACATGCAAAAACAACTGCGCATTCTGCTTTGTAGCGCAGCTTCCAAGGGGGCTTAGAAAAACCCTTTATGTGAAGGATGAGGACTACAGGATGTCATTTCTTTACGGCAACTATATCACGATGACAAACCTTTCAGATGCTGATAAAAATCGGATAGTGCAGCAGAGGCTAAGCCCGTTGTATATATCAGTACATTGCACTGATTTAGAAATCAGGAACAAACTTATAGGCAATTCAAATGCAACAGATATTTTAAAAGAAATAAAATTTCTTGCTTCAAATAAAATAAAAATGCATGTACAGATAGTTCTTTGCCCTGGATATAATGACGGTAAAAATCTAAAAAAGACAATTGCTGATCTTTACAAGTTTTATCCTTATATAAGTTCTATAGCAGTTGTTCCAGTAGGAATCACAGCACACAGAAAAAAGGCAATGAAGCCTGCAGACAAAGAGGATGCGATCAATGCCATTGAAATAATTCATAAATTTCAGTCAAGATTTAAAAGAAAATACGGTGAATATTTGGTTTATGCATCAGATGAGTTATATATAAAAGCACAAATGCAGTTTCCTCCTCTTGACACTTACGGAGAACTCCCGCAGATAGAAAACGGAGTTGGCATGGTGCCTTTATTTATCCATCAGGCAAGGAGAATAAAAGTTCCTCAATTATCAGGGAAAAAGAGATTTATTACATTCACGGGCGCTTCATTTTATCCATATCTATCGAAATTTATTGACAGGCTGCGGAAAGGCGGCATCGAGATTAATGCGATACCTGTGGAAAATACATTTTTTGGCAGGAGCGTTACAGTGGCAGGGCTTCTTATTGGCAGGGATGTTATGAGATCCCTCTCTGAAGTCATAATAAAAGGCGATATTCTGATTATTCCGGATGTTGTTATGAGAGAGGCAGATGAGGTTTTTTTAGATGATGTATCAAGAAAGGATGTTGAAGATGTTCTTGGAATAAAGGCGGTGATTGTAGAGTCCACGCCAAAAGGGATTGTGGATGCAATTTCGCAATTTTCAGAATAAAGCAAATATTGGAGGACGTTATGAATATAAGCGGAAAGACAAAGATAACAGGGCTTTTTGGCTATCCTGTTGAGCACAGTCTGTCTCCGACAATGCATAATGCCGCTTTTGAATATCTGAATCTGGATTATTGCTATGTTACATTTCTCGTTCATCCTGACATGCTGAAGAATGCAATTGCAGCCATAAAGGCGCTGAATTTGAGGGGAGTGAATGTAACTGTTCCTCATAAAGAGAATGCAATCCAATTTCTTGATGAAGTGAGCGAAGAGGCATCATTTATTGGCGCTGTAAATACGATCAGAAATGATGAAGGCAAGTTAACTGGCTATAATACAGACGGAAGGGGTTTTATTAAGTCATTGTCAGAGGCCGGCACTGATATAAAAGATAAAAGAATTCTTATAATTGGCGCAGGAGGAGCATCGCGTGCCATAGGCTATTATTTATGTAAAGAGGCATCGATTGTGCATCTTTATGATATTGATGACAAAAAGGCTGACTTGTTGAAACAGCATTTGAATGAATTGAAGGGTAATGTTTCTCTGGCAGATATAAAATCGATCAAAAATAAAGATTTTTTCTCAGGGGTAGATATTATTATTAATGCAACGCCGCTCGGTCTAAGAGCAGATGACCCAATGCCTATTGACAGATCTTTAATTGATAAAAATCATATAGTGTGCGATCTAATATATAAAGAAACCCAGTTATTAAGGGAAGCAGCCCTGATAGGATGTAAAACTGTTGACGGACTTGGAATGCTTTTATGGCAGGGTGTTTTTGCATTTGAGATATGGACAGGCATAATGCCACCGGCAGATGTAATGAAAAGTGTTCTGCTAAAAGGTCGGCAGTCGGTAGACTGATTAAGTTTGGCATATAATTTGCTTGCGGTTGCCTTTACATGATCCTTCCGATATGGTAAAATTTCTTATATGAAGAAATTGACGTTTACAGTATCCTCCTTGTTCTTAATGATCACATTGATAGTTTATTTAAATCAAGAAAAGGAGGCAAGATTTAAATTAAGTGTAAGTGACAATTCTTATATGGATGATGTAAGCATTACCCAGAAAAAAGATGGCAAAGTCAAGTTAGCGCTAAATGCTAAAAAGGCTGTTTTTATTACGAATAATGATGTAATGCTTGCTGATGTTAAAATAGTATTACCAGAGAAATCTCTCACGTTGACCTCCAAAGAAGGCATGTATGATATTGAAAGCAGGAATTTGAAGATGGATGGCAATATTAATGCATCTACAAAGGATTATGACATTGTTGCAGATGCGATAATCTGGGACTCATCAAGAAATGAGATATTTTCTGATAAGAAGGTGCGGATTATCGGAAAAAAATTTTTTGCTGAGGGTGATAATCTGACAGCAACAAGCGATAAAGCAATATTAAATAAAAATGTGAAGGCGGTATTTTATGGGAAATAAAGCTTCTAAACTCGTTACTCGTTACTTATTACTCGTTGCTTATTTATTGTTTACTGTTTACTGCTTACTGCTTAATGATGTGTTTGCTCAGGAGAAGAAAGATGAAAGAGAGCCAACTATAATCACTTCTGAGATTCTTACTGCTGACAATAAAGCAAAGACTGCACTTTTTGAAAGGTCTGTTATTGCAAGAAAAGGAGATATGACGCTGTTTGCTGACAAAATGATGGTCTATTATTCTGAAGAAAAAGGAGATAGTAACATAAAAAAAATAGATGCAGAAGGAAATGTTAAACTTATCAAAGGCGAGCGTGTTGTAACTTCTAAAAATGCCACATATTTTGCCGTGCCTGATGAAAAGGTCATATTTACAGGAGAGCCGAGGGCAACAGAAGGCGAAAATGTAGTAACAGGAACTAAAATAATATATTTTATAAAGGATGACCGTTCGGTGGTGGAAAACAGCAAGGTTTTTTTAATAGAAAAGAAGGGCGGAAGTGCTGAAGCGCGAAAGTAGAAGCTTCCTTAATTTAACTTCCGAGCTTTCGAGCTTCTTAACGAATGCAAATTGTGAACCATACCCTTGAAATAAAAAATTTATCCAAAGCATATAGCAAGAGATATGTGGTTAAGGATATAGATATCTCTATAAGGACAGGCGAAATTGTAGGACTCCTTGGCCCAAATGGCGCTGGCAAAACCACAACATTCTATATGATCGTCGGTATGATAAGGCCTGAACATGGTGATATTATGCTTGATGGCGAGGACATAAGAAGGCTTCCAATGTATCAAAGGGCGAAAATGGGGATAGGTTATCTGCCTCAGGAACCATCCATATTCAGGAAATTGACTGTGCGAGAAAATTTAAAGGCAGTTCTTGAAATCAAACAAAAAACTCATGGATCAAAAGACAATGGCAAGGCAGAGATGGAAGATGTAGTGGACAGACTCATTGAGGAATTTAATCTAACTAACTTTGCAGACAGGGACGGCTACAGGCTTTCAGGCGGGGAGAGAAGGCGCGCTGAAATTGCGAGGGCTATTGCTCTGGATCCACTATTTATACTTTTTGATGAGCCTTTTGCTGGAATAGACCCTATTGCGATAATAGAACTGAAAAAAATGCTAACCTACCTGAAATCAAAAGGCCTCGGTATTCTGATAACCGACCACAATGTTAGAGAAACTCTTTCTATTACGGATAGGGCTTATATAATAAGCAATGGCTCGGTTTTGGCTGCTGGAAGCCCCAATGATCTGATAAAAAATCCCTCTGTTAAAGAGGCTTATCTTGGCGAGGAGTTTAGACTTTAATGGCTCTGGAGAGCAGATTAGATTTAAAACTTTCACAAAAGCTTGTTCTTACGCCGCAGCTACAACAGGCAATAAAGCTTTTGCAGATGCCGCAGCTTGAGCTTGCCCAGACACTAAATCAGGAACTTATAGAGAATCCTTTTCTTGAAGAGACTGTTGATGAGATAGAAATAGAAGAACCCCGTGTAGAAGATGAAGAATTATATGCAGCAGATGATTCTGAACTTCCCTTTGACAGACTTATAAGTTTTGGCCCTGATGAATACTTTGATGAAAGAAGCAGTGATGGAAGAGATCTCGGATATTTCTCTCAGGGAACAGAAGAGCAGCCGTCATATGAACTCTTTTGTTCAAAGAAGCCTGACCTGTATGATCATTTGTTATGGCAGTTAAGATTAAGCAGCGCTGAAAATGAAGTGCGCGTTGCAGCAGAGACTGTAATCGGAAACATAGATGAGGACGGCTATTTAAGAGCTACAGAGGAAGAATTGTGTTCAACATTGGACGTTAGCATTGATACAGTAAGATCTGCCATATCGCTTGTTCAGTCTTTTGATCCTACTGGGATAGGAGCGAGAGATTTGAAGGAATGTCTGCTTTTGCAGATTAAGTCATGGAATTTGAGTGGAACCCTCGTTGAAAAAATAGTCAGCAATAACATGGAAGATCTCCAGAAAAAGAAATACGCTAATATAGCAAAACAGTACAACTCCCCAATGGATGATATAATAACAGCAGTGCAGATAATAGAAGGGTTTGAACCGAGGCCTGCCATAAGCTTTTCGAATGTCCAGGCTAATTATGTTGTGCCTGATGTTTTTATAAATAAGACCGATGAAGGATACCAGATAATACTGAATGAGGAAGGAATGCCGAAACTCAGGCTGAACAACAGTTACAAAAAGCTGCTTTTAAGGCAGGACATGCTGACAAAAGAAGAAAGGGAATTTTTAAAAGACAAATTAAAGCTTGCGACAGAATTAATAAAAAATCTTGATCAGAGAAACAGGACGATATATAAAGTGTCTGAAAGCATCCTCAAATTTCAGAGGGAGTTTTTTGATAAAGGAGTGCAATGTCTCAAGCCTCTGAATCTAAGAAGCATAGCATCCGATATAAATATGCATGAAAGCACAATAAGCAGGGTAACAGCGAGTAAATTCCTTGCATGCAGCCATGGCGTCTTTAACTTCAGGTTCTTTTTTAGTAGCGCTCTTCAGACCGATAGAGGCGAAGTATCGTCCACATCAGTAAAAGATTTGATTAAGAAGATAATTGCAGAGGAGAATTGTCAGAAGCCTATGAGCGATCAAAAGTTATGCGATGAGTTAAAGAAATACAACATTACTATTGCAAGAAGAACAGCAGCAAAATATAGGGAGGAATTGAAGATCCTAACTCAAAACCAAAGAAAAAAATATTATTAGTAAGGAGGAGACCTATGAATATTATAATTAATGGACGTCATCTTGAGATCACGCCTGCATTAAGGAATTATGCTGAAGAAAAGATAGGAAAGTTTGATAAGTACATATCGAATATTTCAGAAGCTGTTGTAACCCTCGGTGTCGAAAAATACAGGCATAAGGCCGAAGTGCTTTTAAAGATAAACGGAGTTATGATTCAGGCAGAGAGCGTGACAGGTGAGGTTTATTCTGCTATTGATGAGGTTGTGGAAAAGCTCGAAAAGCAGATTGTAAAACATAAGGAAAAGCTCCATTCTTACAGGAAGGGAGAAAAGAGGGTTTTAGAGGCGGTTGCAACACCGCCCACTGAAAAGGGAAGAATAATAAAACATAAGAAATTTGAAATGAAGCCTATGGATCCGGAAGATGCTGTTAACAATATGGAATTACTCGATAAGGACTTCTTCATATTTGCAAACCTGACGAGCGGAGATATAAATGTCATTTATAGAAGAAAGGATGGCAATTACGGATTAATTGAACCGACGAGATAACATTGGAGTAATGGGGTGATGGAGTAATGGATTTAAAAGATACAGAAAGCTGGTTGCAGCAACACTCCAATGCTTCAACACTCCATGTGGTAATAGTCAGCGGGCTTTCAGGCGCTGGAAAAACAGTTGCCCTGAGGGCCCTCGAAGACATCGGTTATTTCTGCATAGATAATCTACCGGTTACCCTCATAGAGGCATTTCTGTCAGCAATTAAAACAGGGCAGAATATTAAATCAATAGGGATAGGTGTTGACATAAGAGAAAAGGGATTTCTCGTTGATGCTTATAAGATTTTATCGTCGCTCAAAAGCCGATACAAGATCGAAATATTGTTTCTCGAAGCTGAAAAGGATGTCATGCTGAGGAGATATAAAGAGACAAGGCGTCCTCATCCAATGTTATCTATACGTGGTGAAATGAGTTTAGATGATGCCATAGAAGAAGAGCGGAAGCTGCTCTCTGTTATGCGGGAATCTGCTGATAAGATAATAGACACTTCAAACTATACCCCCCACCAGTTGAGATATAATATATCATCCACTTACGGCGATGTTGAAGAGGGTCACGGCATTAATGTTTCGATAATATCTTTTGGATATAAGTTCGGCGTGCCTCAAAATGTTGATCTGCTGTTTGATGTTCGTTTTCTGCCCAATCCGTATTTTATTCCAGAACTCAAGCATTTGAAAGGCACAGACCCTGTTGTTTACGACTTTGTCACGAAGAACAATGAGACAAAGGAATTCTTAGGACATATAACACGTCTCATGGATTTTTTGCTTCTGCATTACATTAAAGAGGGAAGAGCATATCTTATAGTAGGAATAGGATGCACAGGAGGGATACACAGGTCTCCTGCAATAGTAGAGGAGATTTCGAAATATATAAAAGAAATGCACAACATAAAACCGAATGTAATACACAGGGATATGGAGTGAGGAACTGGCATTCTTTATCGTCTTGAGATGTATGCGAAATGAGGATTTTAGGCATGATATATTTTAAAGATATGGAGGTTCTAAATGAGACATTATAGCGAGAAGATAAAAATAAACCCCAGAATTCTGCTTGAGAAGCCTGTATTTAAAGGCACTCGAATACTGCTCTATGTTGTTCTTGATTTACTTGTGGAAGGCATACCCGTTAAAAAGATAATCAAATTCTATCCTGCTATAACCGAAGAAGACATTCGGGCTGTATTACTATTTGCTTCTGATACTGTCTGATCCCGCATGGGTTACTACTGTTTCTTCAATATGTTGCAATCGTTGTTTCAGTATGGCATATATTTTAATTGTTTCGGCATTATTCTCCGGCTGACTTGCTATGATTTTAAGCAATATTTTCTTGTTTAAGACAGTAATGCCCATAACAGGCTTATAAACACTTATATCAACGAAGGCATTTGTAAAGACAATAATAGGTGTAATTTTAATGTCTGAATTTGCTAGGTATTTTAGCGTTTCTTTTAGCCACATAACGTTATTATTTATTTGTTCTATAAAATTCTTCTCTGGTAAATGACCGTTTATATACAAGTATTTCCCGTCAGTTGTAACAGTGCCATTATGGGATTTTGTTTCAAGTAGGAAAATGCCTTGCTTTCTGCTTAAAATAATATGGTCAATATTGCCGAGATTGCTTAAAACATCATGGAATACGGCATAACCTTTGGGAAGTTTGGCTAATATCTGCCCTATCTCTTCTTCTGCCTTAGCACCTTTAATCGTCCTTTGTTTGGATTTGCGATATATCCAAACTTCCTTACCAAAGCGATTGTTCAAATAAAGAAAAAGAAGAAGTCCAACTATGGAAAAGATGCCATTATGAGTAAGATAATATAGCAATAAAGAAAAAAACAGCGAGGCAACAGGAACTACAATTTTCTTGAAGAAACGTTTTTGAGGAAATTGACGTGTTGATTTCCCTGCACTGCCTTCTTGAAATGCCATAGTATCTATTGTTTTCCAAATTCAGTTTTGTGCTAAATTAAAAAGCATTTTATGTAACAATAGGCAATTCATCTTTCGTATGTGCAATGACCTAAATCAGCGGCGGCGTTTTATGCCGTCCGCTGGATTTTATTGTTGGGTATTGCCTCGTTTAATTGCCTTCTCAATAATCTGTTTTACAAACTCTGGGATTGTCTGTCCTGATTCTTTGGCGTCTTTTTTCAGTCGTTCATATTGTTCCAACTCTTTGCCTTGCCATATCAAATCAAGCCGCCTAACCTGTCTCATAGCAACATGTGAATAATCTTCAGGATACGCCCAGTAACAAGAAAGGCAAATTTCCTTTTTCTTTAGAGTTTGCCAATTTTCACAATGCTCGCATGACCACGATTTTGCCCGATTTGCCGAGCCAGATAATAACATAAAATCATCTGGGTTCAGCTCGACACCTTCTCCATCTCCTCCTACTTCATAAGGAACGCGATGGTCTATCTGAAGCTCGCTTTTATCCATGTCTTCAAGATAAATAAAGCATTTGCAGCCATACTTCTCGATGAGAAACTCTTTAATCTTCTTAGAAAGACCTGTACGTCCTGACAGCTTTCTGAATCTCTTTTTGCTTATATCACCAAAACGATATGCAGCAATCTTTCTGCCGTCTGAACCTTTTACCCGAAAAGTCTCAAGGGGAATACCGTGCTCTCGCACATCTCTAACTGCCCTCGGTGGATGATTGTATCCGTATTTTTCCTTTAATTCTTCTGTCGTGATATGTTCATGCTTTAAAATATGGTCAATAACAGTCTTGGGACGTTTTGCAGTAACAGACTTGCAAAGCTCAAGAAACTCTTTTGGGTACTTTTGCGGCATAACGCCTTCTTGCCTCCATCAAAACAAGTTGTTCTGTCTCATGCCTTCTGTGAAAATATGGTGAAGCTGCAACCTCTACAGCCAATCGTGGCGATAAATATAAGGACTCAACAGTAATAGCATCTCGTTTAAGTAATGTCGCCTGAGATGAGCGTCCAGCTTCCAGTTCAATTAAAGTAAGCGAAAGACTATCCGGTAAACGATAACCAAAGGTTTTATTGCCTGTCCGACCATCATAACTAACAGCATAACGAATATTGCGGGCATTTAATTCTGCTAATGCCATTACAAATTCATCATACAATATGCCGGAAAAATAACGAGAATCCCTGTCACCGCATACTCCTTGATAAGGAGGGTCCATATAAACAACATCTTCCTCGTTGACATTTAATAAAATATCCTTGTAATCAAGTGATGATATTATTGTTTTTCCTTTT
The DNA here is from genome assembly GCA_037441185.1 of Nitrospirota bacterium. Lineage (GTDB taxonomy): Bacteria > Nitrospirota > Thermodesulfovibrionia > Thermodesulfovibrionales > Dissulfurispiraceae > JBBISP01. The sequence continues at coordinate 931 of JBBISP010000003.1, read as the reverse complement.
AAAAGAGCAGAGACGCCAAAGATATTTTCTCGCATTGTTTCAGGTCTTGTGCCGTGGCGTCGCTTGTCAGGACTTTGATTAAAAAGCCCTTCAGCATTGTAACGCACTGACCCTTTCACACAGCGTGCAAGCAAATAAAGAAATAATCTGGGGTCGCCTGTTCGATTGAAATCTTCTCTAACCCGGTAATAATGTTCTATAGGGTCATCATGCTGCTGATTCCATAGCTTTTCATAAAAATTAGCTATCCCAGTAGGGTGATTAATTATGAGTCCAAGCAATTCAACAAGAGGCTTGTTTAAATCATTTATACAATATGAATTTGCTCTGCCTCTTGCGGCACAGGCTATTGAAATAGCAGCCGTTCCAGCAAACGGTTCTACAAGTCTTGGGAATCTGTTAGGTAAGTATTGGAGAATATTTGATGCAAGAACTCTCTTGCTTCCCTGATATTGTATAGGATGTGGAACTTTCATGTTATGTCTCTATTTTGTATTATTCTATATATACAACTAAAATCTAATATACTAACTTGGTATTTTCTCCCTTTCCTTAATGATATAGATTAAAATATTAACATATTATTAATATAAGTAATAATATGTTTGATTCCCTGTCAAGAGCCAGCAAGGAAAAAATATATGGTGTTAGCCCCTTCACAGTACCGAAAAAATGCCACTATAATCTTATGACATATTTGCAGTGTTCGGACCAACAAGTTAAGTTACAATAAAAGAAAACAGAGACAGGACTATTTTTTGTGCCACTGGTATAATAATAAGTGTTTATAATAAATAAATAAATTTGAGCGCATGCGGCATAGAACCAGACCGCTCTGATAGAGACAGGAGGGCGAAAAACCTATGAGCAAAGAGCTGATTTATCTTGACCATAACGCGACAACACCGATAGACAGGGAAGTAAAAGAGGC
>JBBISP010000002.1:0-100835 GCA_037441185.1 Nitrospirota bacterium | reverse complement strand
GACAAGCGGGAATGACCGCAAGACAAACATTCAGTTTATGATACCCCGCAGCTTGTTGAGAGTAGGTTCATTTTAAGCATGTGTGTTATAATTAATTGCATTAACTTCAGTTTAAGCAAGGAGCGCCTTTGTTAGACTTATTTAGACAATTCAGATGGCAGGATTTGCTTGATATTGCAATAGTATCAATAATCTTTTACAGGGCGCTTCTTATCATCAAAGGCACAAAAGCAGCTCGTATGCTTGCTGGTCTTGGAGTTCTGCTTATCGCCTCTTTTTTCTCGAGATATTTCCAATTCTACACTATAGACTGGATTATTCAGAGTTTCTGGGCGCAGGTTGTTATTGTGATGATAGTGATTTTTCAGCCTGAAATAAGAAGAGCGCTTGCACAGGTGGGTGAATCCTCATTTCTTAGAGGGTTTACATCTGCTGAAGAGCTCAGGTCATTAGAGGAGATAGTCAGAACAGCATCATCTCTGGCCAACAGAAAAATCGGCGCATTGATTGTTATTGAAAGGGATGTCAGCCTTAAAGATTATGTGGAAATAGGAACATCCCTTGACGCAAGGGTCTCAAAAGAACTGCTTTTGAGCATATTCCATCCGACCTCACCGATACATGATGGCGCAGTTGTAATCAGAGGCAACAGGGTTGTGGCTGCTGGATGTTTCCTTCCTATAACGCTCAGCATAGAGATTAGTAAGACGCTTGGAACGCGGCATAGGGCAGGCATTGGAATCACAGAAGAGACAGATGCTGTCGCAATTATCGTTTCTGAAGAGACAGGGGCAATCTCTGTGGCAATTAATGGAAAACTCCAACCTCCTGTTGATATGGGAGCATTGAGGGATATGTTAACAAACCTGTTTACAGAATCTAAAAAAGATAAGGGTCTTAAAAATATATGATAAGAAAAAAAGGCATATTCAGCAATATGGGCATTAAGATATTATCAATGGCGCTTGCTATATCCCTATGGATTTTTGTCACTTACAGGGGACAGTCAGAGATAGTCATAGATGTCCCGCTTGAATTTAAGAATGTCCCGAAAAACCTCGAACTTTTGAGGCAGACTGCCAAACAGATTAGCCTTAATATAAGCGGACATGAAAGGTTCTTGAAGGCATTGAGACCTGCAGATATTAGAGCATTTGTAGATCTGTCGAATGCTAAAAAAGGAGAATCTGTTTATTATTTGGATAAGGATAATATTATTAGCCCAAGAATCGTAAAGGTTGTCAGAATGGAACCTACGAGCGTAAAGATAACCTTTGATGAATCAATATCAAAGACTGTCTCTGTCAAGGCATATATTGTAGGCAGTCCAGAGACGGGTTACAGGATAAAAGCTGTTGATGTTATGCCTTCATCTGTCGAAATAGAGGGCGCAAAAACAGAGGTGGCCATGATTGCTTTATTAAGAACAGAGCCTGTAGATATAACAGGAATTGATTCTGATATAATACAAAATGTGAGGCTTAATACAACTGGCAGGAACATAAGGACAAAGGTTTCAGAAGTGACTGTGAAAATCACAATCAGAAAAGCAGGCAAATGAAATTATTCGGCACTGACGGTATAAGAGGCAGGGTCAACAGGTTTCCCATGACTCCTGAGAATGTTTTAAGGATTGGAATGGCAATTGCTGCAACCATTAAAACAGATCATGGCAGAAATATGATCTTAATTGGCAAAGACACCAGACTTTCTGGATACATGATCGAAAGCGCCCTTACATCCGGCATCTGTTCTATGGGAATGAATGTTACGCTTGTCGGACCGATTCCAACACCTGGAATCGCCTTTCTTACACGCACCTTGAGGCTTGACGCAGGGATAGTCATCTCAGCATCTCACAATCCTTATAGTGACAATGGAATAAAGATATTTTCATCATCAGGTTTTAAACTATCTGATGAACTTGAGCGTCAAATAGAAAGACTCGCTGATGATGAGAAATTTCCAGCAAAGAAGCCGGCAGACAGCAAAATAGGCAGGGCATACAGATTGGATGATGCATCTGGAAGATACATAGAATATATTAAATCCACGATGCCTAAAGGAATAGACCTTGAAGGACTGAAGATTGTTGTTGATACAGCCAATGGAGCTGCTTATAAGGTTACCCCATGGCTTTTGAGGGAGCTTGGAGCAGATGTGATATCTATAAATGACAAACCCGACGGCATTAATATAAACGACAACTGTGGCTCATTATATTTGCAATGCCTTGCTGATGAGGTAAGAAAGCATAATGCTCATATCGGCATAGCACATGACGGAGATGCAGACAGGACTCTGTTTGTTGATGAGAAAGGCAATATGGTTGACGGAGATATGATATTAGGGATATGGGCTTCAGAACTTAAACATGAAAATAAACTCAATGGCAATGGTATTGTAGCTACGGTTATGACAAATCTTGGACTTGAGAAGTATTTAGAAGATAAGGGAATTAAGCTTGTAAGGACTAGTGTCGGCGACAGATATGTTGTCGAAGAAATGAAAAAAGGCGGATACAACCTCGGCGGTGAACAGTCTGGACATATTATTTTTTTTGATTACAATACTACAGGGGATGGCCCTATCACTGCCCTCCAGGTATTGTATCTTATGAGGAAGAAGAACAGGCTCATTTCAGAATTAATAGCAGGAATACAATCATATCCGCAGGTGCTTTTGAATGTTGCTGTTTCAAGCAAAAAGGATTTTAAGGAAAGCCCTGAGATAAATCGAATAATAGAAGCAGCAACTAAAAGGCTTGCAGACAAAGGAAGGCTGATAGTCAGGCCTTCAGGCACTGAGTCTAAGATCAGGGTGATGGTTGAGGCAGAATCCATGGAGATGGCAAAAAATACAGCCGAAGATGTTGCAGGAGCAATAGAAAAGGTTATGGTCGGCAATAGCCGACAAATTTAATGGATTAGGAATGTTATTTAATTTTTTTAAGGAGGATATGGATGAATGGAAGTATTCTAATTGTTGATGATGAATCTATTGTTCTGACGAGTTGTAAAAGGATTCTATCCCCAGAGGGATACGAGGTTGATACAGCAGCATCTGCAAAAGATGCGATGTCTTTACTTGATAAAAACTTTTATGATCTTATAATCACTGATATAAAAATGCCTGAGATGGACGGCATAGAGTTTATGAAGCAGGTCAGGGCAAAAAATCCAGACATAAATATAGTGGTAATAACAGGTTATCCATCTCAGGAAAGCATAAAGGAGGCGCTGAGTCTAAGAATTATAGACTATCTGCCAAAGCCATTTTCACCAAATCATCTTGTGGAAGCAGCTAAAAATGCATTGGAATTAAAGAAAAAGGGTATCGCTCCTGAACCACATGTTGAGCATTATACAGAAGAGGTTTCTTCAAAATTAGATGACATCATAACAAAATACAAGGACAAGCCAGGAAGTCTGATACCAGTGCTTCAGGAGACACAAGAACTTATTGGCTATCTTCCTCCGGTTGTTCAGAGGCATATTGCAGGCGGACTTAGAATGCCTGTAGGGGAGGTGCATGGCGTGGTTTCGTTTTATTCCTTTTTTACAATGAAACCAAAGGGCAAGCATAATATAAAAGTATGTCTTGGAACAGCATGTTATGTTAAAGGCGCAGAGGAAATAGTTAAGAAATTTAGCGATGGATTAAGGGTTGAGGTAGGCGATATAACAGAAGACAAGAAATTCTCTCTTGAGACAGTCAGATGCCTTGGAGCCTGCGGACTGGCGCCTGTTGTTGTTATAGACAAAGACACACACGGCTCTATTAATCCGGTTAAGACGCTGGAATTATTGAAGGACTTTGAGTAATATGTTCAGGAGCAAGGTGAAGGGATTTTTTGCAGAGAAATTGAGCTATAAGCCTTTTTGGTGGATTGTTTTCAATGTATAAATGGAGGGAGTTATGTCCAGATTAACAGTGGATGATTTAAAGAAGATTAAAGAGGATTATAAGGCAACTCTTACATTGAGGGAGGGCGGATACAGGGCAAAAGTAACAGTCCATATGGGTACATGCGGAATCGCAGCCGGCGCAAGAAAGGTAATGGAGACGCTTCTTGATGAGATGAGCAAGGCCAATGTAACTGATGTGATCGCTACTACATCAGGCTGCGCTGGTTTTTGCAGCAAAGAACCGATGGCGACTGTTGAGATAATAAATGAAGCCCCTGTTAAATATGTTTATCTCAATGAAGAAAAGATGAGAAAGATATTTAAAGAGCATGTTATGGAAGGAAAAGCAGTGGAAGATTACGCCCTTGTTGTGGGCAGCGAAACAGCATATTAAGGCGGTAACGAGTAAAGAAGATTCTACAGACTTATCACTTGTTGCTGCTTTTAAGGAGGAGTAATGCAAAGGTATCGTACGAGTATAATGTTATGCGGCGGCACAGGCTGTATAGCCGGCGGCAGCTTAAAACTGAAAAGGGCATTTGATGAGGAGATAAAAAACAGAGGTCTTGACAGTGAGATAAATATTGTCCTCACAGGGTGTAATGGGTTCTGCGCCCAGGGACCTGTAATGACAGTTTATCCCGACGATATTTTTTATGAAAAGATTACAGTAAATGATGTTCCCTTCCTTATAGAAGAACATCTTATAAAAGGCAGGCCTGTTGAAAGACTCATGTACAAGGAGCCGGTAAAGAAGCAGACAATCCCTTTAATGAGAGATATACCGTTTTTCAGCCTCCAGATTCTAAGGGCATTGAGAAACAAGGGTCTTATAGATCCTGAAAAGATAGAGGAATACATTGCAAGAGATGGTTATCAGGCTGCAGCAAAGGCGCTAACAGAGATGTCTTCTGATCAGATAATAGATGAGATAAGAAAATCAGGTCTTCGCGGCAGAGGAGGCGCTGGATTTCCGACCGGACTTAAATGGGAGTTTTGTTCAAAGGTTAGGGGCGACCAGAAGTATATCTTATGCAATGGCGATGAAGGCGACCCCGGGGCATTTATGGACAGGAGCATTATGGAGGCAGACCCCAATGTTGTCCTTGAGGGCATGATAATAGGCGCAAAGGCAATCGGAGCAAATAAAGGCTATATATATGTCAGGGCAGAATATCCGCTTGCTGTGCATAGACTTCAGCTTGCTATAAATCAAGCAAAGGAATATGGTCTTTTGGGTGAAAATATACTCGGCACAGGTTTTGATTTGGATATCGAAATATATCAGGGCGCAGGCGCATTTGTATGCGGTGAAGAGACAGCGCTGATGAGATCTATCGAAGGCAAAAGGGGAATGCCGAGGCCGAGGCCTCCTTTCCCGGCGCAGAAGGGACTCTGGGATAAGCCGACTGTTCTTAATAATGTTGAGACATATGCAAATATTCCACAAATAATATTAAACGGAGGTCAGTGGTACAGGAGTTTGGGAACAGAGAAATCAACAGGCACAAAGGTTTTTGCATTAAGCGGTGCAATAAACAATATTGGTCTTATAGAAGTGCCTATGGGCATTCCGCTCAGAAAGATAATTTATGATATTGGAGGCGGAATACCAAAAGGCAGGAAATTTAAAGCTGTTCAGCTCGGCGGTCCTTCAGGAGGCTGCATCCCTGAGCATCTTCTCGATACGCCTGTTACATATGAAGACATTGTCCAGACAGGAGCGATTATAGGATCAGGCGGAATGGTTGTTATGAATGACCTTAACTGCATGGTAAGTGTTGCAAAATTCTTTCTTGAATTTACTGCTGAAGAGTCATGCGGGAAATGCCCTCCCTGCAGGATAGGCACTACAGTAATGCTTGATATGCTGACGAACATAACTGAAGGAAGAGGCAAGGAAACAGACATAGAGCTTCTTGAGGATTTATCTAAAGACATTATAGCGACATCTCTCTGCGGACTTGGACAGACTGCCCCGAACCCTGTCCTTACGACGATTAAATATTTTAAGGACGAATATGAGTCGCATATAAAAGAAAAGTGGTGCAAGACAGGCGTATGCAAAGACCTCTGCACATTCTATGTAGATGAAGAAAAATGCAAGGCCTGTGGCGCATGTAAAAGGGTTTGTCCTCAAAATGCAGTCGTAGGAGAAAAGAAGATACCTCACCGTATTTTACAGGAAAAATGCATACAATGCCGTTCATGCTATGAGGCATGCAAATTTGATTCTATAAAGATAGGACCAAGGATATTGAGAGAAAAACTTATGGAAACAACCGATCAAGAGGCATTAAAAGAAATACAAATCGAGGCAATGGTTGGAGTTGAAAAATAAATAAGGAGTAAAACTATGATAGAGCTTACTATAAACGGAAAGAATATCAAGGTAGAGCAGGGAACAACAATTCTCCAAGCTGCCCTGAAAAACGGTATTTATATACCAAATATGTGTTATGACAAGAGGCTGAGGCCTTACGGAGGCTGCAGATTATGCGTTGTTGAGGTTGAAGGTCAGCCGAGACTCTTTGCTGCATGTTCCTCCCCAGTTGCTGAGGGCATGGTTGTTCAGACAGAGTCGCCAAAGCTTGCAAGGGCAAGAAAAACAGTGCTTGAACTTTTGCTCCTTTATCACCCTCTTGAATGTCCAGACTGCGACAAGTCAGGGGAATGCGACCTTCAGGACCTTTCCTATAAATATGGTCCCTCGCAGAGCAGATTTTTTGCTATAAGAAAACATGACCCAGAAAGGTTAGATGCACCTATTGTAGTGAGAAATACAAATAGATGCGTGCTCTGTGGAAAATGCGTGAGGGTATGTGCTGAACATCAAGGCGTTGGCGCTTTAGCATTTATAGGAAGGGGATTTAAGACAAAAATAAGTCCTGCCTTTGAAGAGACACTTAACTGTGAATTCTGCGGTCAGTGCATTGATGCCTGTCCTGTGGGAGCGCTTTTGCCTAAGCCTTATCGCTTCCGTTCAAGGGTTTGGTATATGGATGAATATGAGACCATATGCCCATACTGCGGATGCGGATGCACTACTAATATAAGTCTAAGAGAAGGCAGAATAATACGGGCAAGAGGAAAAGAAAATATTGGAATAAATGACGGAAACCTTTGCAGTAAGGGCAGATTTGGGTTTGATTATATATATTCAGAAAACAGGCTTACAACCCCGTTAGTGAAGAAAGACGGAAAATTAACTTCAGTATCATGGCAAGAGGCATTCGATTATATAGCGAAGAAGCTTGGACATATTAAAGAAAACTTTGGACCCTCTGCTATTGGCGCTATAGGTTCACAGAGATGCACACTTGAAGACAACTATATGCTGCAGAAATTCATGAGGGATGTCATAGAAACCGACAATATAGACTCTGCAGCAAGATTCGGTTATGCAAAGGCGCAGAAAGCAGTAGAAAGGGCATTTGGAGTAGATAACTTGCCTATTCAATGGAATGCCCCCCTTAATGCTGACTTTATGCTTGTGGTGGAATCAGACATAACATCAACACTTCCTGTATGGGGATTGAATTTTATTAAGGCAAAGAATGAAGGCGCAAAGCTTATCGTTGTTGATACAAAGAATACAAAGATTGCAAGGCATAGCACAGAGTGGCTGAGAATAACTCCCGGCTCTGGCACAGCGCTTTTAAATAGCGTAGCTAAGGTTATTGTCGATGAAGGGCTATATGACAAAGAGAAGATTTCAGCAATACCAAATTTTAAGTCCTTCGTAAATGAACTGAAAGAGTATGCTCCAGCAGCGGTTTCCAAAATTACAGGCATACCCGCGAGCGAGATTGAAAAACTTGCAAAGTCTTATGCATCATCCAAAAAACGACTTGTGGCATTGACATCAAATTCATCAGAAAACATAAAAAGCATGAATACGCTTCTTGCTGCTGCAAACCTTGTCCTGCTTATGGGAGACGACCCTGATACCATTCAGATTCCTGCTGAATTTTCTAACACCCTCGGTATGTGGGCTGTTAAAGTAAGACCTTTAGCAGACGGGCATGACGCTTACAGGATGCTTTATGAAGAAGGCTCTGTAAAGGCTCTTTATATAATGGGAGAAAATCCCCTCGTGACCTTTCAGGATGCATCAAAGGTTGAGGATACTCTAAGAAATCTTGAACTGCTTATAGTTCAGGACATATTCCTCACAGCCACTGCAAAGATTGCTGATGTTGTCTTACCTGCATGCAGTTGGGCTGAAAAGGAAGGGACATTTATGTCAGCTACAGGCAATGTACAGAAGATGCCTAAACTTATAGCAGAGACAGGGCAATCACTTCCAGACTGGAAGATATTCATAGATATTGCAAGGGCTATGAATAAGGACCTTGGATTTAATGAACTCATGGATATCAGGGCGGCGATTGCTGATATTGTTATTTCAGAACAGATAATGAAAAGTAAGCCGTCATTTAATCCTGTTTCTTATGATGTAATGGAGACGATAAGCAGTGAATATCCAATGTTCCTTGTCACCTCAAATATCCTGCAGCACTCAGGCGCCTTATCTGTTCTTTCTAAAAACCTTGACTCAGTGGTATCTGACGCATATCTTCAGATAAATACAAGAGATGCAAAAAAGCGCAATATCAATAATGATACCTTTGTGAAGGTCAGATCAAAAAGAGGAGAGGTCTATCTGAAGGCAATGCTTTCTGATGAGGTGCCTGAAGGAACTGTATTTGCTCCAACTCACTTTGAGCATGCAAAGATCAATTTATTAACATATCCTTCTCAGAACGGCGGCATACCTATGGTAGCCGTAGGGATAGAAGCAGTCTGAAAGGGTTATTTTAGATAGCGTATTCTATGGTGATAGAATGCGTGGAATGCGCTATCGTTTAAATTCAAAAAATTCCTTGGTCTTGCCACAAGATTACCATAAAACATTGTTCAGGTCTGTCCGGAATCCTTCCGCGAGATATCCATACCGAATAGCGCTTCAATGGCAGCTATTAACATAACTTATTGCTCCATAAAAAACACAAAATAGCCGAAAAATAGACATAGACTTTGGCATACCTCTCATTAAGTCCATTTGAGGCATTTTAAAGCTCTCTTAAAAGAATGTTTCTATAAAAACCACTCATAAAATTGGTTGCCTCGCCTTTATCTGTCTCTAAGAATAAGATGGGGGTCAAACCTAAAAAATACACTTTACAAAATATGAGAATAGTGCTATCTTATCTGCATGGCGAGACAGTTAAGAATAGAATACGAGGGAGCATTTTATCATATAACCTCAAGGGGCAATCAGAAGGAGAAGATATTCTGGGATGATAAAGACCGGGAAGAATTTAAACGAATACTCAATAAGACAAAGGAGAGGTATGGCTATAAGCTCCATGCCTATGTATTGATGGATAATCATTATCATCTGCTGATAGAAACGTCGCATGCAAATCTAAAGCAAATAATGCAGAACATAAACACAAGCTATACAGTATATGCAAATAAAAGGCACAAGAGATTTGGGCATTTATTACAAGGCCGCTACAAAGCATTTATAGTTGACAAAGAGAGCTATCTGCTGGAGTTGGGGCGGTATATCCATTTAAACCCTGTAAGGGCAGGAATCACGACAAGACCCGAAAGCTATAGATGGAGCAGTTACAGGGAATATACACAAGGCGGCTGCAAACAAGCAATGCCCGATACAGATGACACCCTCTATTCATTTGCAAAAAAACGGGCAATAGCAATTAAGAAGTATCAGGAGTTTGTGAATGCAGGCATTTCAGAGGAAGCGCCTTTAAAAGGGGCTGTAGGAAGCATCTTAGGGGATGAGAAGTTCAGGGAAAAGGCTATAAGATACTTAAAGGGTGTTTTGGACAAAACAGAGATACCCGATGTAAAGAAGATCAAAACCATGCATGGGATAGAGGAAGTTATAAAAGCAGTATCAAGGTATTATGGGATAAGAGAAGAAGAACTGCTTATAAGGAAGAAGGCAACAGAGAGGCAGAGAAAGATAGCGATTTATCTTTGCAAGATATTAAGCGGCAAAAAAAATGCAGAAGTGGGAGAGGTTTTTAATATAACACTTCAGGCAGTGACGAATGCAGTGAGGGATATCGAAAAGAGGATGGAAGAAGACAAAAAGATAAACAAAGAAATTGGAGCGATCAAAAAGGATATAGGGGATAAGTAAAATGTATAATTTAGGTTTGACCCCAAAGGGTGCTTTCTATTGATGATGCCGATAATGGCGCCCCTTCTCCCAGTAAGCCCCTAAGCGCCAGTTCAAAGTCCCCTTTTGCCAGTCCGTGTATGGGAAAGAATGAGAATGGGGTCAGGCTTGCGGATATGCATTTAAGGTAACAAAGGCAGAAATAAGAGACCAGCTATTGAACCTCACGACAATCAATTACAATGCCTTTGGAATGCCCACGAGCATCAAAGACCCCAATAACAATACGACAACACTCATGTATGAAAACACCGGCAAACCTTCGGAACTCACAAAAATCACAGACCCGTTAAACAACACCTTCTCAATAGCATATAATAACCTCGGAATGCCGGAGAAAATAACGGATGCAAAAGGCAATGTTACAATGTATAATTATGATGCAACGGGAAGGGTGACAACAGTAGCAGAGCCTCTTGGAGGTTCAACAAGATATTTTTATGACAATAGGGGCAATCTTGCTCTGCTCATAGACGCAAAGAACAACATGATAAGATATGAATATGACGACAGGGACAGAATCACAAAAATGACAGACCAGCTTGGAAGAGCAGAGACATACACATATTACAGGGGTTCTGAGATAACGCCAACAACAGGAGACAATCTCAAGAGCATAACAGACAGAAAAGGACAGACAAGAACATACAACCAATATGACCCCATGAACAGACTGAAGAAGATAACCTATCAAGACAACTCATTCACAGAATACACATATGATTTAGCAGGCAGGGTTGACTACATAAACGATTCAATATCAGGCTTTATAGATCCGACATACAACGACTTTGGCTGCACCACCTGCACAGGAAGAGGTTTAGACCGTATTTCCAAAGAGACAACCCCATTGGGGACAATAGATTACACATATGACAAAGCAGGAAGAAGAATATCGATGACAGTAGCAGGGCAGAATGTAGTCAATTATGTATATGACAATGCAGGCAGAATGACATCAATCAGTCAGAAGATAGGCAACTCCACAAGGACATATCCTTTAACATATGACAACGCAAGCAGAAGAACATCGCTTCAAATACCTATTTCCACAAAGAACAAGTTTGTAACAACAACATATGGTTATGACACAGCAAACAGGCTTTTGAGCATGCTTCAACAAGGCCCTTCGGCAACAATAGAAAACCTTCTATACGAATATGACCCTAACAGCAACAGGACAAAATACACAAGAAATGCGGTTCAGCCAACAAGAACAGGGGTTGACAGCGCCACTTACGACGATGCAAATGAAATGCTGACGTTTAAACCTGCATCTTCAACACAGAGAAACATGGCCTATGACAACAACGGCAACATGAGGTCTGTAACCAACAACTGCGGAACGACAAACTACGCATGGAATGCAAGGAATCAGCTTGTTGGAATTAGCGGTTTTACCTCTGCCTGCGGCGCTCTTACGGCTTCATTCAAATACGATGCGCTTGGAAGAAGGATAGAAAAGACGATAAACGGTATTACAACACGGTATCTATATGATGGATTGGATATAATTCAGGAAAAGAACCAGAGCGGCGCAGTAACAGCGAACTACATCCGCACTTTAAATATCGATGAGCCATTGACAAGGATAAAAACAGATGGCACAATAAGGCATTATGTGACAGACGCATTGGGGAGTGTGATTGCATTGACAGATGACACAGGCGTAGTAAGAACAACATATACCTATGATCCTTTTGGAAATGCAACCATTTCAGGCGAAGTATCCGACAATCCGTTTCAATACACAGGCAGGGAGAATGACGGGACTGGGCTGTATTACTACAGAGCAAGGTATTACAACCCGGATTTGCAGAGGTTTATAAGCGAAGACCCGATTGGATTGACTGGCGGAGATGTGAATTACTTTGCCTACGTCGGAAATTCGCCGGTGAACTTTACTGATCCAGAAGGCACTAATCCTATTCAATGGTTTATGTGTGGCCGATATGTCGATAAATACATGAAAGCACGCGCTGAATGCTTAAAGGAGCAAAAGGACGATTCTGTTGAATGCTATATTGAATATGATGACAAGTATGGTGGAGTGTCTGATTTCAGTAATAATCTTAATTGCATTTGTAGCAAAATGGGATACGATTCAAACGGCTATTCAGAGTGCGTGAAAACGTATTATAAATGTATTAAACCCGGAATTCAGTTTCCTCCAAAGCCAACAAGATGATAATTCAAAAAGCTCTCAAGAATAAGAAAATACTTTTGATTTATAGCCTTATTTTTCTAAGTAGCTTTATGCTTGGCGCACTCTCAGGTATTCATTATTACAAAAAATATGAATATGCGGGGGCGATAGGACTCTGGATGAAAGGCATAGAGGTGCTTAAAGATGGGGAATATGACCAAGCTCTTTTTTTCACAAGTCAAGCGATTGGGATAAGGAATGATGATGCTTTGTTTTACCAGACAATGGCTGAAATATACGAAGCAAAGAATAACGTCCAGATGGCGATTTATTTCTACGATATAGCACGCACTCTTTATAAAAGTGAGGATGCCGGGCCAATAAAGCTAATTGAGCAAAAAATAAAACTCCTGCAAGCCCAAACAGAGACAGAATAACAAAACAAAGGAGGGAAAAGTGACAAGGAAATTAGTGACACATCCCCTATTTATCCCGTTGCCTCATATAAAAAACGATACGAAATGATTATTTGACATGGATTAAGTAATGTTGTAGAATTTTTTCGTTGGAGTAAACATCATAAAAATGTCGATAAAAATCATTAAAATATAGGGCGAGAAAATATGGGATGTGTCCCTAATTAACTCTAATTAACTCTAATTAACTAATTAACTCTTTGAATATAGATGAGCCATTGACACTATTTTTCTATTATAGACCCCGAACTTTCTACACATATTCCATCGCAGGATCATCCTTGGAGAAAAACATACAGAAAAACGATGGCAATGATAAAGAATCCTCCTTCGGAGGCAGCAGCATAAAACCGGACATTTCTATTTTGGTAAAAATAGGACATTTCTAAATTGGCTTGACATATCTAATGCGAAGGCTTGACTAAAAGATAGTAACGAGCTTATAGTAATAAGTTATAAGTTTTAAAAAACTCGTTATTTGTAACTGAAGTTGCAAGGGCCCATAGCTCAGTTGGTAGAGCTACCGGCTCATAACCGGTTGGTCCCAGGTTCGAGTCCTGGTGGGCCCATTAATTTACTATGAACTAAGAACTATGAGCTATATATGAACGAACAACTTCGACTTTTAATTGAATTGCAAAAACTTGATTCTACCATACTTTCTTCCCGCCTCAAAATAGATGCAATACCTGCAGCGATCGCCTCATATGAGAGCCTTTTGAAAAAAACAGAAGCAGTTTATGAAAGTGCAAAACAAACACAGGCTTCTTTAGAGAAAAAAAAGAAAGACAAAGAGCAAGAGATCGAGGATGTAAAAGAAAAAATCAAAAAGCTAACACAGAGAACATCTGAGATTAAGACCAACAAAGAATATCAGGCTCGCCTCAAAGAGATCGAAAAAATAGATAAGTCGTTAAAATCTGCAGAAGATGAATTATTATCCATAATCGACTCAATTGAGGGATCATCAAAAGTCATGGAAATAGAAAAAAACAGAATAGCTGAAGAAAAAATAAAAACAGATGCAATAAAAGAAGATCTCCAAAATGAAATTCATAGATGCATGCAAGATGTAGAAAGATTAAAGAGCACCAGAAAAAGTATAGTTGATAAAATAGACAGCGATATTTATAAAGAATATATGACTGTGCTTAAAACAGGATATGGGGTTGCTGTGGTTGAGGCAAAAGATGAAACATGTCAGGGATGCAACATGAATATACCTCCTCAGTTATTTGTTGAAATAAAAACCAGCGATGAAATAATAGAGTGTCCTCAGTGTAAAAGAATACTCTATTATGCTAAAGCAGAAGTAACAGAGTAAAACCTTTTAAAACTTCAGGCTCATCGCAATCCAATTGGGTCTGCGACATAAAAGTTGGGTATTTACAAAAATGATTCAATTGCCTTATACTCTGTTAGCTGTTAAGCTAACAGGGGGGGGGCAATTATGGAACAAAACATGGCAAGTCTTCAGAGGCACAGGGACGCAGTTCTCAGGAAGTTGGGAGAGATAGGCGATTTCAGGCCTGGAAGTATCGCAGTAAATTATCGCAAATGCGGCAAGCCCAATTGCGCATGTACACAGCCGGGACATCCCGGACATGGGCCGCAGTATTTATGGAGCACAACACTCAAGGGGAAAAGTTATACAAAGCAATTGAAATTAGGGCCTGAATTAAAGAAGTATACGGAAGAAATTGACAACTATCATACCTTTCAAAAGCTCTGTGAGGATCTCATGCGGACGAGCGAGAAGATATGCAATCTGCAGCCGGTTCCAGCCGTAGAGGATGTTGACGAACTTGAAGGGCTTAAAAAAAACTTACAACGGCGCTTTATGAAGAAGTACAGAAAGAGGTTGATAAGATAATAGAGTTGGTTTGCTGGGAAAAAGACAAGAACGGGTCTTTTGATTTTGAATCGGTTGAAAAGAGCATACGGATGTCGATGCAAACGGCAGGGGCGGGTCTTTTGGATGAGTATTTTTACGGCACTACACATATTATTGACCTTTATCATGCTCGTGAGCATTATTGGAATTGCATTTGGTGGTGATAAGGAGAAGATGAACAAATGGGCGGAGAAACGGCGCAGAGAGTTGGATAACGGTGAAGTTGAAAAGGTTATCAATGCCATTGAACATTTATCTCCTGCAACAGAATATGAAAAAGAGGTATGTGAAAGGGAAATTGGTTATTTTGACAAAAACAAAAAGAGGATGCGATATGATGATTTCAGAAAGCGCGGACTCTTTGTTGGCTCAGATGTTTTGGAAGCAGGATGTCGTACCGTTATTGGGCAAAGGCTAAAACAATCGGGTATGCACTGGTCGGTCAAAGGGGCCAATAACATTATAGCATTACGCTGTTGCCTGTTCAGCAATCGCTGGGAGGATTTCTGGGAGAATCGGGTGTGCGCCTAATTCCTTTTACCAATAAATTTGTCGCATACCCATCTCTTGCACTCCATTTGACAGAGAGGAGGCAAAATGTGTTACTTTATAAGCACTTGGGGCTGTAGCTCAGTTGGGAGAGCGCTTGAATGGCATTCAAGAGGTCGACGGTTCGATCCCGTTCAGCTCCACTTAATATTTTCAAGCCTTTGCTATTAGTTAGATTCTGAAATTCGAAGCAAAATAAGTTATACTTTAAGCATGAAAATACGAAGGTGATAAAAATAATGATGTTTAAAAAAATATTCTTTGTTAGCATCTTAGTGATAGCAAATTTTTTCTTTTTGCTTTATCCTCAAAATGCATTTGCGGAAAATTACAAAGCTGACAAGATAGTTGTTATTAAAAACAAAAGAGTTATGATGCTGCTGAAAGATGGTGAGATAATGAAAATTTATAAAGTATCACTCGGGAAAAATCCTGATGGACATAAAAATCAGGAAGGAGACAAGAGGACTCCTGAAGGGAATTATTTTATAGCCTCACGGAATCAGCATAGCAAATATTACCTGGCGCTCAATATATCGTATCCAAATGAACTTGACATCCAAAATGCAAAGAAAAATGGTGTTTCTGCAGGTAACAACATAGCGATTCATGGACTGCCAAAGGATATGGAAGAACTTGGCAAATTCCACAGGCGCATAGACTGGACAGATGGATGCATTGCTGTTACAAATCAAGAAATGGAAGAAATCTGGAGTATAGTTACTGACGGCACTCCAATTGAGATTAAGCTTTAAAGCTTTAGCGATAAAGCAATTCAAACAGGGTTTCTGCTTGCTCCTTGTCAAGCCTATTTAAGATTATATATTGTTCATACGCCATATCTTTTTGTCTATTAAGGAAATAGGCGATTCCGAGATTAAAATATGCCGCAGGGTTTTCCGGATTTAGCATTCCAGCCTGCTTAAATGCCTCAATAGCCATAAAGTATTTACCTGTAATTATATAGATAGCGCCGAGCTTATTGTAGATTGAGTAGTCTGGTTTAATATCTAATGCTTTTTTATATGAATCTATTGCCTCTGGATATTTTCCGAGTTTGTAATAAGTAAGACCAAGATTCAGGAGGGTGTCAGCGCTTTCTGTCTCGATCTTTTCAGGAATTTTTAAGGTCTCTTCGGACCTTAACGGCTCAGAAGGAGTTGCAGATTTTTTTGTCTGCTTAGCGATTGACGGTGGTCTCAAAATATTTGAAGACTCTGGTGAAGATTTTTTATATATTTCGATATGCCTTTGGATATATTTCGAAGAATTATAATTAGAAGGAAGCTTAACAGCAGCAAGTCCTTTTGCATTTATCTCAAATAATGCTATATCTTGTCTGCAGTTATAGGCAATTAACTTGTTTATCGGATAAGAGCCTGATTCTTCTGTTGTCACAATTAGCGAATACTCCACATCTTCAAGCCATTTTAAAATTAATTTGCAGCTTGCAGCAATTATTCCATCAGAGTCAACAACAAATCCTTTTCCAGAGGCGACCTCACTGCCATTTTTATCAGCAATATAGATAGCTACGACTGCCTTTTTCTGCTTAAGTGCAAAGTCTGGAATTTTTGCTTCGGTGTTTTGAGGAGATAGTATTAAAATAATAAAAAAATAAATTATTCTTTTATATAATATTTTCATATGCCAAATACAATCTCCTTGCCCTCAATGTCTACTCTATCTATCCTCACTATCAGATCTTTACCGATATTGAATATCTTCTTTTTGTGAATCCCATAAAGACTCAAACTTTTTTCATCATATCTGTAAAAATCATCTGCCATATACGATACATGAAGAAAGCCCTCTACATAATAGTCTTTTAATCTTATCTTTAATCCATAAGGTGTAACAGATACAACATGTCCTTTAAATTCCTCTCCAACCTTATCTTTCATGAACCAGACTCGCATAGCATCCAGAACTGCCCTTTCTGCATCATCAGCCTGCCTCTCCATCTTTGATGAATGGAATGCTATATTAGGCAGAATAGATTCAAGCTCTTTAATTCTCTTATCGCTCAGATGTTTTTTTATCAAGACCTCTCTTAATATCCTGTGAACAACGAGGTCTGGATACCTCCTTATAGGAGAGGTAAAGTGTGTATAACTTTCAGATGCTAATCCGAAATGCCCAACATTTACAGGGGAATACCTCGCCTGCTTGAGGCTTCTTAATATCATATAATTTATTATCTCCTCTTCTGGCTTGCCTTGAATCTGCTTTAGAATGCAGGAGAAATCTTTTGGAACAATAGTCTTTGTCTTTTTTAAAGCTGTAAGTGAGTTTATAATCTTCATTATATCATCAAGCCTGCTGGAATCCGGCTCTTCATGTATCCTGTAGATGGTTGGCACATTAATGCCTTCAAGATATTCAGCAACAGCCTCGTTAGCAGCAATCATAAATTCTTCAATTATCATATGAGCAAAATTTCTTTCAGCCCGTATAATGTCTTCGGGATTTCCTTGTATATCAAGAAGCACTTCTGGCTCTGGGAGGTCAAAATCAAGGCTGCCCCTCTTAATCCTGCGCGATTTAAGTATATTGCATAACTCTTCCATCAGCTCAAAAGCATTTAATAAATAATCATATTTTTTCCTCTCTTTCGGGTCATTATCAACGATTATTTTTTTAACTGCTGTATATGTCATCCTTTCGTTACTTATAATTATGCTTGGATAAAATCTTTCATTAATCCTTTTGCCATGAGTGTCAAACTCCATCTCTGCTGTGAATGCCATTCTTTCTACTTTCGGCTTTAAACTGCATAGGTCTTCTGACAATTCCTTTGGCAGCATTGGAATGACTCTATCAGGGAAATAAACGCTTGTTCCTCGCTTTCTTGCCTCAATATCTATAGCAGATTCCCATTTAACATAAAAACCTACATCTGCAATATGCACCCATAATTTATATCCATTATCTGTCTTCTGAATCGATATTGCATCGTCAAAGTCCTTTGCCTTTTCACCGTCTATAGTAACAGTTAGAAGGTCGCGCAAGTCTTTTCTTTTCTGTGTTCTATTTTCTGTATGCTGTCTTCTGACATAAAGGATTTTTGCTTCTTCATTAACATTGTGCGGAAACCTTCTCGGAAGATTTAATTCATCTATTATGTTTTCGACCTCATCTTTTGGAGTTTTAGGCTTTTGCAATATCTTTGTTATGCGGCCTACAGAAGGTCTTTTATTTGTCTGATAGCTTATTATTTCGGCAATGACACTGTCTCCGTCTTTTGCACTGCCTTTTTCTTTTGGAGCAATATAAAGGTCAAAAGGAATGGATCTTTTTTTAGGCCTGACATAAAATCCATGCCTTCCTGCCTCAAATGTTCCGACTATCCGTGTATGCGCTCTTTCAAGTATCCTAATTATTGAACCTTCTCTGCGGCGCATATTTTCAATCCTTGCAACAACTCTGTCATTGTCCATAGCTCCAAGGATTGCCCTTGCAGGAATAAATATATCCCTTTCAGATGGTTTTTCAAGTATTACAAATCCATAGCCGTCTCTGTGCGCTTCAAAATGCCCTACTACGAGGCTCATCTCTTCTGCATGACCATAAAGCCCTTTTCTTGTTCTGACAATATCTCCGTCATTGACCATCTCTCTCAAAAATCTTTTAAGCTTGCGCCTTTCTGGAGGTGTAAGATTGAGTTTAAAAACAATATCACGAAAGTTGATGGGATGTGTGACCTTTTCTCTAAAAAATGATATTAATGAATCCTTTGCAATCATAATTTCTTTTTAAACTCCTTCATCAATTCCATTGCGCCATCCTCATTATGCAGGACAATGCCTTTAAGTTCTTTAAATTTTTTCATGGTTTTCTTGTCTCTGCCTTTGACTAAACTATCTATGATTTTTAACTCCCTGTCAATAGCCTTTGAGAGCGCAAGATATTTATTGTATTTTTCTTTTTCAACCTTAATCGAAAAATCTCCTGGCACCTGCCATTTATCATTAAAATACACCCATGATGCAAAGTCCTCAAGTTTATAGCCATCAAGCAATTTTATTGGTATTGAATTTTTCATCTCTGCAATCCTCAAACCATTCCTGTCTGCTATAATCTTATAACTACCTTTAAAATGTTCTGCGCCCTGATCATCCATAAACTCCCATTCAGAAATTGTCACCTGTTTGTCTTTATGACAACTGTCGCAGCTCCTTGCATTTCCAAATGGATGCGATACCTGCTGTAGTTCAAGCCAGAGCAGGTGTTTATTGTTAGCCGGCGCATCAAAGGTTCCAACTATATAATAAGCATCCTTTGTCTCACCGTTTGGCCATCTGAACATGAGCTTTTCTGAGGATTTCACATCAGGCTTAATATTGCTTACGCTGTGAGGCCACACTTTTACAGGCATCCATTTGTCTTTCTGATCTTTGATTAAAATCGGAGGCCCCTGAATGCCATAATATAAATATTTTTTGAATGGATTGTCCCTGCCGGCAATTTTTCCAGGCCCCCAGATTGTAACCTGGTATCCCCTTAATTCATTAATATGGCATGAGGCGCAATCCATATTTTTATGAACGCTTTTTTTATGAGCTTCTTCTATCTCTATGTGGCAGTCCTGACAATTAGCCTTTCTCTGCATATCCCCCATTCCCTTTTCACCTGTTGTATGGCAGTCAACGCAATGTATGCCCTCTTTGTAATGGACATCAGGCTTCATACCTGTTGGTATGGAATAATCTTCTCCAATGTAAGTCTCACCGCGTCTGCTTTGCATTGCACCTGGATGACAGATGCTCGTTCCCCTGCCATAGCCAGCACAGCTTATCGATGTGGGTTTGCTAACGAAATTGTGAACTCCCTTTTCCCTGTCAGGCGCATAGTGGCAATCAAGACAACCTGTGTGGCACACATTGCAGAACTTCTGTTTTGCTATCGCCTGCTCTTTTGAAAATGGGGCATTGAGTTCTTTTACGATATCTTCTGTATTTTTAAATGAAAACCCTGCACTTCTTAAAATTTCCATTGGCGGCAGGTCTGCAAAGGACGGGCCGCAATTATGGGGGCCATAAGGCTCAAGCCATGTCCTCATTGTTCTCTGCCTGAAATTTGTTGCCATATTCGTTGTATTAAACTGCTTGAACTCTTGAGGGTGGCAGCCTGATCTGCCACAGGTTTTTTTTGCAATTTTAGGGTCATAACCAAAGGTCTCTTGGCTTCTGTCATGCCAGAGCACATTTCTGACATCCCAGTGCGGCCATAGCTGTCCATCTATTTTCACCTGCGGAAGCATCTGTCGTATCTTATCTTCTCCAGACGGAAGCAAAGCGCCTCTGTGTATATCTTTCCTTTTGAGAATACTGCCGTCATGTCCTACAAAAATAGCTGACAACATACCTCTATGTGCTTTATCAGGGTCCTTTGCCCTTCCGTCTCCAAGATGGCATTCGTGGCATTTCACATTTGGATGCTTTGATTCTTTTTCGACCATTTCCTGAGTAACATGCAATTCTGGAAAGTTCAACTGTGTCAGTTTTTCTTTATCAGAATGGCAGTTTATACACTCAATGCTGGTGTTTTTCCATGCCCTATAACCAAGAACTGTTACTATTAACAAAAATTGGAGGATAAAGATGGTGATAGTTTTTTTATTTATATATTCACTGATGTCGCCAATTTTCATTGGTTATACGCATAAAGATTTGAGATATTAGAGGACTGATGTAAAGAGGATTCAGGATTGCTGATCTTCTTTGTTGAATCATTTTCCTGCATATATGGGAAGCTTAATCTTATCACCTGACCCTTGTTTCCAAGATTTTCAAATTCCTTTCCATTGAATTTTAATTTTACGCCAGAAGCATTCCCTATCAAAACACTGATTGATTGCTTTGCTTCATAATTCACGATCTCTCCAGCATTCAGGAGCATCTCTTTTTTATCAATATCGTCTATAACTATCTGAATCCATGTCCTATCCGTAGCAGTTATATCAAGCATATGCCTTTTTTGAGCTATCTTGTTTTTATCATCATGCATATTTGCTATAACATCCTGGCTAATTAACTGTTCTTTTTCTAGAGTAATCTCCTGAGGTATCGGTGGATTAGTCAAAGGTGTGCCAATTTGAGCATCTGTCTCTACTTTCTGGGGTGCAGATGGAACAATTAATAAATATAAAATAATACCAGCAACAGATAGTGAAAAGCCTAATAATAATCTTTTAACCATAACTATTTTAGGAGCAGTGTTCTGGCTTGCATGGTAGAGATTTTCTTTTGATTTTTTCCCGTCAATGCCCTTTAGTTTTTCAAGGTAAGCATTATACGACATGATTGCTGCATCTGGCGATACTCCAAGAAACTTTGCATATTCGCGTAAATATCCCTTTGTATATACCTCAGCAGGAAGTTTTGAAAAATCCTCCTCCTCTATAGCCTTGAGATAGCTTGCCTTTATCTTAATTGTATCGGCAATATAATTTAATCCCCTGCCTGATAGTTCTCTTTGTTCTTTAAGGTATTTTGACATTTCATTGTAAATTTACCACAATTTCTATGCTAAAAGAAAGCCCAAATTCTGATATGAAAATTGCATTATTGGCTGTCATCCCTGCCTGAAATGGTTCCTAATTCTATTTTTTTAGAAAAGGGTTAACTGCTTTGTAAACCAATTATGTTAATATAGTTTACAATGAAAAGGATAGTCATTACAGGCATAGGTGCAGTTACACCAATAGGAAATAATTTTCTTGATTCGTGGTCTCTTTTGAAAAATGGCATTTCAGGGATAGACAGGATTACAAGGTTTGATGCATCAGACCTACAGTGGAAAATGGCAGGAGAGGTCAAAAAATTCGACCCAGAGTTATTTCTATCTAAAAAAGATGTTTTGAAGCATGACCTTTTTGTGCAATATGCAGTTTCAGCATCAATAATGGCTGCACAAGATGCAGGACTGCTTCAGAAATCAGAAGTCGAAAATCAAAAGTCAAAAAAAGAACTTCTTGACACTGCTGGTGTTATAATTGGGTCGAGTCGAGGCGGTATCAGCACAATAGAAAGGGAATTACATAAATTATACAGTTCACGGTTCACGATTCACGGTTCACGGCTTTCTTCCTATCTAATGCCTTCAACTACAATTAGTATGGCTGCGTCCTATATCGCCCAGAAATTGGGAATTAAGGGAAATTGTCTTGGCATTTCCAATGCATGCGCATCAGGAACAAATGCAATTGGAGAGGCATACAGACTGATAAAGCATGGATATGCAAACATAATGATTGCAGGCGGAGCAGAAGCGCCAATATGCAGACTTTGTGTTGAAGGGTATGGAGTTTCTGGTGCATTATCAAAAATAGACAGGCCATATGCAAGCAGACCATTTGATAAAAAAAGGGATGGTTTTGTGATTGCTGAGGGAGCTTGTGTTTTAACAATTGAGGAATACGAGCATGCAGTAAGGAGAGGTGCAAAGATATATTGTGAAATCATAGGCTATGGAAATACGACTGATGCCTTTCATATTACAATGCCGCATATTGAAGGCGAGGTAAAGGCTATAAATACCGCTTTTGAAGCTGCAGGAATCTCCTCTGATGATGTTGATTATATAAATGCACATGGCACATCAACGCCAATAGGAGATGCAGCAGAGGCGTCAACAATAAGAGATGTTTTTGGACAAATGGCACTACGAATACCTGTAAGCGCTGTAAAATCTATGACAGGCCATATGCTTGCAGCATCAGGGGCATTTGAAGTTGCATGCACTGCCATGAGCATAAAGGAAAGTATTATACCGCCAACAGTCAATATTACAGAAAAAGACCGTGAATGCGATATTAATGTTATAACAGAAAAAAAAGAGGCAGACATAAAAATTGCTATTACAAATTCCTTTGGATTCGGAGGAGTCAATGCAGTGATAGTTTTAAAGGCAGTGAATAGTAAACAGTGAACAGTATTTAGTATTTAGTATTTAGTTTTTTTATTACCTAAATTGAGCGATTCTTTAATCATATCATTCTCTGGCTTGACCAGAGAATCCAGTTCCATCTTTAAAAACTCTGGATTGCCCGATCAAGTCGGACAATGACGCTTATTGGGTGATTACATTTTCTTAAGATAGTTTAGATAAACAAGGTTCTCACAATATAAATCGCTTAATTTAGGTATTATCTATATGCTATTCACTAAATTATCCTCTTCTCATAAATCCTGTACTTCTTATACAGTTTTCCGCCGATCATTTTTATGATATTTATGATAGGAATATTGTCTTCAAGTATCCATGAAAACTCAACCCTCTTGTAATTGCCTTTTTTAATGCCTTTAAATCCCCACTTAAAAAGCAGCGCTTCTACGCCTTTATTTCTGTATTCCGCCTTGATGCCTAAAAGAAGAAGTCTGAGGTCAGTAATCTTTTTCGAATAATAAAGCGCTTTTGCAATAGTCATAGGATTAAGTCTTCCATGCATTTTCCTTAAAACAAAATTATAATCTGGCACCATTCCCAGAAAGCCCACAGGCTCGCCGTCTTTTTCTGCAATGAGCGTTAGATCAGGAATCACCAGAGGCTTGAGCCTTTTAGCATTGTAGGCAAGTTCATCATCTGTTATTGGAATAAAGCCCCAGTTCTTTTCCCATGCTGAATTGTAGAGTTTTTTGAATGTTTGCATATCAGACATAAAATTATTTTTATCAATTGGCCTGATTGTTATTCCCTTTTTTTCAGCAAGCGATGCCACCCTTAAAACCTTTTCAGGCAGTTCTTCCTGAGTTTCATATATAAATGCGTAAAGGTCTTTTGATTTAAACATTCCGAAATCGGCCATAAATTCATTGTAATAAGGAGGGTTATAAGGCGTCATCAGCTTGGGGGGGCTGTCAAATTCATCCAATAAAAATCCGCATTCTTCATTGGTGGAAAAATTCATAGGGCCGCGCATGATTTCCATTTTCTGCACCCTCAACTCATTGCACACCGCTGACAGCAAGGCTTTTGAGGCTTCGCTGTCGTTAATGCATTCAAAAAAACCGAAAAAGCCTGCATTTTCATTATGCTGTCTTAGGTGCTGATGATTAATTATAGAAGCTACGCGCCCGGCCGGCTTTCCGTCTTTGAAACACAGAAAGAATTTAATGTCAGCGTGTCTGAAAAATGGATTTTTATCAGAAAAATGAACCTTCAGGTCTTTTGTTAACTGAGGAGAATAAAAACTATCGTTTCTGTACAAAAAAAGGGGGAACTTTATAAAAGCAAGAAGGTCTGATTTCGTTCTTGCTTCTGTAATTACTGATTTCACCTTATGTCAGTCCGCTTTATATTCGGTGGCTTATATCAAGCTGAGAGTCTTGCCAACCTTTTTAAATGCCTCAAGCACTTTGTCAAGATGTTCATCCGTATGTGTTGCCATATAACTTGTTCTTATCAAAGCCTTGCCAGGAGGCACTGCAGGTGATACCGCAACATTTGCAAATACCCCTTCTTGCTGAAGCATCATAACAAACTTAAATGCAACTTCATCCTCTCCAACAATAATCGGTATAATTGGGGTCTCGCTCGGGCCCAAATCAAATCCAAGCTCTTTAAAGCCCTTAAGCATCTTGTTTGTATTCTTCCACAGTCTCTCTATTCTCTCAGGCTCATTCTCTATTATATCTACTGCTGCGCTGACAGCAGCTATAGATGCAGGAGGAGGGCTTGCGCTGAATATCAAAGCCCTTGCAAAATGCTTTATATAGTGAATGACATCTGCTTCTCCTGCTATGAATCCGCCTATTGATGCGAGGGATTTGCTGTATGTTCCCATAATTAAATCTACATCATTTTCGAGTCCGAAATGCTCTGCAGTTCCTCTTCCTGTCTTTCCCAAAACACCGATTCCGTGTGCATCGTCAACGAGAAGCCTTGCTCCGTATTTTTTAGTTATATTTATTACTTCAGGAAGATTGATAATGTCTCCTTCCATACTAAATACGCCGTCAACGACAACGAGCTTTCCCCTTCCATTATTTTCAGAGAGAATCCTTTCAAGATCAGCCATATCGTTATGTTTGAATCTCTTTACCTCTCCATATGACAGCCTGCAGCCGTCAACAATGCTTGCATGATCCATTTTATCAATTATGACAACATCATCTTTCCCAACAATGGCTGATATTACTCCCAGATTGACTTGAAATCCTGTTGAAAATACAAGAGCGGCGTCTTTTCTCATGAAGCGTGCAAGCTTCTCTTCCAACTTTACATGAATATCGAGAGTGCCGTTAAGAAACCTGGAGCCTGCGCAGCCTGTGCCATATTTTTTTACAGCCTCAATCGCAGCCTCTTTTACCCTTGGATGGTTGGTAAGTCCGAGATAATTGTTTGAACCAACCATTATCATCTTCCTGCCGTTCATTATTACTTCAGGGTCCTGTGCGCTTTCTATCGCCCTGAAAAAAGGATAAAAACCTATTTTCTGCAATTCCTTTGCAGCATTAAATTTGAAGCACTTCTCAAATATATCTGTCATCTGTTCTTTTTCTTTTAACTCCTGACTCCTGACTCCTGACTCTTCATTTTTATTTATAGCCACTGATATATCCTGTACCAATCTGCTGTCCATTTTATTCCTTCCTTTATTTTTATACTTGGGGCAAAACCTAATTTCTCTATAGCCTTTGTGGTATCACAAATCCAATAGGGGTGTCTCATCTCCTTTATCTTATCTGTATTTATTATATTTACTCCCTTTGCCTTTTCTGAAATAAATCCGAGCAGAGGCATAATAAATTTAGGTATTTTTAATCTTATCGGCCTTTTCTGCAGGGCATCTGATATTGCCTTGATAATATCATCACTGCAGTAAATATTGCCATCTGAGACAAAGAAAATTTCTCCTTCTGCATCCCTGTTCAAGACAGAGAGTATTATACCATTAATTAAATCTTCAATATATATGAAAGAGTAATAACATTTGCCCCAGTATGGGATTATCCCTGATTTCACCATTTTAAAGAAAATCAGCAAATCCCTGTCTCGCGGCCCGTAAACAGCAGGAGGCCTTATAATTGTTACAGGCAGATCTTTTTTATGCGCCAATACTATTTTTTCCCCTTGCAGTTTTGTCTTGCCATAAACAGAGACAGGCCTGAGATTGCAATCTTCCTTGAGAGGCTTGCCATCACAGCTCGGACCTGCCGCAGCAAGGCTGCTAAGATAAACAAAGCGTTTAATATCAGGATTGTTTTCGATGACTGCATTAACAATATTTTCTGTTCCTTTAACATTTGCATTAAAAAAATCTTCATCTGAAGATGCCTTTGTCAATCCTGCAAGATGAAAGACATAATCAGCGCCAATGACAGCATTATCAAGAGATTCTCTGTCAGTGCAGTCTCCTTTTACTACCCTGACATTAATATCTTGAAGATACTTCAAATTAGATGGATTTCTTACGAGGCAAGCAACTTCAAATCCGTTATTACTAAGGGCAGCCGCAAGATGGCTTCCTATAAAACCTGTTGCTCCAGTAATTAGGGCTTTCATAATTTGGTTGTTAATAAACAGTGAGTAGTATTTATTTAATATTGATTATACACTATACGCTATTCACTATTCACTATTCACATTCACTTTCTTAGGTAGCGTAAAATGTTCTGTGTAAAATTTTGAAGCATAAAAGCATAAGAGTGTATTCTCCATTGTTCTATGCAGGAACAAAAAGAAAGACATCCTATAAAGGTGTCAAGGTGGAAAAACAGGTAATAGTTAGACCTGCCTGCCGGCAGGCAGGAAGCAGTAGTCTTTTGTAAATGGTGCCTCTCAAATCTGCCTGTGCGTGAACGCACGCAGACAGGGAGAGAGCCATAAGGAGGAAAGCAAACTGTCTTTCTTGTTTAAAGACTTTTATAAACTTCCTTGCCTATTCTTTAGGTGAGGATTATACCAGGAGGCATGAGCGGATAAATGGCTTTCTCATCGCCACCTTTGTAAGATATAGGAAACATAAATTAAAGTATAAAAATATCCCCACGAACATAACTATTCAAATAAACCAAATTGCGATTTAGAAAGACTTTTAGACACTCATGCCTCTTTGCAAATGCATTATTTGGGTTAAAGGCTCAATTTATTTGCAAAAGAAACTACATTAGTGCAAGTGCAAAGTAGTACATCTAACTAATCTCATATGCCTTTATCTTGTACTGCAGCGTTCTGAGAGATATTCCGAGCATTTCTGCTGCCTTTTTTCTGTTGCCGCTTGTCTTCATAAGGGCATTTTCAATAGCAATCCTCTCAATGCTCTTAATATCTCCGTCTAATCTCTGCTCGATGATTGCATCCGACAGGGGTTCAAGCGCTTGCAATGCTAATTCACCTCCTCTGCTTATAATTATGCTCCTTTCGATTACATTTTCAAGTTCTCTTACATTGCCCGGCCATTTATACTGAATCAACCTTTTTTTTGCTTCTTCAGGTATAGTCTTTATTTCTTTGCCAAGCTTTGCTGAAATAATCTTTAAAAGATGGTCCGCAATATCTAAAATATAATGCCTTCTTTCTCTCAAAGGAGGTATATTTATAGGAAATACATTAAGACGATAATAAAGGTCTTCTCTGAACTTCTTTTCTTTTATCTCTGTTTTAAGATCCTTGTTAGTTGCTGCTATAATCCTTGCATTTGTCTTTATTGTATTTAGAGAGCCGAGCCTTTCAAATACTTTATCTTGAAGCACTCTGAGAAATTTTGACTGCAAGGTAAGACTCATTTCAGACACTTCATCCAAAAATATAGTGCCGTCATCCGCAAGTTCAAGCCTGCCTTTTTTCTGAGTTAAAGCGCCTGTAAAGGCGCCTTTTTCATATCCAAACAACTCTGATTCAAGAAGGTTTTCAGGTATTGCAGCACAATTGATATCTACAAACGGTCCACTTCTGCCGCTCATATAATGCATTGTCTTTGCTATCAAACTTTTGCCTGTCCCTGTTTCACCGTAAAGTATAACCGTTGCGTCTGTTGGCGCTACATGCTTAATATCACTTAGAATGTTTTGCATCCCTAAAAAAATTATATCGACAGGCGGCATATCATAGAGCGCCTCTGCCTTAAGGAGCCTGTTTTCTGCCAAAAGCCTCTGCCTCTCATAAATCTTAGAAACAATAATCCTTAACTGTTCAGGGTCTTTCAATGGCTTGGTTATGTAATCAGATGCCCCTTTTTTCATTGCCTCAACAGCAGTCTCTACAGTTGCAAAAGCTGTGATCATAAGGAAATCCATTTCTTCATTCTTCTTTCTCACCTCATTCATAAATTTAATCCCGTCCATTTTTGGCATTTTAAGGTCAGTTATTATGAGATTTGGCAAAAAAGAATCAACAGCTTTCAATGCTTCTTCTGGTTCTGTCATCCCTTTTACCGTATATCCTGCATCCTCAAGTATCTTCACAAGAAGCAGCAAAAAGGATTTTTCATCATCTACTATAAGTATTCTGAAATTCTCTCTATGCATATCATATAATTATATAAATTTTTTAGGCAGCTTTATCTTAAAAACAGTCCCTTTATTTGGCTCGCTTTCAAGCTCGATAGCGCCTCCAATAGATTTTGCAAGCTTATTGACAATAGCCAGCCCTAATCCTGTACCCTTTGTTTTAGTGGTGAAAAAAGGCTTAAATGCATTACCCATTGTATCTTTATCCATGCCGCATCCATCATCCTTTATTGAAAGCATAACTGCGTTTTTTTGCATCTCAGCCTTTATCTCTATAATCCCTCTGTCTTTTTTATCCTTTATCGCGTCTAATGAGTTATATGCGATATTCATAAGTATCTGTTTTAATTTATCCTTGTCTGATACTATCATGAGTCCTGCAGGAATAGCAGTTCTTATATCAACTCCTGCAGCCTTATCTGTTTGAATTATAGAAGCGACAATCCCATCAACAATTTCGCCAATATTAATCTGCTCAGTTTTTATCTCTATTTGTTTAGAATACAGGAGCAAATCCTCTGTTAATGCCTCAAGCCTACGCGACTCAGAAACTATTATGTCAAGAGATTCCATGTCTTTAGTCCTGTGTTCTGTGTTTTGTTCCTTGATATACTGAGCAAATCCTTTTATGCTTCCTAACGGATTTCTTATCTCATGGGCAAGGACAGATGCCATTTCGCCTATCACTGCCAATCTTTCCATTTCTTGCATTTTATTTCTTAATTCATCAGATCGTCTTGATGCTGTAATCAAAAAATAACCGACAAACCATAAAACAGCAAGCACAGCAGTCATGCCTGTAGCCTGTAGTCTTGCCTGTCTTATAATTCCTTCTACATTATGGGTATGAAGGGCGAGCCTAAGAATCAGCTCCTTGTTTTGTATGTGAATTGGAGTATTCAGAACAAAGACCCTTTCATCTGTGCCGAGCATGGTATAACCGTAAATAGGATTGCCTGTTTCAGCCACCGTCTTGATATCCTTATCCTGAACCTGCCTGCCTATAAGATTTTCATTCGAATGAAGTATCGTCAGGCCGCTTTTGTCATAGAGGACAATAAATGCAATGCCTTCCCATCTGCCTTCTGTAATAATTTCTTTAAAGATGTTTCTTTTAGACTCATTGCTCCTTAGCAACAATTCTTTACTGTCTTTTAGGTATGCCTCAAGACTTACTGCTATGCCTAAAGACTGAAGCTTAAGAGAATCCCCTGCTGCAATAGTAGAATTTCGAAATGTAAAAAAAGCGCTTAATATTATAATAATCGATGCAGCTATAAGAATTACTACAAGGTAAGCATATCTGCCTTTGAAATATTTATCAATCATGCTTGCGCAATCAAAATCCTTTAACTTTTAGAGTCCTTTGATTGCCTCATAATCCAAATTGTTTCAAATTCTTTATCTTGATAAGCCCTTGCAAGTCCAACTTTTAAAATCTCAAGGAGGGCAAGAAATGTGACTATTATCTGAATCCTCGTAGTGTCTTTTTCAAAAAGCGCCTCAAATTTTATTGTATGATCATGCTCCATCTTATCTAATATCATGGTGATCCTGTCTTTTACTGTTAATGTTTCCCTCATTATTCTTATGGTCTCTGGAGAAGCCTTGCTGATGATTTTCTTTAGCGCAGCCATTAGATCATAAAGATTGACCTCAAACAGATAAAGTTCTGGCTCAATAGAAGGTTCGTCTTTTTCAGCAGGAGATCTTGAAAATATATTAGTCCATATTTCCTCTTTTTCCCTGAGAACTGCAGATGCCTCCTTGTAAGACTGATACTCAAGAAGCCTCTGGACAAGACCTTCACGCGGATCTTCCTGATCTTCTGTTTCTATGGTTTCATCAGGAGGAAGGAGCATCCTTGATTTTATATAGATAAGAGTCGCTGCCATAACAAGAAACTCAGAGGCAACTTCGAGGTTAAGCTCTTTCATAATCTCGATATATTCAAGATATTGGCTCGTGATAAGAGAAATTGGTATGTCGTATATGTCTATTCTATTGTCTCTTATTAAATGCAGTAATAGGTCGAGAGGTCCTTCAAATATAGGGACTTTTATACTATAATGATTTAAAGTGTCCGCAGAATTCATTACGGAATGACCTTATTCAACGGATATTCCACAATCCCTGATGCACCAATGCTTTTCAATTTTGGTATTAAATCTCTAACCATCTTTTCATCGGTTATAACCTCAATAGCATACCATCCCTTATCTGAAAGAGGAGAAACAGTAGGAGAGTGCATAGCAGAAAGAAGGCTCAATACCTTCTTAAAAGACTTTTCAGGCACATTCATTTTTAGTCCGACCTTTTCCTCAGCAGCAAGCGCTCCCTTTAAAAGCATGGCTATATTCTCCATCTTCTGCCTTTTCCATTTGTCATGCCATGCCTTTTTGTTGGCGATAAACCTTGTTGTGGACTCAATAATTGTCTCCACTATCCTCAGATTATTTGCCCTTAAAGATGTCCCTGTTTCTGTCAGTTCCACAATGGCATCTGCAAGGTGAGGAGGCTTCACCTCTGTGGCGCCCCATGAGAAATCCACCTCTGCTTTTATGCCCTTAGACTTCAGATACCTCTTTGTAAAGCCTACGAGTTCTGTAGCAATGCGTTTGCCTTCAAGGTCTTTAATGCTTTTTATCTTTGAATCCATAGGCACTGCGATGACCCATTTTACAGGGCTAAATCCGCCTTTCCCATAAATCAACTCTGCAACCTCAACAACATCCGCATTCTGCTCAAGTATCCAGTCAAGGCCTGTCAGTCCGCAGTCAAGGTGGCCGTCTTCTACATGCCTTGCCATTTCCTGTGCCCTGATAAGCATAGATTCTATTTCAGTGTCGTCAAAAACAGGATAATATGAACGTGACGATACGCTTATATGATAGCCCGCCTTTTTAAACAGTTTTAATGTTGATTCCTGAAGGCTTCCCTTCGGAAGTCCGAGTTTAAGTTTATTATTTTTATTCATAGATCTTTTCCTTTCGGATATTTATAAATTATTTACTTTAAAATCCTGCAGCCTACAATGTCAATTATCTAAATCTTTCTTGTTCAATGTCTCGGTTTTAATGTTATAATTTTCCATGGTTAAATTTGCTGCTGAAGGCTATCCTTTTATAATCTTTTTTTCTGTAATAACTGTTATTTCATTCATGGCAGGCGGGTTATGGGCAGCGGTTTTGCCGTTTATCCTTACGCTTTTTATGCTCTATTTTTTCAGGGATCCTGAAAGGACAATTCCTGAACAAGACAATATATTTGTTTCACCAGCAGACGGAAAGGTAATTCTTTTAACCAATGTATATGAAAACCAAATTCCCTTCCTGCCATCCGCGTCAAAGACAGGGGGCGGAGATGAATATATTAAATTAAGCATATTCATGTCTCCTTTAAATGTTCATGTAAATAGGGCGCCCTGTGACGGAACAGTTGAATCCGTAGTTTACACTCCCGGGAAATTTTTATCTGCATTTAAACCAGAGGCATCCCTTCAAAATGAAAACATTGCCATGATTCTTAATACTAAGCATGGCAAAGTATTAGTTTGTCAGGTGGCTGGTTTCGTTGCCAGAAGGGCGATTTGCAGGGTGGCGCCGGGTGATACCTTAAAAAAAGGGCAGAGATACGGAATTATAAAATTCAGTTCAAGGCTTGATGTTTATCTGCCCAAAGATGCCGATATTAAAGTCAAATTAAGCGATAAAGTAAAGGCAGGAGAGACAATTTTAGGGGTCATGAAATGAAACAGTTTTCTATCAAAAAGATACTTATCTTTTCGTTTCTGCTCACAATCTTTATTGCTCTTACATTCGGCCTTGCGCAACGATATTTTTGGCTTGTTAAACATGAAAGGGAGAGAACCGAGCAGGATTATCTTCCCGTTGCAGAGGCTATGGGAAAAATCATAGAAGGAAGTCTTAATCAAAGACTTGTTTTGCTCAGTCAGGTATCAGAGGAGGTTTTGAAAGCAGGAATAAATAATACAAATAAATTACAAAAGATTGTGGAGAGCGTTCATTACAGAAATCCTGATTTTAAGACATTTGCAGTTGGAGACGCCAATGGCAAATCTGTGGCATTTTCCCCCCTTTATGATAAGGAAGGCAATACTAATATAAGCAGGGATTACAGCGACAGAGAATGGTACAAAAAGATAAAGGAATCGAAGCTGCCTGTAATCGGAGAGATATTAATTGGCAAAGTGGCAAAGGAGCCAATAATCCCTCTTGCTGCGCCAATCCTCGACAAAGACGATAAGTTCATGGGCTTTGTTTTTGGAGCATTTGGTCCAGAACGAATACGGGAAATAATAAAAACCATGCAGATATACGGAAGGGGCAATCTCACCCTTGTTGACGAACATGGAAAGGTTATAGCTTCATCAAATAGGCCGGAACTGGAAAGAGAGATGAAGGACTTATCATCTACCAATATATTTCTTGAGACAAAGAAAAAAATAAAGGCATTGCCGAATTTGTTTCACTGGATGATAACCGGAAAAAGATAGGGGCATTTTATAATTTAGAAAACGGCTGGAAGATATGGATTAGCAGGGATATTGGAGAGATGAATCAGGCGATTTTAAGTTCTTATTATTATTCTGTATTTTGGGGAATTCTTGCCTTTCTCATTGCCTATCTGTTAAGCGTATCTATATCAAAACCTATTGTGACTTTGAGAAACTATTCAAAACAGTTTGCCTCAGACGCTCTGTATATCCCTCCAAAAGAAGATAGATACACAGGCATTATTTCTGAAATCAAAGGATTGAATGATTGTTTTTTTAGGATGACTGAAGAACTGAGTAAGTCTTATGAGGCGCTTGAGATAAAGGTTATGGAAAGAACCAAAGAGCTTGAGGATGCAAATAAGAAACTTGAAATCTTAAACAGCGAGCTTCAACAAAGGAGGGTCGAGGCAGAAGAGGCAAAACTTCAAGCAGATTCTGCAAGCAGGGCAAAGTCTGATTTCCTTGCAAATATGTCTCATGAGCTAAGGACGCCATTGAATGCAATCATTGGTTTTTCTGAGGTAATGGAAAGCGGCATAGCTGGGCCCCTTAATGAAAAACAGAAAGAATATCTCGGTGATGTTGTTGAAAGCGGAAAACATCTCCTTTCATTAATAAATGATATCCTTGATTTGTCAAAGATTGAAGCAGGAAAGATGGAGCTTGACTTGAGTGAATTTAATCTCAAGGAACTCATTAATGGAAGCCTTTTGATGTTTAAAGAAAAGGCAATGAAACACAATATAAAGGTTTCATCTGAGATTGAAGAGGGGATTAAAACTATCATAGCTGATGCGAGGAAGATTAAACAGGTGCTGTTTAATCTTTTGAGCAATGCAATGAAGTTTACACCTGATGGAGGCTCTGTGAGCGTGAAGGCACGCTTAGTGAATAGTGAACAGTATTTAGTGGACAGTAAAAGACTATTCACTGACGACTATTCACTAACGACTGACAGAGATTTTATCGAAATTGTTGTCGAGGACACCGGCATTGGCATTTCACCTGAAGACCAGAAAAGGCTATTTCAGCCTTTTCAGCAGCTTGAGGCAGCGCTTACAAAAAAGGTGGCAGGCACAGGATTGGGGCTTAATCTCTGCAAGAAATTTGTAGAGCTTCATGGAGGAAAAATCCGGGTTGAAAGCGAGGCGGGGAAGGGCAGTAAATTTATATTTGTGATCCCTTCTAAGGCAAAGCCATCTACAAAAAGAATAGTCGATCCTGTTACAAAATTCCTTACATGGGAACATGTGCTAACACATCTCAATAGAATTCTTTCACTTCATCAAAGGGCAGGCCAGAAGTTCGGACTGATGCGGATAGAAGTCTTGAAAGATAAACCAATTGATCATGAAGCCTTTGCAGAAATACTCAGAAACTCTGTTCGTAAACATGAGCTTATTGGCCATGGGAAAAATAACGGAAGGTATTATATGATACTTTTGGAGATTGACAGGCAGATGGTGGATGACGCTGGAGTAAGGATGAAAAAAATATTGGCTGACAATGGATATTCTGCTGATATCAAGACAGTGATCTATCCTGATGATGGGGAAGGCATCGAGAAGCTATTGGAGAAATTTAATGTAAGTTAAATTGGCAGCAAATTTTTGAGGTGTTTATGGAGAGGAAAATCCTTATAGTGGACGACGACGAAACGAATTTAAAGCTTTTGAGGGTTATTTTTCAAAACTCCGGCTATGAAATACTCGAAGCTAAAAATGGTGAAGAAGCAGTAAAACAGGCAAAAGAAAAGAGTCCTGCTTTAATCTTAATGGATCTCAGGATGCCTGTTATGGATGGAATCACTGCCACAAAGATAATCAAATCTGAGCCATCTACAGCAAAGATACCTGTAATTATTATTACATCCTTTGCAATGGTAGGCGATAGTGAAAGGATAATATCAGAGAGCAGGTGCGATGGATATATCTCAAAGCCGATAGATGTGAAAGAGTTTAAGGAGATTATTGGCAAAATTATACATTTTTAAAGCATTAAGGAGGCATTATGCCTGACGAAAGCAAGAAACCCAAAGTCTTAATAGTTGATGATGAAGAGAAGAATCTAAAACTTATGTCTGCCATACTTATGAATTACGGCTATGGCTATGAAACAGCAAAGAACGGCATTGAGGCATTGGAGAAGGCAAAGACTTTTTCGCCCGACTTAATCTTTCTCGATGTTATGATGCCTGAGATGGATGGGTATGAGGCATGTAAGAAACTTAAACAAGACCAGTTAACCAAACATATTCCTGTTGTGATGGTAACTGCGCTTGCAGACAGGGATTCGAGGATTAAAGGGCTGGAGGCAGGCGCAAATGATTTTCTGACAAAGCCTGTTGATTCAACAGAGCTTATGGTTAGAGCGAGGAATCTTCTTAAGGTCAAGGAGTTTGAGGATTTTTTAAAAGAGCATAATGAACTTCTTGGGACAGAAGTAAGGAAAAAAACTTCTCAATTAAAAGAAAGTTATATTGATACGATACACAAACTTACAAGAGTGGCTGAATATAAAGATGAAGATACGGCCTCCCATATTAAAAGATCGGGCTATTACATTTCGCTTTTAACGAATAAGTTAGGATGGAATAAGGACTGGGTTGAATCTGTTTTTTATGCTGCCCCAATGCATGATATAGGTAAAATTGGTATTCCTGCTGAGATACTCCTAAAACCAGCAAAACTTAATGCAGAAGAATTTGCCCTGATGAAAACCCATACTCTTATCGGCGCTAATATCCTCAGCGGGAAGACATCAGAGATTATTCGGATGGCTGAGCAGATTGCTCTTAGTCACCACGAAAGGTGGGATGGCGGTGGCTATCCCAAGGGACTGAAGGGAGAAGATATTCCGATAGAAGGAAGGATTTACAATATATGCGATCAGTATGATGCATTAAGAAGCAGAAGATCATACAAGCCGCCTTTTGACCATGAAAAAACTTTTAGAATAATCACAGAGGGAGACGGAAGGACAATGCCTGAACATTTTGATCCGCAGATATTACAAGCGTTTAAAGATTGTCATAAGCAGTTTGAGGAGATATATGAAAGGTATAAAGATTAAGAAAAAACTATGACCTCTAAAAATAAAAAAGAGCTTGCAAAAAAACCCAAAAAAGGTGTTTATCTACTGCCCAACACTATAACCCTCTGCGGTATGTTTGCTGGTTTTTATGCGATAATGTCAGCTATCAGCGGCAATTTCCTCCACGCTGCATGGGCAATCATACTTGCTAATATCTTCGACGGTCTTGACGGATGGATTGCAAGACTCACAAATACAACAACAAGATTCGGCATAGAGCTTGACTCCTTATCTGACCTTGTGGCATTCGGTGTTGCCCCTGCAGTAATGATATATAAATGGGCGCTTATGCCATTTGGCAAGCTTGGATGGGCAGCAGCATTTTTATTCGTCGCATGCGGAGCGCTTAGGCTTGCAAGGTTCAATGTCCAGACAGGTGCGCCAGGGTCAAAGGCATTTAAAGGCATGCCTATTCCGGGTGCTGCAACTATCGTTGCATCCATAGTTATTTTTTATTATGAGTTCTGGACAGGACTGCCAGGAAAAAATATTTTTTTCCCTGTTGTCACAATACTTCTCTCTTTATTAATGGTCAGCACGCTCCGCTATCACGGCCTAAAAGAGATAGACTTTAGGGAGAGAAAGCCATTCTGGGTTTTAATCGTATTTGTTTTAGTCCTTTTTTTCTTGTTGATACATCCTTCAACAGCTATTTTTATCTTTGCAATGGCATACCTCTTTTGGGGTATAATTGAAAATATATACCTTATCATAAAGAAACGGAGATTAAAGCAGATAGAGCAGCAAAGCAGCATAAATAGCTAGATAAGAAATAGGAAATAGGAGAGTATGGAATAATTTTTTCTTTAGCTCCTTACTTCCCATTTTCTATCTATTTTTATGATTTACTGATCTTCTGCGCTAACATAATGAACATGAGAATCATCAAAATATTTGATACGACATTGAGAGATGGTGAACAGTCACCCGGTGCATCCATGAATGTGGATGAAAAGATACAGATTGCAAAGCAGCTTGTGAAATTAGGCGTTGATATTATTGAAGCTGGATTTCCGTTTGCGTCACCAGGCGATTTTGAGGCAGTAAAACGTATTGCTAATGAAGTAAATGGCGCTGTTATTGCAGGCCTTGCAAGAGCAAGAGAAGAAGATATAAAAAGCGTCTATGAAGCTATTAAAGATGCGCCAATGAAGCGGATACATACTTTTCACTCTACATCAGACATACATCTGAAATACCAGTTCAGGATCAACCGTGAAGAAGCTCTAAGAAGGTCTGTCGAAATGGTAAAGTTCGCATGCAGCTTTGTTGATGATGTTGAATTTTCACCAATGGATGCAACAAGGACAGAAGTGCCTTATCTGCTCGATGTGGTTGATGCGGTTATTGAGGCAGGCGCATCGACTGTAAATATTCCTGATACGGTTGGCTATACCACACCTGTTGAATTTGGAAATCTTATCAGAACAATCAAAGAAAGGATTGGTGATAGAGCTGTTATCTCTGTGCACTGCCATAATGACCTTGGTCTGGCTGTTGCAAATTCCCTTGCTGCAATCATTAACGGAGCAGGACAAGTAGAGTGCACCATAAATGGTATTGGAGAGAGGGCTGGAAACTGCGCAATGGAAGAGGTTGTTATGAACCTTAAAACCCGCAAAGATTTTTATAATGCGGATACGAATATTAATACAAAAGAGATTATCCGCACAAGCAGGCTTATAACTAGGATAACCGGTATGGCAGTGCAGCCAAATAAGGCAATAGTCGGAGCAAATGCATTTGCACATGAATCAGGAATACATCAGGATGGGTTGCTAAAAGAAAAGATGACATATGAGATAATACGGCCTGAAGACATTGGTCTGCAAAAAACCGAACTTGTGCTTGGAAAACATTCAGGCAGGCATGCCTTTAAAACAAGATTGCAGGAACTCGGCTACGAACTAAGCCCTGATGAGATTGATACAGCATTTAAGAAGTTCAAGCATCTTGCGGATCAGAAAAAAGATATATTCAATGAAGATTTAGAAGCGATTGTCTCTGAGGAGGTATCAAAAACACCTGAGATATATAGCCTTGTCGACCTTTCGATTACAAGCGGTGTCAATATAAAGCCAACAGCAGCGCTGAAGCTAAGAGTCAATGACAATATTGTCGAAAAAATGGAGCATGGCGATGGCCCTGTAGATGCTGTTTATAAAGCAATTGCAGCAATTACACAGACTAAAAGCGGCCTGCTGAAATTCGAGGTAAAAAGCATTACTGGAGGCACAGATGCCCTCGGAGAGGTTATGGTCTCTCTGGAGGAAAATGGACGCACAGTAAGAGGGCATGGCGCAGATACAGACATCATTATTGCTGCTGCAAGGGCGTATATAAATGCACTGAATAAACTTTCAGCAAGAAAAAAATAATTTTTTTTACAGAGAACATTTAATCCTTGCAATCCATAGAAACCACCCTTCTGACAAATACTCTTTTAATAAAGATGATATTGCATCATTAGCATGTTCATTAATCATTTTTACAAGACCTGTCAATGGAGACCTTATATCGTAAGTTTTTCCGTCGCTAGTAATGAGCCTTGCAAAAGGTTCTCCTGCTGATACAGCTTTTAAATTTCTGAACATATCAACATATATGAGCTGACCGCTAACGAAAAAATGCCTTATGTCGATGCCTATTTCCCATAAATCCTCTTTTAATGCAGGTCTTGCCCATGTCCCGTCTTTATAATAGAAGGTGATATTTTCCTTTTCTGATGCTGGCACTACATAGTCTTTAAACTGATCTATAAAAGCCTTTCTAAGTATCCATCCTTTTTTGTCAAATAGCTTTTTCACGGTGGTGAGCAGGAAATCAGGGATAAATGGCTTTTCAAGGTATTCAAGGGCGCCAAGCCTTATAGATTCAGTTGCATCTTCCAAAGAAGGATATCCTGTTAAAACAACAACATCTGCTGAAGGCTGAATTATCTTTGATTCCTTTACAACTGTAAGACCGTTTACATCAGGGAGTCTGATATCAGCTATAATTAAATCAAAATTTTCATTAGACACTTTTTTAACAGCGCTTTCACCATCCTCTGCAGCAGACACTGTAAAACCCTCTGCTCCCAATATCTTTCTGCAACTGAGGGATATCACAGGGTCGTCATCAACAATTAAAATTCTTTGTTTTTCCATTTTTTTCTCCTCGCCAGAAGAAATGGCTTTTTACGAAGGATTGTTATTACCTCCTATTTTTTTGATAATTACTTCATTACCATCGAGTATAGGCGTCTTTATTACATGATTTAATTTCCAGTTTATAATATTGAAAATTCCTTTATCATCGAGGTTTGCTATCAGGGCGATATTTTCTGGCAAATGAGGATCTCTTTTTGCAAGCAGTGTAATATTTCTGTTTTCTGTGGACACATTTACATAGTCGCCTGTAGATATAGATAATCTATCCGCAAGGGCATTGCTGATTTTTACATAAGGCGCAGGCGAAATGCTCTGCAAGGCTGAAGAATACCTGCTTGAATTTTCTGCATAAAAAAGACAGGCATCCTTGTAGCAGTATATCTTGCCGATCTCTGGTTTTTTCATAAGAGGCAATATATCAGGCACTTCAAGCCACCCTATATGGGTATCGTGTCTTAATGGTTCGCCCTTATACGGCCAGATACAGTCACCTGCTATTATGTCTTTAGTGGTGAGGTTTTTATATAGAAGTGAAACCTTAGCTATTTCTGAAAATATATCTGCTTCGCTACTATAATTCATGTCAAAGCCTAAAATCTTGCTGAGCTCGGCAATAGCCTTCCATTGCTCCATGCCGTGCCCATCTACTGCCTTTTTTGTGAATTGAATCTTCCGTTCAAGATTTGTATATGAACCGTTTTTTTCTGCCCATGAAAGACCTGGCAGCACGACATCTGCAATTCTTGCGGTTTCTGTAAGAAAAATATCCTGAACAACAAGGAATTCAAGATTTTCAATAGCATTTCTCACATATTCGATGTTTGGAAGGCTGAATAATACATTTTCACCCTGAACAAAAAGCGCCTTTATCTTTCCGTAAAAAGCAGCATCTATTATTTCTACAAAGGTGAGCCCGGGTTTTGAAGGAATCTCGGCTCCGAAGATTTCCTCGCATCTTCTTCTGAATGTCTCAATAGCCAACGGTCTCCCTGAGGGCAGCATATCAGGCTGACAGCCCATGTCAAGCAATCCTTGTTCATTTGGGAGTTCAGACATAAGATAAACCCTGCCATTTAATAAATACACAAGGGCTGCAAGCAGCATTAGATTTATATGGCCATTCATTGTCTGGACAATGTCTCTTCCAATTATTATTGATGGGTTAGTCATATCTGAAAGTATAGCTAAAGCTTCATTAAGCTCATCTAAGGCTATTGCGCATGTATCGGATATATCCCTTGGGGTTAGACGCTGAACTTTATTAATTATCTCCTCAAATGCAGGCCTTTCTCCTGAAAGAGTTTTTTTATCTCTTATTTCAGAGACC
Organism: Nitrospirota bacterium; assembly: GCA_037441185.1. Classification (GTDB taxonomy): domain Bacteria; phylum Nitrospirota; class Thermodesulfovibrionia; order Thermodesulfovibrionales; family Dissulfurispiraceae; genus JBBISP01. The sequence continues at coordinate 60,100 of JBBISP010000002.1, read as the reverse complement.
AGAGCGGCAAGAAGCGCTGTTTCTGTAAGGGGATTAGGGACAAATTGGCAGCTTGAAAAATTTCTTAATCCATCAGCATATCCCACAGTTATTACTGGAATACATTTTTTATAAGCTGACCGTATCTGTAAACCTAATACAGGATTTACAAATGCAGGGTCGCCTCCTATGACAAAGATGCCGTCAGAATTAGAAATTCCGTGGATGCTATTTGCTGTTACACCCTGGCCAAATATTTTTTCAAGAAATTTTTGTGCAGGCGCATAAGCAAAGCCTGCTGATGAATCTATGTTATTGCTTCTAAGCGCTAATCTGAAAAACTTCTGAAATACATATGCCTCTTCGTTTGTGCATCTGCCTGATATGATCCCTGCTATTGCTTCACTGCCTTTTTCTTCCTTAATTTCTTTTAGTTTGTTAGCTGTGTATGTAAGCGCCTCTTCCCATGTGGCTGGTTGCAGTTGTCCGTCTTTTTTTATTAAAGGAGTATTTAGTCTATTGCTGTTATTTATATAATCATAGCCAAACCTGCCTTTATTGCACAGCAGCTCACTATTCAGCTTGTTGGTTTTAGGGATATTGCGTATAATGGAATTGCCTCTAATCTGTAAAATCATGGAACACCCAACACCGCAAAATGAACATACAGTCTCAACCTCTTTTTCTATTAACCACGGTCTGTAAATATGTTTATGCATCTTTGATAAAATGGCTCCAGTAGGGCATACTGTCAGACAGTTTCCACAATATTCACAGTTGAATCTGCCGCCTGAAAAAGGTTCAACATAGGATTTGGCGCCGCGGTTAGTGATGGCAATAGCTGATGCACCCTGGACATCATCGCACATTCGAACGCATTTTGCGCAAAGAATACATCGCTCCATATTTCTGACAATAAGAGGGTCTTCATAATTTTCTAAATATTTTCTTTTCCCTTCAGCAAATCTTCCTGCTGCCGGGCCATACTTTATGACAAGGTTTTGAAGGGTGCATTCTCCAGCCTTATCGCATATCGGACAGTCAAGAGGATGATTTATCAACAAAAACTCAAGGACAGCCTTTCTCGCCTCAATGACTCTCTCTGTCTCGGTTAAGACAATCAAGCCGTCTGCTACAGGCTGAGAGCATGCAGTCTGCAGCCTCGGCACTCCTTCTATCTCAACGAGGCAGAGCCTGCATCCGCCATAAGCCTTAATCATCTCATGATGGCAAAGTGTTGGTATCTTTATGCCTGCAATTTTTGCTGCCTCCAGAATTGTGACCGGTTTTTGTAGCGTTATCTTTTTCCCATTTATAGTTACTGTTATCATTATTTTCTCAGTTTTTCCTCAAATTCATTCCTAAAATTCTTTATAAAGCTTTGCACAGATATTGAAGCGCCGTCTCCAAGAGCACAAAGGGTCTTGCCGCTGATATTATTTGAGACCTCCATCAGGAGATTCAGATCTTCAGGAAGTCCGTAACTACTGGATATTCGTTCAATAATAGCCCTCATCCAACTAACACCTTCTCTGCACGGTGTGCATTTACCACATGATTCGTGTTCAAAAAACTTGGCAACTCTTAGACAAACTTTGACAATGTCAACTGTCTCATCAAAAACAATAACAGCGCCTGAACCGAACATGCTGCCAACCTTAGAAAGATTGACAAAGTCCATCTGACAGTCTATTTTATCAGGTGTAACAACTGGGGCGGATACTCCGCCTGGGATTATAGCCTTAAGTTTTTTGTCATCTCTAATCCCTCCGCAGTGGTTATAAATAATCTCTTTCAAAGTTGTACCCATTGGAAGTTCATATACCCCTGGCTTTTTAACATGCCCGCTTACGGAAAAAAGCTTTATGCCCGGGCTTTCTGGACTTCCAATCTTTGAATAGGTATCTCCTCCGATCTCTATGATATAAGGAATATTAGATAGGGTCTCAACATTGTTAACAACCGTAGGCTTTAAAGATAAACCGTTATTAACAGGAAATGGAGGTTTTATTCTGGGTTGTCCTCTTTTGCCTTCGATGGACTCTATAAGAGCCGTCTCCTCGCCGCATATATAAGCGCCTGCACCGCAATGAACTTGAAGATGAAATCTTACCCCTTTGTTGATGATATTGTCGCCAAGATAGTTTTTTTCATAAGCCTGCTTTATTGCTTTAACAAGAATATCCCTTGCATTGGGATATTCGCCTCTAAGGTAAATATATCCATATTCTGCGCCGATAGCATATGCTGAAATAACAATTCCCTCTATTAAAAGGTGCGGATTTTTCTCAAGTATTACTCTGTCTTTAAAAGTGCCGGGTTCACCCTCATCAGCATTGCATAAAAGATATTTAGGTTTTTGAGGGTCTGCTGCAGCAAACAACCACTTCATTGCTGTGGGAAATCCTGCTCCTCCCCTTCCTCTTAACCCTGATATCTTGACCTCATCAATAACAGCAGCAGATGTCATCTCAAATGCCTTATAAATAGAGTTATATCCACCAATCTTTATATACTCGTCAATGTCGGCTGAGAGGGGATTGTGAATGTTTTTTAATAAAACCTTTTCCATTTTATTTATACTTCTCTAATATCTCTATTATGTTTTGCTCTGTGAGATTTCCGTGCAGGTTAGCATTAACAATCATAGCAGGAGCCGTATCGCATGCTCCTATGCACTCCATTATTACAAGAGAAAATCTGTTGTCAGGAGTCGTAGTATTTGGCTCAATGCCATACCTCTTTTTCAGGGTATCAAGAAGTTTCTCTCCTCCCATAATCATGCAGGCGACATTTGTGCATAACTGGATCATGTGTCTGCCCATTGGTTTATGTGTAAACATGGAGTAAAAGGTTGATACACCCTTTAACGTTGTCTTAGGGATATTTAATATTTCTCCTACTGCTTCTAAAGACATGGGACTTATCCATCCATGTTCTCTCTGAATAATATGAAGGGTTGGCAAAAGACAGAATTGAGGGTCAGGGTATTTATTCTTAATCTCCTTAATTTCCTCAAGAATTTTTTTATTCAGCTCCATATAAATTATTATATACCCGAATCCAGCGATAATGTCTATCTAATGTATTTCTAATCATCATCAAATCGGTCATGCACAATGCTTTGTTTATCATGTAAAATATCTTCATCCTTATCACCTGGAGGGGGAAGATGAAGAAGATCAAAAGATTAACACCGCCAAGAGAGCAAAGGTAATCCTTGAGCAAGACGAAACTCCTGTCAGTCACGGCGGAGGGCTTCTCGTAGATGAATTTATCCGCAGACTCGGTCTGGCACAGATGATTGATTCCACAGTCAAGGTCAAGGAAAGGGAGCGCGGCTATAAGGAATCCGAGGCGGTTCTTGGTCTGGCAATCAGTATGATAACCGGTGGTGTCTGCCTTGACGACCTTGTAGTTTTGAGAGAGGAAGAGACCTTCAAAAAAATCTGGAGACACGGAGATATTCCTCATCCGACCACAATGGGAGATTTCCTTAGAAGGTTCGACCTGGGGCATATCAGACAGCTTGAAAGCGTTAACACCCAGGCTTTCGGCAAAGTATATGCAGATGCGGAGAAGATGAGCACAATCACTATGGATATCGACTCCACTTTGGATGAAGTCCATGGAAGCAAAAAAGAAGGAGCGCAATGGGCATATACAGGAATCAGGGCATTGAATCCCATTATGAGCTTTATTAGGGAAAACGGCGATTGGCTCCACAGCAGACTCCGTTCCGGCAACACCTACACATCCGAGGGCGCGGTCAGCTTTATAAGGGAAAGCTGCCATAAGGTCAAAGGCCTTGCTGATACAATCAATGTCTGCATGGATTCCGGTTTTTACGACAAAGAGATTGTCGCCGAGTGTGAACGGCTGAATATCGGATTCAGTATCACCGCAGACCAGACAGCGCCTCTTATGAGGATGGTGCAGGCCATCAGGGAGGGAGACTGGGTGCAGATAGAGGACAATGTTTGGGTATCTGAGCTTGAATATAAGCCTGTCGGCTGGCAAAGGGCGTATCGGTTCCTTGCACGAAGAGAAGAATTGCCCGATAAAAAACAACTGTCCCTTCTTGATAAGACAGCCTATCGGTATCATGTAATCGTCACCAACAGGGCGGAGCCCGCCATGGAGCTTGTCCCCTTTCATCTGGGCAGGGCTGCCATGGAGAATTTCATCAAAGAGACAAAATACGGTCTTTCCCTCGATAGATTCCCCTGTCAGGAGTTCCATGCCAACTGGGCTTATCTGACGATCGGGGTGCTGGCTTACAATATCGTCAACTGGATCAAAAGACTGGCATTGCCGAGCATTTACAAAAAAAGGCTTATCAATGCCCTGCGGTTCAGATTTTTCAATGTTGCGGCAAGGATTGTCAGGCACGGCAGATATGTTGTGATGAAGCTGGCACAGGGCATCCACAGGTTTACCGACTTCGCTTATGCCTATGGACGGATATTGAGCCTCCAGTTCCGATGACTCAATGTAAAATTTCAGATTGCTGTCGGCATAAAACAAGGGACAGGTGCGCCCATTTTTGCTGTTTTCAGTCGCAAAGAAAGGCATAGTAAGCTCAATATCGGCTTCCCCAAAGTAATTTCTGCTTGAATCGTCCATCATCATGATACCCTGAAATAGACATAGACTCTTCAAAAGAAGTAAAATCCCTTCTGGTTTAATGATTTGTGATGATATAAAATATAACCACAATGGTTAAACAAAAAACCAGAAAAGGGGTTAAAGAAATGATAAGGGAAAAGCTTTTTGAAGTCAACAAATTTGAGAGGTCAGGGGATGATGTAACAGCGAGAGCTGGGCTAATAATGTTTGACGGATTCATGAAAGCAATTGGCATAGAGAAGATAATAGACAAGCACATGCCTGCACCTGGTTCAAACAGAGGCTACTCTGCATGGGAATATATAAGGCCATTAAGTTTAATGCAATATGGAGGGGGCAGGCATATAGCCGATTTGAGGGAACTCAGGGATGACAGGACATTACAGAAAGCAGCAGGGCTTAAGCATATACCGTCAGATTCCGTTACAGGAGACTGGCTGCTGAGGATGGGCAAGGGGGGCGCAATGCAGGGGATGGAGAAGGCGCACAGGGAAGCAGCCATAAAGATGCTAAAGATGGACGGCAATGAAGGATACACATTGTGGGCAGACCCGACGATAATAGAGCTTGGGGATAAGGATTATGCTGAGAGGCTTTATACGGGGCAAGAAGGAGACCGTCCTATGCTTGCAGGATTAAAGGAACTACCTATATTCGTATATCACAAATACCGCAAGGGCAATGCAATGGGCAGCACAAAGGAAGCATTACAAAATGGATTTGAAGTAGTAGAGGCGGCGGGCAAGAGAATCAACCATACGGCTTGTGACAGTGAATTTTACAATGCTGAAGTCATAAACTTTTTACAGGGAAAGGAGGATAGCACATTCACAATAGTAGCGGACAAAGATGCAGCGGTAAAAGAAGTGATAGAACAAATAAAAGAAGAACAATGGAAGCCTTACCACGATATACACGGCGCCAAGACAGACAGGGAAGTCGCGGTAACCGTTCACGCCATGAATGAGACTGAAGCATTTAGCCTTGTAGTATTAAGATGGAAGAAAGAGCAGTTAAACCTTCTTGAACCAGATAAATATTTTTATCATGCAATAGCAACAAATCTGGATGTAGGCGCAGGGGCAGTAATAAAGGGTGACACTCTCAAGAGTGTTACCCTAAAGATACACAATGAGAGTGTTCCTGATGCTCGCAGAGCAGTATGGCAATACAACGAGAGGGCGCAGATGGAGAACTACATCAAGGAACTAAAGATAGGCATTGGAATGGAGCAAATGCCATGCGGAGAATTTGAGGCAAATGCAATGTATTTCAGCATTGGGGTGATGACCTACAATCTTATGATAGCGCAGAAGTATTTTGTAATACAGGAAGGTATGCAGAACTCAACGATAGGGACACTGAGATGGAAACTTATGCATATAGCAGCGTGGATAGCAGAGCATGGAAATATAGTGAGGCTCAAAATAGCGACGACCTTAGAGAAGTTCAATCATTATTTAAGGATGATGAAAAGAATGGAGGCGATAGCAGCCTTACCATCTTAAGAAATAGAGATTAAAGATAGAGATGAATAACCGAAATAGCAGTGGCGCGTCCGGAGAAGGTAATTTAAGAGATTCTTGAGGCAGTGAAGGGCAGTAAAAGCAAAACACAGAACATTTTTTATCGGCATACAGCTTAAAGAGTTTTTAAAAAGCCTTTAAATAGGCTAATTAGGTGATATGCTAAAGTCTATGTCTATTTTTCGGATGACAGAATATCCTTCTTTTCCACCTTCAACATCAGTTATAATCGCTCATACAGCGTTTATCGCTGGATTTGGGATATACCTAAATTGAGCAAGCTTATATGTCAGGCACTGCTCAAAGACTTTAAAAAGTCTTCGTTCATGTGCATATGAAAGATAACAGATGCATCATCCATCAACTTGCATATAAAATCGCTCATCTTGGATATAATCTATATAATTTATTATTTTTGAAGAAATATTGACAGCACCTTCAGAATATCTTACCATTATTAAAAATAAGAAAGGTAAGGCAAAATAAGATGGCGATTGCAGCAGTCACAATTGCTCTGAAGGGACAGGTGACGGAGTTTATTGAAAAAAACAGGGACAGAAAGGTATTTCTTGAACATGAAGTAAAGGGTCTGCTTAAAACTATGGGTTTTTCTGTGCCAAACTGTATATTTATGCTAAAGGAAACTCCTCTTTCAACTTTTAACCTTCAGCTTTCAGCTCTTTCTTATCCCCTTATTGCAAAGGTCTCATCATCAAAAATAGTCTCAAAGAGTGATATAAAAGGTATAAGGATTGGCATAAAAAATGAGGATGAATTAACTAATGCAGTTTCGCAGCTAATGCAGATTGAAAATTCAGAAGGAGTTCTTATAGAAGAAATGGCGCCAAAAGGCTTGGAGGTAATTGTTGGCGGTGTAATAGACAGGCAGTTTGGCCCTATCATAATGTTTGGTCTTGGCGGCGTATTTGTAGAACTGTTCAAGGATGTTGTTTTTGGCCTTGCGCCTTTAAAAAAAGAAGATGCCATATGGCTCATTAAGCAGATCAAAGGTTACAGGCTTTTGGAAGGTTATCGAGGAAATCCGCCTGTGGATTTTGATGCACTGATAAATGTAATCGTTTCTGTCTCCGAAATGATGGCGACCAATTTAATTAAAGAGATAGATTTGAATCCAGTTTCCCTTTATCCAGAAGGGGCAATAATATTGGATGCGAAGATGGAGATTATTTAGCAACCCCGTATTTTTTCCTCGCCTCTTTTATCTTTCCGCATGTGTATTCACCTTCAGGGCATGGCGCATAGAGGCATCCTGGACCTGCTTTTTCGAATAAGACAGGAGATGCCTTTTTAGCAAGCTTTAGCATTTCATCTGCCATTTGTCTTATCTCCCACTGTGCGCGATTGCAGCATCTTACCCTGAAGAAATGGAGTAATTCTCTTGCATTCATTGTGACTATTATCTTTGTTTCTGCTGCATTTGGTAGGACGAATCTTGCATCCTGATTTGCTGACTCGCCTTTTACGTCTTTTTCATTGAGCTTTTTTACGATGTGATTGTATGCCTTCTGAGCTTCTGACATGAAGTCCTCAAAATATCTCTTAAGCTCTTTGTCTTCCTTTATTATGGGTGGGATTACATAATCAAAGCCAGTTTCCTCACTAACATACCTCTGGGACTGCTGAGAGTAAGATGCAAGCCTGTGTCTTACAAGCTGATGGGAGCATGCCCTTGAAATGCCCTCAATTGCAAAGGTAAAAGATGCGTGCTCAATTGGGCTCATATGCCCCATCTTTACAAGTTTTTCTACAAATGCCTTCTGATCTTTTATCTCGATCTTTTCTTTTAATGACTCAATGTCAGAAGGGCTGTAGCAGAGCTTTGCTGCTATTGCTACTGTTTCCTCTGGATTTGGCGTGTGCTTAAGCAGTATTACCTTTAGCTTTGCCTCTGGCATTCTTCCTCCTGAAATCGTAATAATGTGTGCACATTAGTCCACAGTCCACAGTCTATGGACTATGGTCTATGGACTGCTTTGAAGCTGTGTCTGCTATGCCTTATCTGCCCATTATCTGAACATATCTCGCTATGCCGTTTCTTGTGATTAGTCCTACTACAGACCCTCTGTCTGTTATAACAAGCCTTCCTTTGTCTTCACTTATCATAAGTTCCAGAGCTTTTATGGCATCGTCTTCTTCGGAGACCTCCCACTTTTTGTTATGAGGCACAAAGATTTCGGATACACGGATATCCTTCCACCTTCCCCTTGGAACATCCTTTATCTCTTTTAATGTTACAAAGCCGAGGAATTTCCCATCATCAACAACAGGAAAGCCGCCGTATCCGTATTTAAGGAAGTAATCATTCACGGTTGTATCTATTGTTATGTCTGATGATATAGTAACAATATCCCTGACCATTATATCTCTAACCTTAATGAGGTTTAATGTTTCCTGAAGGCTCACCTGCTGGTAACTTGCCTGAGCTGCAGAATAAAGGAACCAACCTATAAGCATAAGCCATAATCCACCTGGAAAGCCCCAGAATATGGAGAATAGACCGAAAATTATAAAAAACATTGCAATCTTCTGCCCATAATTAGATGCCCTGCGTGTTGCATAAAAAAAGTCATTTGTCTTTTTCCATAAGAATGCCCTTATAACCCTTCCGCCATCCATGGGAAATCCTGGTATAAGATTGAATACACCGAGTATAAAATTTAATTGAGCAAGATAGAAGAACAGAGCTTTCATTACCTGCGTTGTGGACATGATGTAAGCTATACCGAAAAGTATTGATAGGAAAAAACTTGACAGCGGCCCTGCGATAGCTATCCTGAATTCAGCTTTTGCACTGGGAGGCTCGCCCTTCATCTGTGCAACGCCGCCAAAGATGAATAAGGTAATATTGACGATAGGCAGTTTGTATTTCATTGCTACAAATGAATGGGATAGTTCATGGAATGCAACTGACATGAAAAGGAGCAGCGCTGCAATTGCGCCGCTTATCCAGTAAGATGTTGCAGGCAGTTGAGGCGCTGCCTTTGGAAAATAAAATGTGGATAATGACCATGTTATCAGGCCAAAGATAATCAGCCACGAAAAATGAACCCTTATGGGTATGCCCATGATTGTTGCTATTTTAAGGGAGCCTGTCTGCAATGGTGCATTCATAGAATAAATTATACCATTGTTTGGGCTTGATAATATCCTAAATTTTTGTTTTTATATAGCTATGCTTAAAAAGGTTATCCTCGGAATTGCCGTAATCCTGTTTTTATCAATAGCGGGGCTTATTTTGTTTTTTTTCACTCGACTCTTTTGTCAAAGAAAGGATTGATAAAGCCCTCGGTCCTGACATTTTCATTAAGAATTTGAAGATAGGGTGGAATGCTATAGTGGCAGATGATATTCTGGTAAAAACTCCTGCCGGCACTGATTTCCTCGAAATAAAACAACTCAGACTTAAACCATACCTGTGGGCACTTTTAAGGAAGAAGTTCAACATCAAGGAAATAGAGATGGAGTCTCCGCGCCTTGCCATTAAAAGGAAGACAACCTATGGGGTCAGTGTTAATAAACCTTCCTCGGCAGCAACCTTACAGAGTTTACGGTCAGAAGATACAAAAGTAATGTCATCTCGCTGCAAATTCAGAGCTATGGCTAACTGGATACTGTCAACTGATTTCATGTGCCTTTTCAGGATAAGATTTTCAGCTTTTATAATATCTTCGGCTGTCACATCAAGGATTGTAATACCGAGGGTGTTGATGCCCTGATAAAAGAAAGACCTCTGTTGGTGAAACTGTTCTTCCGTGGTAATCTTGTTGATCTCAAAAAGCCTTTTGAGATTGGAGATAATTTCGATAATGCTTATCGATGAAACGTAGAGAGGCTGATCTGACTCTTCAAGTATACGGCAGACAAGGTCTGTCCCCTTTTCGGGCTGGTATCTCTTAATAGGACATTTCTAATTTGGCTTGACAGAATTAGACGCCTGTTTTGACAAAGCTTTGAAGGCTGTGATAGACTGAAAACCATTATGATTACTTGCCTGTCAGAAGACAGGAAGGGTTAACGAGCCCAGACAGGGCAAGCAAGATCTTATTTATTATTTAGAAAATGGCCATGAAGGCGGTGCGCTGCGAAGGCGCAGACCTCATGGCTTTTTTGTTTTAAAACTCATACGCAAGCTACGAAAGCCTGCCATATCCTCCACGAAGGAGAAGACCAAATCTTTTTATCAGGAGGATCTATGGCGGGGACAATTTGTAAAAGGGCTGCGACAGTTCAATTCTGGGATGGCTATGCAGAGTGGTATAAGCTCTGGATGGATCATAACAATTATCACAACCGTATTATTGATGTTCTCACCACGATGGTCGAACCGGGCTGGAAAGTTCTTGACATTGGGGCAGGCAACGGAGTTCTCTCTTTGCCTCTTTGCGCTATAGGATGCGAAGTTACTTCTCTTGAGCCGTCGGTAGGGATGAGAAAAGTCCTCTATGAAGAAGCGTTTAACAGAGGTATTGATTGGCTTAATGTTGATGAGAGGAGATGGGAAGATGTGCCAAATTTTGAGATAAGGGATTATGACCTTATCATTGTTTGCAATAGCCTTCATCTGACAGAGATGGGATTCAAACAGGCTCTCGAGAAGATATTCCATGCAAAACCAAAGAATGTTTTTGTCGTTACAGAACTCGGCGCTCCGGAGATAAAAGTTAAATGGCAGTATGGAGATTACACAATGCTATTTACTAAATGCTATGAAACAGAGAGTTCGCTTGCGTATCACACTATTAATGAGATTGAGGAATACTGGTCTTTTATAAAAGGCAGGCGACTCCATCTATTTGAAATCGAGGGAATAAAATCAAAGCTTGTTTTTGAATGTAATCATATGTGGCTGAAGGATACTGCCTATGTAGGGATGTATTGGTGGAACAAGAATAATGGCAAAGTCGAATAACTACGGACTTCCCATATCATTAGTGCTGCATGTGATTATTTTTGCAATACCTGTATCAATGGCGGTTTCAAAACACTTTAACGAGGTCGAGCTTTTTGTTATTGATGAAAGGATTATTCAGCCTGTAAAGGAAAAAATAGTTAAACCAAAGCCAAAAGAAATGCCCAAGGTTCTGCAAACTCACTATGAGGTTATAAAACAAGAGGTTGTAAAAGAATTTCAACCTGAGACTGTTGTAACAGAACCTGAAATTAAGGAATCGCCTCTGCCGGAAATTGTAGAGCCTGTAATCGTATCCAATCGCCCGGATGCAGCGCCGATGTCTCCTGCGCCAAAACCTAAAGCACTACCGCAACCGCTTCCGGTGCCAGAGACTCCAAAGATATTGCATGATGTGGAATTCGGCTCTGCGAGCGGCCCCCGTTTCATGCATAGAGAGATGCCTGTATATCCCCTTATGGCGAGACGGCTCGGCAAAGAAGGGAGGGTCCTGCTGCGGCTGACTATTGATGAAAAGGGCAATCTGTTGAACATTGAGGTTTTAGAGGGCGCAGGTTATGGATTTACGGAAGCAGCAGTAGAGGCTGTAAAGAAATCAACATTTACGCCTGCAAAGATGGATGGCAAAGCCGTAATGTCAAAGGCATTATTGCCGGTAAAATTCAGGCTGAGGAGGGATTAGTGGGATTATACCACAGGAGGAATTGGAATGTTTGATTTGTTTTTAAAAGGCGGATTTTTAATGTATCCGATAGCATTATGCTCTGTTATCGGGCTGACGATGCTGATTAATAAGGCTGTTCAATACCGTTTTATGTTAAAGGAGATAGAATTTTCACCTGATGAAATAGCAAAAAGAAAACCTCTAATAATGTCTCCGATATTAAAGGCGCTCGAGGATGGCTGCGATGAAAAAGAGCTTTCTGTAATTGGCACAAAACAAGTAAGGCAGATTGAAAGAGGCTTAAGTTGGCTCGGTCTGATAGCTACTATTGCGCCTCTTATTGGCCTTACTGGGACAGTTACAGGAATGATAAAAGCATTTATGGTCATAGCCGAAAGCCCAAGCGTAAATCCCTCAATGCTTGCAGGAGGCATATGGGAGGCATTGATAACCACAGCAGCAGGACTGCTTGTTGCAATACCCATTCACATAGGGCATCACTATCTCGAAAAACAGGCTGATGAGATCGCATTTGTTATGAAAGAGGTAACAACGAGCCTTTATGTGAGGTGCAGGGATGGTGTTTGAAAGGCGGAGGCATAATCACGCTCATCTTAATATCGCTCCGCTTGTGGATGTGGTGTTTCTGCTTCTTTTATTTTTCATGCTCACATCTCATCTAATGCAGGAGCCGGCAATAAGAATCAAGCTTCCTGAGTCAAAGACAGCCGATGCTCAGAAAGATGCGATAAAGACCATTTATATATCAAAGGAAGGCAATATCTACTTCATGGACAGGATTGTCGATTTAAACGGACTTCAAATGGCTATTAAAGATGCTTTAAAAGACGCGCAAACCGATTTTATAAGAATAAAGGCGGATAGAGAATCTGATGTCGGAATACTCGTAAGCGTAATTGATGAGGTGAGGCTTTCGGGGATAAAGAATTACAGCATAGCAACAGAAAGGAGGTGAGAAAAGGGCAGGGAGACCCAAATTGCGAGTGAGGATTCATCCCTACCCCTAATGAGACGCTGACAACGCCCCCTCATTTTGATTTTATCAGAAAAGGGAGGTGAGATGGAAATTTTATCTGGAGGATAGTGTAATGATTTTTAGAAGACTTTTATTTTGCATCGTAATCTTGTTAGCGGTTTTTTCTCTATCTCAAGCTCAAGCTGAAGAAAAAGAAACAAGGCTTGAGGAGGTTGTCGTTACTGCCACGAAAACACCGCACACACTTAAAGATGTGCCTGTGGAAACTGTATTAATCACTAAAGAAGAAATAGAGAAGTCCAATGCAAAAAATGTATCAGAGATTTTAAGAGGAGTCCCAGGATTTTACATTCAGGGAGAGAATGTTCCGGGGTCATCAGCATGGCGTTCAAAATTAAGAGGGTTAGATTTTGACAGGGGCTATGGTCTTGTTCTCATCAACGGCGAAAGGGTGCTTGGCGGCGCTATGGGAGAGTATGGTATCAGTCTTAACCAGATACCTGTTGAGATGATAGAGAAGATAGAAATAGTAAAAGGCAATGCCTCTGTTTTATACGGCAGTGATGCGATGGCAGGCGTGGTAAATATTATCACGAAGCCAATACCTGAAAGACCTTTATTTACGGCATCTGCGGGTTACGGCTCTTATGATACATCGCTGCTGAATCTGGGATACGGGCAATGGCTCAATGATAAGTTTGGATTTTTTGTGAGCGCCCATCGTGAGACATCCGAAAGGGGCAGATATGGAGCAGCAGAAGATGACTTTAAAGGGGAATATGTCTCTACAAGATTGGCATATAGATTATCTCCAAAGACTGTTTTAAATCTTGGATTAAATCATGATGATTTGAGATGGAGATATACGACAGAGGAGAAATTGAGGATAAGTCCATCTGTTGAGATAAATCTCCCTGATGATTCTGTCCTTAAAATAAAAGGCTACTGGTATAGACTTGACCTTGATTTATTCTCACCCGGATTTACCCGCAGATTTGGCGACATTGCATATAGCCAGTTAGAAACACAATATACAAAGGCAATCGGAAAATATCATCTGATTACAGCCGGAGCTGAATATCTTCACAGGGATGTTGATTTAATGAGCGGAACTCAGAAGATAGATAGAAAAGCAGATGTTACAAGCCTTTATCTTCAGGATGAAATAACCTTAAAGCCTTTTAATATTGTCATTGGCGGCAGGCTTGACAATCACTCGCTTTATGGAGCCGAGTTTAATCCCAAGGCGAGTTTCATGTGGAATATCAGCAATGATACACGAATAAGGCTGTCGGCAGGAAGGGCGTTCAAGTCTCCTACAATCAGGCAGCTTTATGTCAACTTCAGACACGGCACATGGTGGAACATACCTAATGAAAATCTTAATCCTGAAATAGCATGGGGTTATTCTGCCGGCATAGAACATACATTTTCAAAGATGTTATTCACAAACCTTACTGTATTCAGAAACGATATTGAAGACATTATAGTCCGTGTTGACATATCAGCTACTGAAAGGACATGGAAGAATGTCCAGAAGGTATATACACAGGGCATGGAAGCCGGGGTTAAGGCATCTGTTTTAGATAACCTTGCCTTTAATCTTGGATACACATATCTTGAGACAAAGAACAAGGACACGGGAAAGAGATTGCCTTATAATCCTGCTCATACCGCCAATCTTGGGATAGACTACGATATCAAATCGTTGAAGATATCTCTACACTGGATGACAAATTATGTGTCGGAGGCTTATAAAAACGAAGCCAATACCGGAAAGACAAAGGATTACTCTATCTCAAACCTGAAGGTGGTTAAAGAGATTACGAAAAACTTTAAATTCTCACTGGATATTGACAACCTCTTCGGTTCTGATTACGGAGAGCCTGATAAGCAGTGGCTTGGCAGACTCATATTCGGAAAACTAACACTTAATATCTAAAGGAGGATTGAAAATGAGAAAGATTTTATTGATTGTAACGGCTAGTATTTGTTTTCTGTCTTTAGGTTTTATATCTTCAGCCTTTGCGCATCATGCATGGGTTGAAAAAGAAGGAGACAGATTCATTGTCGGATGGGGGCATCCTCCCAAGATGGACCCTTATGAACCTGAGAGAGTTAAGGATATAAAAGCCTTTGACCTGAAAGGAAGAGAACTCGCCTTAACGAGAACGAATGAAAGGAATAAGGTTTATTTATTCTCAAATGTCGATGTGTCCATGATAACACTCTCTTTTGAAGGCGGCTATCTTGTGACCACTCCTGAGGGCAAGAAAAGAATGACAAAAAGGGAGGCGCAAAAGGCAGGGCTGCAGATAGTGGATTCCTTTTATTCAAACCAATTTGCCAAGTCCATTTTCGCATACAGCGATGCTGTTATAAAGCCGGCCGGCATGAGGTTTGAGATAGTGCCTCTTAAAAATCCTTATCTGCTGAAGCAAGGGGAATCACTGCCCATAAAGGTGTTATATGAAGGCAAACCATTGGCAGGCGCGGCTGTAGAGACAGGAAACCACAAAGATGCTGGCAAGACAGGTATGGATGGAATTGCTAATATTGAAATATCGGGACACGGGATGCAGGTTGTAATAGCAAAATACAGGATTGCCTCTAATGACCCTGATACTGATTTTATGTCATTCACTACTGTTCTTACATGGGATAGAAAATGAGACAACTTATTAAAATCATATTTACAGTCTGTTTTATAGCCGGGCTTTATGGTCCGGCTATAGCCCATTCAGTTCATTATCAGGTTGAAAACAAGGGCGTCAGCGCAAGGATTTTCTATTCTGCCGATGATCCTGCAAGCTATTCAGAGTATGAGATATTCGGCCCCGGTGATAAAATACCTCACCAAAAAGGCAGAACTGACAAAAACGGCTTTGTATCATTCCTGCCTGACAGAGAAGGAATATGGATTATAAAGGTCAAAGGAGACTCCGACCACGGCTATCACGGAGCGCAAGTAGAAGTGAGAGTAAATGAAGGCATGTTTATGGAGTCTTTTAAAAAACCCCTTGTTTCCCGATTTGCAAAGGCATTCATAGGCATCGGACTGATGGGCTGGGTGTTTGGAGCAGCGGCTTTGTTCAGAAGAAATAAAAAAAATGCCGTTTGACAAACAGTACGGCATTTTGATATACCAAACTACTCTGAAAAATGGAGGTGATGTTACAGAGCACGGAATACAGATTTAGTAAAAATAGCCGCAATATGGCTGGACGTCAGGGAAGAGGAGTGCCGCTTTGATGCGAATTCTCCCGCTGCCCCGCAGCCGTGAAGGGAACGAAAACCCAGAAAGACAGTGAATAGTGATCAGTGAACAGTGATGAGTAAAAGCTGATTCACAAAGACACTAATAACTGCTTTAGCCACTGAAAAGGGTCAACCTTTTTGGGAAGGCGGGTAAGTAGGCGATAGCCCTGAGCCGGAAGACCTGTCCAGATCATACATCTAACAAAACCCAAATCAAAATTTCCCGAGGGAGGAAAAGATGAAAAAACTTCTATCTTTATTCAGGAGCATCACGCATAATGCATTGCCAGTCATGGTTGTTTTGCTTGCCTTTAACATTTCACATTTGGCCGTTGGCCATTCCTTTGCTGAACAAAAAGCTGCGTTGCTTGAAGAGATTGTCGTTACCGCTACAAGGACTGAAAAGGAGCTGGAAACAGCTCCGGGAATCGTCTCCCTCATAACCAGAGAAGACATTGAAAAGAGAAATATTAAGACTATTGATGAGGCCTTGAATACCACTGCAGGCGTCTTTGGCAAGCGCGGCAAAGGGTTAATGGATTTAATGTCTTCAGTTACTCTACGTGGAATCCCGTCTCAACAGAGGACGCTCATTTTAATGGATGGTGTTGCTCTTAACGACCCCTACTCCGGAGGAGTGCGCTTTGACGGTATGGCTGCAGAAAATGTGGATAAAATAGAGGTTGTAAAAGGCGCGGTTTCGAGCCTTCACGGCGGTTATGCTATGGGTGGCGTGGTGAACATAATTACAAAAATGCCTGAAAAGAGAGAATTCACATTTAAGACAGGCTATGGCTCAAGTTTTGACAGAGGCGATGCTATGGATGACTTAAGAAAAATTTATATCTCCTATGGCGATAAGTTTAAGGATAAACTGAGCCTGTTTTTGAGCTATGGCTATAAGGCGACAGGCGGTTATCCTGCCGACTTTAATATTCAGAGCAGTCAGCCCGCAGCAGGAATTACAGGCTGGACATATACAACGAACAATCAGGGACAAACCCGCTATCTCATCGGCGATAAAGGCGACAACAGGTGGTGGGATGACGGTATCACAATTAAGGCAGGGTATGACCTTTCAAAAATCTCAAAGATTAATCTCTCGTTTTTCAGAAATCGCTATGAATGGAATTATGATGAGCCGCATACATATCTGAAAAATGCATCAGGCAATGAAGTCTGGTCGTATGGCACCACGGTTAGGGAGGCTTCTTTTCTTTCAGGCAGCGGCGGCAGGAAACAGAATATTTACAACCTCGGCTTTGAAACGGAAATTTCAACGGTTAAAACAAAGCTGACTCTGGGGATGACTGATAATGGGCAGAACTGGAATGTTACGCCCGGCACCACTGCATCCACTACAAGAACAGGCGGTCCCGGCAAGGTCAGTGAAACTCCATCCGGAAGTTTCACTGCGGATATTCAGCTCACACTTCCCCTTCTTGAAAAACATATACTCACATTCGGCGGCTCTTTCAGACACGGATGGGCAGATACAGAGGAATATAATCTTGCAAACTGGAAAGATGAGAAATCAAAGACTGCTTTAACATATCAATCAAAGGGCAATGACAGGACATATGCCCTGTTTATTCAGGATGAAATTATTATCTTTGACAATCTCACCGCGTACATAGGTTTAAGGCAGGACTGGTGGGAGACGTATGACGGCTATGTAAATCAGATTGGCGCTGCGGGTTATCCAAAGGAATATGATCCGAAAAATGCCGCTGCCTTCAGTCCCAAGGCAGCGGTTGTGTATAAACCCTTTGACAGAACCATTCTCAAGACATCTATAGGCAGAGCATTCAGGCCACCAACGGTTTACGAACTATACCGGACATGGACGTCTTCAAGAGGCATCACTTATGCTGGCAATTCTGATTTAAAGCCTGAGACCAATACATCATGGGATATAGGAATTGAGCAGGGACTTTGGAAAGGCGCAAAGATAAAGGCTGCGTATTTCGAAAACTACATGGAAGACCTTATCTACAGAAAAACCGTTACAGCAACATATCAGGAGCTTATAAATGCGGGAAAGGCCGAAAGCAAAGGTGTGGAGATAGAGGCGGAGCAAAGGTTTGGTAAGGCTGTAAGGCTTTTTGCCAATTTTACTTATACGGATGCTGTAATAAAGAAAAACGAAGCGAAACCGTCAACCGAAGGTAAAAAAATGACGCAGATGCCGGAGAAGATGTTCAACATAGGAGGAGAGTTTGAAAAAGGCCCGATGTTTGTTTCATTGACAGGCAGATATGTGAGCAAGCGTTATTCAAACGATGAGAATAAAGATGTTGTGAATAATGTCTATACCTCGTACGACCCTTATTTTACGGCAGATGCAAAGATTTCTTATAAGCTTACAAAGTTTGCCGCTGTTTCTTTATCTGTGGACAACATCTTTGACAAAGAATATTTTGCCTATTACAAGACACCGGGAAGGTCATGGTTTGGAGAGATAACATTAAGGTTTTAGTGAGGATAGATATGGATTTAAACATCATTTTGTGGATTGGCGGTATGCTTTTCAGTCTCGGCATATTTGCGGTTAAGGTTGGCTTTGGAATCGGCTTTAGCAGAATGAGATGGAAGGGGATCTTTTTGACTCTTTCGGTGTATCTTGTTCTGTTTGTCCTGATTGCAGTTCTATCAGAGCGGCTGATCCAATTGCTTGAGCCTGTTTTGAAGAAAGGCCCCTATCTGCATGCTGCTATGGCAATAGGGATGATTGCATGGGGAATATTTCTGATCAGAAAAAAGAAGACAGAGGACAGAGAACAGACAAATTCAAAATACGAAATTCAAAAATCAAAGATCTCTAACTCATCACTGTTGTTGTTGATCCCCTGTCCTGTCTGCCTTACTGCCATGACATTCTCTACATGGTCGGCGTTAAATGTAATCAAATTACCCTCGGCGCTGGTTGGTCTGGGTTTGGGAATTGTTTTTATTTTATTGTCATTAGGTATTTATTTTTCCTTAAAACTCATAAGTCTCAACTCATCACTCATAACTCAAAAAATCGGGCTCGGATTCAGCATGATAGGCATCGGGCTTTATTTCATTGCTTCTTTATTGCTTCCAGCAAAGATTGAAGAGGCAAAGGGCATTTACAGTTCATTTCTTTTAGAGAGCGGCAATGTTGACCTGAATAACGGCATCGGCGTATTTGCGCTGCTTTTTGTCTCTCTTATCATCGGCTGGTTTGCAAATAAAAAATCGGAGGTTAAAAAATGAATATCCTTGCGGGGCTTGAGACATTTTTGTATGTAATATCGTCAGCGCTTTTTTATCCTGTAGTTGCAGGGCTTGTGCTGCTCACATTCTGGATAGTTATCTTCCTCGGCGGTTTTCTGCGGGAGTATCTGGAGAGGAGGCAAGGAATATCGCATCAAGTGGCAAAATATAAAAAGGCAATTAATTCAAGTGTTCAGTCTTCAGCCCTTAGCCTTCAGCCCCATACCCTTGACCTTACACTTGAAAGGCTGCTTCAGGAAACAGAGCTTGCTCTCATTAAATCCCTTGATAAAATCAGGTTTGCCATTCGCGTTGGGCCTGCACTCGGTTTAATGGGGACATTAATTCCGATGGGTATTGCCCTCTCCGCCCTTGCACAGGGAGACATGCCTAAGATGGCTGGCAGCATGGTTACAGCATTTACCACAACCGTTGTCGGTCTTGCCTGTGGATTGGCCGCCTATCTGATGTCAATGGTTAAAGAAAAGTGGGTGAGGGCAGATATGAGGGAGATGGAGTATATGACAGAGCTTGTGCTAAGAAGACAGAACACAGAGCACAGAAGGCAGGCAGAGGAGGAAGAAGATGAGATTTCTGAAAAGACGGAGAAGATTTGAAAAATACGAGCAGCCTCTTGAAGACCCAATCTCAGGCGTTGCAAACCTCTTTGATGCGAGCGTTGTCTTTATCGTGAGCATGATGATCGCCCTTTTTATGGCTTACAACATGCTCGATCTGCTTGACCCTAAATCAGAGATGACAATCACAAAAAAAACTGCTGATGGGAAAATAGAGATAATTACAAAAAAAGGCAAGGAGATTAAGGCAAAGAAAGTTACCGATAAAAGAATAAGCGGCGAAGGTGAAAGGCTCGGAACAGCCTATCAGCTAAAGGACGGAAGGGTGGTTTATGTGCCGGAATAGTTCAGAGTTTAGAGTTAGGAGTTTAGAGTTAATGAGCAGATGGATTTTTATTATTTTATTTTTTATTGCCTTTACAAATACTGTTTACGCTGAACAATTTAATGTCAGCATCCTCCTCGGAGACAACCACTCAAGGACAGCGATTGAGGCTGTGAAGGCAATAGAGAAGGAATATCCTGAAATAAAGGGAAAAGTAAACTTCAATGTTTATACAAGTCACAGCATCAGGAATGAAGGCGCTCAGGATGAGGCAATCGCCTTTTCCAAGGTCATATTTATACTCTTTATTATGGACAGGCAGGCTGTGGAAATCGCGAATCCGCATATTGAAAATGCGGTAAAAAGCGGCGGCAAGGTTTATGGGGTCGGCGGCATTTACAACAAAGAACACAAGGCTATGGGCATCATTGATGACGAACCCATGAAGGCTTATTACAAAGAAAACGGCTTTGAGAATATAAAAAACATGATACTGTTTGTGTTAAACAGAGACTTGGGGATTAAGGTCTCATATAAAGTGCCAGTGGCAGTCCATGATTCCGGAATCTATATAAAGCACGGGAAAAGAGTTGTTGAAACCTATGATGAATTCTTAAAGTCCTATTCTCATAACACATCACGCATCACGCATTACGATAAATGGATAGGACTTGCCTTCAACAAAAGCTCCTTTGACTCAGGCAACATGCAGCATATAGATGCAGTAATTGAGAGCCTTGAAAGAGAAGGCTTCAATGTCCTGCCTGTTTATGGTTATCCGCCTGAGAAAGCAATAGAGAAATACTTCTTTGATGAAAAAGGAAAAAGTAGGGTGAGATTTATCGTTGGCATGTCCATGAAGGTCGGTATAAATCCGAAGGTGCTGAATCCTGTTCTTGAAAGGCTCAATGTCCCTGTCATCAATGCCATTACCCTTTACACAAAATCAGAAGATGAATGGAGAAAATCTCCTGCCGGCCTTGACATATTTGAGAGGTCATGGCAGGTGTCGCTGCCTGAATTGGGCGGCATTATCCAGCCTACGGTCATTGCATCAAAAGAGAAGACGATCGATAAAGAGACAGGGATTGAATACATGGAGGAAAGGCCGATACCAGAAAGAATAGAGAGGCTTATAAAGAGAATAAAGGCATGGATAAATCTGCAGGACAATCCAAACAAGGACAAGAGGATCGCAATCATCTATTACAATTATCCTCCGGGCAAACAGAACATAGGCGCTTCATATCTCAATGTGCTTCCTGAAAGTTTGTGGGAGATACTGAACAGAATGAAGGCTGAAGGGTATGATGTTGGAGCAACGGAGTTAATGCAGAAGCAGGAAGTTAATAAAGATAAGCTTTTTCATGATATTCATAATTATGCCCGAAATATCGGCAACTGGGCAGCCGGAGAGATTGACAGACTTGCAAAGACAGGCAAACCTGTTTTAATTCCCATTGAGACTTATAAAAGATGGTTTGAGGAACTGCCCGAAGGGTTAAAAAAGGCGATCATAAAAAATTGGGGCAAGCCTGAAGATAACAAGATAATGTCATGGACAGGCGGCAGCGGCACAAAATATATAATCATACCTGCTGTTCAATACGGCAATATCATTTTTACACCCCAGCCTTCCCGCGGATGGGAGCAGGATTCAATAAAGCTCTACCACGATGTTACCCTTGCGCCGCATCATCAATATGTGGCTTTTTATTTATGGCTTAAAAAAGGCTTTAAGGCGGATGCTGTTGCGCATATCGGAACTCACGGCACGCATGAATGGCTTTCTGGCAAAGAGGTGGGCTTTACAGACGAAGACCCGCCGGAGGCATTGATACAGGACTTGCCGAATATCTATCCATATATCGTCGACGATGTTGGCGAAGGGCTTCAGGCAAAGAGGCGCGGCATGGCAGTAATCATTGATCACATGACACCGCCGTTTGATAAGGCTGGAATGAATAAGGAGTTGAAAGAGCTTGCAGCGCTTATCAGCGATTATAACGCTGCAAAGGAAAAGAGCCTGTCTCTTGCAGAGGCAAGGCTCTCCGAGATAAACAGGCTCGCAAAGAAGACAGGCATTCTGACCGATTTAAAGCTTAAAGAGATAAAGAGAGAAGATGAGATCGAAGAGCTTGAGCATTACATAAAAGATATTGCAGAAAAACAGACGCCGTTCGGGCTCCACACCTTCGGCAAATCGCCTGAAGAAAAATACAGAAGAAGCACGGCAGAGGCGATATTATCTATTGAGAAAGGGATTTCAGAAGAAGAGAGGGCAAAGAGGATTGCCGATTATGAGCAGAGGATAATTCAATCCGGCAAGAGAGAGCTTGACTCATTTATCTCAGCCCTTGCTGGCAAATACATTCCTGCCGGTCAGGGCAATGACCCAATCAGGAACCCTGATTCCCTGCCAACTGGCAAGAACTTCTACTCATTTGATCCAACGAGGATACCGACAAAATCCACTTATGAAACGGGTGCGAGGCTGGCAAAGGAACTCATGGAAGGCTATAAACAGAGGCATGGAACATATCCTGACAAACTTACATTTAATTTGTGGGGAGTTGAGACCATAAGACATGAAGGCGTGATGGATTCGCAGATAATGTATCTCATGGGCATAAGACCGAAGTGGGATGATCGTGGAAGAGTGATTGGCGTTGAAGCAATTCCGAGAAATGAACTTGGCAGAGCGCGGATTGATGTAACCATTGTACCATCGGGTCTTTACAGGGACCTATTTTCTAATCTCATGGCATTGCTTGATAAGGCCGTGAGCTTGACAAAGGAGCAGGACGAGGAAGACAATATTTTAAGGGCAAATGTCTTGAAGACAAAAAAGATGCTTATGGAGAAAGGCATTTCGGAAGACAGGGCAGAAAGGCTCGCATCTGTCCGGTTGTTCACTGTGCCTTCAGGCGCTTATGGGACAAACCTTGATAAGGTAATACCAATGTCAAATACATGGGATAATGAAAAACAGGTGGCTGATGTTTACTTCATGAGGATGAGCTATATGTATGGGCAGGGATTCTGGGGAGACAAGATTCAGAATACAGAAGACAGAGAACAGAAGACAGAAGATATAAGTCTCACGCTTTTTAAAAATGCCCTGTCAGGCACGAAGATAGCAGTTCACAGCCGTTCTGGAAATGTTTATGCAACCCTTGACAATGATGACTTCTTTCAGTATTTAGGCGGCACTGCAATGGCAATTCGCGCAGTTGACGGGAAGACGCCGGAGGTATATGTAACGAATATGTCAAATCCCAAAATGCCGAAGCAGGAGACCCTTGAGAAATTTATGGGCAGGGAGATGAGGGCGAGGTATCTTAATCCTGAATGGATAAAGGCAATGATGAAGGAAGGCTATGCAGGCGCAAGGTTCGTAGATAAGGTTGTTGAGCATCTATGGGGATGGCAGGTTACGGTTCCTGAGGCAGTTGATGCAGCGAAGTGGAACGAGATGTACGAGACCTATGTCATGGACAGGAACGGACTGAATATAAAAGAGATGTTCAGGCAGTCAAAGAACATGTGGGCATATCAATCTATTGTGGCAAGGATGCTTGAGACAGTGAGAAAGGACTACTGGAAGGCTGATAAGAAGGCTGTAGAGACATTGGCAAAGGAATATGCAGAAAGTGTTAAAGAGGCAGGTCTTGCATGCTGCGACCACACATGCAATAACCCGCTGCTAACAAAATTTACAGCAAATGTTTTAATGTCAGTGCCGGGGTTGAAAAGTCAGTTGCAGGGATTTATGAAGGCGCTGGATAAGATACAGAAGGCAGAAGACAGAGGTCAGAAGACAGACTCAGAGGCCGGAAGACATAGGACAGAAGACAGAAGACAGAGAACAGAAAATAGGCAAGGCATGGCTCCTGATGGAAGCGGCAAAAAAGTGGAAGGCTATGAAATGCAGGATGTGAGTGCTGCTGCTGGTGCATCATCTGCGCCAATTCCGTATCTCTTTCTTATCGGGTTTCTCGTGTTTATCGGGCTTATTGCGTGGGGATTCAGGAGGAAGACTTAGATGTTATCTATTCTCTTTTTTAGTAACTTAGGACTTCTTTTGCCATGTATGACAGCCAGAACAATGATTTTATTCTCCTCCACAAAGTAGATTATTTTATATGGAAACCTTCTAATAAAGTGTTTTTTTGTGTTTTTATATTCTATTGGATGAATTTCTGGATTTCGTTCAATAAATCGTATCCCTGCATCAACCTGTAACAGAAAATCGTATCCCAACCCTTTTCTTTTATCTTCATACCAAGAAAAAGCTTCTTTTAGGTCATCTTCGGCTTCAGGTCTTACAATGACCTTATATTTCATTGCCTGCTCAGTATCCTTTTATAAACATCCTCCCATGGAGAGCCCAATTCAGGGTTTCTATGATAAGCCTCCAACCGTTCATCAATTATTTTTTTTTCCTCTTCAGTCAACTCGATATAATTAGCTTCGGTAGCTATCGTATCCCAGATGTCTTCTACCAGTTGAATCCTTTCAGGGATTGATAAGTCAAGAGTATCGGTTGCGGTTATTTTCTTCATGCTTTACAACCTCCTATCTTTTTCTATATTTCAACATCTGTTATACTTAACATTTATTTTTATGCATATCCTGCAATTAATAGCATTATATCATGTCTGAAATAGAGCAGCAATCGGTTTGTGAAAATATATACGAAGATATGTGTGAGAGCTGGAGATTGCGATTAGGCTTTAGCAGCCCACGAGATTATCTCATCAACCATTGCCTTTATAGTAGCCTCTTTTGGCATAATGGAGACCTTTAATCCTGCCTTTTCTATTGCCTTTGCTGTTACAGGACCTATAACACATATGGTTACATCTTTTAAAATCTCTATCGCATCCTCGCCCATTATATCCACGAAATTATTGAAGGTGGCAGCGCTTGTAAATGTTGCAATAGAAATCCTTCCTTCTTTTAAAAATCTCTTTAGTCTTTTGCCGTGTTTTTCTGGCTTTATTGCACGATATGCAGCAGGAGTATCTATTTCTCCGCCGACCTCTCTTGCTTTTTCCGGAAATATCTCCCTTGCAACTTCTGCACGAGGCAATAAAATTTTTATGCCTTTTAATTCTTGACCTTTGACCTTTGACCCTTGACCCTTTATGAATGTTTTTATCAGTCCTTCTGCATTGAATTCTTCAGGAATCATATCTACCTTGATTCCATAGTTTATGATAGAATCAGCTGTTTTTGTTCCAATCGCACAGATATTTATTCCTTTCAAATCCCTTATATCCCGCTGTTTTTCGAGCAGCCTCTGCATGAAGTATTTAAAGCCGTTTGCGCTCGTGAATATTATCCAGTTGTAGGTCTCTATCTTATCTATTGATTCATCCAGTTCTCTGTAACTTTCAGGTGGTGCTATCTCTATTGTTGGAAACTCGAATATCTCTGCACCTAAATCTTCAAGGGGCTCGTAATCCTTTGTATATTCTCTTGTGATTAAGATCCTCTGGCCGAACATGGGCTTGTTTTCATACCATTTTAATGTATCCCTTAATTTGACCACATTTCCAATTACCATTACAGCAGGAGGCCGTATGTTTTCTTTCTTGACAAGTCCTGCTATGTCTTTTAAAGTGCTGACCACTGTTTTTTGATCAGGCCTTGTTCCCCATCTCACTACTGCTGTGGGAGTATCAGGAGATTTGCCGTGCTCTATTAATTTTGATGTTATAGCAGAGATGTTCTTAACGCCCATTAAAAAGACGAGAGTGTCAAAGCCATTTGCAAATTTAGACCAGTCTATGGAGCTTTCTGGCTTTGTTATATCTTCATTGCCTGTAATGACTGTAAAGGATGAGGAATATTTTCTGTGAGTCAATGGAATGCCGGCGTATGCAGGCGCAGCAATGGAAGAACTAACACCGGGTATTACTTCAAATTCTATTCCTTCTCTTATAAGCGCCTCTGCCTCTTCACCGCCCCTGCCGAATACAAAGGGGTCGCCACCCTTTAATCTGCATACGATTTTGCCTTCCTTTGCCTTGTCTATAAGCGCTTGATTGATCTCATCCTGCGTCATTGCATGGTGTCCACCCCGTTTGCCTGCGTATATGAATTCAGCATCATGGTTGATGTAATTCAATATCTGGCCGTTAAAATGAAAGTCATAAACAACTACCTCAGCCTTCTGAAGGCATTTCATGCCCTTAACTGTCAAAAGCCCTATATCGCCCGGGCCTGCGCCTATGAGATAGACTTTGCCTTTATTCATGATTAGCTGCTTATTTCTCCATTTATGGATGGGATATTTCTGCCATAAACCTCGTCAAGTATTTCTTTTGCACCTTTCGAAAGAAGGTCTTCTGCCAGGCTAATTCCGAGGTTTTCCGCATCATTTGGTGTGCCTTCTGTCCGGTTTTTTATAATTCTGTCTCCTGAAACGCTTCCTACAAGGCCATCCATTACAATTTTGCTATCAATCAATCTCGCATATGCTGCAATAGGAACCTGACATCCGCCTTCGAGCTTCTTTAGAAATCCCCTCTCTGCCCTTACGCATACTGCTGTTTCATAGTGATTTAAAGGAGCAATGAGTTTATTAATGAATTCGTCATCAATCCTGCATTCAATGCCAACCGCTCCCTGACCTATGGCTGGAAGGCTTATTTCAGGCTCCAGTATTTCTGCAATCCTTTCAGCCCATCCGAGTCTTTTCACCCCTGCGGCAGCGAGAATTATGGCGTCAAACTGTCCTTCGTCAAGCTTTCTCAGCCTTGTGTCAAGATTGCCTCTTAATTGTTCTATCTTTAAATCAGGCCTGATGCTGAGCAACTGACATGAGCGCCTGAGACTGCTTGTGCCGATAGTTGCTCCACGCGGCAGGTCTTTAAACCCTTGAATGGGCTGTAACCCCCCTTCATCCCCCCTTAATTTAAGGGGGGAATTAAAGAGGGGGGTTATAAAGGCATCCCTCGGATCTTCCCTTTTGGTAATGACAGCAAGATGCAGTCCTTCAGGAAAATCGGTTGGAACATCTTTCATGCTGTGGACAGCTATATCTGCCTCGCCTTTTAAGAGTGCTTCTTCTATTTCTTTTACGAAAAGCCCTTTCCCTCCAACCTTTGCGAGAGGAACATCCAGAATTTTATCGCCTGTGGTTTTTATTTTATTGAGTTCTATTTCCAAGTCGGGATTTAGTTTTTGAAGCTCTGACTTTATCCATTCAGCCTGCCATAGGGCTAGCTTGCTGCCGCGAGTGCCTATAACGATTTTATTCCTCATTTTCATCTCCATTTATTTCATACAATTTTTTAATCATTGCAATTAATTCATCTTTGTCTTCTGTATCTTCTTTGAGTGCTGCTGTAGGAGGGTGTATGAGCTTGTTGATTATGGCTGTTGCCATGTATTGCAGCGCCTTCATCTTTTCTGCATCAATTTCAGGAAACTTGTTTTTGAATTTTTCTAATTCTTCGTTTTTAATTTCTTCAGCCTTCTGTCTTAAAGCCACAATGGTTGGCACAGAATCGAGGGACGACATCCATTTTATGAATTTCCCGACCTCTTCATCTATTATAGCTTCTGCCTTGTCAGCCTCTTTTTTCCTTTCGCCGATATTGGTATCTACTACTCCCTGAAGATCGTCAACATCGTAGAGATAAACATTGTCCATCTTATTTAATTCTGGATCGATATTTCTAGGCACTGATATATCTATTAAAAAGACAGGACGGTTTTTCCGCTCTTTCATGATTTTTTGCATCTGTTCTTTATGCAGCACATATTTGGGCGCTCCAGTAGAACAAATTATTATATCCGTATTAACGAGTTCCTGCAGGAATTCTTCAAATCTTACGGGCTTGCCGTTGAATTCTTTTGCAAGGTCGCATCCTCGTTCATATGTCCTGTTGGCTACTTTAACATCCGTTACTCCATTATTAACAAGGTGACGAGCTGCCAGCTCTGCCATTTCTCCAGCCCCTAAAAGCATGAATGATTTTCCTGCAAGGTCAGTGAATATTTTTTTTGCAAGCTCAACAGCAGCAAAGCTTATGGATACTGCATTTTCAGCAATTTTAGTTTCAGTTCTTACCCTTTTAGCAACTGATATGGCTTTTTTCATCAGCTTGTTCAATAATACGCCGGTTGTCTTTTTTGCAAGGGCAAAATCAAAAGTATCCTTAAGTTGGCCAAGTATCTGAGGCTCTCCTACTATCATGGAATCAAGGCTTGAGGCAACTCTGAAGATATGCCGTACAGCATCAAATTCTGCATAAATATAGAGGGCATTTTCGAAATCTTTTCTTGGCAGCGAGTGAAAATCCGCAAGAAAATTTTTTATGCCTTCAGATGCTGTATGCGTGTTGTTTACGCATGCATATAGTTCTACCCTGTTGCATGTTGACATCAGGGCTATTTCTTTCACTCCGTTTATCTTAATTAATTGTAAAATTCCTTCTTCGAGCTTAGGTCCGTTGAAGGCAAGCCTTTCTCTGATCTCTACATTAGCAGTCTTATGGTTTAATCCTACAGCAAGAATTTTCATGAGAATCTATGCAAACTTTTTAGAAGCAGATTGACGCCAAAAAATGTAAATAGCACTGCTAAAAAGCCGATAATGGATAAAATAGCTGCTTTTTTACCCCTCCATCCTGCTGTCAGCCTTGCATGCAGGACAATGGCATAAACAAACCATGTTATGAGCGACCATACCTCTTTTGGATCCCATCTCCAGTAAGTGCCCCATGCGCTTTCAGCCCACAGCGCTCCTGTAATAATAGCCATGGTAAGAAGTGGAAAGCCGAGCGAGATCAGCCTGTAATTTATTTCATCCAGCACCTGAATGCTCGGCAATCTCTGGAAAAGTCCGCCCAAATGCTTTGATTTTAGATGACGCTCCTGAATCAGATACATAATTCCAATGCCGCATGCCACAGCAAAGGCAGCATTACCGAGGAAGGCTAAAAATGTATGTATTGGAAGCCAGTAACTTTGAAGTTCAGGGGTCAGCGGACGGATTTCTCTCGGGAAAATAGATGAAGACAGCATAAGTATAAAAACTATCGGCAAGATAAAGGAAGCCATTATTCCTATCTTATATCTATATTCGAGGACGAAAAATATAAGGATAACGCACCATGCAAAGAAAGACGAGGCTTGATGCATTCCTGTTATTGGCAGATGGCCTGCCTCAAAATATCTATATATGATCTGAACCGAATGGAGTATAAATCCTAAGCCTGCAATAAAAAGCGTTGTTTTGGATATTACCTTGCGCTCTTTGAATGCCTCAACAATGCTCACAATAGTTGCGGCAAAATAAAAAGTAAGCGCTAATTCAAATAAAATCGTGCCCATCAAAAGCACCCAAATTTACAATCTTTTATTTTTATTTTCAAATTATTAGCAATTTTCCCAACTTTTATATAATCAATTCCGAGATCTTCTGCTATTTTTCTCGCATCGCTGCATGTAATACCGCCTTCCGTAGATCTTTGCTTTAATATCTCTTTAACCTTTTTTTGCTGTGCTGTCATTTCTATGGATTTCAACAAATCTTCTATATTTAGTTCAGAATCTACAGTCGAGTATTTGTGTTCGGAGTCATTAATATGTATTATGTATTCTGTATTTTGTTTTTTGATTATTATATCAGCCTGTCTCAATATTTTTTCAGCAGATGCCTTTATCCTCTTATAATTAGCAAAATCATCTATAAATATTACAACATCAGGCTTTAAAAACTCAATTGCACTGTTGCCTTCTATAACTATCCCATCAAGATGTGACAGTCTATCTACAGCTATAGATAAAACCTCGCTCAGTTCTGACATAGGAGATTGCACCCACAATACCTCTTCTGCGCCTGCATCAAGGAGTCTTTTGGTGTCTTTGTTTTCTTGGAAGAGGATAGTTTTGTCGTCTATGATGGATGAATAAAAAGCCGTCTTTGTGTATTTTATAGCACCCCACTTCTTCCAGATCCCAGAAGACAGAGGACAGATCACAGATTTTTTATGTCTGACTTCTGACTTCTGACTTCTGTTTTCTGTTTTTATCAGATATTTTAAAATTGCAACTGCTATGGTTGTTTTTCCTGCGCCGCTGTGAGCGCCTCCAATGCCGATAAGAAAGGGTTGCTTCATGTATTAAGCTTCGCTTGCTGTCTCCTCTTTTTTTATCTCTTCTTTGTAATCACAGCCTTTATTAAGGCAGATATGAAATGCCTCTCCGGTCTTACTCCACTTTTCGACAAGAAATGGCGCATTACACTTTGGACACTGCTTTGGCACAGGTTTATACCAGCTTGCAAATTTGCATTTTGGATAGTTGCTGCAGCTCCAGAAGGATTTGCCTTTTTTTGTTTTTTTCTCGACAATATTACCACTGTCAAGAGGGCATTTAACCCCTGTTGAAAGAGGTCTTGTGTTTTTGCATTCAGGATATTTTGAGCAAGCAAGGAACTTTCCGAACCTTCCGCTTTTTATTATCATAGGAGCGCCGCATTTTTCGCATATCTCCTCAGTAATGGTCTGGATGGTATTTTCTTTTGAGCATTCTAACGGCCTTGTATTTTTGCATTCGGGATAAGCGCTGCAAGCTAAGAACCGTCCGTGCCTGCCCCATTTGATGACCATGGGGGCACCGCATTTCTCGCAAATCTCTTCGGTTGGAATATCCTGTGGCTTGATTTTGCCAATGTCTTTTTGAGCCTCTGTAAGGTCGCGATAAAAAGGCTTGTAAAAGTCTTTTACGACCTTAACCCATTTCAATTGCGCATTTTCTATTTCGTCAAGTTCATTTTCCATTTTCGCTGTAAAGCCTATATCTATAAGCTCTGGAAACTTTTCTACTAACAGGTCATTTACAATTTTGCCCAGTTCTGTCGGAGCGAACCGCCTGTCACTGTTTTTCTCAACATATTTTCTCTCCTGTATTGTTGACAGTATTGCAGCGTATGTGCTGGGTCTGCCTATCCCCTGTTCTTCGAGCGCTTTTACAAGGGTTGCCTCAGCATATCTCGGCGGCGGCTGGGTGAAATGCTGTAATGGCTTTATCTCTGTTTGCATGAGATGGTCGTTTTCTTTCAGCGCCGGCAGCACAGCGCCTTCTTCTTCTTCTATTTCGTCCTTGCTTTCGGTATATAACGCCATAAAACCCGGAAATCTGATAACCGTTCCTGACGCCCTGAATTCGGTGCCTTCACTTCTAATTTCTGACTTCTGACTTCTGACTTCTATTATGAATGTTGTCTGCTCAAGCTGCGCTGGACTCATCTGACTTGCAATAAATCTATTCCATATTAAAGTGTACAGGTTATACTGGTCTTTTTGCAGGTATGGTTTCACCATTTCTGGTGATTTGTTGGGGTAGGTGGGTCTTATAGCCTCGTGGGCTTCCTGAGCGCTGCCCTTGCTTTTATAATGAGGCGGCTTTTCAGGGGCATAGTCTTTGCCGTATTTCTGTATAATTAAATCCTTTGCCCATTTTTGAGCCTCCGGCGCTATACGAAAAGAGTCTGTTCTCATATATGTAATCAAGCCGACAGCGCCTTCTTCACCCAATTCTACACCTTCATAAAGCTGCTGAGCTATCATCATTGTCTTTTTAGCGGGAAATCTCAGTTTTCTCGCTGCTTCCTGCTGGAGTGTGCTTGTTATGAACGGCGGAGACGGCGATCTTTTTCTTTGTTTTTTTTCTATGACTGCAAGATAAAAATCCTTAACAATAATATCGTTTATAACTTTCTGCGCGTTTTCGGCGTTTGTGATAAGGAATTTTTTTCCATCAGGAGCATCACGATCTATTAATAGAGAGTTATTGTATTTATAAAGTCTTGCCTGAAAACGCGGTGGTGCTGTTGTTGTATCAGAGACATTTGCTGGTTGTAGTGCTGCCTCTATTGTCCAGTATTCCTCTTTTTGAAAAGCTTCTATCTCTCTTTCTCTGTCAACAATAAGTTTTACCGCAACCGACTGAACCCTGCCTGCGCTCAATCCTCTTCTCACCTTTTTCCAGAGAAACGGGCTTAAGTTGTAGCCTACAAGCCTGTCTAAAATTCTGCGCGCCTGCTGTGCTTCTACCTTGTTTATATCTATATCTCCTGGATTTTGTATTGCCTCTTTTACAGCCCTTTCGGTTATTTCGTGGAATGTTATCCGATATATTTTTTCCCCGTTTTTTGGTGTTGTTACTTCTTCTGCTATGTGATACGCAATAGCTTCTCCTTCCCTGTCAGGGTCTGTAGCTATATATATTTTGTCAGCCTTTTTTGCCTCGCTTTTAAGTTCTTTTATTATTTTTTCTTTGCCAGGGATGATTTCATAATGAGGCTTGAAATTATCATTAACATCCACCCCGATATTTTTCTTCGGAAGGTCTTTCACATGGCCTATTGATGCCTTTACGCCAAAATCTTTGCCCAGTATTTTATTGATTGTTTTAGCCTTTGCCGGAGACTCTACGATAACAAGGGATTTCAATTTCTTAAGTCCTCCATCAGTTCCATATTATCTGACGCCCTCTGCCAAATGTAAAGGCATATATATCTTCTATTTCGAGATCTGTCTCTTTCATAAGAACATATGACAGAAGCGCTTTTATTGTATCCAGTTCAGTTTCATCTGTATATTGAGATAACTCAAAGGTCAAAAGTTCTTCTTTTAACAATAAAAAATCCATATCAAAACTACTTATATTTTTTAAGGCGTCATCAGCATCATAACCCTTCTCTATCAGATCTTTTGCGAGAACTCTTAAAATTTCTATGAATCTTTTTGTCAATCTGTCCTCCTTGTAAAATAGTCATGAACTAATTGAGCTATTAAGAAACTTAAACTGATACTCAATAACCTATTAACTCTATGACTTAATAACTCAAATAAAATCTTTTGCCATCAGCCTGTTTTATAATGCCTTTAATCTCAAGCCCTAACAGCAAACCAGAAAGCTTTGCAGTTGGCATGCTTGTTTCCCTTACAATTATATCTATGTGTTTAGGCTCATTGCCCAAAATATTACATATTGCCTTTTCTTCATCAGTTATTTCAAGTTTGTCTAAATTTTTCGAAAAGAATTCCTTTGAATTTTTTGAAGAACCTATAAGCCTTTTAAGCTGTGGAGCTATTTCTTCTAATATATCATCCACCTTTTGAACAAGTTTTGCGCCTTTCTTAATAAGAAAATTTGTGCCTTCAGATTGTCTTGATGTTATATTGCCTGGAATCGCAAAAACATCTTTGCCCTGCTCAAGAGCAAAGCTTGCTGTTATTAATGAACCACTGTTTATAGCAGCCTCTACAACAATCACTCCTAATGAGAGACCGCTTATCAGCCTATTTCTTTTTGGAAAATTTTCCTTGTTTGGCGGAGTTCCTAATGGGAATTCACTTATTACTGCGCCAGAATTAGATAATGCCTCAAAAAGTTCCATATTCTCGTCAGGATAAGGCCTGTCAAGACCACAGCCAAGCACGGCGATGCTTCTTTCGCCAGCCTTTAGGGCTCCTTTGTGGGCAACGGTATCTATTCCGCGAGCCATCCCGCTTACAATTGTGATTCCCAATGAAGACAGTTCAGATGCTATTTTGTTAGCCATGCTCCTGCCATATTCTGTCATCAGCCTTGAGCCGACAATGGCAATGGCATATCTGTCATCTTTTATGAAACTGCCTTTTATATAGAGGATTATCGGCGAATCATCGATGTGTCTCAGGTTTTCAGGATATTCTCTGTCTGCATATGTGAGTATTCTGATATTATGATCTTTTATCTTCTTTAGCTCTTCTTCAACTATATTCCACGAGTTGAATTTATAAATCCTCTTTGCCCGCAATTCACCTATGTCTTCAATATTCATAAGCTCATTGAAGCTTGCCTTTAGTATCCGCTCTGGGCGCTGGAATGCTGAAAGAAGTCGTTTTATGGTTATTGGTCCGGTGTCCTTTATAAAGGAGAGGGCAAGCCAATATTTAAGATCATTTTTCATAAGTTAATAAGTTAATGAGTTAATTACTTAATAACTTTCTTACTTTTAATCGCAGCGCATTAAGCTTAATAAAACCTTCAGCATCTTTCTGATTATATATCTTTTCTGCCTCAAAAGTTGCAAGTTCGGGGTGATACAATGATTTGGGTGATTTTCTGCCCACAACCATGCAATTGCCCTTGTAAAGTTTTAATCTCACAGCGCCGCGCACATCCTTCTGCGTAAAGTCTATTGCTGTCTGAAGCATTTCACGCTCAGGAGAAAACCAATAGCCGTAATATATGAGTTCCGCATACCTGGGGATAAGGGAATCCCTGAGATGAAGGACTTCCCTGTCAAGTGTAATGGATTCAAGCGCCCTATGAGCTATGTGCAGGACTGTGCCGGCAGGAGTTTCATAAACACCTCTTGATTTGATCCCAACATATCTGTTTTCCACAATATCTATTCTACCTATGCCGTTTTGTCCTGCAATCTTATTTAACTTCTCAAAAAGCTTGACAGGCGATAGAAGTTCTTCATTTAATCCCACTGGATTTCCATTTTCATAAAGAATATCAATATATACAGCTTTATCAGGCGCACTTTCTGGAGATACCATCATGGTGTACATATCCATGGTCGGCTCTTTCCATGGATCCTCAAGAATTCCGCCTTCATAGCTTATATGAAAGATGTTTCTATCAGTGCTATATGGTTTTTCTTTTGTAACTGGTACTGGAATGCCGTGCTTTTCTGCATATTCTATAAGGGATTGCCTTGAATCAAATGACCACTCACGCCATGGAGATATGACCTTTATGTCAGGCTTGAGGGCATAATATGTAAGCTCAAATCTGACCTGATCATTTCCTTTTCCTGTTGCTCCGTGTGCTACAGCATCAGCATTTTCTTTTATTGCTATATCTATCTGTTTTTTTGCTATTAGTGGTCTTGCTATTGATGTGCCGAGCATATAAGTGCCTTCATAAATGGCATTTGCCCTCAGCATCGGAAATATATAGTCTTTTACAAATTCATTTCTTAAGTCCTCTACATATACCTTTGAAGCGCCTGTTTTATGAGCTTTTTCTTTTATAGCATTTAAATCCTCACCTTGACCAAGATCTGCACAAAAGGCTATAACCTCTGCATTATATGTTTCTATCAGCCATTTTATAATAATTGATGTATCAAGCCCTCCTGAATAAGCCAATACAATCTTTTTTGCCATTTTATTCCTCCGTCTTTAGATTTTTATCAATCCACACTGCTGTCCAAAATAATCTATACTAAAGGCATATGGCTCTATTTTTTCGCAAAATAAACTACCTTATTGCAAGTGCATATCACAGATATAACCATAATGTTTATATTCAAATTGTTTCGCCCAGCTTCTGCTTCGACTCTCGCTGGGTTGAGGCAAACCGTGATTTTGCTTCATAAATCGAGTCATATGACATGTTTGCTCCATATCAAAAATTTATTTTGGACAGATGTGATAAATCCACTTATTTACTATTACATAAATTAGGTTTTAAAGGAAAGGGACAGGTCTGTGCTACCAATTATTTTGTGAAACAAAGTATAATTTTTTATGTGGAATATACGCATGAGAGCATCAAAAAATAGAAGTCAGAATTTAAAAACCTGTGAAATACACATATCAGGGGCAGAGGGTATATATGAAGAAGCAGAGATTTTAAAAATAGCCAGAGAATACACCAAAAGGGCATTGAACCATCCAAGGGGAAAGCCTGATAACATTGTAATTACAGTCGAAAAGATAAAGCAAAAACCGAAAAAAGTCCAACTGCTTCCTGTAACTACTCTCAGATGCAAGTCCCCGGATGAAGCTAAAACAATAATATTTCAAATGCTATCGAATATCGGCATTTCAACAGAGGCTATCAAGAACTCGGTTAAAGTTTTTAATTCACAAAAGACAATGCGCGGCGCTGCCATAATTCTAAAAGAATCAGGAATAAGGGTAGAGCCTGAGAAAGAGAGAGGAGTAAGGGTATCGAGACTTGGTATAGAGAAAGCTGCAGAAAAGGCATTGGTCAAAAAACTCTCAAAGATGAGTGTTAACACTATAACTGTCAAAGAGGCATTAATCCTCGCTTCAAAAGTAGCCTCGTGCGCGGATGTGCTGGCAGAAGTATGTATTTCTGATGACCCTGATTACACAACAGGCTATATTGCATCAAAACAGTTGGGATATTTGAGAATACCGAACATTAAGGAATATGGACAAAAACATGGAGGGAGGGTGTTTCTTATTAAGGAAGATGCTGATATTAGCAGGCTTATTAATTACCTTGAAAAAATACCGATAATCTTGACGGTATAAATAAGATGTTTGCAGGCCGAAATGACTAAAAAAATCATCCTCATAGGCAATCCCATTGCAGGCGGCGGGGCATTAAGGAAGATTAAAAAGGCGGTGACTATCCTCAAAAATAAAGGATTTAATGTCAATTTAATGCTCACTGCTCAAAAAGGAGACGCGGAATCGTTTGCGAAACGAATAAGCTTAGAAACTCATAACTCCGAACTATTAGTAATCGCTGCTGGCGGAGACGGAACATACAATGAAGTGGCAAATGGATTGGTGTATTCAAACATCCCCATGGCAGTGCTTCCTTTAGGCACAACCTCTGTTCTTGCAAAAGAGATAGGAATTCCTTCAAACATAGAAAAAGCATTGGATGTTGCTATAAATGGTACAATACAGACAATCCACATAGGCAGGATAACTCTAAAAGACAATGCTCGTTACTTTATTCTTATGGCCGGCATTGGATTTGATGGGGAGGCTGTTTATGGCGTCAATGAAAAAATCAAAAAATACTCTGGCAAAGGCGCATATATCCTGAGTGGGCTTAAGGCATTTTCTAAATATAATCCTATGCCAATTTTAATTAAAGCACAGGGTCTTCCTCTTACGCAGCTTTTTAGCGAAAAGGAGACAAAAGAATTACAAAAACTGAAAGGCTATGCGGCCATTATTTGCAAGGCATCATGTTATGGCGGCAACTTCAAAATTGCGCCTGATGCCAAATTAACTGATCAATATTTTTATGTCTTTGTCACACATAAAAACGGCAGATTTAATCTTCTCAAATATATAGAAGGAATAATCACAGGAAAGCATCTTGCCTTCAAAGATATAAGCTATTTCAAAACTTCAGAGATTGTTGTAGAGGGGAATGCGCATATTCAGATCGACGGAGATTACTTAGGCACAGCACCTGCAAAGATAGAGGTTAAGCCTTATGCACTAAAATTGGTCTGCAGTCCGAAATATTAGAATGCACAAATAAGTATCTAATAAATATATTCATAAACCTGCTTTAATCTTAGTGCCTTCTTAGCCAAAATATAAGCCGTCTCCATTTAAAGATGAGATGCATAAAAACGAAAATCAGTGTTCCGTAAGCAAAATAACGATGGGGAATAAATTTTCTCAGTTCTAATTCAGATTGAATATAACCTGTAATGCCCGTAATGCTCATAAGAATTATAAGACAGAGGCTGACCAGATAATCTATATGCCGCTTCATTTATTATGGTCTTCCTACAGGCTGAATAGCTATTACGGCCTCTTTTCTTCCATCAATCCCTATAAGTTCATTTATTTTATCATCTGCAAATGCCCCAACTACAACTGTTCCGAGTCCAAGGGATGTAGCTTGTAAATATATATTCTGGCTTATATGTCCTGCCTCCATATATACATATCTATATCCCCTTTCACCATATTTTGACCTCGTTCTATCAAATATTGCAGAAAGGACAAAGACTGCTGCTGCATCCCTTACCATTTCCTGCTCAAGGGATGCCCTCAAAAGCTTATCTCTGAAATCTCCTTCCTTTATAAGAACTATGGAATGCTCTCTTAATGAGAAATGATATATGCCATTCTTTAAGTCATCTACATTATTTACAAAGATATAAATCTCAAAAGGATAAAGGGCTCCAGCAGAGGGAGCAGTTCTTAAGAAGGTTCCATAAATCTTACCTGTAATGCCTTGCGCTGCCCAGAGGAGTTGAGACATCTCAGATAATGTAAGTGATTTTTTTGAATATTCCCTTATAGATCTTCTTTTTCTTAATGCCTCTTCTATGCTAATTCCTCTAAATTTGGGGTTTGGAAGTTTTACCTTTGGTAATTTTGGATATTCCTTAAACTCAGGAGGCCTTGCGGGTTTAGACATTATTATCTCTTTGAATATTTGTGTCCATGTATGCTTTGTATCTTCATGGAATTTTTCACCTATTGTAGCGCTATAAGTTATTTGGCATGCGAAGACAGGAATTAATATCGCAATTATCCACTTCATAAAAAAATAATAGCAGAACAATACTGTTTTGACAATTAAATTAATGTTCAATATAATTTATTTAAATTAGAGAATAATTAACTCCAAAAATGCAGTTGAACATTCAAACAAGGAGGCATGAGCGGATAAATGGCTTTCTCATCGCCACCCTTGTAAGATATGGGAAATATAAATTAAAGCATAAAAATATCCCCGCGAACATAACTATTCAAATAAACCAAATTGCGATTTAGAAAGACTTTTAGACGCTCATGCCTCCTTGTAAATGCATTATTTGGGTTAAGCGGATGGCAGGTTTTGAAAACTATCCGCTGTGCCTTGAAATAGGATGTGACAGGGTGGTGAGTTTTATTTTGAGGAATTTGAGGATGAGCTAAAACAAAACGGGATAGATATAACAGATATAAAGCATATCGGCAATATCGCCATATTTGGTGTTGGGAAGAAAAAGTGAAAGTTTATAATTACAGTTCAGCATTCTCCAAAGAGTCTTTGCAAGGACATGTGCGGATTGACGGCATAATGGTAACAACCTCTTTTAGCAAAGACTTTATAAGCTCGGTAGAGTTTTTCATTGTCTCAACAACCTCTGTAGTAGTGAGTTTGGTTTTAGAAATTCCGGCAGCATAATTGGTTACAACAGATATGCCTGCCATGCATATCTGGAGTTCTCTTGCAAGAGAAGCTTCAGGCATGGCTGTCATGCCAACAGCATCAGCTCCTATTATTGAAAAGAAATGTATCTCCTTTGCTGTTTCGAGCCTTGGGCCATTGACGCAGATATATGTTCCTGCTTCCTTTATTGACAGTTTGACGGTCTGGGAGGCTTTAATTATGAAATCTCTCATCTCAGGGCAATATGGATTTGTGAAGTCTATATGAACGACTTTATTTTTATCATAAAAAGTGGATGCCCTTGCTCCAAAAGTCTGGTCTATTATCTGGTCAAGAATAACAATAGACCCAGGAGGCATATCTGGGTTGATTCCGCCAACAGCGCTTATCGAGATGATTCTGTCAACTCCTAATGATTTAAATCCCCATATGTTTGCCTTATAATTTATTTTATGAGGCGCAATGGAGTGCGGCATCCCATGCCTTGGCAGAAAAACTATCTCTTTTTCATCTCCTTTGGCAGCGATTGTTCCTATTTTGTAAACAGATGAAGGTCTGCCATAAGGGGTGGATATAGAGACCTCTTTTATTATCTCAAGCCCATCTATTTTATAAAGTCCGCTTCCGCCTATCAATCCTATTTTCATAAAGATATTTTATGGTAAATAAGATTTTTAGTGCAAGGGAAATTATGTTATTATAAAAAATATTTAGTTGCGGAGGGCGACTTTGATGGTAGATGATGAATTTCTGCAAAAGCTCCTAAAAAAGGCTCTTTCAAATGGAGGAGAATATGCGGATATTTTTATCGAGCATAGAAAGACAACTTCTATTCAGCTTGAGGATGATAAGATAGAGAAAGTTATTGAAGGAACAATTGCTGGCATCGGTATAAGGCTTATATATAATGGAAAGACTGCATATGCATACAGCAATGATTTTTCTGAAAGCGTTCTTGTGGATATTGCCGCAACCATTAGCAAGGCGGCTCCAGTCTCTGCAAAAGATATTGTTATTGATATGAAAAAAAGGCATCCTGATGTGACATTCTTTATAAAGGTGAACCCTGAATTAGTTCCAATGCCTATGAAGGTTGATCTTGTAAAAGTCGGCAATGATACTGCAAGGAGATTTGACCCGAAAATCAAGCAGGTTAATGTTATTTATCGTGATTCTTTGCAGAAGGTAAGGATTTTTACATCAGAGGGTG
Source organism: Nitrospirota bacterium (assembly GCA_037441185.1). GTDB lineage: Bacteria > Nitrospirota > Thermodesulfovibrionia > Thermodesulfovibrionales > Dissulfurispiraceae > JBBISP01. The sequence continues at coordinate 19,843 of JBBISP010000002.1, read as the reverse complement.
TTGCTGCAGAGGATGAAAGGATTTATACACTGGGATTGGTTCAGGTTGTTGCTGTAGATGGAGCTGTTATTCAGACAGGGTATGAGCCTGTTGGAGGGCTTATAGGTTTTGAGCTTTTTGATGATAATCCTATGGATGCAGTTGCGCTTAAGGCTGCAGAAAGGGCTGTTATGATGCTAAAGGCAAAAAGAGCTTCTGGTGGAAGGATGCCTGTAGTGATCTCATCAGAGGCTGGCGGCACAATGATTCATGAGGCAATAGGGCACGGTCTTGAAGCTGACCTTGCCCAGCAGGGAGTATCTGTTTATTCAAAAAAGATTGGACAGCAAATAGCTTCATCTTCTATTACGGTTATAGATGATGCAACCCTTCCAAATAAGAGAGGGTCTTTTTCCTTTGATGATGAAGGGACACCATCAAAGAAAAATGTTCTTGTGAAGGATGGAATCCTTTTAGGATATATGTATGATAAATATACTGCCATGGTTGATGGCACTTTATCCACAGGAAACGGCAGGAGGGAGTCTTATGAGCATAAACCTGTCCCTCGAATGACTAATACATTTATAGCTCCAGGTAAATTGTCTTCTGACGAGATTATCAGAGCTGTTTCCAATGGGCTATTTGTTAAGAAAATGGGCGGCGGTCAGGTAAACACTGTGACTGGTGATTTTGTTTTTGAGGTTCAGGAAGGGTATATTTTAGAGAATGGAAATATAGGAGAGATTGTGAGAGGCGCAACTCTTATTGGAAACGGTCCTGAGGTCTTAAAATCTATAGATATGGTCGCCTCTGATCTCGGCTTTTCTATAGGCACATGTGGAAAGGACAGTCAGGGTGTGCCTGTGTCTGATGCTATCCCAACCCTAAGAATTCCGGAGATAGTAGTTGGAGGAGAGGTTAATTAAAAAAAGTGTAGTAAATATTCCACAGTGACTAAATTAATTCACACCTTTTAGTTTCTATCCTATTGATTTGCAATGAATTTTACTATGGCATATTATTTGCATTCTTTATAGATCTGATGAGATTACAAAGGACAATAAAAAAAGAGGTTACCTTTCAAGGCATAGGGCTGCATACTGGAAAATATGCAACAGTAAAGCTTAAGCCAGCCTCAAGGGATACAGGCATAGTTTTTTGTCGTGTAGACAAAGGTGCGATAATAAGGGCAAATGTAACATCAGTTGTTGATACAGCTTTTGCCACAACTATTGGTTATGTAAATGGTTCTGATGTAGTAAAAATAAAAACTGTGGAGCATTTACTTGCTGCAGCATCGGGGCTTGGTATTGACAACCTCATCATAGAAGTGGATGGCCCTGAAATCCCTGTTCTTGATGGAAGCTCTACCAGAATTGTTAGTATTATTTTAGATGCCGGCATAGCAAAACAGGGCAAAAAGATGTCTCTTATAAAGATTACGCGGCCTATTGTATATGAAGATGCTCATTCAAGGATAGTTGCACTTCCATACGATGGAAGACGCATGTCGTATCATATAAATTTTGGGCATCATTTCTTGGGGCATCAGGAAATAACTCTGGATATTAATGAGGAGAGCTTTATTAAGGAAATTGCGCCTGCGCGGACATTCGGATTCCTTAATGATGTCGAGCAATTGAGGGCAAACGGCCTTGCAAAGGGCGGCTCTCTTGATAACGCCGTAATTGTTGGCGACAATGGTGTTTTAAATAATTCTGGATTGAGATTTGAAGATGAATTTGTAAGGCATAAAGTGCTTGACGCAATAGGGGACATATCACTGCTTGGGATTCCGATACATGGGCATATAATGTTGCAAAAAGCAGGCCATACTGCAAATATAAACTTTTTAAAGAAGCTTATGTTGTCTGTTGACTCCTATGAGATAGTCTCAGAAGTTGAATATTCCCCCCGCCATGTTTTTAGCTATAGCTAAAAAAGAGGGAATACTCAAATCTAAAATCAACCGAGAGTTCTGCATCTTAATAAGTTGTTTTTGAGTATTCCCTTAAAACCGTAAGCTACTGATCCGACTTTTCTTACTTCTTTTTCGCTGTCTTCTTGGCAGTTGTCTTTGTCGCTGCCTTTTTTGCTGGAGCTTTTTTTGTCGGCATATTATTATTCACCCCCTTTCTGTTCCGCAACATTTTTCTCTAAAAAGCGCTGCGGAAAATTAAACCTTAAGTCCTTCCCAGCAGTGTAATTCTTTTTTCTGCAAGGATACGCTTCAGATTGGCGTCCTTTTGTTTTTTTACCCTGTATTCAGCCTCATCAATAACAGCGCAATTTATTTTTTTGCCGAAATTTTTTTCGATCTCATGCAAGCCTGTTAAAAGCGAAGGTGTAAATGAACCGATTACAATTAAATCTACTGTTGGCGTATCTTGCCCTTCAGCATAGGGACCGTAAATAAAGGCTGACTTTATTTCATTTGCTCTTAAAAGACTTTTTAAAGCGCCGGGAAGGCCGAGAGATTTTGCAATAAGGTCTTTCAATTCAGAAAATAGAGGTGAATTCTTGTTAGCCTGAAAATATTTAAGATTTGCAATTTTTTCACTCGATATAAGCTCTATCTCTTCTAATTTATCGAGCTCTCTTTTTACTCCTGATGGATTTTTTCGTAAAAGTTTTGCTATCTCCCTTATATAAAACTTTTCTTCAGGGCTGTTTAAAAGCAGCGCCAGAACATCCGCTCTTATTGATGATGAAAATAAACTTTTAAGCATTTTTTTATTCCTTAGAAAGAAGATAACATATAAATTCTCTTTTGTCAACAAAAAAATTAATTTTTTAAACAATAGTTGTATTTTATAGAACATTCTATTTTTATGAACAATTGTTCAGTTCAAAATGATCTATTATTCTTACTTCAGCAAAAGGAAGGAAAAGTATTGACTGATTCTATTGAAGCGCATAAACATGGCCGTCTTCTGTGCCAAAATAAACAATGCCTTTGTCTATTACAGGAGATGAGCTAACCCAGCTTTCTGTATTGAATCTCCAAAGTTCCTGTCTGGTCCTGACATCAATCGCATAAAGAAAACCGTCATAGCCTCCGAAATAAACCACACTGCCAGCTACTGTTGGGGAAGAATTTACGCCTGTTGTCGGCCTGAGCTTCCATTTTCCGTCGCCTGTTTTGATATCAACAGCGTATATATAACCATCATTGCTCACAAAATAGACCATGCCGTCTGCTATTGCCGGAGAGGAAAAAACCTTGCCTCCTGTTTTGTACCTCCATATCTCCTTGCCTGTATTCATGTCTAACGCATACAGGTTATTGTCATAGCTTCCGAAATATATGGTTTCATCATGTATCGCAGGAGATGAACTTACGCCGTCATGAGGCTTGAACCTCCATTTTTCCTTGCCTGAGCTGGCTCTTATTGCATAAAGATATCCGTCATGACTTCCGAAATATACAATTCCGTCTGATATAGCAGGCGAGGAAAAGACGCTCCCTTCTGTCTTAAGCCTCCATATCTCTTTGCCTGTCTGTGCGCTTACCGCATATAAATAGCTGTCATAGCTTCCGAAATATACGACCCCGTCCGTAACAATCGGAGAAGAGTATACGCTCCAGTCAGTCTTAAACCTCCAAGTCTCCAGCCCTGTCATTATATCTACGGCATAGACATGGCCGTCTTCGCTGCCGAAATAAATCATTCCGTTTATTATTGCAGGAGAAGAAAAAATGAGGTATTGTGTCTTGAACTTCCACCGAAGCCTGCCGTTATTGGCATCCAATGCGTAAAGATAGCCGTCATAGCTTCCGAAAAATACCATCCCCGTTGCTACCGCAGGAGAGGAAAAGACAATCCACCCTGTCTTGAACCTCCACTTTATCCCGTCAAGTTCATGCAAAGGTTTTGTTTCGTAATTGCCTGAGCGCTGAAAATCAGAGCGGTAAATAGCATCAGCAGGGGAGTCTAATCTCTTCCCGCCTCTCCAATGAGAGCATCCTGAGACAACAAGCATTACTGAGATTAAAAGAATACTAAATGCTGCGTTAACGAGATTTTTCATTTCTCTGTCTGCTCTTTTGACTCAAGCGTAAATACAAACATATCCCTGCACATCTGGAGCCGTTTTAAATAAACCTTTTTTGCGCTCTCATCGAGTTTTTCTATCGCTGGCTTCAGATTATCGCATCTTTTGATAAGCGACTTTATTTCATCTTTTGTTAGTGACATTGCATAGTTTGTTTTTGAACAGATATCATCGAATTCAGCCTTCCAGTCTTGTTCGGCATTAACATTCTGAGAGAAAACAAAAACAATAAATCCTATTATTAAAGCTGCAAGCTTATTCATTTCTTTACCTCTTTATTTATTGAACAGGCTTTGTATGGCATCTCTGACAATCTGTCATTGGAAATGCAACTGTCCTATGACATACACCGCAAAATTTGCCTTCAAATATTTCTATCATAGAGTATTTTGTTGCGCCTTTTTTAACGCCAAGGAATATCTCTGGATGGCATACCTCGCACCCGTTCCATACAGTGTGTTTCTTATGCGAGAAAACGATATCCGGCAGTCCCTCTACCTTAGCGGCAAGTGAAAAATCCTTCTGAATGACAAAAGACGGCCTTTTGGTTGACACGCCCTCAATAAAATCAATAGGTTTGATATATCCGTCAACCTCAGCCTTTTCCCAGTCTATCCCATTTCCGAGGCGCTCTTTTGGAAATTTTGCCGTAAACTCAGCAAAATCATATTCTTTCCTGACAGTCTTGCCCACAGAATGGCAGCGGTCACATCTTCTTGCATCATCCTGAGTAATCTTTTTGGAGCAAGCCTCAAAGACCTTTCTTTCGCCATGTTCCATTTTTCCATTATGGCATGCCCCGCAATAAAACCCTTTTATATTATCGGCTGCCTTTATATCTGTTCCGCCTGTCTTCATTGCAAAGGCAATATCCACATGACAGAGCCTGCAGGTAAATTTTGCCCTGTGCAGCCAGTGGTCGAATACAACAGGAGACATTCCCGCCTTTTCAGAATAGTTATTGATTATTGAACGTCCATATTCTTGAGGCAATGGCCTCTTCTTTTTCATGCCAACCTGCGCTAATGTTATGCCGGCAAAAACAAGAATCAAGAACAATACAAAAAACAGCTTCTTCATAATTACTCCCCCCCTTATATCATAAACTCATGTCAAAAGCATAGTTTAAAAAAAACCGTTTGTCAAATTCTTGTATAAGATGGATATGAAATTTGAGAAAGCGCCAAAAAAATTATATAAGGGGAAAATGAAGAAAAATAAAATCATCTTTTTTTAGGGTTACTGATGTTTTTGGCAATTGATGTTACATCAGGTCAGGGTCCAGCGGAATTAACTGGACAAAGGCTCTGGAAAAAAATGATAAAACCCTTGAATTATCTTAGTATAAAAACAGTGGTATCAGTAGAATAATATCAAGATGAAGGAAAATCTCTCATTTAGAAATACCATTTCTTTTTTGGTTCTGCTAATAATAATCCTATCAGGCTGCGAAGCCCTCAAGACCTCTAAGCCTACCATACCCATCAAGGAAATATTTTCATAGCTGACAGAAACAACAGAGTTCAAATATTTATGTTGTCTAAATAGCGTTTACTTCATAATGGACTATTTACATTAGGTCTGCCGCCCTTTATTTTTTTGACGAGAACAAGTCCAACAATAAAAAATAAAGCAACAGCAAGAATTGCAGGCCTCTGGCTTCCAAAGGTTGACGATAAATAGCCAAAGATAAGAGGTCCTATTATGGCTGAAGACTTGCCTACAAATGAATAAACACCAAAATATTCAGCCTCCTGTCCTTTAGGTATAAACTGGACATAAAATGCCCTCGTTGCTGCCTGAACAACGCCTAATCCTAAGCCGGCAATAGATGCAATGACAAAGAAATGGCTTTTTTCGTGAACAAAAAATGCAGCAACCGATACAGTAGTCCAAAGAAGCAATGATAATAAGACAACTTTTTTAGGCCCCCAGTAATCTATCGGTTTTGCTATCCAAAATGCTCCGATAAAGGCGGTGGCCTGCACTATGAGATACATGCCTATTAGCTCCTTAAATGTAAATCCAAGCGTTGTTGAGGCAAAAATGCTCGAAAAAACAATTACAGTGTTCACGCCATCTTCATATATAAGATAGGCAAGCAGAAATTTCCTCTGCTCTTTGTTTGACCACATTTTTTTTAGTCGCTGCAGCGTCTGTTTAAATCCTGCTATTGCAGCGCTCGCTATTCTTATTTTTTCTCTTTTATCTTCAGGTAAATAAATAAAGGCAGGCAGGGAGAATATAATAAAAAACAAGGCAATTACAGGCCATGAGGCTGTCAGAAATCCCCTATCTATTAAAAACAGCGCAATTAAAAGGGATATTATTGAGCCTGCATATCCTATTGCATAGCCCCATGCCGATACCCTGCCCTGATGTGTGTTTTTTGAAATCTCAGGCAAAAAAGAGTTGTAAAAAACAAGGCCGCCTTCCATGCCTATGTTTGCTATGACAATAAGAATAAATCCTTCTACAATCGATCCCTCTTGGAGAAAATAAAAAGAGGCAACAGAGGCAATACAAAGAAATGTATAGCTGATAAGTAATCTCTTTCTTGTCTTTGCATAGTCGGCTATTCCGCCGAGAAATGGGGAGCTTATCGCAACAACAGCCATGCTTAACGCTATTGCCCTTCCCCACCATAAATCTCCCTGGCCGGTTTCATTGCCGACTATCACATTTGCGTAATAAACAGGAAATATAACAGCGGCTATAACAGCGGAATAGCTTGAATTTGCAAAATCAAAAAGACACCAAGAAAAAATTTTTTTATTCACTATTAGTTTTTGTATAATTTAACATAATTTAATAAAGAAATATTGTAGTTGGCGACTTCTCTATTTTTCAAATTATATGCAGGCGATTATTCAAAAATATATAGATAAACTTCATGCCCAAGGACTTGCAGATAAGAACAAGGCTGTATTTCTTGCGCGTGATGTAGAATTATTTTCAAACAGGCCTTTAAAGGATGACATCCTTGAATTGAGCGAAATATTTGAGGTCATGAATATAAACACTATCCTCTTTTCTGAGCTTGCAGAACCATATAAGGGCATTATAAATGAGCTTACTCGGTTTGTTCACGGTTCACCGTTCATGGTCAACGGTCAACTGCCAACGATTAACAAAATCATTCCTATGGACTGCGAGACAAGGACATTTTTTCATGATATGCCTGTTATAGAGGACTTTTCTGCAAAAGCTATTACAAAGGCGTTGTCTCATAGAAAATCGGCGATTATAAGAAACAGAGGCATTGTTACTTACGGTGTTGTAACTCCTGAGCAAGCATTTGTTTCTTTCAGTTCAACATGTTTTTCTACATTTGTTAAATATTTCTTTGACTGCCTGATGTATTTTGAAAGGTGCAATTCAGAAAATGTAATGCCCGATAAGACCATTGTAAATGAATTTAATACAATAGTCCAAAACCTTAACCTTCAGCCTTTAGCCCTTAACCTTCAACCATTAATTTCAGGGACGCCCAAAAATGAGGATGATGTCATAAGGATGCTTTCTGAAGCAGGAAGGGCAATTGTTGAGAATCGCCTTGTTGATTCTTATTTTGGAAATATATCATATATTTTTAACGATAAAATATACATAAGTCAGACAGGAAGCTCTATGGATGAATTGGAATGCTGCATAGATGCTGTCCCTCTGGACGGCTCATCTTCTGTTGGAATCACAGCATCATCTGAATTGTCTGCGCATAAAAATATTTATTATGAAACAGGCGATAATGCAATTCTGCATGGACATCCAAAATTTTCTGTGATAATGTCTATGCGATGCGAAAAGAGGGATTGCAGACATTATCTGAGCAGGTATTTGTGCCACAAAGGGTGCAGAGAAAAGAGAATTGTTGCTGGTGTGCCTGTTGTTTCTGGTGAAATCGGAACAGGATCTACTGGCTTGATGCATACTGTGCCTCCTGCGATGAAGAAAGGCAAAGGGGTAATTGTATATGGGCATGGAGTATTTACAACAGGCAGGGATAGTTTTCAAAGACCCTTTGAGATGCTAATAGATATTGAGAATAGATGCAGAGAGGAGTATTTTAGAAAAATTAGAGAATATCTATATCATATGTTAGAATCGGACGTGCGGCAACGAGCATAGGTCCTTCAGGTAAAATAAGAATGCCCGTTTACCCTTGCAGCAGACTGCAAAAAAGGAAATCGTCCATCTTTTGATAATGCAGAGGCTCCTCAAAGGGCAAAGGATTTATATAATATATTTATTCAGAGGATTGCAGAAAACAGCATAAAGGTCTCCAGAGGAGAATTCGGAGCATATATGAAGATAAGCCTGACAAATGATGGACCGGTAACCATTGTCATAGATTCAAGGCAACAGCAATTATGAAGATCGCTTTAATACAGCTAAATATAGCATGGGAGTCAAAAAATAGAAATATTGAAAAGGCAGCATTTTTTATAAAAAAAGCTTCTGAAGAAAACTGCAATGCTGTTGTTTTTCCTGAAATGTTTAATACTGGATTTTCCATGAATGTTTCAAACATCGCAGAAGATGAAAACGGAGAAACTGATTCAGCATTATCAGAAATGGCTAAAAAATACAATATTTATGTAATCGCAGGTTTTGCGGTAAAAAAATATGGAGAAGAAAAAGGTAGAAATATGGCTGCTGTGTATAACAGAAAAGGCTTTCGCATTGCTTCTTATACAAAAATTCATCCTTTCTCCTATGCAGGCGAAGATAAATATTATATTGCAGGCACCGATATAGTTATATTTGATGTGGATGGAATGCCTTCAAGCATCTTTATTTGTTATGATTTAAGATTTCCAGAGGTTTTTAGAATGGTTGCTAAAGATGCGCAGGCGATTTTTGTTATTGCTAATTGGCCGTTTTCGAGAAAGGAACATTGGGATATTTTACTTAAGGCAAGGGCTATCGAAAACCAATGCTTTATAATTGGAGCAAATCGAACAGGAACTGATGGCAATGGCATTTACTACTCTGGAGCATCTCATATTTTTGATCCATCAGGCAATGAGATTTGCAAAGGCAATGAAACAGATGAATTCCTGATAAGCGAGTTTAATCCTGATAATGCAGTTGAAATTCGCGCTAAATTCCCTTTTCTGAAAGATATGCGAACTGACAGATAGAAAAAGGTGCTATGTTAGAAGAGCATATACGAGATGAATCGATCCGCTAAATTTTTTTGCCTTTTGCTTCATCCCACAATGCATCCATCTCATAGAGAGTCATTTCTGAAAGGTTTTTCTTCATATCTGCAGCCTTCATCTCAATATAGCGAAATCGCGAAATAAATTTGCTGATTGTTTTTCTCAAGGCATCCTCTGGATTGACTCCGACAAACCTCGAAATATTCACGAGCACAAAAAATATATCGCCAAGTTCATCTTCTATCTCTGCTTGATTTTTGGTGTTGAGCGCATTTTTGAATTCCTTTAGTTCCTCATCAAGTTTTTCCATCACATCTTCAAGCCTCTTCCAATCAAAACCAACTCTCGCCGCTCTTGCCTGAAGCCTCTGAGCTCTTATTAATGCCGGAAGTTCTTTTGGAATGCCTTCAAGTATAGACTCTCTAAGCTTTCCTTCTTCTTTCTTTCTATATTCCCACTGCTTTAATACCTCTTCAGATGTCTTTAATCTTTCCTCACCAAACACATGCGGATGTCTTGCAATCATCTTATCGCTAATTTTCTTTATCACATCCTCCATCTCAAATTCGCCGAGTTCCTTTGCTATCTGACAGTGAAACACTATCTGAAACAGCAGATCTCCAAGCTCTTCTTTTATCTTTTCAGAATCACCTTCATCAATAGCCTCAAAGACTTCATATGTCTCCTCTATTAAAAAAGGCTTGAGAGATTCTCTCGTCTGCTCCTTATCCCACGGGCAGCCTTTTTCAGAGCGAAGGGCAGACATTATATTTAGAAGTTTCTGAAAACTATTCTGAAGATACATCAATAAATATAAACTAAATACTTGATTGCAATCAAACCTTGTGCTATAACTTAAAAGCGAGCTGTTTTTAAGATTGAGTGGAGGCTTTTATGGATATTAAGAAGATTGTCCTTATTATACTGGAAAGGCTTAAAAAAGAATATCCCAATCCCAGAACAGCCTTAAACTATAGAAATCCATTCGAACTCCTTGCTGCAACAATGCTTTCTGCGCAGACTACAGATGTTCATGTGAATAAGGTTACTGAAAATCTTTTCAAGAAATATAAAACAATAAATGACTATGCAAATGCTGAATTAGATATGTTAAAACAGGATATAAGTTCGATAAATTTTTATAACAATAAGGCAAAAAACATTCAGGCTTCGGCAAAAATGATAATAGAAAAGTTTAACTCAAAGGTTCCGAAAAGCATGGATGAACTTGTCTTACTTCCGGGCGTTGCCAGAAAGACAGCTAATATTGTACTTTCTAATGCCTATGGCATCAATGAAGGTATTGCAGTTGATACCCATGTGAAGAGGCTTTCATACAAGCTTGGCTTAACAAAAAATGAAGACCCTATTAAGATAGAAAAAGATTTAATGGCAGTCACGCCTAAAGAAAGCTGGGGAGAAATTTCACATCTTCTGATACTGCATGGGAGAAAAGTATGCCAGGCAAAAAAACCGAAACACAGAGAATGTGTCCTATATGACATGTGTCCTTCAAGGGATATTTGATAAAAAATTGCTTAATTTAGGTTTAAATTGTCAGAAAAAGAACTTTATACAGAGATCGATTTTCTTAAATCAGAGATTAAAAGGCTGAGGAAAGCTTTAACTGAATTAACACCATCCCTGTCGGTCATTCTTAAAAGGCGCGGATTCAGGATCTACAAAAAAGAGCCGGCTGATGACCTCTTAATCCCGCAGGAAAAATCCATAGATGAATATTACGAGATGCTCAAAAAATATTCCTTCAGGCTATTTTTGCGTGATGCAATCAAACACCAGCCAATATTTACACTTCAGCAGGTAACAAGATATGCAACAAAAGAGGTCACAGGTGAATACATAGATTATCTCTTAAAGATAGGACTTGCTGAAAGAGCGGAAAGCAACTTTTATAAACTTAAAAAAGACCCTATTAAGAGTTTTGGAGAAACACTGGAATGGTTCCTCGCAGAGATATTTAAAAGGGAGTTTTCTACAGAAGCTGTATGGGGAGTGAAGATGAAGAGACCAAGGGTTGGCGGCGATTACGACCTTCTCGCAAAGATAAACTGTTCAATCCTTTATATGGAGATAAAGTCTTCTCCTCCGAAGCAGATATACCAGAAAGAGGTTTCTGCATTTTTAGACAGGGTTTATGACCTAATGCCGGAAATAGCCATATTTTTTATGGATACGGAATTAAGGATGAAGGACAAGATGGTGCCAATGTTTGAAGATGAATTAAAAATTAGGTTTTCAAAACCTCCGGAAGTAAACAGAATAGAACGCGAGCTTTTTAAAATCGAGACAGAAAGGCCAAAGATGTTTATAATAAATGCAAAGGACAGCATAGTCAGCAATATAGAGAAGATATTGAGCATGTATTTTAGGAGGGCAGAGTGAGCAAGGATAAGGTCTTATGTGTTGTGTGCGCATGGAGGGCAACCTGCCAGAAACAGTTCTCCATGAAGGCAGGGCAAAAATGTGCCGAGTTTGTGAGGGATGTGGCTATAAAAGAAGAAGATAAAGAAAAATAGTCGTTTATGGAAAAGATAAGACACATATGCGCCATTAAGTAGTAATGGATCATTATGCAAAGGCATATCCCATATTTAGTAGAATACGAGGCTGGAGGAGGTATCAAAGTATGGTTGCCAGCCTTAGGAGATTTTCAGAAAATGAAGCAGCACAGCAAAGACTAAAGATTATCCAGTTTTATGAAAAGCATGGAGAAGAAGCAACAACGGCATACCGCATCTGTTCAGTTATCCCAGATGTCCAAAAATCAATGCTCATATAGAGAGGTATAACAGAACCATACAAGAAGAGTTTATAGATAATCATCTGGATATCATCCATGACAAGAAGCTGTTTCATCAGGAGCTTGCTGATTACCTTATTTTCTATAACACTAAAAGGGTTCATAAATCCCTCAACAAAAAAACACCAATGCAGTTTATAATTGACAAAGGAGGAATGTCGCAAAAGTCCTTATCTCATACAGTTATCTGCAATTGAACGCTGAGCGTGCTACAATAAGATTATGAAGAAGACTCATATATATGTAGATGCCTCTGTCATTGGTGGTTGTTGCGACCCTGAATTTCAGGAATGGTCAAAAGGGCTTTCCGTAGAGGCACAAATTAAGTTTATTAAGGAAAAGTCAAAAGACTTACAGAAAAAACTCAAAAAGGGTCAGCGTTCAACTGCAGCAGCGGGCAAAGGAGAAGTTTCCTGAAGCACGTCCGAGAATAATCTCAGACAACGGTCCTCAGTTCATAGCCAAAGACTTTAAGGAGTTCATACGATTATCCGGCATGACGCACGTAAAGACATCGCCTTTTTACCCGCAGTCAAACGGCAAGCTTGAGCGGTTCCATAAGACGATCAAGGGAGAATGCATCCGTCCAAAGACGCCCCTGAACGTTGACGATGCACCAGACATATCGGGTATTAGGAGAGCATAGCTCTCCCTTAACTCATGCGGCATGAAAGTCCATTTCCGTCTGAGGCAAAACAAATTTCATAGCGGTTTTCTTTTTCATCTCCATCCGAGATCCTCCTTTTGTTTTTATATTTAATGCTATACTTTACCAACAACTTACGGGTATGATTTTAATCATATGTCGCTGTTGCCCTTGATAAATTCTTAATCATTGGCTATGATTTAATTAAATAAAAAAAGACAGGCGCTTTTTTGGATATTAGTGAGGTGGAGATATGATTACCAGAGAGCAGGTGGAAGCTGTTTTAGATAAAATAAGGGCTGGTCTTAAGACAGAAGGTGGGGATATTGAGCTAATCGACCTAAAAAACGATATAGTATATGTAAGGCTGATGGGTGCATGCGGCACATGCCCCATGTCTACCCTGACAATGAAGAATTGGGTAGAGACAACAATAAAGAAGGAGATACCCGAGGTTAAGGCAGTACAGGCGATATGAGCAAACAAGTGTCAAGTGTCAAGTGTCAGATGTCGAAGGTAAAGGAATACCTATTACTCGTTACTCGTTACTCATTACTTTTTCACTGTTTAGTGCTTACTGCTTACTGTTTACTTTTATTTCCTTCCACGAGCAGTTCTTCCGATCTGATCGAGGTTAAGGGCATCAGGCACTGGTCAACCTCGGAGCATACAAGGATTGCTGTTGATCTTTCAGGTCCGGCAGAATTTACTAAAGGCCAGTTGTCCAATCCTGAACGACTCTTTTTTGACATAAAAAATGCGAGGTTAATAAATGGCTTGCAGACAAATAATACTGTCACAGACAGATTTTTAAAAATGATTAGAATAGCCCAATTCAAGCCAACTATTGTAAGAATTGTTTTTGATCTCGAAACAACAGATTATGATTTCAATGTCCTCAGATTAGAAGACCAGGCGAGGCTTATTATTGACATTTTCCCCAAGCTCAGCAATAAAAATATAGCAGACACAAAAACAGAAGCAATGATACTGCCAAATTTTTTAAAGAAAAAAATTGTTATAGATCCTGGGCATGGCGGCCATGACCCTGGCGCTATAGGCCCCAGCGGTCTTTATGAAAAGGATGTTGTTCTGGACATTGCACTTAAAGTCAGAGATATTATAAAAAGAGAGTATCCAACATACGAAGTTATCCTCACGCGCAGCAGTGATGTTTTTATCCCTCTCAATGAAAGAGCGGCCATTGCCAACAAAGAAGATGCCGATCTTTTTATATCGATTCATACAAATGCAAGCACAAACAGACAGGCTCGCGGCATTGAAACATTTATTCTTAACTGGACAGATGATGAAGAGTCTATGAAGGTTGCGGCAAGGGAAAATGCTATATCGCTGAAACAGATGAAACAGGCTCAGAGTGAATTGGGATTAATCCTTGCTTCGCTCGAAAGAGAAGGCAAGCGCGATGAATCAATCAAACTTGCAGGTAGCATCCAGAAAGCTCTCATTTCAAATATTACATTTTATGACTCTATGGTATATAATCGAGGCCTGAAGCAAGCGTTATTTTATGTGCTTGTTGACGCAAAAATGCCGTCTGCCCTTGTTGAGGTATCTTTTATAAGCAATACTGAAGAAGAAAGGCTTTTAGCCGCAGACTCTTACAGGCAGAAACTCGCATATTCTATTGTCTCTGGGATAAATGCTTATTTTTCTATAACTCCAACAATGCCGCAAAAGGCAGCAGTAGGGGATGAAATACGAGAAAAATCAAATTATAAAGCAAAACGCATCAAATATACCCACAGATAATCGCTTCAATTTCGGACAATAGCTCCATCTTTTATTTTTATGATTCTTTTTGCATGGCTGGCAATGTTTTGATCATGCGTCACTATTATTAATGTCTTGCCCTGTTCATTCATTTTTTTAAGTAAATCTATTATTTCAGCAGCAGTTTTACTGTCAAGCTGTCCTGTCGGCTCATCACACAGAATCATCTCAGGGTCATTAATTAATGCCCTCGCAATTGCAACTCGCTGCTGCTGTCCTCCTGAGAGTTGATTCGGCCTGAATTTTGCCCTTTCCTGCAGTCCTACAAGTCTTAAAATCTCCGATGCTCTCTTTTCTACCTCCAATTTAGACAAGGATGTAGATACATAAAGCGTTGGCAGCAAAATATTTTCGAACACAGTTGCATATGGAAGAAGATAGAAATTCTGAAATACGAAGCCGATGTGCTCATTTCTAATAATCGATAACTCATCGTCAGTGAGATTTGAGACCTCCTTGCCTGCAAGTATATAACGTCCTGATGTCGGCACATCAAGGCATCCGATTATATTCATTAAAGTGGTCTTGCCAGAGCCTGAAGCGCCCATAATGGCCGCAAATTCTCCTTTTTCTATGCTAAGATTAATATTTGTGAGCACCTCAACATTGTCTTCGCCTATCTTGTAGGTCTTTGTTATATTTTCCATCAGGCATAAAATGCTCATAGTTATAAGTTATTCGTTCCTAAAATTGAGCGATTCTAATCTAAAAATATATGTCAGGCGCTGCGAAAAGACTTTAAACCACGCACTTGTAGAAACATTTATCCTATATCCGTCATCCCAGAGTCGAGCGCTCAACTCTGAGTTGAGTGCTCTGATACTACATTGTATACTTGATGGATTATACATTTATTATCTCTCATATACACTTGAACTAACACTTTTTAAAGTCTTTGAGCAGTGCCTGACATATAAAATCGCTCAGCTTAGATAACAAGTAACTATTTCCCTTTTGCTGTTACAGGCAATATTAACTTTGTGGCGAGTTCATCTCCTTCTTTAACTCCTGATATTATCTCTGTTTTTTCTTCGCCCCTGATGCCGATCTTCAACTCTACCTTTTCGACCTTATCAGCCCCTATTACTTTATAAGCAACCTGTTTGCCTTTCTCGAACTTTATTGCAGCATTCGGCGCTGTGATTATATCATGCCTTTCATCAAATATTATTTTTACATGAGCAGTCATCTCAGGTTTAAGAAATACTGCATTAGCTTTATCTACTTTTACTATAGCAAGATAATAAACAATATTGTCCTTTACAACAGGCTGGGGATATATTTTTTCTATTATCCCATGAAAGAGTTTGTCAGGAAATGTATCCACATTATATTCGATCTTTTGACCGAGCTTGACCCTGCCTATATCTGTTTCATCCACATATATCCATATCTCAAGAAGTTTAGGGTTAAAGACAGTCACAAGGTTTGCTACCTGAAGTCCGGCAACTATTGTTTCCCCTTCCTGTGCTGTGACATCTGACACCACGCCATCTATAGGCGCATAAATTCTTGTATAAGTGAGCCTTGTCTCTTGCTGACGTAATTGAGCAGCACGGTCATCAATATTCGCCTTTGAGATCTTTAGCTGTGTTTTATATTCATCCTGAAGTCTTTTAAGATTTGCCTCTGCTGTCTCAAACTGACTCTTTGACTTATCAACTGCATCCTTTGTTGTGTATTCGTGTTCAAGAAGTTCTATTTCCCTCTCATAAACTGTTTTTGCATAATCATAATTCGCTCTTGCCTCTTTAATGCGTTCTGGGTATGTGAGTTCAATCTGCAATAATGTATTTTCCGCCGATGAAAGAACTGCCCTAAGTTGTTCTATGCCTTTTTGTATCTCGCGGTCGTCTACAATCGCAATGAGTTGTCCTCTTTTCACAATATCCCCTATCTTGACATTCATCTTAACTATCGTCCCCGTAGCTCTTGCGCCTATCTTGACTACTGCGCCGATCTGGGGTTTTACAATCCCTGTTGCAATGAGCACTCCTCTGATGCTGCCTTTTTCAACCTTAGCAGTTTCTATGACCTTTGTAGCTGGCTTTACTATGAACTTTTTATATACAAAAAAGCCGCCTGCAGCTAATATGATAATCGTCGCAATAATTAATATCTTTTTCATAAAAATCTCCTAAATTACTAATCACCCATAAACAATGATTCTAATCTCTCAATTCCTGCTACTCTTTCGAGAAGTGTTTTTGTCAAAGTCAAATTTAATTTGGAGTCAATCATCTGTTCCCTTGCATTTGAAAGCTGGCTTTCTGCCTGCACAAGGGAGAGAATATCTGTTTTCCCGACCTTGTATTCTCCAAATGCTTGGGAATAGTTATGCTCTGCTTGCTTGAGTTGCTGCTCTGCAACCTTAATTTTATTGGAAGCAGTTATTAGATCTTCATATACTTTATGAACATCGAGAAGCAACCTTCTCTTTAAATCATTTAATCTCTCAAGCGATATATTCTTTTCAAGCTCTGAAGACTTTTGTCTAAAGAATTTCCCCAATTCAAAGACATTCCATGTTGCTTTAATTCCTGCATTCTTTTCTTCGGAGGAAAATGTCCTTAATCCTCCACTCGTTTTTGTATAAGATGCGGTTAATGAAAGATTTGGATAAAAAGCGCTGCGCTCCAATGAAATATTGCTTTCAGAGATTTTTAATGAGCTTTCTGTTTGTTTTATCTCGGGTCCCTGCATCACAGCGCTATACAGACGATTTCTTTCAGGCAATCTTATTTCAGCATATAGATAGCCTGTTAAATCATACTGGCTGTCAAGGGCTTTACCTATCAAAGAATTGAGTTCTGATAATGCCTTTTTATAATCCCCCTCAGACCGTATTAAATTAAATCTTGCTTGTTCAAGCCTTACAGAAGCCTGAAGCACATCAGAAAGCCTGGCAACGCCAAATTTATACCTTCCCTCTGCAACCTCATAATCCTTCTCTGCATCATGAAGCTGCAGTTTTCTCTGCTCCACTATCTCCTTCTGCGCAACAACAGTGTAAAATGCAGTCTTAACACTAAATTCAAGATCAAGGAGGCTTTTCTTCAACTCTTCCATGTCAATATCAAGATTGAGCAGTGCGATGTTTCTGTTTGCCCTTCTTTTTCCGCCATCAAACAGGATATATGATAATGTCAGATCATATGTCCTTGAGTTGAATTCTTCCTGAGATGTATAGTGATTTTTTAATAATGCAGATGCATCGAGGCTCGGCAGATATGGCGCAAAAGAGGCATTATAAATAGCCTCTGTTGATCTTGTCTTTATTATTGACGCTTTATATGACGGAAGGGTTTCCTTTGCGAGCGATATAGCTTCATCAATGGTTAATGAATAAGCTGTAGAAATAAAGGCAGTAATGAAAAGTGCAATAATATATACGCAACTGCCTTTAAAAACGCCATTCATAGCTAATAAATTAACATATCAAGCATCATGAATACAATAAAGTCTAACTATTTCCGCAACTTTTTTAAGCGGTATTTTCATGTTTTTAGATATTGCCTTCAAATCTTCGCACTCAGGTGATATATTAACTGTATTTCCTTTTAATCTGGATATTTTTATTCTAACATCACCATATTTTGTTTTTATCTTTTTTATTTCTCTGTCTAAAGTCTTTCTCTGCGCCTTGTAAATCCTCAGTCCTATTGTAGTAGTTTCTTCAAATAATATTTTTGAGAGCCTTTCAATATCTTTTTCTTCAGCCATAATACTCAGCTTTACAGCAGGTCTGCCTTTTTTCATTATTATATTTTCTAAAAAGACATCAAGGGCGCCAGCCTTAAAAAGCTTTTCCATGACATGCTCATAAATCTGGGGACTCATGTCATCTATATTGGTTTCTATCATTGTTACAAAATTATTTGAATTGGATATGGCCGGCTCTTCTCCAACAAGAATCCTCAATGTATTGGGCATATGTGTAAAATCTTTGCCTCCTGCGCCATAACCTGTTTTCTGAATAATCATTTCTGGTATTGATGATGTCTTTGCATCAAGTCCCACAATTATGGCCGCTCCTGTTGGCGTAGTCAGTTCAAATGCTATGTCTGAAGAATAAATTGAATAGTTCTTCAAAAGCTCTAAAGTTGCAGGAGCAGGCACTGGAAGCAAACCATGCTCTGTCTTAACACTGCCACTTCCGAGATTAATGGGAGAAACATATATTTTTTCTATTCCAATAATATCAAGTCCTATCAGGGTTCCGAATACATCTACAATACAGTCAACGGCCCCAAGCTCATGGAGATGCACATTATTAAGGGATTTGCCATGAATTTTTGCCTCTGCCTCGAATAATTTTTTAAAAATATACAGCCCCTTTTGCTTAATTTTATCTGATAAAGATGATGTTTTAATTATCTTTTCAATATCCTTCCATTTTTTAGCTTCTGATTTGCGGGTGACCACATCGACTTTTGTTGCAGATATCCCGTTTCTTAAAACTTTTTTTGCCTTGATATCATAATCTTGGATGTGGATCTTTCTAAGCCCTTCCTTAATATTTGATAAGGCTGCACCAGCATCAACAACTGCCCCAAGGCACATATCGCCGCTTATTCCTGAGAAACAATCGAAAAAAGCTATTCTTGCACACATATTGTATTTTACACCTAAGTGGAAATTTTTGATAGAATATACTGCGCAATAAAAATGCTCGGAGGCTTCTGTAAAGATTATTTCTGAACATAAGGCCAATAACAAAACACTGAGACTCGTTTTGGGAGACATCACGGAGCGTGATGTTGATGCTATAGTGAATGCTGCCAACTCGCATCTTCAGCACGGAGGAGGAGTTGCAGGGGCAATTGTCAGGAAAGGTGGGCAGGTTATACAGGATGAAAGCAATAAAATTGGCTTTGTTCCTGTGGGCAATGCGGCTATTACCACTGCCGGGAAACTACCTGCAAAGTTCGTGATTCACGCAGTCGGGCCGAGGATGGGAGAAGGTGACGAAGACAATAAATTGAAAAACGCAGTGATAAACAGCCTGAAGCTTGCGTCGGAAAAAGGGCTTAAAAGCATATCCATGCCTGCCATAAGCTCGGGGATATTCGGATTTCCAAAGGACAGATGTGCAAAGATACTCGTAAATGAAGCAAAGGATTTTTTGCAGGAGCATAAAGATACTTCCCTTGAAATAGTGGAGTTCTGCATCTTTGATGAACTTAGCCTTAGCCATTTCAAGCAGGAATTTGATAAACTAAGTAGCTCATAGTTCATAGCTCGTGGCTCATTGTTTTAGTATGAGCTATCAGCCATGAGCCATTAGCTAAATCGCCGGGATAGCACAGTGGTAGTGCAGCTGATTCGTAATCAGCAGGTCGAGGGTTCGAATCCCTTTCCCGGCTCTTTTAAAAAATA
>JBBISP010000001.1:97770-112127 GCA_037441185.1 Nitrospirota bacterium | reverse complement strand
ATTGCGGCAGCGATGATAAGTTCAACTAATGAAAAGCCTTTTTTATTTAACAAATTTTTCACCTGAAAATACCTCTCTACATTGCCATGCTATACACTGAAAGTATCATAATCTTTAGGCATGATAATTTTATAGATTAGTTAGCAATAAATGTGCCATGAGACTACAGATTTAGATTTTCTTTTGTTTTCAATATATTTTATGAGAGATAGAGAGATTGATATCATCTAACTTTATGTAATTAAGTTCACATCGATGGGTAATAAATTACACAGAATGGTATAATTAAGAAGTTATTATACAATCCAAGAAAGGCATTAATTTAATATAAAATGGAATTAATAAGAATACCCAGGATTATGCAGGAAACCTCAAAAGGACATTTATTAAAAAACAAGAAAATAGGCTTTATTCCTACAATGGGGGCATTGCATGATGGTCATCTCAGCCTTGTAAAAAGGGCGAAAAGCGAAAATGATATTGTAGTTGTAAGCATATTTGTAAATCCCACCCAATTTGGCGTTTCAGAAGACTTTAACAAATATCCGAGAGATATGGAAGGGGATATGGAAAAATTGCAGAAAGAACAGGTTGATATTTTATTTATGCCTGAGTCAAAATTTATTTACCCCGACGGTTTTTCAACTTATATAGAAGTCAAAGATTTGTCAGATAAGATGTGCGGCGCATTCAGAGTTGGGCATTTCAAGGGTGTTGCCACAATTGTCTGTAAGCTTTTCAATATCGTGATGCCTACAAACGCATATTTTGGGCAGAAAGATTTTCAGCAGACAGCAGTTATTAAAAGGATGGCGGATGATCTGAATATGGATTTAAAGATAGTTGTCTGTCCTACGCAGAGAGAGGCTGATGGACTTGCTATGAGTTCGCGAAATGCATATTTAAACTCTGAAGAGAGAAGGGCGGCAACCATCATCTATGAGACTCTTTTGTCTGCTGGTGAATTAATAAAATTAGGCTCCTTAAATGCGATGACTGCAAAGAAGGCTATGCATGACATGCTGAAGGCAGAGCCTCTTGTCTCCGAAATACATTATGCAGACGTTTATGATACAGAATCCCTTGATGAATTAAATGAATTTAAAAAACAGAACCTTCTTGTAATAGCTGTGAAAATTGGCAGTACGCGTTTAATAGACAACATTATAGTTGAACTTTAAAAATGAATATTCGGGAGTCCTTTACATATTCCTTTCTGATACATTTTTTCTGTATTTTAATACTTCTTGCTATTTCAAGCCGCAGCGTTTTAAACCCGACATCCAACTGGGCTGTTGATATTGTTGTTGGCGATGTTTCGACAGAGACAAGAGAAGTTTTATTGAAAAATAACACAAAATTTGAACCTATAAAGATTAGTGAAGATATTGAAGCAAAACCTCTCGATGCTGAACAAACAGAAATATTAGATGAGACAACTTCTGAAGATAAGGAAAACATTCAACCGCAGGCTCAGAAAAATGAGGATATTCCAGATGCAGCAGAAAGCAAACAAGCACAGGACATTATGCTTTCGCATATTTACGAAAGAATGGCAGTGTTTCATGGGAGGGCGTTTGCCCATAATGTAACTTCTGTAGTTGACTCTCTTATAGATATTACTTTTATAGATAAAGAATTAAAAAATCTCAACGGCTCTTGGGCTGTAGTGCTGCTGCAATATACCCCAACGGGCTTAATGGGAAGAATAGATATAATTTCAGAGTCTGAAGAATTAAGGTCTATATTAGGAACAATCAATTGGCAGTCTGTGCCATTGCCTTCTGCTTACCTGCTGAAGGTCAAAAGGCTTGAAGTTTTAGTAACGATGCAGGACAATATCCCTGCATTCTCTATAATTGCTATAAAGGATTAATCAATGAATGAACAGTGCTTGACAAGTAGGCAAGGCAATAATATAAAATTGTGAAATTGGAAATGTTGCGAGGTGTTTTTTATGACTAAGGGTGATATTGTAAATCTTATATTTGAAAAGGTTGGACTTCCCAAAAATGAAGCGCAAGATATAACAGAAATTGTTTTTGATGCTCTCAAGCAGACATTAATAGCAGGGGAGAGTGTTAAAATTTCGGGTTTTGGAACTTTTAATGTCAGGAAAAAAAACGCCCGCATAGGCAGGAATCCAAAAACAAAAAAAGAGGTGGAGATTGCTCCCCGCAGGGTTGTGACATTTAAAGCGAGCGACCAGTTCAAAGATCTGGTTAAAAAGATGTGAGACTGAAGGGAGTTTAATGCAGGATACTTTTCAATATCCGCAGACTCTTAAGCTCTTTCCTGATAAGCTATTTTATAAGATAGGAGAAGTTAGTAGCATTATTGGTGTGGAGTCTTATGTTTTAAGGTACTGGGAAACTGAATTTTCTTTTCTCAACCCTAAAAAAAGCAAATCAGGGCAGAGGATTTATACAAAGGATGACATAGACCTTATAATGCAGATTAAAAAGCTGCTCTATGAAGAAAAATACACTATTGATGGAGTCAGACGAAAACTCAGCGGCAATTTAGGAAGGATTACAACAAATATTTCAGAAGAAAAGCCTGATCTGAAAACGAAAGATGATAAAAAATCCATGTCTGACATTAGCTTAAAAAATGCTCTTGACATGGTAAAAGAAAGACTCAGGGAAATACTGCACCAAAACTTCGGGGCGTAGCGCAGTCTGGTTTAGCGCACTCGCTTGGGGTGCGAGAGGTCGGCCGTTCGAATCGGCTCGCCCCGACTAATGAGGTGAATAGTGAAAAGTGAATAGTGAAAAGTTAGCTGACTTAAAAAAGATACCAATTTTTTCTAATCTTAGCGAGATTGAGATAAAAGAGATCCTGCCATATTTAATTAAAGAAAGTTTTAAAAAAAAGGAAAAGATATTTTCAGAAGGAGACCCGCCTGACTGGTTTTATATACTCACTGGTGGAAAGATAAAAATTACAAAGCTGTCACACGAAGGAAAAGAAATAATAATCGAGCTAATCTCGCCGATTGATTTCTTTGGCGGACTGGCGGTTTTAAAAGGCTTTCCATATCCAGCCAATGCTGTTGCTATGGAAGATTCTGAGATTATTAAAATCTCCAAACATAATCTCTTGAAGATAATTGATAGATTTCCAAGTATAATGCATGAGATAACATCAAATATTGGCGACAGGATAAGAGAATTTCATGATACTCTAAAAAATATTGCGCTCGAAAGGGTAGAGTTGAGAATCGCAGCGCTGCTTTTAAAGCTTGCAGATAAAATAGGTGATAAAACAGATAACAATGCAGCAATTATAAACATGAAACTCACAAAACAGGATATTGCTGAAATGGTTGGCACTACTGTTGAGACGAGCATAAGGGTTATAAGCAAGTTTAAGAAATCAGGGATTATAGCAGAGAAAGATGGAAAGATTATTATAAAAAATTTAGATTTACTGCGCTCCATAGTATATCCAACATAACTAAGTCCTGACTATCCACTGCGTTCCACAGATAAATCGAAAAGCACAATAAGGGCAGGTTTTTTTCTTATCTGTAGCAGGGCTAAACTGGATTTCTGGATTTATAATTTCCTCAAGCAGATATAAAATTATGCCCTTCAGTATGCCATAAGTTTTCTCTGCATCTCTGCCATCAAAAAACGGCAGCTCTATATCCCTGGTTATTGTAGAACGACCAAGCAGTAAAAACATAGCATTTAGATTACTTACATCAGTTTGAGCATTTTTGCAATAGAGCATCAGATAGAAAGGCAGTTGCAGACTGCCTATAGCCTTGCTCCATGCATCTCTATTGTCTGGATCAAGTTTATCAAAATTGATCCTGAGATTGTTTGTGGTTGAACCTGTTTTGTAATCGATAATCGTGATTTTATTTCCCCTTTTTTCTATGCTATCTATACGGCCTGTAATATTAAAATTGCCTTCAGATGTATTTATCTTATATTCGCTGCCAAGAACAGTTAATGCCTCTTTTTCAATCAAAGGGAGATAATATCTTTTTAGAATATCCCTCATACGGCTCTTCACCTGTTTTTTTAACAGATATATTGCTCCAACTGGGTCATTTCCATAGTCTTCGGCAAAAAAACTGTCAACAAGGCGATTCATCTCATCAATGTCAATGTCCTTATTTGTAAGGGCATATCCTTTTCGCATAGAAAAGAAAGCTGAGATGGTGCGATGAACAAATTTGCCGATGTCTGTCCTTTCTATTTCGCCTGAGGTATTTTCCCTTTCATTGATGCCCAAGACATATGAATAGTAGAACTGCAATCCGCATCTGAGGTATGCATCAATTGCGCTGGCGCTGTAAGTAAAATCCTTAAGAAAGTTTACAACCTCTTTAGTTTTTGAGATTCCTAAAGGAGCGTTGTTGCTCAGCCTGATCTTATACTGCACTGAGTTTATATAGCTGTTTGTTTCTGTAGTTCTATCTTTTTTCTGTTTTTCCCATATTAGACGCTCAATAAATCTTGATCTCTCCTTTTCTTCGTTCTCTATAAAAAACAAATGGATATGCTCTGCCCCTCTTATGAGGTTTTCAAAATAATAGGCAGAAATTTTGTCTCTCTCCATATAAGTTGGAATCCCGAGCATCCTTCTTGCCTGAAACGGCAGAAGGCTATCTTCTCTCTTTGTGTCTGGCAGCGTTTCTTCGTTTGCGTCTAAGATAAAAACCCTTTTGAACTTTAAATTTCTTGTTTCGAGAAATCCTAAAACCTGCAACCCCCTGATAGGGGTGCCTTCAAATGGCGTATGACATGTCATAAGGTATTTTCTTATAAAAGAGAAATAGCTGTTTATATTGCTAAAAGCCATGCTGCTTATCAAAGACCTTGATACAGCATCAAGGGCTGCCAGAAAAGACTCTGCAAATGGATAAAAAAGAGGATGGAGTTTTGCAGTGCTTTCATGGTAAATAAAAGTGATCACTTCGCTGCACCGTTTGGCAAAATCTCCTATGTTTTTAAACGCAAGAAACTTTCTGGTGGTATTGTCATGGATATATTGCAGATGACCTGTAACAAGCTCACTCGTTATTATGTTGTTTTGCTCAGGATACGCCTTTTTTAAGAAGTCAGAAAGCATTGCTGTGTTTTCCTCAATTTCTGAAAGCGACAGAAATATCTTTGTTCTGTTTTCTGTAAGCTTTTCTTCAATTGTATGAAATAATATCCTTGTTATCTCAGCGCTGCCTTTGAAGAAGATATTTTTTGTATATGGATGAAGCACAAATTTAAGATAGTCAGGCACATAAAATCTATCACCATCCATCGAGGAAATGAGATCCATGAGATTATTAAGAAAGCCAACAACAGGTGTGCGAAACAGGGGATACCCCATTGATAAATTGAATTCCTTAGTCTCCATAAAACCCAATCCTTGCCTCAGAAGCGGGAAAAGAGTATCAGAAGAAGGCATTACTATAGCCGCATTTTCATCAATTTTTTCATTCTTCTGCAGAGCATCTAACACATTGCTTACGGCATATACCTGTCCATGGGTGTCAGGACTGCTGTAAAAACTTATATCCTGCTCTGAAATATCAGAGGTATATGCTTTTTTATCTTCGAATTTGATTCCTATATCAATAAGATTCTCCCCGATACCAGGGCCGTCCTGAAAGATAAACAATGTATTTTCCAGCGAGAGTAATTTTTTGAAAATATTCTTCTCGCATTCCGTAAGGGCAAAAAAGCCTGCAGCAATTATTTTCTGAAAACGGTCAATACCTGCTTCATCGAATTTTTCGGAAGCCGTCCTATATCTTGTTGACCTCGTTGAAAGGTTTTGCTTTTCTATCTCTTTGTAAAACTCATCGTAGAAAAAAAATAGCGACTGCAGATTTTTTGCTGTCTGCTCAGGAACTGCATTGTCAATAAGGGGCTGTATTTCCTTCACCTTAAGGCTGCTTATGCCCTCTATGTAAAGTTCTTCAATATCTTTGTATATCTTAATGCCGATCGAAAAAAAACGATCAAGTGTCATAAAACTGTTGCCGCCAATGGGTTTTTTTGCCTTTTTATGAATCTCATAAAGTGCAGCAATGGCATCTATTGCTTCGAGCCTTTTTTTAGTCTCTATGCTCTCATAAACAGTATTTACAAACTCATCCATAGAATAGATGACAGGCGGAATGAAGCTCCTTTTTATTTTTTCAGCAAGAGCTTTTCTCAGAAAGTGTGACGGCCTCTTTCCAGGGAAGATAACAAGGTTTGAAGAATAATCTCTGTTAGTTCCTGAAAGACTTGAAATGATCTCTTCTATCAGGTTTTGTCTGGGTGATATGATTGATATGTTCAATGCACACTCCGTATCTTATTGAGGTCTATATAAGCAATAAGACCATTTACAGTTATGCCCGGGAAAAACTCGCTAAGGATATTCATGTATGCCTTTATTTTAGAGTTGTATTTTTCCTCAGCTTCCCTATCGCTTCCTGTCTTATAATCAATTACAGTAACCCTGTCCATGTCAACAACAATCCTGTCCATTCTGTAGAGATTGCCCTTTTCATCGCTAAATTCCTGTTCCTTTAAAACTTTTCGTCCTGATTTTCTTTTAAAATAATCTATAATGTCCTCATGTTTGATAAATGAAATAATCTTTTCTTTTACCATGCTGTCTGGATATTCGACAGACATTTCTGTTCTGACTCTTTGTATTGTATCAGCTAAATAATTCTCAAAGTCTTCATCTATATACTCAATAAAAAAAAGAATCCTGTGAAAGAATTCGCCTCTTCTTTTTTCCTCTATGTTTATTATTGCATCTGTTTTAGCAGGGATTTCAATTTTCCCCTGATGATGACTAATCATAAAGACATTTCCAATGTCTGCTTCACTGTCCGTTTTTCTTTCAGGTCTCTCTGACGGAGGATAGTCCTCAGCAGGAAGAATATTTAATGGATAGCTGTCACTTTTCCCCTTGATCCCGATAACATAGAGTTCTTCCTTTGGCCGTGTGAAGCCTACATACAGCGTATTGAGTTTGTTGACCATTGTTTTCATGGATTCATGACTATATAAAGCATCATAAAGCGGATTACATTGTGCCGTGTCTTTTGTAATCTTAAGGAGACGAATCTCATCTCCGTCTTCCATAAATATATAATCAAACCCTCTGTTGCGCTCTTCGTAAAGCATCAATATAACAACAGGAAATCCGAGGCCTTTAGACTTATGTATGGTCATGACTTTCACTGCATCTTTGTTTTTTGGCACAGCCATGTTCCAGTTGGATTCGCCATTTTCATCTTCTGCCGCAAGCATGAGAAAGTTTTTGATGCTGTTGTAGCCTGCGCCCTCAATATCTTTAACCACCTCAAGTACCTTCACCAATACGGCTTCCTCATCTTGGAGATTCTCAAATACTCTAAAGCGTCTGAATATCTCTACAACAAGGTCATACAACGGCAAATACCCAGAGTATTTGAAAAGCTCTGAAAAATACATATCCCAGAGATTTCCAAACTCCTTTTGAAAAGACTTGTAAAGGAGCCGCTCTTTTCTATTCCTGAAGATGAAGTCTCGCAGATGGCCTATGGAAATGCCCAAAGGATTTGAAGCAAAAATGTCCCCAAGCATGAAGGTTGCAAATGAAAGATTATCAATAGGAGAGTTCAGAAAGTTTAACAGCGCTACTATTTCTGTCGTAATCTTCTGCCTTCTTATATCAAGGCTACTGTATGATATGAAGGGAATATTTATCTCGTTCAGCCATGTAGTTACATTTACTGCATCTTCGTTTTTCTGAGTCAAAATAGCAATATCTCTGAATCTGTATCCTCGAGAGTTCAATTTGCGGACAAGTTCTTGAATCTTTTGCTTTTCAGGAAGAACATCTTCATTTTTCTCGATGATTATAACCTCTGAATGACCTTTATCTGTTTGTCCTTCCTTTACTGTCTGGATATAGTCGGTCAGTCCGCTCTCCTTTGCTGCACCTCTGAAGTCTTCATGTGCAGCGACAATTTCTTTAAATATCTTTTCATTAAAATCGAGTATTTCCTGCAGGCTTCTATGATTAGTTTTAAGCTCTCTAACAGTATGTAGGGCAGATGGAAAAGGATTTACGCGCTCCATAGTTTTC
Source organism: Nitrospirota bacterium (assembly GCA_037441185.1). Lineage (GTDB taxonomy): Bacteria > Nitrospirota > Thermodesulfovibrionia > Thermodesulfovibrionales > Dissulfurispiraceae > JBBISP01. The sequence continues at coordinate 104,036 of JBBISP010000001.1, read as the reverse complement.
ATTATAGAGTAGTCTGCGTTGCGAAATCCGTATATTGCCTGTTTTGTATCCCCAACAGCGAAAAAACTGCCGCTTTCCGCGAGTGAGTTTTCAATAAGTGGCTGTAAATTTCTCCATTGTATGGGTGATGTATCCTGAAATTCATCGATCAAAAAATGAAAAATAGTCTCTCCAAGCCTAAAATAAATATCAGGCACAATCTGGCTGTTCAGATAATCAGCAAGCTTCCAGTTGATGTCTTCTATGAATATCTTGCTCTGATGCCTCTTTACAGACTCTATAGTTTCTATAAACTCTTCATATAACTTCAGGTAAGGTGAATAACAAGCTCGGACATAAAGGGATGTATATTGATTCATTTTATCCCTAAATTGTGACCACATCTTATCCACATTGTCATAATGTTTTTGAAGATGTTCTTGCCCTCTTGTAGGTTTATTAACGGGCAATATTTTTACTCCCCGGCCGATAATATCCGTATATCTTCCATCCCTGACATAAGAAAAAGTGGTCTTATAAGCCGATCTTTCGTTTCTTCGGAGACCAGACCTTTCTATTTCTGTCTCTATTTCATTAAGGATTTTTTTGATTAAAACTTGCAGAGAATTCATCTTTTCTGAGAGGTCTTCGATGCAGACTTTCTTTCCTATGGATGAAAGCTTTCTGTAAATTTTTTTTATCTCATTTAGAATTTCTGAAGAAGGATCCCATAAATAGGAAGAATCCCCCTTCTTATTTTCCATGATTAGGGATATGATATTTTCAAGTAGTTTTTCCTTTACCGTGCCGTCGCGGACATCTCTCATAAAAATATCAAAAGAGTAATCAATAAGCAGGTCGTTGTTCATCAGTATCTCAAACTCTGGGTCGTATCCAAAGTCTATTGCAGAGGACTTAAATACTGTTGTCATAAAGCTGTCTATAGTCTTTATCTGAAGATCAGCATAATTGGCAAAGATATTTTGGATCGAATTTTCAGCTTTTTCGGCCATTCTAACTGCATCAAGGGATACTATTTTGCGCAGTTCATCAACTGTTTTGCGATCACCTAAACAAACAGATTTCAGCCAGAGAAGTGTTCTATCCTTCATCTCTTTTGCAGCATTATTAGAAAATGTTATAGCAAGGATATTCCTCAGACTATTTCTCTCTATTTGATCAGACAGAAGAAACTGAACAAGACGCTGTGTAAGGGCATGTGTCTTGCCTGACCCAGCAGATGCTTTTAATATTGTAAAATGCGGAAAGCTAATTTTAGTATCTTTTTCTAACACTTGACTGCTCTGCAAATCAATTCTCCTTTTTGGGTTCCTTTACCAAATAAATACAGTTGAACATTAAAACAAGAAGGCATGGGCGGATAAATGGCTTTCTCATCGCTACCTTTGTAAGATGTAAGAAACATAAATTAAGGTGTAAAAATATCCCCGCGAACATAACTATATCAAATAAACCAAATTGCGATTTAGAAAGACTTTTAGACGCTCATGCCTCCTTGTAAATGCATTATTTAGGTTAAGCTAATTATCTATTTTATTATTATGGCATAATCTGTAAAAATGCTAAAATATACAAATGACCCCTATCATAATCGTTGAAAGCCTGACAAAACAATTCGGCAATATAAATGCTGTTGATGGAATATCCTTTGAAGTGCAAAGTGGAACGATATTTGGGTTCCTTGGACCAAACGGCGCAGGAAAGACAACCACCATTAACATCCTCTGCACTCTCATGTCTCCAACTTCAGGCAAGGCATCCATAGACGGCCATGACTGTATGAAAGAATCTTCAGAGGTAAGGAAAAAAATGGGTATTGTGTTTCAGGATAACACCCTCGATAAAGAACTCACAGCATATGAAAATCTCCTATTTCATTCCTACTTATACAATATCTCTAAAAGAGTGAGAAAAATCAAGATAGATGATGCATTGAACTTTGTCGATCTTTATGAAAGAAAAGATGAACCTGTAAAGAGGTTCTCAGGGGGAATGAAAAGGAGACTGGAAGTGGCGAGAGCAATTATACATCAACCAAAGGTATTGTTCTTAGATGAGCCCACTCTTGGACTCGACCCTCAGAGCAGGACAAATCTCTGGGAATTCATATCAGAGCTTCCCAAAAAGCATGATGTCACTGTATTTATGACAACCCATTACATGGAGGAGGCAGAGATTTGCAATAAAATAGCGATAATCGACAAAGGGAAGATTATTGCTCAAGGGTCGCCAAATGAATTAAAGAAGATGGTTGGCGGAGATGTTATATATTTAAAGACAAAGGATAATTTTGCGGCAATAAATGAGATTAAAAAAATGCTAAATTTGGAAGCAGAAGAAAAAGGCGGAGAGGTTTTCATATCTGTATCAAAAGGGGATGCATGTATTCCAAAGCTTATCAATACACTCGGAGATATGGTAATCTCTGTGAGGCTGCAAAGGCCGACTTTGAACGATGTGTTTTTAAAGTTAACAGGCAAGACTATACGACCGGAAACTGTCTCCGGCGGCGATGAATTGAAGGAATCGATAAGGTCTTACAGGAGAAGGTTTGATAGGGGATAAATATCTGAAATACAGATGCGCCACGTCTAAAAGAAGGAACAGAAGATGAAATCGGATTTAAACGCTATATATGTGGTTGTAGCTCGGGAATTCATAAAATTCGCTAGAGAGCGAGGAAGACTCATATCTACACTCGCAAGACCCCTGCTATGGCTTTTTTTAGTCGGCGGAGGCATGTCAAAAATGGTATCCCATGATACGCTGGGAATGCCTTACATGCACTTTATCTTTCCGGGGATATTGGGCATGACCATTCTTTTTAGTTCTATCTTCTCGTCAATATCTATAATATGGGACAAAGAGTTCGGATTTATGAAGGAGATGCTTGTAGCTCCTGTGTCAAGATCCTCTATTGTAATAGGCAAGGCATTGAGCGGCACTGCTGTATCAACGATTCAGGCATTAATAATTCTACTGCTTTTCCCTCTTGTAGGGTTAAAATTAAGCATAATTCAGATTTTGCTTATTCTCGGAATTTCTGCGCTGCTGTCTTTCTGCATTTCAGCATTAGGGATATTAATAGCAACATTTTATGAAAATTTAGAAAGCTTTAGCGTTATAATGAACTTTATAGTCATGCCGATGTTCTTTTTATCTGGCGCAATGTATCCTGTAAAACTTTTGCCAGATATCTTGAAATTCTTCACAATGATCAACCCGTTGACTTACGGAATAGATGCTTTGAAGCATATGGTATTCCATGAAAAAAAACTTCTAACCCATGACTTTCCATTAATCTTTGATATTTTTATAATTGCTGCAGCTTCGCTGAGTTTTGTTATAATTGCAGCTAATGTATTTGAAAAAAGGAAATAGTGAAACCTGTAGAGCTTTATAAAAAACTTCCAAGAAAAAACTGCGGTAAATGCAGACAGAAGACATGCATGCCCTTTGCATTATCAGTTATTAAAGAAGAAGTGGACATATCAGAATGCCCTTATCTGACAGAGGAGGAAGCAAAGGCTATTAAAAATTCGATTATAAAGTCAGATTGGCGTGATGGATTGATATTAAACCTAAAAGAAGAAATTAAAGGCATCAGTTTTTTAGAAATTGCAAAAGACCTTGGCGCTGAATTAAAAGACAACGCCCTCATAATTAAATGTCTTGGCAGAGAATTCATAATATCTCATGCTGGAGAAATAACAACACACGGCCACATCACGCCGTGGATTAAGATATTGCTTTTACATTATATCAGGACATCAGGGCAAGGCGAATTGTCAAGCAGATGGGTCTCATACAGCGAGCTAAAGGGAGGAATGGTTAAGGCATCATCATTCCTAAGGGATTGCGAAGATCCTTTAAAGGAATTATTTGAAAGGGATTTTGATATAATAGAAAACATATTAACCAGATTTGGAGCAGAAAGGCGCAGCGAATATTCTACAAGAAATGCATGGCGCATGCATCTGCTTCCTAAAATTCCTGTTCTAATTCTCTATTGGCAGAAAGAGGAAGAATTCGAATCAAAGGTAAAAATACTTTTTGATTCAACAGCAGACAGGTTTCTCGATGCTGAATCAATTATATTTCTTGTGGAAGGACTTGTTAAAAATTTAGAACAGCTAAAAAACAAATTTATTTCTTGACAAGAAATAGTATAAATGTTAATAATGTAAAGAATTAAAAATTCCCTATTTTGGCAAAATATTTTGGAAGGAGGTGACTTAATAATGAAAAAAGTATTAGCTCTTATACTTTCAGTAATACTCTTAGTAGCATTCACATTTTCAGTGGGTTGCAAAAAGGCTGAAGAGCCAAAGGCTCCAGAGGCTCCAGCTCCAGCTCCAGCTCCTGAGCCAGCTCCAGCGCCTGCGCCTGAGCCTGCGCCAGCAGAAGCTCCAAAGAAGTAGCGACATGAAAAACACCATGAGGAATTATCTCCTCATGGTGTTGCTTTTTTAGACAGAAACTGTTATATTTTTATATCTAATTTATATTTAACAATTTCAAAAGAGTGGGCATTCCCACTCTTTTGTTTTAGAGGGAATGAACGCAGTTACTATTAAACAGAAAATTTATGAACTTGCCTCTCAAGCTGCAGAAGATGAGGGTTTGGAACTCGTCAGCGCTGATATGCTTGGAAGCGGCAAAAAAATCTTACTGAGGATAATGGTTGATAAAAAGGAAGGGGTTACTATTAGCGATTGCGAAAGAATGAGCAGAAGCCTTGAAGCGCTGCTGGATGTGGAAGACCCTATAAAAGGACCATATATTCTGGAAGTGTCATCGCCGGGAATTGACAGGCCGCTTATAAAGCAGGCAGACTTCGAAAAGAATATAGAAAAACTTGTTCGTATTGTTACAAAAGAGAAAATAGACGATCAGACATTTTTTATAGGCAGAATTATTGATGTAGGAAAGGGTTGGATAAGAATAAGACTCGAAAACAAGAAAGAGAGCAGGGATATTTTTATTCCGATGGATAAGATTTCAAAGGCAAAGCTTGAAATAGAATTTTAAGGGAGGTATTTGCAATGTCAAAAGAACTATGTTTTGCAATAGACCAGATTAGCAGAGAAAAAGGTATCTCCCGCGATGCATTATTAAAAGTGCTTGAAGCAGCTTTGCTTTCCGCAGTGCGTAAAAGATTTGGCGGAAGAACTAATATAGATCTGCGCATAGAGCCTAAAACATGCAATATTAAGGTTTTTGAACTTAAAAAGATCGTCGACAAGGCTGTGAATAAGGATGAAGAAATCGAACTGGAGGCAGCTCAAAAAATCTTCCCTGACAAGACAATTGGCAATACAATTGAAATACCAATTCCACTTCATGACTTCGGCAGAATAGCCGCCCAGACTGCAAAACAGGTTATATTCCAAAAGGTTAAAGAGGCAGAAAGAGATATCATCTATGAAGGGTATAAAGATAAAATCGGTCAGATAATCAGCGGGACAGTACTGAGAAAGGAAAAGGGCATTTACTATATTGCTCTTGCAAAAACAGAAGCATGCCTTCCTCAGAAGGAAACACTACCTAATGAAACTCTAAAAAGGGGTGACATTGTTAAGGCGTATCTGTCTGAAGTGAAATTAACACCAAAGGGGACAGTTATAATACTTTCCAGGACTGACACAAATTTTGTTTCAGGTCTTTTCAAAATGGAAGTTCCTGAGATATATGACGGAGTGGTTATTATAAAAGGCATTGCAAGAGAGCCGGGAGAGAGAACAAAAATAGCCGTATATTCTAAAGATTCATCAGTAGATGCTGTAGGTGCATGCGTGGGCATGAAAGGCACAAGAGTTCAATCCATTGTGAGGGAACTCAAGGGTGAAAGGATTGATATAATACCATGGAGCGATGACCCGAGAATATTTGTAGCGAGGGCACTTACGCCTGCAACTGTTGACAGGGTCGGAATAAATGAAGAAGAAAAGACGGCAATGGCAATAGCTGACGACCAACAGTTGTCTCTTGCTATAGGAAAGCGCGGACAGAACATAAAGCTCGCAACAAGACTTACAGGATGGGAAATAGACATACTAAGCGAATCTGAATACTCAAATATTAAGATTAAAGAAACTGATAAATCCCTTGATGAAGCTATGAGGAGAGAAAAAGCAGAAGGTTAAAGTGAGAAATGACTTATTGTCCCCCATCCAGTATGTCAAAGGCGTAGGACCTCAAAGATCGAGGCTTCTTGCACGTCTTGGGATAAATACAATAAGAGACGCCTTTTTTTATCTCCCATT
>JBBISP010000001.1:47855-97670 GCA_037441185.1 Nitrospirota bacterium | reverse complement strand
GGAATTCACACAGGCAGAATAGCGCCTATTTACCGCTCAACAGAAGGACTGAGCCAAAAGATATTAAGGGGCATTATGCACGCGATTGTTAACAATTCAGCATCTGCAATAATAGACCCTATGCCTTTAGAAATTATTAAGGCTTATAATCTTCCAGCCCTCCATGAAAGCATATTAAATGTTCACTTCCCATCATCAGAATTATCTATTGGAGATTTAAACAGCGGAACAAGTCCTTTTCATCAAAGGCTTGTATTTGATGAACTTTTTACACTCCAGCTTGGGCTTGCAGTTATTAAAAAAGGAGAGGCGATTAAAAGGGGCATTGCATTTTTACCTGATGGCAGACTGATAAACAGACTGCTAAACAGCCTGCCTTTTAAACTCACTAATGCTCAGGAAAGGGTGTTCAAGGATATTCTTAAAGATATGCAATCTCCTGCTCCAATGAACAGGCTTTTGCAGGGAGATGTTGGTTCTGGAAAAACTATTGTAGCCCTGATGGCTATGCTTTCTGCTGTTGAGTGCGGTTATCAGGCTGCGCTGATGGCGCCAACAGAGATACTCGCAGAGCAGCATTATATAAATATTCACAAACTGATTGAAGACTTAGGATTAAATATCCAGCTTATTACAGGGAGCAGCAAAGACAGGGCAAGCTTAAGGGATGGCATTGATGCCGATATTGTTATTGGAACCCATGCATTGATTCAGGAAGGAGTATCATTCAAAAAGCTCGGATTTATTGTAATAGATGAGCAGCACAGATTCGGCGTAATGCAGAGGGCAACATTAAGGAAGAAGGGAGTAAATCCTGACACATTGATAATGACAGCGACCCCGATTCCGAGAACACTCGCCATGACACTTTACGGAGACCTTGACTATTCCGTAATTGACGAGCTTCCTCCAAACAGAAGCCCTATCATAACAAAGCTTTTTTCTGAAAAGAACAAAAGCCAGATTTACTCTTTAATTGCAGAAGAGACAAAGAAAGGAAGACAGGTGTATGTTGTTTATCCTGTGATTGAAGAATCGGAAAAGACAGACCTTAAATCAGCAATTGCAGGCACAGAGGGACTGCAGAAGATATTCCCTTATCTAAAAGTAGGTTTGATTCATGGAAGGATGAAGCCAGTCGAACGGGAAGATGTAATGAAAGAATTCAAGAACGGCAATATGCATATACTCGTTTCCACAACTGTCATTGAGGTAGGAGTAGATGTGCCGAATGCAGCATTAATGATTATAATACATTCGGAGAGATTCGGTCTTGCCCAGTTGCACCAGTTGAGGGGAAGGGTCGGAAGAGGAAGCAATCAATCCTACTGCATTTTACTAAGTTATGGCGGAAGCGAGGATGCAAGAAAAAGACTGGAGGTAATGGTTAAAACCGCAGACGGCTTCAGGATAGCAGAAGAGGATTTGAACATAAGAGGCCCCGGAGAATTTTTTGGTACGAGGCAGTCGGGCATGCCTGACTTAAAGGTTGCAAATCTTTTAAGGGATGTTAAAATACTTGAAATAGCCCGAAAAGAGGCATTCTCCCTTATAGAAAGGGATTCAACACTTTCGGGCTATCCGCAGCTCAGAAAATCTATTGAAGATTTCTGGGGAAGGAGGCTTGAGTTCTTTAAAACAGCATAGGAGGTGTTTATGTACAGTAGAATTAAAAAAGACTTTGACGAAGCTATTGAAAAGATAAAATGGTTAGCCTCACTACTTTCAGAGAGAGTTAGGGTAGAAATTATGGTTTTTAAGCTGCTTTATAAATCAGAGGAATTTAAAAAACGCAAGGATGAACTTCTAAAAAAGATAGGCGAAGAGGTTTATGAACTGAGGGGAAAAGAGAAAAATATTTATGCAAATAAAGAAGTAGACGAGGCAATAAAAGAACTTGATAAACTTGAGCCTGAAATAAAAGAGACAATTGAAAGGGCTTCTGAGATAAGCAAGATAGTGGCATGAGCGAGGCTGATGCAGGGAGGCTGGAAGCGGGGGAGGATGTCCTTCATGGCGATATTGATGATAATATATAAATAAAAACACGTCTGATTTAAACGATACATGCGAGGAGGTGTTAAAAAATGTTGAGACATTTTACGCTTGAGTATTGGCTTGACGACAGTTGGTATGTAGGAAGGCTAAAAGAGATTCCCGGAGTATTTAGTCAGGGAGAAACGCTGGAAGATCTTGAGAAGAATATCAGGGAGGCGTATAAGCTAATGATGGAGGAAGAGGAGCCTTTATGGGTTAAAACTCAGGAGAAAGACATAGAGGTTATGGTTTGAAGCGGCAGTAATTTATCAGGACATTGGCAAATAATGACTGTTATCTGAAAAGGCATGGTTCAAATCACGATATTTTTGTAAATTCCCAAAATGGCAGAAAAGCGCCTGTTCCGCGACATTCTGAAATCAAAGATAGCCTTTGTAAATTGATAATGAAACAGCTTGGAATTGCTGAGGGAAAATAATCATGCCAAAAGCAAACGAGGCGACTGATATGGATTGATCCCGTTAGAAAGCTCTTTCTAACGGAGTTGAGAGGCTACAGCAGCTTGGCTGGAAGCGAACATTTTACATGAAAAATAATCTATAATTATGACAATCCTTATATACAACAGGGGGCGGCATGGCAAAAGGGAGAAAGGCAAAGGGTTCTGTCAATAACGATGTTGAAGCCTATCGGCATGAGGCTGACAAGCGCAAAAATGCCGTACCTGTTGGACTTGCCTCTTATGATACCGCAAAGCCAAAGCCCAAGAAATATGAATATGACCCGCATCTTGATCCGCAGTTAGTCTGGGCGGGGAAGAAAGAGCATACATCCTTTGAAGTCCCGACAGTATCGCTGCACATCCATGAAAACATAGCGCCGGAAGCAATAATCCGTTCAATCAAGAGAGAAGAACCGCAGATAGACCTTTTTGCAAAGCCTGATATGCCGTTAAAAGAGCTTGTGGAATTTTACAAGCACGACATGGACTGGACTAACAGGCTGATACTCGGCGATTCTTTGCTTGTGATTGAGGGTTATAAACAATGAAGGCATCTGAAACAAGACTTCAACCGATTATTGAAGGCACAAAGCAGTATGTTGTTCCGCTTTTTCAACGTTCATATAGCTGGACTAAAAAAGAATGGGAGATATTATGGAACGATATTGTTGAACTCTGTGAAGCAAATGACAGTCGTTCTCATTTTATAGGCTCTATAGTTACAATGCCCACGATTTCAGTTCCTGAAGGCGTAGCAAAGTATTTGCTTATTGATGGGCAACAGCGTCTTACCACAATTTTTATCTTATTAGCCCTAATGAGAGACAAGGCAAAACAATCAGGGCAATCAGAACTATCAGAAGAAATTCACAATACCTTGCTGGTCAATCAATATAAAAAAGATTCTGATTACTACAAATTCCAGCCAACACAAATTGACAGAAATTCATTCCGAGGTATTATAGCCTCAGACATTTCAATGTCAGATGGACAAGTACTGGAGGCATATCAGTTTTTTGAAAAAAAATTCCGTCAAACCAGTATAGATATTCAATCGATGAAAAAGGCTATTACAAACAACTTGTCTACAGTAAGTATAGTTCTTGACCCTGATGATAATCCACATCTTGTCTTTGAAAGTCTCAATGCAAAAGGCAGACCTCTGACGCAGGCTGATCTGATCCGCAATTACTTTTTTATGAGAATCCATGTAGATGAGCAAGAAGGCATTTATTCAAGATATTGGAAGCCTATGCAAGAGGCTCTGGGCGATGATTTGACAGAATTCATACGCCACTACCTTATGAGAGACGGTAAGATGGTCAAGCAGACAGATGTCTATTTTTCATTGAAAGATATTGTGAATCAAGGAAATGCCTTAGATTACCTAAAAGACCTGCTAAAGTTTTCCGGTTACTATGAAAAACTCTTATATCCTGAGAGAGAAGATAATGTTGAAGTTCGCAAATTACTATCCCGACTTAACCGATTTGAGGTCAATACAGCGTATCCATTTCTGCTTAACTGCTATGATGATTTCAGTCAGAGTAAGATTTCTGCTGTAGAGTTTGCTGATACTCTAAAAATATTGGAAAACTTTTTAATCCGCCGTTTTGTATGCAATGTCCCAACTCATGGTTTAAACAAGATTTTCCCACTGCTTTATCGCAATATAAAAAATAAAGGATTCAGCACATTAGTGGAGGGACTAAAGAAAGAGCTTCAAACAAAGGGCTATCCAAAAGACATGGAATTTAAATCAAGGCTTATGGATACAAAGTTATATGGGGCTGGGGACCGTGCCATTAAGACCAAATTAATCCTTGAGTCAATAGAGGAATCCTATGCACATAAAGAGCAAGTTCCTTTTGAAAGTCTTTCAATAGAGCATATAATGCCGCAAACATTAACAGAGTATTGGCAAAACCACCTCGGTGAAGACTGGGAAATAACTCACGAACTTTTATTGCATACTATTGGAAATTTAACACTAACTGCCTACAATGCTGAACTATCTAATGATGACTATGAGAGCAAAAAGAAACGTCTATGCAGCAGCCATATTGAAATGAATAAATATTTCCAAGATAAAAACACTTGGAAAAAAGAAGACATCGAAAAACGGTCGGCATATCTTGCAGAGAAAGCCCTTGCCATCTGGCCATATTTTGGTGATGAAGCAGTGCAAGAGCAGAATCTGCTTGGCGTTACCGGCACAAGCCCTAAGAAACTCTGGATACTTGGGCAAAGCTTTGATGTTCAAACATGGCGTGATGTCCTCGAACAAACAATGAATACAATTGCAGATTTGGAGCCTGAAAAGTTTGAACAGATTATGCAGCAATTTCCGCGCTTAATTGGAAGGGATAAAAAGAGGTTCCGTGCTGTAAGAGAACTGAAGAACGGAGCGTATATAGAAGTCAATCTATCAGCTAAAAGCATCGAGGCTTTTTGCCTTCAATCTCTTGAATCAGTTGAGCTTACGGCTGATGACTGGAAGGTTGAATATGCCTAACAAAGATAAATTTACCAGCACTCGCTCCCTGCCCTTTAAACTCGGCAAAGAAAACCGCATCACCGTCAAAGTCATTGACCATAGAGGGAATGAGGTGATGGTGGTAAGGGAGATGGGGAAAAGGATTTAAAAATTAACTATCGGAAGGAGGATAAAAAATGTTAAAAACAGTCAAAGGACATTATAAAGATGGAAAGATTGAATTGTATGAAAAGCCACACTTGAAGGAAAGCGATATAATCATAACCTTCTTAAATTCAGAAGAAACAGGGGCAATTGACCTTCTGGCAAAGGAAATAACTAAAGAAGAAGCGCAGGATCTGAAGAATAGACTGCGGTCTTTTGAAGAAGACTGGAATGCAAAAGGGATGGAGCTTTATGACAGAATATAAAAAGGGAACAGTTGTATTGGTATTATTTCCAAACTCTGATCTGATTACCGCAAAACGCCGTCCAGCATTGATTGTGCAATCTGACACCTTAAATACAGGCTTGGAACAGGTGATTGTTGCCATGATTACGAGCAATCTTTCACGCGAGGGTCATCCCAGTCGTATTCGCATAAACAAGGACTCAGAAGAAGGCAAAAAAGCAGGATTACTTACGGATTCAATAATAATGACAGACAATTTGGCAACTATAAGATTTCCTGAGATAGAGCGAACCATTGGCGCATTATCTGATATACAGGTGATTGATAATGCTCTAAAGACAACATTCGGACTAAGATAAACCGCATCGCTATTAAAGTCATTGACCATAGAGGGAATGAGGTAATGGTGGTGAGGGAGATGGGGTAATTATAAAAACTATGCCTTTAAAACCACTTGAATCGCAAAATGTGGAGTTCAAATGCAACTGGCGGGATGAGTATCTCAAGGCAATCTGCGCCTTTGCAAATGCCGACGGCACAGTAAGAAGGGGAAAAAACTTATATTGCCATGATAATCATTAAATCTAAAAATAACATTTCCTTAAGGCTTGCAAAAAAAACGGTGTTATAATACCATAGAGAAAGGAGGTTCACAATATGAGGGCAGTCAAGAAGCTCGTTGAGGTAGAAACAAATAAGAGCGTAACAGTTAAATCACTTCCGTTTAAGCCAGGGAGCAAGGTAGAGGTAATTGTGTTTCCTGCTGGCGAGGAAGAAGATATTTTCAGATTTATGGACAAGGTGGTGAAGAAGAAAAAAATCGCCCCAATGAGTCTAAAGCAGATTGAAAAGATAGTCCATGAAGCCAGAGCAGGGAAGTGAAGAAAAACATAGTATTTGATACCAATGTCCTGATATCAGGATACCTCTGGAGCGGGAAACCTCGTCAGGCAATACGGCTCGTTAAATCTGGAGACTTCAACCTGTTATACTGCACTGGTTCTATGGATGAGCTTGTCAGAGTCCTGTCAGCTAAATTCAAACTTGCTTCATCAGAAATCTATAGAGTCATGCTTGACATTAAGAGCATTGGCAAGAGAATCACCGTATCTTCAAAAGAGCATCCAATTATTGAAGATGCATCGGATAATCTGTTCATAAATCTTGCTATCGATGGGAATGCTGAAACCATTGTGAGCGGTGATTCCCATCTATTGAATCTCAAAGAATACAAAGGCATTGAGATAATTACCGTGGTAGAATTTATGAGGCGGTTTTCATAGTATGTCCCTTGCAGACAACCCAATCCTGAACTCCTGCTATTAAGGCAAAGATTACAGGACAAAGGCAGGAGAAAAGGCAAAGACGGTTTTTGAGAAAAGAGAAAGGAAATATGGCTTTAATTGAATCACAAAATATGGAATTCAAGTCCAACTGGCGGGATGAATATCTCAAGGCAATCTGCGCCTTTGCAAATGCTGAGGAAGGATTTATTGATGGGTAAAATTGAGAAAAATAAAGGTCTTTTTGGTAAAATCTCTGTTTTAATTGAACAGGCGAGGAGCCAGTGGAATTGATAAGAAGACTTTATTTGTTTGGGAGGCAGTCATGACAGTAATTATTTTTATCTTTGGCCTTATAGTTGGCTCTTTTCTCAATGTCTGCATATACAGATTGCCGAGAAATATCTCTATCATCAGACCTTCATCTGCATGTCCTTCATGCAATACTCCCATAAAGCCTTGGGATAATATTCCTGTGTTAAGCTACATTTTTTTAAGGGGCAGATGTAGAGGTTGCGGAGAAAGGATTTCCATCCGCTATCCGCTTGTTGAGCTAATGAATGGAATTTTTTATCTTGCAGTATTCAATTTTTTTGGTTTGGGCTGGCATCTGCCTTTTCTTTTTGCCTTTGTATCAGCAATGATCGTTATAACTCTCATTGATTTTGATTTTCAGATAATACCTGATGTCATAACCCTTCCTGGCGTTGTCATTGGACTTCTGTCTTCATCTTTTTTATTACCCGACCCATTCAGCCTTCAGCCTTCAGTCTTCAGTCTTGCAGTTGTTGGTTTCAAAAACTCTCTTATAGGGTTTTTACTCGGAGGTGGATTATATTTTCTCATCGCTGTCTTAAGCAAGGGAGGAATGGGCGGAGGAGACATAAAGATGATGGCGATGGTCGGCGCATTTATGGGATGGAAGGCTGTGCTTCTGACAACATTTATAGGAAGTCTTGTTGGCTCAATAGTCGGAATATTTCTGATGGTCTTTAAGGGAAAGGGAAGAAAAACAAAAATACCATTTGGTCCATTTTTAGCATTAGGCGCGATAATCACTCTGTTTTGGGGCGGCAAAATTTTACATTGGTATTTTCAGATATAAATAGGTTAGAATTAAATAATCCGCAGTTAAAATCATACATCTAAAAATCTTTTTACCGTATGCATACCTGCGTTTTACCAAACAACTAAATAGGGGTTTTTTATGAAGAGAGAAGATTTAAGAAACATAGCTATCATTGCCCATGTTGACCACGGCAAGACAACCCTTGTTGACGGCATGCTTAAGCAGGCTGGGATATTTCGTTCAAACCAGCAGGTTCAAGAAAGGGTAATGGACAATATTGACATTGAGCGTGAGCGTGGAATCACAATAATGGCAAAGAATACTGCTGTGGAATATAATGGTGTAAAAATAAATATAGTAGATACACCAGGACATGCAGACTTTGGCGGAGAAGTAGAGAGGACATTAAAAATGGTGGACGGCGTGCTTCTGCTTGTTGATGCATCAGAAGGTCCGCTGCCACAAACAAGGTTTGTTCTAAAAAAGGCTCTTGAACTAAAATTGCCTCCGATTCTGGTAATAAATAAAATTGACAGACCTGATGCAAGGATTCAGGCTGTCTTAAATGAGGTCTATGACCTTTTTATTGACCTTGACGCATCGGAGGAGCAACTGGAATTCCCAGTTGTTTATACAAATGCAAAAATAGGCATCGCAGTCCTTAACATGAATGAAGAATCAGAGAATTTGAAGCCGCTGTTTGACCTCATATTAAAGACAATTCCGGCTCCTGAGGGCAACAAGGATGGAGTATTACAACTTCTTGTTACAAATATAGATTACAATGATTATGTGGGAAGACTCGCAATAGGCAAAATCTTCTCTGGCACGGTAAGGGTTGGCGACCATGTTGCAATGATAAATGGAAATGGTGATGCCGTAAGGACAAAGATAACCTCTATTTATACATTTCAGGGATTAGAAAGGATCGATGCAAAAGAGGCTTCTGTTGGAGATATCGTTGCCCTCGCAGGCATAGAGGGCATAAACATAGGAGATACAATCACAGATATAGAAAGGCCTACGCCTTTGCCGAGGATAAAGGTTGATGAGCCGACAATATCAATGGTCTTTTCTGTAAATACATCTCCATTTGCAGGCAGGGAAGGCAGATATGTTACATCAAGAAATCTCAGGGAAAGGCTCGAAAAGGAACTCCTTTATAATGTCTCTATTAAAGTTGATTTTGACAATGCAGACTCATTCAAGGTAATGGGTCGAGGAGAGCTTCAGCTTGCTATTTTAATAGAGATGATGAGAAGGGAAGGGTATGAACTTTCGGTTTCCATGCCTGAAACAATAACAAAGCATATCAACAGTGTTTTGCATGAACCAATGGAACTTCTTGTAATAGATGTGCCTGAAGAATTTGTGGGAGTTGTAACCCAGCAGGTTGGAATGAGGAAAGGCCGGATGCAGAAGATGCAGAGTGATCATAGCTCTGGGGCTCATGGTAGAGTAAGGCTTGAATTCAGGATTCCCTCAAGGGGATTAATAGGCTTTAGATCCCAGTTTCTGACGGACACAAAAGGAACAGGGCTTTTAAACCATCTTTTTGACGGTTATGAGCTGTGGCATGGTCCAATGTCTAAAAGACAGACAGGCGCTCTTGTTGCAGATAGACTCGGCAAATCAACCACATATGCGCTTTATCACCTTCAGCCGAGAGGGACATTATTTGTAAAAGAAGGAACCCCTGTTTATGAAGGAATGATTATTGGAGAGAACTCAAGGGACAATGACCTTGATGTAAATGTGACAAAAGAAAAGAAACTTACAAACATGCGCGCTGCAAGCGCTGACGACACAATACAGCTTATACCGCCGAGGATACTGAATCTTGAACAGGCAATAGAGTTTATAAAGGAAGACGAGCTTGTTGAGATAACGCCGCAATCCGTGAGAATGAGGAAAAAAATATTGGAGTCGAATAAGAGGCCTAAAGCGAAAAATTAATTTGAACTACAAATAGGCTGAGGAAACTCCTCAGCAGGATGAAACACCTCATGTGCCTTTAGATCCGCTGTAGGAAGAAAAACTATAGCCACTGCTCACAGAGCAGCTAAAAGATGATAGCTTCTTTTTTATATCTTTTGAACTACACTTGGAACATTCTGTATCATTCTCTGCGGTACCGACCTTCTGAAATAGCACAAACTCACCATTACACTTGTTACATATATATTCATAAATAGGCATAACCTTACTCCTCCTTTGTTAAAAAGTTTCTAAAATATTTTTATTATTATAAAATATACAAAATCAGCATATCAACAAACCGCAGAATTAGCTCTTTTGCTCTATAGGTTTAAGCTATTGTATGATATAACTTTAGAGGAGCGCAGCAAGAGAATGAAAAGAAAAATTCTATTCACATTAATTTTAGTAGTTATTTTAAGCCTAATCTTTTATGCCTTAAGGGGACCCAACATCTCTAATGAACTAAAAAGACTAATACTACCTGAACTTGAAATGGCAACAGGCAAAAAGTTTATAGCCGAAAAAATGTCTATAAATCTCATCCCCTTATTTATAGAGATTAAAGGTATAAGGGCCTTTGATGAGCAAGGAAATAGATTTTTTTCAATAAAAAGGGTGAAGGGCTATATAGGGCTTTCTGGATTACTAAAAAAAGAAATTATCATAAAAAGACTTTCTATAAAAGAACCTCAGATTGATACTGACAAGGAAAAGGCGGAAAAAATTGTAGAGAACATAAAAAGATATCTGTCAAAAGAAACAAAAATACCGTTTAAGATTGCAGTAAAGTCAATTGACATGAGCAATGGTATTGTTGGCATTAAAGATAAAGATATTCAAGTATCAGCAGAAGGATTAAGTGGTGAGATACTTTTATCTAACTTGCCGAGGGTTCGCATATCTTCAAAAGACATCAGACTTATAAAGAAAGGTTTTCCTGAATATCATGCAATGCTTGAAACAGCCTTTATCTTAAAAGAAGACATGGTAGATCTGAAAAGATTAAATCTGTTTCACAATAATTCCAAGATGAAAGCATCAGGAATATTTAATATTGAAAGATTAGGCGGCGAGTTTCAGGCTGAAATAAATCTATTTGTAGAATCAATAAAAAAGATTTTTGATCTTAAAAGCGCAGGAGATGGCAGGATTTCTGGCACAGGTTTGATAAAAGTTGATGATTCAAAAACAGGAATTGATAAGATCTTTGTAGATATGAAGCTGAAGGGCGATATGTATATCGAAACACTAATGGAACTGCTTGAGGTAAAAGAGACTTTAAGAGGGCATCTGAATTTTGAAGGTCAACTTAATGGATATCTAAATAATCTTCAGGGAAGCGCGAAGGCAAAAATTAAAAGCGGCAATCTCTTTCATGTGGAAGTAGACAGTTTGAATTGTAATATATCTTATAAAGAGGGGATTATGAAATTTAGTGATGGAAGCGCCAACCTATATAAAGGAATTGCCAGTGTTGAAGCAATGATTACATTGCCTGTAGTGGATTATTACAGTTTTAAAGTAAAGGTTAAGGATATAAGCAGCAAGGGATTATTTAATCTAATTGAATGGGATCCTAATATTCCAGAAGGCAGAGTTACAGGTGAGATAGAGTCCTCAGGCAGTGAATTTAATCCTCATGGAAGATTCACCTATAAAAGCACTCCAAAAGGCATTGATATCCTCGATAGGATAAAAGGGGTTGAGGGCAATTTCATGATGTCAGACAATGAAATATACCTTTCTGAGATGCTTATCTCCACAGATAAATCAAACTTTTTAACAAACGGAAAAGTTGATCTCAAAAAGAATGAATTGCTTTTTACCGGCAGTGGCGCTACTTCTGATATTCATGATTTTTCATCGCCGTATTTTACTGCATTGTCTGGTCCCGGAAATTTTAACCTTACTGTATCAGGCGCATTTGAAGATCCAATATTAGATTTGAGATTTATATCAAACAATATGGTTTTTTCTACATCTGAAATGGGTATTTCTGATATATCTAAAAACAGGACATTAAAATTAGATGCAGCAGAAGGCGTGATGACATATAGAAAAAATATATTGGATGTTAAGAATATTCTTGTCCGTTCAAATAAGGAAGAATATAAGGCTGCAGGAAAGATTTATTTCAGAAAGGCGCTAGAATTATTTGAATTAAAGGAGCCTGATTATGATCTCAGTATCTCTGCCAAAAATATAGATATTAAGGCGCTTTCTGATATGTTTCAGGAAAAACCGATGTTTAACGGAAATTTAAGCACAGACTTCAGGCTTTATGGAAAGCATGATGATATCAGGATGTCAGGAAATTTTCGAGCGAATAAATTCGAAGTTCATGGGTTAGAGTTTGGAGTTATAGATGTCGATTATGTTGATGGAAGAATTTCTTATTGGAAAAGAAAATTCTCATTTACTAATTTAAACATAAAAAGAGGCGCTTCGACTCTGAATGCAAATGGAAATATTTCTTTTGATAAGAGATTTTCTTTCATAGCAGACAGCCGCCAGATTAATGTTGTTGATGTAATTTCGCAAAAGAGCAAACTTGAAGACTCACAGTTAGAATTTATAAAGACCATTTCATTGACAGATGCAAGACTTAAAGGAGAAGGGACATTTAACAATCCAGCAATAGAAATAAAAAGCAATGTAACAGGAGGGATTTATAGAGGTGTTTCTCTTGGAAAAGGTATGATTAAAGGTATCTTATCAAACAAACAGGCAGATATTAGTGCAGCTATATTAGATGGCAAACTGAGCATAAAAGGCAGAGCAGAACTTATCGAGGCCTTGCCGTGGTCTGCTGTAGTTGAATTTCAGCCTGCAAGATATGATTTTATAATCACCCGTTTTTTGAAAGATATACCAGAAGACTTGCTGCTTAGTCTGTCAGGCAGTATAAAGGCGCATGGGGATAAAAATTATATAAATGCAATAACAACAATAAACAGAGCGCATTTATCCCTTTATGGAATCGGCTTTGCAAATAGCGCTGATATTGTTGTGCGTCTTGAGAACAGAAAACTATCTATTGACGCATTATCTATGAAAGGTGAAGCCACAGAGTTTAATTTAAGCGGCAACATGAATATAGGCCAAAATTATGATCTGCTTTTTGAAGGTTCCTCGTTGCTTGCACCTTTAAAGGCTGTATCCAGAACAATAGATACAATAAGGGGAAATGCTTCATTTGTTTTTTCTGTTGCAGGGGATTGGGACAGGCCAAGAATAAGCGGAGGTATTGATGTAAGCAATGGTGTTTTAGGCCTTAAAAATATTGCTCATCGCCTTACTGCTGTCTCAGCTTATATATATGTCCAGGATGATCGCATTGTTATAGAGCAGGTTGATGGAAAACTTTCAGGCGGTGATATAAATATATCAGGAATTGCATATCTGGACGGTTTTTCGATAAAGAGATTTTTCATGGAATCAAGTCTGAATAACATAACAACCTCTGTTTCTAAAGATTTTTGGATAACTTTTGGCGGAAAGCTATATTACCGCGGCACTATGGAATCACAAACTCTACTGGGTGATATTGACCTGAAAAAAGCGAAATACAGCGAAAGAATAGAGTGGAAAACATGGCTGCTAAAGGCGCGGCAAAAGGAAAAGCCAGAGGTAGAGATAACTAAACTGGCTAAGACAAATCTCAATATCAGGGTATCTGGAGAAAATATGCTGATTGACAATAATGTTGCACGGGCGTCAACAAAAATGGATATTCTTGTGAGAGGTACTGTAAGCCAACCGATAATCTTAGGAAAGGTGGATACAAATGAGGGAATAGTATATTTCAGGAATAATGAGTTTAAAGTGCTAAAGGCGAGTGTTGACTTTTCTGATCCTAATCAGATTAATCCATACTTTAATATCGCGGCAGAAACAAGTGTCAGGAATTATAATATCAAGCTTAATCTTGATGGATACATAGACCAATTCAATTTATCTCTTTCATCAACTCCAGCATTGGATGAAATAGATATTTTCAGCCTGCTTACTGTTGGACAGATAGGTAGACATCTTAAAGGGCTTGAAGGAGGCATAGGCGCTGGTGAAGCCACAGCATTTATTACAGGCAAATTACAGGATGTATTTGAAGAAAGATTAAAAACTATTACAGGATTCGATCGTATTCAGATAGACCCTCATGTCTCACCGTCTGTTGGAACCGTAATGCCGCGAGTGACAGTATCAAAGAGGCTGCTTGAAGATAAGCTGTATGTAACTTATAGTACTGCTGTAGGCGCTGGAGAAGAACAGGTATTGAAATTAGAATATACATTGGGGAAAAATTCATCGCTTGTCGGCATAAGAGATGAGAAAGGCGGTATTGGTGGAGACATCAAGTTCAGGTTTGAATTCAAATAGAAAAACAGGCGATAGGCGATGGGCTATAGGTAATTTTCTTCTCATGCTCCTATTGCCTCTTGTCTATTGCCTATTGTCTGTCGTGGCTTATGCCCAACCCATAACCCACATAGAGGTTTCAGGCCTTTACTCAATTTCTGAGGATGAGCTTTTATATTTGCTTGATATGAAAAAAGACAAGGCATTAGACAGGGCAACCTTAAGGTCAGGCATTAAAAGGGCTTTTTTAAAGGGACTATTTGAGGATATCGCTGTTAAAAGCCTTGATGCCGATGACACAAAAATAAAAGTGATAGTTGAAGAAAAAAAAATAACAGATTCCATAAGGGTTGTTGGAAATGATTATTTTTCGAGCAGATTTATAAAGAGACAGTTTGGCATAAATAAAGGTGAACGACTTCATACGCTAAAGATCAAAAAAGCTGCGGAATCTCTAAAAGCAGAATTAGTAAAAAGAGGATTTGCAAATGCAGATGTAACGACTAATATAATCCCTAAAAAACACAATAATGTTGATATAGAGGTCAATATTACAGAGGGAACCCCTGAAATCATTAAAAAAATAATAATTTCTGAGCATGAAGATATTGTGAAATCTTATCTAAGGCTTTCAGAAGGCGATATTTTTGATCGCACTAAAATGGAGGAGCTGAAAGAAAAGGTTGCTCAACATTATAAAAAACAAAAGCATATCGAGACATCACTTTTATATTCATACGATAACGGAGTGCTTAATATAAGACTTAATGCAGGCAAAAAACTAAATATCTCCTTTAGCGGCAACAACAACATAAGCTCAAATATGTTAATGAAAGAGGCGCTATTTTTTGATTTAAATGCGTTCAATTATGATTTGGTGGAAGAGACAATAGCACGAATAACAACATTATATTATCAATATGGTTATCCTTTCGCTCAATTGGCGCCTACTATATCGACTTTAGAGGATGAAATTTTTCTTGAGTTTTTTGTTTTCGAAGGAGACAGACATGTAGTGAAATCAATTATATTTGAAGGGGTAGACGAAAATCTGGCAGTGTCCCCTGAGGTATTTAAAGAAATTTTAGAATTAAAAATAGGCGGTTATTATAATCCTGATTTATTAGAATCAGACAGAAAAACATTAGTAGAGTTTTATCATTCCATTGGGTACATATATGTGCAGATTCAGGAGACTAATGTGAAAATCGATGACAGAAAGGTTGAAATAAAATTTTTTATAAAACAAGGGCATCAGGTTAAACTGTCAGGAATAGAGATAAAAAATAACAGGCATATCACAAAAGATGAAATATTAAAAGTTTTGCCGCTAAAAGTCGAAAATCCATACAATGAGGCGGATATATCTGATTCAAGAAGAAAGATATTAGAGCTTTACAGCAAGCATGGGTATATAGATGTCGCAATTAATATAGAGAGAGCAATATCAGATACATCTGCATATATAGTTTTTGATATTAGCGAAGGTGATATCACATTGTTTGGTAAAACTGTCCTTATAGATAATGAAAGGACGAGGCAGGAAGTTATAAGAAGAGAGTTATTGCATAAAGAAAATAATCCATTGAATTACAGTCTTGTCCTTCAAGAAAGGCATGAGTTATACAGATTAGGGTTATTTAGGGATGTAGAAGTGAAACTTGCAGATAAAGAAGATGATAAAAGAGATGTAATTTATAGATTCAAAGAGGCCCCTGCTGGAGCAGTAGAGTTTGGTTTTGGCTATGGAGATTACGAGGGATTACGAGGTTTTTTTGAGATAAGCTATAGGAATTTGTGGGGAATGCATAGACAGGCATCCCTTAGAACAGACTTAAGCGCATTAGAAAAAAGATTTGCAGTTTCCTATTATGAGCCATGGTTTATAGAAAAAAACGTCTCATTTAAAGCCTTGCTTTTATATGAAGACAGAAAGGAAAAAATTATAGACACAGGAGATATAAAATACAGGATCAAAAGAAATGCAGCAAGCGCTGGCATTGAAAAAAAGTTCAGCGAAACTATAAAGGCTGAGCTTTATTATGATTTTTCTGTTGTAAAAACCATGGACATAAAGCCAGATATAATATTGAGCAGAGAAGATATAGGAACGTTGATAATAAGCGGACTGCGTCCTGGTTTAATATACGATACAAGAGACGATCCATTTGAGCCAAGAAGCGGCATGCTTGCAGGGGTGTCTCTTAAATTTGCTTCCGCTGCGCTTTTTTCAGAAACAGATTTTACAAAACTGTCGATATATGCAAATAAGTATCAGAGCTTAACCAGAAGGGTTGTCCTTGCTTTATCATTGAGGGGAGGAGCTGCACAGGGTTTTAGAAACACAAGAGAATTGCCGATAGTCGAAAGATTTTTCCTCGGTGGTAGGACAACTGTAAGAGGTTATGAGCAGGATACACTTGGACCCAAAGGAGCAGATGGGACTCCAACAGGAGGAAACGCTTTCGCAATGGGCAACTTAGAGTTCAGGATAAATGTTGGGAAAGGATTTGGCGTAGTGACATTTCTTGATGCTGGCAATGTATGGGAAAAAGCCAAAGATATTGATATAACAACCCTGAAATATACGACAGGCCTTGGATTAAGGTATAATACACCTGTAGGGCCGTTCAGGGTTGACTATGGGCATAAATTGAACAAGGAAAGAAGAGAAAGCAGTGGTGAGATACATTTCAGCATCGGGCATGCGTTTTAAAGACAGTAATGATCTGCAAGTTACAAGTAACAAGTCTGATAATTTGAAATTCGAAATTCGAAATTCAAATCAGAACTCGTTATTCATTACTCGTTGCTCGTTACTGATTATTCTGTTTTCTGCTTGTTGCTTACTTCTTACTTCTTACTCTCATGCAGTCGTAATTGACCGTGTTATTGCTTATGTAGATGATATAGCAATTACATGGTCGGAGTTTAAGGAAAAATATGAAGAAATGAAAAAGACTGTGGCAGATATAAAAGAAGAAGATGTCATCGATTCACTAATTAACCGCCAGCTTCTTATAAATGAAGCAAAAAAGATGAAGCTTGAAGCTCATTCTGATGATGAAATTTTAAAGGACTATATTGACATCAAAATAGGATCGCTAATTTTTATAAAAGAAGATGATATTCATAAATTTTATAAAGAAAACATCACAGAATTTAGTGGCCACGATTACCTTTCAGTAAGGGATGATATAGAAAAGTATTTGTTTAATTTAGAGCTAAATAAGCGATTAAAGAAACATCTTGAGGAATTGAAAAAAGATAAGGAAATAAAAATAAATCTTACAGGTAAATAATTATTGCATGTTCATCGCAGTCAGGAAATTTTGGACATTTCAGGCAGTCGCCCCAAATTTTATGTGGAAGCTTGGCTTTATCTATTTCGACAAAGCCGAGCTTTTTAAAAAACTCAGGTTGATATGTAAGGGCAAAAACCCTTTTTATTCCTAAATCCTTTGCATCCTTTAGGCATCTTTTTACAAGACTTTTGCCTATACCGAATCCATGGTATTCTTTTTTTACAGCAAGAGACCTTATTTCTGCAAGGTCTTCCCATAAAATATGAAGCGCGCAGATTCCATTTATCGCTCCATTTTCTTCAAAAACAAAAAAATCCCTCACCTTTTCATAAAGATCATTTAATGCCCTCGGAAGCATCTCCTCTTTTTTTGCAAATTCATTTACAAACTTATGAATCTGCTTGACATCAGATATATTTGCTTTTCTTATTTTTTTGGAATAAGTCATAACCTTTTATTATTAAATCTTTATTAATATTTAATGACTCCCTTCTGCGAGAAGATGTTATCTCATCGAGAGCTTTAATTACAGAATCGATATTGAATAATTGTGTAATGCCTACAAGTGCGCCCATCATAACCATATTAGTTAAGTTTGTATTATTTAAAGCTGATGCAATCTCACTGGCAGGCACCTCAAAAATCCTGATGTCATCTCTGTGTTTTATATTGCTGATTAGAGAAGAATCATACAACAAAATGCCATTTGGCAGGACTCTGTTTAAAAAACGATTGTAAGATGCTGCATTCATCGTTACAAGAATATCAGGATTTCTGGTAACAGGAGAACCAATGATTTCATCAGCAATTATAACAGTGCAGTTTGCGGTTCCACCTCTCATTTCTGCTCCATACGAAGGAAACCATGTAATCTCTTTGCCTTCAAGCATACCAGAGTAGGCTGTCAACCTACCAAGAAATAGAATTCCTTGACCTCCTGAGCCTGCAAAAATTATTCGTTTTTCCATTTATCCTTAAAAACTCCTAATTTATACACACTCATCATATTTGACTGAAGCCACTCAACAGCTTTTTCAGAAGGCATCCACCAGTCAGTAGGGCAGGGCGACAATATCTCGACCATACTAAATCCCTTATTCTCTATCTGGTATCTTAATGCTTTTTCTATTAAATTTTTAGTGATTGCAACATTCTTGAAAGAATCAACAGCGGTTCTCGCTATAAGTGAAACGCCATCAATAGTAGCAAGCATTTCTGATACATGGAGAGGATAGCCTGTTGTCTTAACATCTCTGCCGGAAGGGGTGGTTGTGGTCTTTTGTTTCAGCAGGGTGGTTGGAGCCATTTGCCCGCCTGTCATGCCATAAGTAGCATTGTTAACAAAAAATACCGTTATATTTTCGCTTCTGTTTGCAGCATGGACTATCTCAGCAGTTCCGATTGCAGCAAGATCTCCGTCTCCTTGATATGAGAAAATTATACGGTCAGGCAATACTCTTTTCATGCCTGTTGCAGCAGCCGGTGGTCTTCCATGGGCAACCTCTATCATATCGAAATCAAAATAATCATATGCAAAAACCGCACAACCTACAGGCGCTATACCTATGGTTTTTCCCTGAATGCCGAGTTTATCTATTGTCTCTGCTATTAATCTGTGAATCAGACCGTGCCCGCAGCCAGGACAATAACGAAATGGTGTTTTTTTAAGGCTTTTGGGCCTTTCAAATACCTTTTTCATATATGAAATAATACCATATTCATATATATTTTAATCCAGACCCTGCCAAGCTTGAGCAGATTATTCAGCTTGTTGGAAGATTTTGATTATTTCTTTAACTGCACTTTCAAAAGAAACTATTATAGTTTCTTTTGTGCGTCTCTTTTTGATTTCTATTTGATTATTCTTTAAGGCTTTTTCTCCAAAAACTACCTGTATTGGAATGCCAATAAGGTCTGCATCTTTGAATTTAACACCTGGCCTTTCATTCCTGTTGTCGATTAGTATTTCAAAGCCAACAGCAGCAAGGTCTTTATATAAAACATTAGTAATTTCCATGGTTTTTGCGTCATTTATATTTAATGGGATTAATTCTATATCAAAAGGCGCAATATTTTTAGGCCAAATGATTCCATCTTTATCATAATTCTGCTCTATAGCTGCTGCAGCAATTCTTGCAGGGCCAATTCCGTAGCTTCCCATGACAATAGGTTTTTCCTGACCTTCTTTATCAAGAAAAACAGCATTTAGCGGAACTGAATATTTTATTCCAAGTTTAAAAATATTGCCAATTTCAATGGCTTTGACTATTTTAATTAAAGCATTGCATTTAAAACAATGATCGATGTCATTTGCAACATGAAGATCGTACCATTCTGCTTTAAAATTAATATCAGGCTTTATGCCTTTGATATGATAATCCGTCTTATTAGCGCCTGCCACATATGTTCCCTGTCTTAGTGAATTATCTGCCAGTATTCGTATCTTATGATTTATTGGTCCTATGAAGCCTGCTTCTACACCGAGAACAGACAAAACCTCATCTTTTAAGGCTGTCCTGAATTTACCTATTATTTTAGTTAGTTTCTTTTCATGCAGTTCCTGATCTCCTCGAATTAAAACAAGAACATAGCCTTCTGCGGCCATGACAAGCAGGCTTTTTATAAAATAGTGTGGGGCTATATTAAAAAATTCAGAAACCTCTTTTACTGTTCTTTTTTGTGGAGTATAAACCTCTTCATATTGCCAGTTGAAGTCTTCTATAGTTGGTGAAACCGTTTTAGCCACTTCGATATTAGCAGAATATCCACATTTATCGCATACCACAATCTCATCTTCTCCAGCATAGCTTGGAGCCATAAACTCATGAGCAGTAGCGCCTCCCATCATGCCGGGATCAGATTCAACTTGATAAAATTCAAGTCCGCACTTCTTAAATATTTTGTGATACGCATCTGCATGGAGATTATAGCTCTTTTGGAGTCCATCCTCATCAGCATCAAAACTATAGCTATCCTTCATCAGAAATTCCCTTGTTCTTAATATGCCGCTTTTAGGTCTTGCTTCATCTCTTAATTTAGTCTGTATCTGATACCATATCTGGGGTAAGTGTCTGTATGAACGAATCTCTCTCGATGCAAGCCATGTCATAATCTCTTCATGCGTCATTCCAAGGCACAAGTCTCTATCTGTTCTGTCTTTAAGTCTGAACATCTCATCCTTTATCTCATACCAGCGGCCTGTCTTTTGCCAGATCTCAGCAGGGTGAAGTATTGGCATGGATATTTCTTGTGCGCCTATTGCTTCCATTTCTTCTTTGAGAATTTTATTTATTCTGTTAAGAACACGCCAGCCGAGCGGTAGAAAGATATATAAACCTGCTGCAAGCTGACGCACATAACCTGCCCTTAGCATTAATTTATGGCTGACAGCTTCGGCCTCTGATGGTACTTCACGTAAGGTTGGGACGAACATATTAGAGAAATTCATAAAAACCTCCAAAATATATTGGTATTCAATATATCATTAACAGTCTTTAATTGACAAATAAAAAGCTTTAAGACTAAATGTTATAATAAAAAAAACAATGTAAAAGGTGCATAAGATATGAGAAAGATACTTATTACGGGCGCTGCAGGTTTTATAGGCTTTCATCTTTGCAAGAGACTGCTTCAAAAGGGTAACTCTATTTTTGGGATAGATAATCTTAATGACTATTATGACGTAAATCTCAAGCTTGCAAGATTAGAGGCACTTGAAGGAAAGCAGAATTTTAGATTTATCAAGCTTGATATAGCTGATAGGGAAAGCATTTATGAGCTTTTCTCCAATGAGAGGTTTGATATTGTTATTAACCTTGCTGCACAGGCAGGCGTGAGGTATTCGCTGGTAAACCCTTATTCATATATTGATAGCAATATAGTAGGCTTTTTGAATCTCCTTGAAGGCTGCCGTCATAACAATGTAAAACATCTGGTGTTTGCCTCTTCGAGTTCTGTATATGGTGCGAATACAAAAATGCCCTTTTCTGTGCATCACAATGTTGACCATCCTGTCTCTCTTTATGCAGCTACAAAAAAGGCAAATGAACTTATGGCCCATACTTATTCGAGCCTCTATAATATGCCATGCACAGGACTGCGATTCTTCACAGTCTATGGGCCATGGGGGCGGCCGGATATGGCGCTATTTTTATTCACAAAGGCGATTCTTGAGGGTAGGCCTATTGATGTTTTTAACTATGGAAAGATGAAAAGGGATTTCACATATATAGACGACATAGTTACAGGCGTTATAGCTGTTATGGAGAATATTCCTGTCCCTAACCTTCAGTGGAATAGTAATAACCCTGATCCGTCATCAAGTTATGCGCCATATAAGCTATACAATATTGGGAATAATCAACCTGTGGATCTCATGCATTTTATAAAAGTACTTGAGGAATCTCTTGGTAAAAAGGCAGAAAAAAAACTTCTTCCAATTCAGCCGGGTGATGTGCCTGCCACATATGCAGATGTAGACGACCTCATAAGAGATATCGGTTTTAAACCTTCAACATCTATAGAGGTTGGAATCAAGAAGTTCGTTGAATGGTTTAAATCATACTACAAACTTCATTAATTAAACCATTTAGAACCTGTTAAAAAGATTGTCCCTCTTGCAACCCGTGCAACCTGAAAATATTGCTCACTATCAATGCTTTATTATCAAAATTTTACATAATATATCTTATCGGACATAAGAAATAAACATCAATTGTTGATAACCTGTTATAAACCTCTCTAATAATTTTTAAGCAAATGCGCTGTTGTTAGGTTTTTATCGAAATTGCATAAGTTGTAGGCATATGAAAAAGGAATAATTTTGAAATGGTTAAGGAATATTTACAAGACTTCCTACAGCCATGTCATCTTTATGACCCGAAATTTTAGCATTAATGAGCATTCCATGCTGTATGCTATTTTTATTTTCAAATAAAACCTTAATATAATTTACGGCCGTGCCTATAAAGCCATCTTTATATCTGTTTTCTATTATAACTTCAAGCATTGAGCCAAGATGTCTGAACAAATAAGCCTGTTTTTTAGCTACTCCAATATTTCTTAATATCGCTGCTCGTTCTTTTTTTACAGAATCAGCAACCTGCCCTTGAAAAAACATCGCTTTTGTATTTGATCTTTTTGAGTAAGGAAAGATATGCAGATAAGAAAAGGGCACTGAC
Source organism: Nitrospirota bacterium (assembly GCA_037441185.1). GTDB lineage: Bacteria > Nitrospirota > Thermodesulfovibrionia > Thermodesulfovibrionales > Dissulfurispiraceae > JBBISP01. Next base: position 75,106 of record JBBISP010000001.1, on the reverse strand, counting down.
TCTATAAACTTTACCATGTTGTTAAACTCTAATTCGCCTTCTCCTGGAAATCCGACTATTACATCTGTTCCTATTGATATATCAGGTATTTTCTTTAAAATTTTTTCTATGCAGGAGGCGTATTCACTAACAGTGTATGTTCTATTCATCAATTTTAAAGTAAAATTGTCACCACTTTGAAGTGGTATATGAAGGTGTTTGCATACCCTACTGTCTGTTACAAGTTCAAGCAATTCTTCATTTATTTCAGTAACTTCTAATGAGCTGAGTCTTATCCTGTGAATTTTTGTGTTTTTTAAAATAGTTTTAACTAAATTTGAAAGGGATGTTTTAGGTTTTAAATCCAGTCCGTATGTCCCAAGATGAATACCTGTTAAAACTATTTCCTTACACCCTAATGATTCGTAATATTTAATTTCATTAATCACATCGTCAGATAAAACGCTTCTTGATCTTCCTCTGGCTAACGGAATAGCACAGTAGCTGCATGAATAGTTACAGCCATCTTGCACCTTAACAATTGGTCTATGCCGCGATAAAGCTACAGAATTCCTGTGATGTATAGTATTACTTGAGTTATTATCCGTTAATATATTGATTATATTGTTTTTTTCTTCATTTCTAACTATTTCTATATCTTTATATTTCTCTCTTAATTGCTCATAATTTAGTTCAACATAACAACCTGTAATAAAAACCTTTGAATTGATTTTTAACGCCTTGTTAATTAATTGCCTTGATTGATAATCTGACTTGGAAGTAACGGTGCATGTATTAATAATGCATATATCAGGTTTTTCAGAAATATCTACTATCTGGTGACCAGAATTATTTAAAGATCTCTCTATATTTATGCTTTCTGCCTGATTTGCTTTACATCCAAGAGTTAAGACGGCTATTTTCATGTAATACTTTAGATAATGCTTCCCTCAAGAGAATGCCTATGAGTATTTATAATTTTTACATTGACAATATCGCCTGGTTTAATACTGCCATTTGTCGGAATCCGAACTATCTTATTTGTTTTTGTCCTTCCAATGAGCTGTTCACTGTTTTTCTCATTTTTCCCCTCTATAAGTATTTTTTGAAGTGTTTTTTTAAACCTCATATTTTTTCTTTCTGTTATTTTGTTTTGAAAATTAAGTATTTCTTCAAGCCTTTCGGATTTTATCTCTTCTGGAACCTGCCCTTTCATTTTAGATGCTATTGTTTGAGGTCTTGGAGAAAATTTAAAGGCAAAAATACCATCGAATTCTATCTCCATAAGTGCATTTATTGTTGCTTTATGTTCTTCATCTGTTTCTTGAGGAAATCCTGCAATAATATCAGAAGTGATTGCAATTTCTGGAATTTCTTTTCTTAATTTCTCTACTTTTAAAAGATAATCATTATATTCATACTTTCTGTTCATAAGTCTAAGCATTTTTATTGAGCCAGATTGAAGCGGTAGATGAATGTGTTCACAGACTTTTTCTAACTCTTTGATAGCGTAGATTAGTTTGTCTGAAAAATCCTTTGGATGCGATGTTACAAACCTTATCCTTTCTATTGTATCTATTTTGTTAATTTCATAAAGAAGTTCTGGGAAATCGATATCGCTTTTATATGAATTTACATTTTGTCCAAGAAGCGTCACTTCTTTACAGCCTTTTAGGGATAGCTCTTTTATCTCGTTTATTATACTTTGACTCGCCCTACTCTTTTCCCTTCCTCTCGTATAAGGAACTATGCAGTAGCTGCAAAAATTGTCACATCCATACATTATATTTATCCATGCCCTTATATTATCCTTCCTTTCAACTGGCAGTTCCATATCAGTTATTAATGGATTATCTTCAGTAGCGATCACGGTAGATTCAGAATTAAAAATATTTTTTAAAAAATGGATATTTTGAGGGCCAATAACATAATCTACATAAGGAGCCCTTTTTAGTATCTCAGAGCCCTCTTGCTGTGCAATACAACCAGCAACAGCTATTCTTAAATCAGGCCGCCTTTTTTTAATAGACTTTATTCTTCCAAGGTCGCTAAAGAATTTCTGTTCTGCCTTCTGTCTTATGCTGCAAGTATTGAATATTACAAAGTCTGCATCCTTTACACTATTGGTTTCAGAGTAGCCCTCTGTCTTCAAAATTCCTGCCATCTTTTCTGAGTCATGGACATTCATCTGGCAGCCAAATGTAACCAAGCAATATTTTTTCATTCCTTCTCCAAATCATTATTAAGTTTTATTATCACAGATAAAATGACTTCAAATCAAGGTGTTAATAAATAAGGGCGGATTAAAGTATAATTTCAGGAGATATGGCTAAAATCTCCAGCTTAGTCCAAACTCAAAGGTATCTATTTTTAACTTTGAAGAAAGGAATACATCATATCCTTCTTGTCCTTCTTGTTCTGCAAACCTGATACCTCTTTGAGTTATTTTTTTTCCAGATGAATGGGTATATCCGAGATTCAAGGCAAATCTTTGACTGAAATGATATCCTATGCCTAAGGATATATGTTTTTCTACTACTGCAGGAAATCCAATAATCCTCAAATATTCATATTGAAAGGTGTTGACATTTTTGCCCTGAACGCGGGTAAATGTTGTTGAATCAAATCTGTTATGTATCTTAACAGGATTTTTGCCATAATTGAATCCTGCTCTTAATGATAACGGCTTCGAGGGGTTATACTGTATGCCAAAAGCGTATATCCACTGATTTTTCCAATCAAAATCCTTATATCCTCTGGCATCATTCCAATTGATCCACTTTACATTGAACTCTATTAAGGTTTTTGTTGTTGGCTCATATGCAATCCCTATTCCTATGTTTTGAGGGATTTCAAGCTTCAGGTTATCTTTAATCCCATCATTATCTAAATCAGCTATATTTTTGTGATTAATGTTTTGTGATGAAATATAAGACAGGCCGATTGAAATTGGGCGTATCTTATATATAATGCCAGCCTGAATGCCGGCTCCATAACCACTCGATGCCCCTTCCCCTAAATCCAATTTTGCATAATCTACATGGATGCTGGCGCCAACTGAAAAATTGTTATTAACCATATAAGCTATATTTGGAGCAAATTTCATAACCATATAATCTGTAAAAATATCTCCCTGAGACCCCTGTATTTGAGGGTTTATGTCAAGCCTGTTTTTATAATCAACACCCATTCCTGATATTCCATAAGCAGCGAATCCAAATCTCCATTTCTGGTCTATAGGCGTTGATACCCCTATGGCAGGAATAATAAAAAGATCTGACTTGCTTCTGGCGCTGGTATCTATATTTAATTCAGGCACACGTATGCGCGCATGTGTTGTTGGAATAAATATAGTCCCTGAGATATTAAATTCGGACCGCGGACAATATGGGCCGAAGCACATTGCAGCAGGATTTGCAAATACAGCGCTTATAGGATCCTGAGGCGCGGCTATTCCAACCCCTCCCATAGATCTTGCGATAGGCCCAATTCCTATAAGATTAGTGCCATTAGTGGCATAAGCTGAAGTGACTATGTTCAGAAGCAAAAGGGATAATAATCCAAGCGCAAGTATTTTTTTCATTGTTTATGTTTTTTATTGCACAAATTTATACAGTTAACTATATATAATTTATTTTTGCCTGTCAAGTACTCGCATTAGATATGTCAAGGCAAAGTAGAAATGTCCTATTTTTAGCAAAGTAGAAATGTCCGGTTTTATGCTGCTACCTCCGAAGGAGGATTCTTTATCATTGCCATCGTTTTTCTGTATGTTTTTCTCCAAGGATGATCCTGCGATGGAATATGTGATGTCGGTCTGCGCCTCTTTGTCTTCTTCTCTTTGGACTCTATTTCAGGTCTGATCAAGATGCTCTGTATTTGCCTTTCGCTCAATCCAGAAACCTCTGCTGCCTTTGACTGTGTCATCCGTTTTTCCAATACATGGTGAATCACATGCAGCCTCTTTAACTCCTTCTGCTTTGCCATGATTATGTCCTTTCCTGCCATCCTGCCCTCCACTTAAATTAGACAGTTTAGGGTAACACTCTTGAGAGTGTCACCCTTTAGCAGTCTCTCTATAGGACATTCCTGCTTGCATGCAGGCAAGTCTATTTTGGCAGAATAGGACATTATCATTTTGGCGTTACAGGGTCGGGGATTGGAGATGAATCAAATAGTTTAATATGATATAATTCTTCATGCGTGTGATAATTGTAGGTGCCGGCGAAGTAGGCTATCAGATAGCAAAATTCCTGACCTTAGAGCATATTGATGTAGTAGTCATTGATAAGGACAAGGACAAATTAAAAAGAGTCGGCGAGGAACTTGATGTAGCAGTAATAGAGGCAGAGGGAGGAGACCCTTCTGCGCTCAAAGAGGCAGAAGCAGACAAGGCTGACATCATACTTGCAGTAACAAACAGTGACGAAACAAATATGATTGCATGCCTGCTTGCTAAGGCAATGTTCAACATTCCCCGCAAGATTGCTCGTATAAGAAATCCAGACTATTTCTTTAACAAAGAACTTCTTGGTAAAGACAATCTCGATATAGACCCGGCAATCAATCCAGAGCTTGAAGTAGCAAAGGCAATAGCAAGACTCCTTGAAATCCCATTTGCCACGGATGTAGAAGACTTTGAAGGCGGCATTATAAGGGTTATCGGCTATAAAGTGCCTGAAAATTCCTCTCTTTGTGGTAAATCCCTTGAAAATCTAAGAAGCATACTCGATAAAAAATTTATTATTGGAATAATCGAGCGGGATGAGACAACATTTGTGCCGAGGGGTAAAGACATTATTAATGAAGGTGACATTATATACCTGCCGATAAAAAAGGTAGACATAGGTGATACAGCCAAAATACTTGAAGTATCTATAAAACCATCAAAAAAGGTTATGATTTTAGCTGGTGGAAGAATTGGCTATTATATAGCCTCAACTATGGAACATAAGGCAGATATTAAAATCATCGAAAAAAATTATGAAAGATGTCAATACCTTAGCAAGTATCTTGGTCGTTCATTAATACTGCATGGCGATGGAACAGATCAGAAACTGCTCATCGAGGAAAATATCAATAATATGGATGTCTTTATTGCTGTCTCAAACAATGAAGAACTGAATATAATGGCATCCCTTCTTGCAAAAAAATTAGGCGTTAAAAAGGCAATAGCTATTGTCAACAGGACAAACTATATCGCACTTGCACATAGTTTAGGACTTCAGGCTGTTTTGAGCCCAAGACTCATTACAGCGAGCACCATTTTAAGATATGTTAGAAAGGGAGATATCCTATCCTTAACAGCAATAGCTGAAGACAAAGCAGAGATAATAGAGGCGAGGGTTGGCAAAAAATCAATGCTTGTGGGAAAAACTTTGAAGGATGCAAAATTGCCTAAATCATCAATAATAGGCGCTATCTTAAGAGATAATAAAATAATTATTCCCATAGGCAATGATACAATATTTGAAGACGACAAACTCATAATCTTTACGCTTAGAGAAGCCATCAGCGAAATAGAAAAAGCCCTTTCATGAACCTTAAGCTAATATCAAACATCGTTGGTATTGTTCTAATATTTACAGCCCTATTTATGCTTTTACCGATTATTGTCTCTATTATATATGCCCAGCCGGATACTGTTGCGCTTACCGAATCTTTTTTAATAACATTAGGGTCGGGTTTGCTACTTTATTTTTTTACAAGAAAATATACAAAAAAGGAGGAATTCAGACATAGAGACGCATTTATTGTAGTGACACTAAGCTGGCTGGCAGCGGCCTTTTTTGGAGCAATCCCCTTTATATTATCAGGAACATTTCATTCCTTTACAAATGCCTATTTTGAAGCAATGGCTGGATTTACGACAACAGGATCATCGGTTTTAAAGGATATCGAGGCAGTTCCTATGGGAATACTTTTTTGGAGGAGTCTTACTCAGTGGATAGGCGGCATGGGTATAATACTTTTTGCTATCGCAATCCTTCCGATGTTAGGCACAGGCGGCATGCAGCTTTTTAAAGCCGAGGTTCCAGAAATAAGCGTTGATAAACTTAAACCAAGAATCATTGATACGGCTAAGGCATTATGGTTTATTTATGTAGGATTCACATCCGTTTCAACTGCATTTTACATGGCAGGAGGAATGAGTTTATATGATGCCATATGCCATGCGTTCACAACTATGGCAACTGGAGGGTTTTCAACAAAAAATGCGAGCATGGCTAATTTTAACAGCCCATTCATTGAATATACAGCCAGCATATTCATGTTTCTTGCAGGCGTCAACTATTCGCTTTACTTTTATGTATTCAGAGGGAATATATCAAAATTATTTAAAAGCGATGAATTCAGATTCTACCTTACAATAACCCTGGTTGCCACGACAATAATAGCTCTGAACTTATGGAAGTCTTCGTATGATTCACTTGCTGATTCCATCAGATACGCTTTATTTCAAGTAACATCCATAATGACAACTACAGGATATGCAACTGCTGACTTTGAGAAATGGTCTTTTTTTACTCAGATAATTCTTTTGATAATAATGTTTAATGGAGGAATGATAGGCTCAACAGGTGGAGGAATAAAACAGGTAAGGATACTTCTTACACTTAAGCAAGGCTATAGAGAAATGCATCAATTGATACATCCGCGCGCAATAACATCCCTTAAGTTAGATGATAAACTTCTTACAAAGGAGATTTTAGGAAGCATCTGGGGATTTATATTTCTCTTTTTATTTGTATTTGTTTTAGCAACTATTGGTATGGCTGCCATAGGTATGGATATTGTCACATCAGCTTCAACCGTTATATCAGCAATGTGTAATGTCGGTCCTGCTTTAGGAGAAGCAGGCCCTGCTGAAAATTATGCATCAATTCCAGATGCAGGTAAATGGATATTGATATTTTGCATGCTTGCTGGAAGGCTTGAGGTTTATACAATATTGATACTTTTTATCCCTCAGTTTTGGAAGAAATAGCCTCTCTTTATTGCATCTGCAACCTTTGCAACCTTTGCAACCTCCTTTACATCATGAACTCTTACAATATTTGCGCCATTGAATATTGAGATAGCAACAGCCGCTGCAGTGCCTTCAAGCCTTTCAGATGGGGGAACATCATCGAGCATTTTTCCGATAAATGCCTTTCTTGAGACCCCAATTGCAATGGGTTTACCAAGCAATGTAAATTCTTTGAGTTTTTTTATTATTTCAAGATTATGCTCAAAGGTCTTTCCAAAACCGATGCCAGGGTCGATAATAATCTTATCCTCTGGTATGCTGAATTTATTGGCAAGCTTGATACTTATCCTCAAGTAATCCATAATCTCAGGGATTAAAGCCTCATAAACAGGGTTCTGCTGCATATCCTTCGGTCTTCCTTTTATATGCATAATAATTACAGGCGCTTTATATTCAGAAACAACCTTTGGCATATCCGGGTCAAAACGCAGACCGCTTATATCATTTACAATTGACACACCTGCATCAAGGGCTTGTCTTGCAATCTCTGATTTATAGGTATCAATTGAGACCGGAATCTTTATCGCTCTTGCGATAGCCTTTATTACTGGTATAGTACGCCTTATTTCCTCTTCTACTGAAACAGGCTCAGATCCGGGCCTTGTGGATTCACCGCCGATGTCTATAATATCAGCACCTTCCTCCACAAGTCTGAGTGCGTGTTCTATGGCCTTTTTTTCGCTAAAAAAAAGACCTCCGTCAGAAAATGAATCGGGGGTGACATTAAGCACCCCCATTATGTAGGTTTTTTCAGAAAAGTCTAAAGAGAAATTTGACCATTTGATCTTCACACTAATGCAGTCCGTGCCTCTTCAATTATTTTGTCTATGTCGTTTCCATCTAATGTCTCTTTCTCAAGAAGGGCATGTGCGATGGCATCGAGAAGGTTGTAGTTTTCCTCTAAAATCTTCCTTGCCCTTTCATAAGCGCCTGTGACTATCCTCTTTATCTCCTCATCTATATCTATAGCGGTCTTTTCGCTGTAGTCTTTATGCTTTGCTATCTCCCGGCCGAGGAATATCTGCTCATCCTTTTTGCCGAAGGTAAGTGGACCGAGCTTCTCGCTCATTCCCCATTCTGTCACCATTTTTCTTGCAAGCTCTGTTGCCCTTTCAAGGTCGTTTCCAGCGCCTGTAGTCATATGGTGGAGCGCTATCTCCTCTGCTGCCCTGCCGCCTAAAAGCACATTCAATGCCTTTTCGAGATAATCCCTCGAATATGTATATCTGTCATCTAATGGAAGCTGCTGTGTAACTCCAAGCGCCCTTCCCCTCGGTATGATACTCACCTTGTGTATTGGATCAGTTCCATGCGTTAACTTGGCAACAAGGGCATGGCCTGCTTCGTGATAAGCAGTGTTCTTTTTTTCAGCATCGCTTAAAACCATGCTCCGCCTTTCCACACCCATCAAAACCTTATCTTTAGCAGCCTCAAAATCAGACATATTTACTTTATCCTTGCTCTTTCTTGCAGCAAGGAGCGCTGCTTCATTTACAAGGTTTGCAAGGTCTGCTCCTGAAAATCCAGGCGTGCCTCTTGCTATTTTTTCAAGGGTAACATCATCAGCGAGCGGTTTATTTCTCGTGTGAACCTTTAGTATTTCTACCCTTCCCTTCACATCAGGAGTCGGCACAACTATCTGCCTGTCAAACCTTCCGGGCCTCAAAAGAGCAGGGTCGAGAACATCAGGCCTGTTGGTTGCAGCAAGGATAATAACGCCTTCATTTCCCTCAAAACCATCCATTTCAACCAGAAGGGCATTTAGTGTCTGCTCTCTTTCATCATGTCCACCGCCAAGTCCTGCGCCTCTGTGTCTGCCTACAGCATCTATCTCATCTATGAATATTATGCATGGCGCATTCTTCTTTGCCTGTTCAAAAAGGTCTCTTACTCGTGATGCTCCCACACCGACAAACATTTCCACAAAGTCAGAGCCTGAGATAGAAAAAAAAGGAACGCCTGCCTCTCCTGCTATTGCCTTTGCAAGAAGCGTTTTGCCAGTGCCTGGAGAGCCAACCAATAAAACACCTTTTGGAATCTTCCCGCCAAGCTTTGAAAATTTCTGAGGATCTTTGAGAAATTCAATTATCTCTTCGACCTCTGTCTTTGCCTCTTCTATACCAGCCACATCAGCAAAAGTAATTTTCACAGCTTTATCCGAAACAAGTTTTGCCTTTGCTTTGCCAAAAGACATTGCCTTGTTGCCTCCCATTTGCATCTGTCTCATAAAGAAAACCCATACCAATACAAGGAAGATAATCGGTCCCCACGAAAAAAAGAAATTTACATACCATGGGCTCTGATCAGGCGGCTTGGCTATTATCTTTATGTTTTTATCCCTTAATTCCTTGATAAGGTCAGGATAATTTGCAGCATATGTCCTGAACTTATTTCCGTCCTTGAACCTTCCAACAATATGATTTTCCTTAATTGTGACTTCATCAATATCTCCAGAGGCGACCTTTGCAATAAATTCAGAAAATATTATCTCCTTTTCGCCCTTAGGAGGAACATTGAATAGATTAAAAAGAAGGATCATCGAAAGCCCTATAAGCAGCCATACGACTAAACTCTTATTCATATTTTTGCCTTTCTCTTGCATAAGTGTTAAATTGGTTTTATTGCTAATGAAACTAATTTTTAATATTTTAACATATTTGATTTAATTATCTCTTTTTGAATGTTAACAAGTTCTCTAATTCCTTTTTCTGCCAATAAAATCATAGCATTAAGCATATCCTTTGAAAATGGCGCTGTTTCAGCAGTTCCCTGTATTTCGACTATTTTGCCTTCTCCTGTCATAACCACATTCATATCCACCTCTGCCTGCGAGTCTTCAATGTAACAAAGGTCAAGGCAAGGTTGGCTGCCAATGATTCCTACACTTACAGCAGCAAGATAATCCTTTATAGGATTTTTATCTATCAAACCTTTTTTTAGTGCACCATACAGCGCATCACTGAGCGCAATAAATGCCCCTGTTATTGCTGCTGTTCTTGTTCCCCCATCTGCTTGTACAACATCACAATCAATCCAAATTGTCCTTTCACCTAAGACTTTGAGATCTAATACCGCCCGCAATGCCCTTCCAATCAATCTTTGAATCTCCTGTGTCCTTCCTCCTGCGCGACCTGATGTGGATTCCCTCATTGTCCTCGTATGGGTTGCCCTTGGGATCATGCCGTATTCTGCAGTTACCCATCCTTTTTTTTGATCCCTTAAAAAAGGAGGCACTTTATCCTCTATAGATGCAGTGCATATAACCCTTGTATTTCCTACTTCAATTAATATGGACCCCTCAGCAATCGGTATAAAATTTCTCGTTATTGTCACTTTTCTCAACTCGTTGTTCTTTCTTCCGTCAGGCCTCATCTTACCTCCGTCTCAGAGCAGTAGAGCAACAGAGCGATAGAGCAGCAGTTTAAGAGAGGAAAGATATTGCTGCTCTGTTGTTCTACAAGCTTATTTTCTTTATATTTTCTATTTTATGTCCTAAAAATCTCTCGCCGACACTAACGAATTTTTCAGGCGAGTCAGTAACATAAAACTTTTGCTTTCCTTGTTCACTGCCCATTGATCTCTGCGTCTGCAACACATCCTTCACAACTTTTGCTGTTTCGATTGCAGAATCAACCAGATAAACATCGCTCATTATTTCCTTAATAACACCCTTTAAAAGTGGATAATGGGTGCATCCGAGGACAAGGGTGTCAACTCCCATGTCTATAATATCTTTAAGATATTTTTTTGCAACAAGCTGCGCTATAACATCATCTGTCCAACCTTCTTCTGCCAATGGGACAAAAAGAGGACATGACAGTCCAAAAACATCAATATCTTTGTTCAGCGCTTTAATAGCCTTCATATAAGCGCTGCTCTTAATTGTTGCCTCTGTTCCTATTACCCCTACCCTTTTATTTTTTGTAGAAATTGCAGCGGCCCTTGCGCCCGGCTCTATAACTCCTATCACAGGAATGGAAATCTTTTTCTGTATCTCATGAAGGCTTATGGCAGATACTGTGTTACAGGCAATTACCAAGAGTTTAATTTTCTTCCTCAAAAGAAATTCTGTGCATTCAAAAGAATAGCGCGTTACGGTCTCAGGAGACCTGATTCCATAAGGAACACGCGCAGTATCGCCAAGATAGATAATATTTTCAGCAGGGAGCATCTTACTAACCTCTTTTAAGACCGTAAGACCGCCTACCCCTGAATCAAAAATACCTATGGAATTGCTATTAATCATTTTCAATTATTGTAGTTTTCAGTCCATAATGACTGTAAAAATGGCCGCCTATGCTTTCTATCTCCCTTCCATCTATTAACAACCTTACATCTTCTGTTTCCGGCACATTTTTAGTGACAGTTTCAAAAAGGGATTTTAAAAGAACATACTCCTGCCTTGCATCTCCTGAAAAACCTCTTCTGAACTCATCAGACAGATCAATATAAATTGTATTATTTCTATCCCTGTAAACCCCCTTCAATTTCACATTTTCAAATCCATCTTTTAATGCCTTGATGTACTCTGTCAGCGCTGCTTCAGCAATTTCAACAGCCAATGTCTTATTCTGAATAGTTCTTTCTTCAGCAATAACAGTATCCCCTGACGGCAAGAATATCATCACCGTAATTGTATTTTCTCCGCCGCTATCTAATTCCTCCTCAGTTTTTAATTTAGTGTCTTTCAGTTCTATCAGTGGGCTATCTTTTTTTTCTGAAGGAATAAAATAATATCTTGCAGCCAGCCAGCCAGCCAATGCTGCAGATAAAAATATTACAACAGCAATAAATACATTTCTTTTATTTGCGTTTAACACCTTAATCCTACCCCTTTAATGAATGCAAAAGCCCCTTTAGTATGGCATTTATTATTTTTTCCGTAATCCTCTTATCATAAGTAAAATTATCAGGATTAGGCAGCTCAATTAAAAAAGCAGGCGCATTAACACGCGCTATAATCGGCGCCTGCAACTTTTCGTATCTGACATTTATTCCATTTATTCCTAACTCTGTCCTGATATTTTGCTCTATCGCCTTTGCAATGACATCAATATCGATATTTACATGTTGTTTTGAAGCGCTGGTCTGCATATTAGCTTCTGAAATATTTTTTTCATTCTGATGTCTGATTTTATCAGAGATATAAATGCTGAATTCACTTCCTGAAGATACATGAATGCTGATAAAAACATCAGGAGACTTTTGATTTACAAATTTAATTCTCTCATTTATAGAAAGCACCTGATCGTTTTTTCTTGTAAGAAGCGCCTTCTTTCTTGCTTTAGCGAGAATATCAGCAAATTCTTTGGCAAATGCTAAAGTAAAGTCTTTCTCTGCAAAACTCTTGCCCCGAATGCCGCTGTCATATCCTCCATGACCGGCATCGAGCATAAAAAAATTAAACTGGACAGAATTCACATCAACAGGTTCATCACTTGAGGTTTTCATATCAGGAATTTCTTTAGCAGACCTGCCAATATATGCATCTACAACAAGTCTTGCTGGTTTTGTCAGCTTTAAGACTTTTATAGTATTAAGATTTTCAACGGTAAGCGCACAACTGCTGTCTTTTGCTGCTATACTAATGCCGCCTGTTATCTCAATAGGAGCGCTATTTTTCAGAATGCTTTTTTCTGCATTCTTTTGAATCAATTTGAAAACAACAGGCGACCTGAAATCAATTTTAATGATGTTGCCTGTGATCACTACAGATGAATTCTGGACATAGTCGTTGGTTGTAGAAAAAACAATCCTGATAAAGTCCTGATGCCTGCCTATCTTTATGGTTGCTGACTTGGGCTCACTGTTGGCTTGTTCAGCAAAAGTCTGACCTTTAATGACTCCTAAGAGACATAAAATTATCAGAAATTTTATTATAATATTCTTTTTTCTCATGTTTCAATTAAGAATACAAAATGCGATAAATAAGATTCAAGCTTGAAAATAATTTGCAATTTGGATTAAGATGCAATTGATATTAATTTGCAATAGAGGCATGCTTGCGCGACCACTCACAAAAATCAAAAAAAAAGATTAGCCATTTCGAAAAAATAGTTTTAATCGGCAATCCAAATGTAGGCAAAAGCGCAATATTCGGCTTGCTCACAGGCAAATATGTAACAGTATCAAACTATCCTGGAACTACGGTTGAAATAATTCAAGGCAACATCTCCCTCGATGGAAAGAGGTTTTTGCTCATTGACACACCTGGGGTTAACAGTCTTATTCCAATGAGCGAAGATGAAAAGGTCACAAGAGATATATTATTGACAGAAGCGCCGTCATCAGCAGTGCAGATAGGTGATGCAAAAAATTTAAAAAGAACACTCCTTATAACGCTTCAACTTGCAGAAATGGGCATTCCGATGATACTCGATCTCAATATGATTGATGAAGCAATGGATAAAGGGGTTTCTATTGATATAGAAAATCTCAAGAGCATTCTGGGCATAAATATAATCAATACCATAGCTCCCCAGAGAAAAGGCATAAAGGAATTAAAGGAAGCAATATCAACTCCAAAAATGCCAAAAATCAAAATAACATACGATTCTGTAATTGAAGAATATATCGAAAAAATATCCGTACTCCTTCCGACAACAAATATTTCGAAACGCTCTCTTTCATTGATGATATTGTCAGAGGATGAAAGTCTCAGGGATTGGCTAAAGGCAAATATTACTGATAAAACGCTTTCAGAGATAGAATTTTACAGGGATGAATGCAAATTAAAACTCAAAGAGCCTGTGGGATATTTGATAAACAAGACAAGGATAGAGGTTGCTGAAGAAATAACCAATAAGGTGCTAAAAAGGCACAACGCAGAGGAGTGGAAATTATTAAGCTTCATCGGCGCTATCAGTATGCATCCAATTTATGGCATTCCTGTTTTATTAGCTGTCTTATATGGTTTTTATGAGTTTGTGGGAGTTTTTGGAGCAGGAACCCTTGTGGATCTTATAGAAGAAAATATTTTTAATGAATATATCAACCCTGCCGCAACAAAGGCGGTTAAACTCATCATTCCTATCGAAATAATTCAGGAACTGCTTGTGGGAGAATATGGAATCATAACAGTAGCAATGACATACGCCATTGCAATCATACTTCCCATTACTGCTACTTTTTTTGTCGCATTTGCGCTTCTTGAAGACAGCGGATACCTTCCGAGGCTTGCGATTATGAGCAACAGATTGTTTAATATCATGGGACTGAACGGCAAGGCAGTGCTGCCAATGGTGCTTGGACTTGGATGCGGTACGATGGCAGTTATGACATCAAGAATTCTTGAGACTAAAAGAGATCGCATAATAACAACATTCCTTTTAGCTCTTGCCATACCATGCTCTGCACAGTTAGGCGTAATACTCGGCATGCTAAGCGCTCTTTCACTAAAGGCAACAGTTATATGGATATTGAGCATTCTTGTAGTCCTCCTTATCTCTGGTTTTTTAGCATCAAAAATCGTGTCTGGTGAAAAAACAGAGTTCTTTCTCGAAATACCTCCGATAAGGCTGCCAAACATTATGAATATATTTGTTAAAACCCTCGGCAGGATAGAGTGGTATCTGAAAGAGGCAGTTCCTCTATTCATTCTCGGAACCCTTATACTCTTTATTCTTCACAAATTTAATCTTCTTGTTTTTCTCGAAAGGATTACATCCCCTGTGATTGTAAACCTTCTCGGACTTCCTGAAAAAACAACAGAGGCGTTTATACTCGGTTTTCTGAGAAGGGATTACGGCGCAGCAGGTCTGTTTGCAATGTCTCAGGAAGGCCTTTTAACGCCTGTGCAATCTGTCGTAAGCCTTGTCACAATTACCCTATTTGTGCCGTGTCTTGCAAATTTCTTTATGATTATAAAAGAAAGAGGTCTAAAAACAGCCTTCTGGATTATAGGCATAGTATTTCCAGCAGCATTTATATTCGGTGGACTCTTGAACTGGATGCTGAGATATTTTGATGTAAGCTTATAATTAGAAAAGAGGCGATAGATAATGCGAGGAGGAGTTATGGAAAAACAAAAATTCAAGGAATTTTTGTTAACTAAAGATCTCAAGTTAACAAAAGAGCGCAATGAAATCCTCAGCGAAGTTCTCGACATGAAAACACATTTTGACCCTGAAGAATTATTTATCCGCCTTAAAACAAAAGGCTCAAAGGTCTCCCGGGCATCTGTTTACAGAACAATACCCCTTTTAATAGAAAGCGGTTTCATAGAGGAGGTCGAAAGAATAGATAGGCATGCCCACTATGAGAGAGTTTCAACAGACAAACACCATGACCACCTGATCTGTACAAAATGCGGAAAGGTCATAGAATTTTACTCCCCTACCCTTGAAATGCTGCAAGATGAAATATGCCAAAAAGAAGACTTCAAAGGCATAAGACATTCTCTGGAAATATTTGGATATTGTGAAAAATGCAAAGGCTAATCTATAATTCATTATGTCATTGGTATTGCTGATAACTCTTTTTACTTTTTTAGTTCATCTTCCATTTGGTTATTTAAGAAGTCGTTCAACAAAGTATTCTTTTAAGTGGTTTATGTACATCCATGTGCCGATACCATTTATAATCCTTATAAGAATCATCACTAACACTGATTATAAATTCATACCGCTTTTTGTAATAGCTGCTATTTTAGGACAATTATTTGGTGGAAAATTGAAATTCAACTAATGATTGCAAGCTATTTAATAAGACCTGGACTGATTGAACTAAAAGAATTCCCTTTGCCTCAACTCAAATACGGCGAGGTTCTTGTAAAGGTAAAGGCTGCTCTCACCTGCGGCACAGATTTAAAGGCATTCCTGAGAGGCCATCCCATGATACCAATGCCAGGAGTATTCGGACACGAATTTTCAGGGGTAATTGCAGAAATTGGCAAAGGGGTGAAGGGATTTAAAGAAGGCGATGAGATAATGGCTGTTCACAGCGCTCCATGTCTAAAGTGCAAATTCTGTAATAAAAAACTTTACAATTTATGCGAAAATATCATGGACACAAAAGCATTAGGAGCATTTGCTGAATACATTCTGCTGCCGGCCCATATTGTAAAACAAAATCTTTTTCATAAACCTCCAGATTTGAGCTTCGAAGATGCTGCATTTCTTGAACCTTTGTCGTGTGTTGTTCATGGAATGCGCGGATTAAATATAAAAAAAGGCGATAAGGTTCTGATAATTGGCACAGGTCCAATAGGATTCCTTCACCTGTCACTATTAAAGATAAAAGGGGCAGATGTTATTGTTGTCGGACACAAACATGAAAAACTCACCGCTGCAAAAAACTTTGGCGCTGATATTACTGCAATGCCGTCAGAACTCATATCTGTCATCAATTATTATACAGACGGCGTTGGAGTTGATTTTGTTTTTGAATGCACAGGCCAATTAGATGTATGGGAGAGTGCAGTAAATTATGTCCGGCGAGGAGGAACAGTTATACTATTTGGAGGCGTAAAAAAAGGAACAAGCATAACATATGATACATACAGATTGCATTATGATGAACTAACTATAAAAGGGGTGTTTCATTTCACTCCGCAGGATGTAAAAACAGCATGGAAACTCCTGAAGGATACACTTAATGTTTCACCTTTAATAAGCGGCAAATACTCTTTAAAAGACCTTTATACTGCTCTCAAAAAGCTGTCAAACGGTGATGGTATAAAATATGCGATTATCCCTTAGTTCACCACATCCAACTTCTTTTTGAAAAGATTTGCTATTTTACATTGGGCTTCTATATTTCTTGACAGCTTATAATTATTGTGATAAAAGTGACTTATGGAAACGCTCCATCTTGACAGACTATCTGAAATTGAAGTCAAAATAGAAATATAAAGGAGGTGGTTAAATTATGAAGAGAATTATGTTTTTCTTTATTCTGATTATATTGGTAAGTTCGGGTTGCGCCTCTTTAACAGGCAGAACTGCTGGTGAAATTGTTGATGATTCCGCAATCACTGCGGCAATTAATATGAAGATCATCGAGAGCCCTCAACTCAAATATCTGAAAATAAACGTTGATTCATTCAGAGGACATGTAACACTCACAGGAACAGTTCCCAACAAACATGCCAAAGAAAGGCTGATTGAAATTGCAAATAATGCACGAGGAGTTAAAAGCGTCAAGACAAATCTTATCATTGAAAAGTAAATTTTAGAAGCAATCCAATGTTTATATATGGCATAGGAGGAAGATTTATAATGTCTAAAACCGCACTACTTATAATTGATATGCTGAATGATTTTGTCCTTCCCGGTTCTCCGCTCGAAGTGCCTGACACCAGAAAGATAGTCCCTAACATACAGCGTGAGATAGCTAAGGCACGGCAAGAAGGAAACGCTGTTATTTATGTCTGCGATACGCATGATCCAAATGATAAGGAGTTCAGCAAATTCAATTGGCCTCCTCATGCAGTCATTGGTACAAAGGGCGCACAGATTATAGATGAACTGAAACCGCAAAAAGGTGATGTAATCATAGAAAAAACTTCCTACTCAGGCTTTTATAACACAAGGCTTGATGAGACACTTAAAAAATCCGGCATAGAAAATCTAAGGCTCACAGGATGCGTTACCCATATATGCATTATGTTTACTGCTTCTGATGCAGTCTTACGGGGATATAATGTCTCTGTTGTTGAAGACGGGGTTGCAGGCATCGAAAAACAAGATCACGATGCTGCCTTAAGGATTATGAAAAATGTAATGGGAGTGAAGATAGTCTAAAGGAGGAGTTGATGTTTCATACTGCAGATCCTGAAGATGTCCTTAAAGGGAAAATAACAGATGTATATTTTGACAGAACTATGCGAATTCTTAAGGCAAAGGGAATAAACCCTGTTGTTAAGGCTGAATTTATTGCAAAGAACCTCCCTGAAGAATGGAAATGGGCATTGTTCACAGGACTCGAAGAGGCGATATACCTCATGAAAAATCTCCCGATAAAAGTAAGGGCTATGAAAGAAGGCACTGTATTTTATCCCTACGAGCCTGTAATGGAAATAGAAGGCAGATATCAGGATTTCTGCGTGTATGAGACTGCAATTCTCGGCCTTATATGCCAGGCATCTGGGGTAGCAACTAAAGCAGCAAGATTCAAAAAACTTGTAGGAGAAAGAGCGCTTATAAGTTTTGGCGCAAGGAGGATGCACCCAATACTTGCGCCGATGATTGAGCGAAATGCCTATGTAGGAGGATGTGACGGCGTATCAGTAATAAAGTCCGCTGAGATAATCGGAGAAGACCCTATGGGGACAATGCCTCATGCGCTGATCATCTGTTTCGGTTCAACTGTTGATGCCACTAAAGCCTATGATGAGGTAATAGAACCCAAACTCAAGCGCGTTTCATTGATAGACACATTCCTCGATGAAAAATTCGAATGTCTGAACATTGCCAATGCATTGGGCAAAAAATTATTTGCAGTAAGGTTTGATACTCCTTCATCAAGGCGAGGTGATTTTTACAGAATACTCGAGGAATGCAGGTGGGAGCTTGATCTCAGAGGATTCAAGCATGTAAAGTTTTATGTTAGCGGAGGCATAAAAGAACATGACGTGCCGGAACTAAATCCTTTGGTTGACGGATACGGGATTGGCACATCTATCAGCAATGCGCCTGTTGTTGATTATGCAATGGATATAATGGAGGTTGAAGGCCAACCTGTCGCAAAAAGGGGAAAATGGTCAGGCAGCAAAAGAATGCTTACCTGCCGGAAATGCGGAAACAGAAAGATTGCGCCTAATAATAAAGAAAAACATGTTTGCCATAAAGAGCTGGAAAATGCAAAAAAATGTAATGGAATAATGGAGGATGTCCTAATTCCTGTCCTGGATGACGGGAAGATCCTGTTACAGATGGAGCCACCTCAAAAATTAAGGGAAAGAGTCTTAAAAAATATTGCAAGTTGTTACTAATATTCTATTAGGATATTATTTTAGACAGACTGTCTTTTTAATATTTCCTTATAGTCTTCCACAGTATCCATATCAAGCACCACTCCTTCATCAGAAACATCAATATATATCGTTTTTTCAGGATTTCTTTTTATTATCTCCCTGAGATTAAGACCTTCAAACGTATCTTTCACCAGCAGCTTCGGGAAAAGTGTCGGATGTCCACGCTGAAGATTATAATAAGGAATAAGTATCTTATCAGGCTCTTCAATATGTTTATCAATAAGTTTTTTAAGAGTATCAGGAGAAACCATGGGATGGTCGGAGAGACATATAAGAACACCTGTTGAAGAGTCGTCAATCATTTTAAAGCCCGTCCTTACAGACTCCGCCATCTCACTTTCGGGCATTTTGTTGACGGCAATCCTTACCGGCAGACGCTCAATTTCTTTTCTGATTTCTTCGCTGTCAGAACCAATGACTGCGATTATATCCTTTATCCCGGCTGAGATTATAGAATCGATGCAGCGACTGATTACGGTGCCTTCAACTAAAGGAAGAAGCTGTTTTATCCGGCCCATCCTTCTCGCCGAGCCTGCTGCAAGAAGAATCGCCGACACCCTTACCGCCATCCTGCCTCCTGATCTGTATCATTTGCGCCATTATGCTGACAGCTATTTCTTCTGGTGTTACAGAGCCTATTGCCAATCCAACGGGGGTTATTATCCTGTTAATATCATCCTGTGAAAATCCTTCACCCGCCAATGTCTTAAAAAGCAGGGCCTTTTTCCGTCTGCTTCCCAACAGGCCGATATATCGGGCATTTGTCCTTAAGGCTGACTTTAACGCCTCCAGATCATGATTATGGCCGCGGGTTGCTATCACAATATAATCGCATGTATCTATAAAATGTTTTTCAAAGACCGAGTCAAAATCATTGATGATAATCTTATCTGCGTCAGGGATGTTCTCTTTGTTTGCATACTCTTCCCTGTCGTCAACTACCGTGACCCTGAATCCTGAAAACTTTGCGAGTCCCGATAATGCACTTCCGACATGTCCGGCGCCAAGGATTACAAGGGCGGGTTCGGGGATTATCGGCTCGATGTAAACCAGTACTTTCCCGCCGCAGACAAGACTGCCGTGTCTCTCAGTAAGCTCGAAAGGCATTGTTCTGGGAGAAGCATCCTTAATAGTCATTAATGAGGACTGGATAACCTCTGCCTCAAGACAACCGCCTCCCATTGTGCCCAAAACCGAGCCATCATCTCTCACAAGCATTTTTGCACCTTGTTTCTGTGGTGAAGAGCCAATGCACTCAACAATCGTGGCCAAAGCAGAAGCCCTGCCCTCTTTTTTAAGCCTCAGGATTTCTTCGCATATCTCCATAAACTTTTCTGTTATATCCCTTTTAGTTCGTTTATGTCTATTGGAAGACGTCTTATGCGTTTTTCAGTCAGAGCAAAAATAGCGTTACATACTGCAGGAGCGATTGGAGGAACGCCTGGCTCCCCAACTCCCTGGGGTGGTTCATCGCTTTTAACAATATGAACTTCTACTTTTGGCATATCCTTCATGCGTAACATTGGATAGTCATGGAAATTAGATTGCTCTACTCTGCCATTTTTGAGTGTGATTGCGCCAAAGAGTGCAGCAGAGAGGCCAAATACAATACCTGATTCCATCTGTGCCTCAATAGTAGCGGGATTCACAACCCTGCCGCAGTCAATTGTACATACCACTTTGTGCACACGGACTTCACCTGATTTCTCAACAGAAACCTCTGCAGTCTGCGCTATGAAACTTCCGAATGATTTGTGTAACGCAATGCCTCTTCCCCTTCCCTTTTCAATAGGTCTGCTCCAGCCTGCTTTCTCAGCAGCAAGTTCTAAAACAGCCTTATGTCTTGGATGGCTGTTAAGAAGCATTCTTCTAAATTCATAGGGATCTTTATTAGATGCGTGTGCCACCTCGTCAATAAATGACTCCACTACAAAGGCTGTATGAGAATGGCCCACAGAGCGCCACCATAGCACCGGCACTTTTATCTGAGGAGTGTGGAGATCCACATAGATATTGGGAATATTATAGGGGATGTCTTTTGCTCCTTCCACAGATGTTTCATCTATGCCATGCATTATGAGCATCTTCTCGAACGGAGTTCCGGCAATGATAGACTGTCCAACGATGGTATGTAGCCAGGAAGTCAGGTTCCCTTTTTCGTCAAGACCCGCGGAGCACCTGTCATACCACATAGGCCGATAATATCCTCCTTGAATATCATCCTCGCGGGTCCATATCACCTTTACAGGTTTTTTTATCGCCTTTGCGACATGAGCTGTCTCAGAAACAAAATCAGAGCTTGGATTTGCACGCCTTCCAAATCCTCCGCCGAGAAAGGTTGTATGAAGATGCACATTCTCCGGCTTCAGCCCTAAAATAGCAACTGCTGCATCTCTGTCTGCAGTCTGGAACTGTGTGCCTGTCCATATATCGCATTTATCATCCCTGAAGTTAATGAGACAATTCAGAGTCTCCATCGTAGCATGGGCAAGATAGGGAACCTCATATTCTGCGGTTATCTGCTTGGAAGCTTTCATGAATTCCTGCTGGGCATCACCTTCCTTCCTTGCCACAGCTCCTGGTGTCTTTGCGAGGGCTGCATAGTCTGAGCGCATTGTTTCGGTCGAAAGTTTTGCATTTTCACCTTCATCCCATTTTATGTCAAGCGCTTCGACGCCTTTATGGGCTGACCAGAAATCTTTTGCAACTACTGCGATGCCTGATGGAATCTGTACCACATCTTTTACTCCGGGTATCTTTCTTGTCTTTTCATCATTGAAGCTCTTTATCTTCCCGCCGAATACAGGTGAGCGTGCAATTACCGCTGCGAGCATTCCCGGAACCTTTTTATCGATCCCGAAGATCGCCGTTCCGTTTACCTTCTCAGGTGTATCAAGGCGTTTTGTATGTTTCCCGATAACCCTAAAATCCTGTGGCTGTTTGAGAGGAGCGTCCTTGGGTGGCTTGAGGCGGGATGCCTTTTCAGCAAGCGATCCAAAGGAGAGCTTCTTCTTTGTTTTATCATGAACAACAAATCCCTTTTCAGCGCGACATTCCAAAGAATTTACCTTCCACGTATTAGCTGCTGCCGTTATCAGCATCATGCGCGCAGCTGCCCCAGCCTTTCTGAACTGAACCCATGTAGAACGAACACTCGAGCTTCCACCAGTGCCCTGAACAGGCCCCCACTCGGTGTGGTTATATGCCGGGTCAACAGGGGCAGATTCGATCTTGACCTTTGATAGATCACATTCCAACTCTTCAGCAATGAGCATGGGGAGAGATGTGTATACTCCCTGTCCCATCTCAGATTTATTTACGATAATTGTAATGATATCGTCCGTTCCAATCCTGATGAATGCATTAGGTGCAAAAATTTTAGCGGATTTTTTTACCAGCGCCCCTGCTGAAAAGGGAACAGAGAACCCCAAAAGCAGTCCGCCGCCGATGAGCGCTCCTGTTTTGATAAATTCACGCCTGCTTATATTAATGATATTGCTCATTTTTTCCTCCCCTGCTTCATAAGCTTAGAAGCGAGATGGATAGCGCTCCTGATGCGCTGGTATGTGCCGCATCTGCATATACATCCCGACATGAATTCGTCTATATCCCCATCACTTGGATTCGGCTTCTCATTCAGAAGCGAAACAGCCTGAAGTATCTGTCCTGACTGACAGTAACCACACTGCGGTACATCCTCGATAATCCATGCCTTTTTCACAGGATGGTTTTCTGAAATCCCTTCTATAGTCATTATCTTTTTCCCTTTAACATTCTGTACCAGAGTTTGACATGAACGTTCAGCCTTTCCATCAATAAGTACAGTGCATGCCCCGCATTGTGCTATCCCACAGCCAAATTTTGTGCCTATCAGCCCAATGTGATCCCTTATCGCCCATAAAAGGGGCGTATCCGGGCTTACTTCCAGCTTATATTTCTTTCCATTGATTTCAAGTGAGATCATAGAAGCCTCCTTTGAATAGGCAAAAGAGTTTATACAAAGAAATGATTATCCTAAACAAAGGGTACTAAAAGATATGTTACAAGTCAAGATTATAAGCGTAAGGCATGCTTTGAATATAAAGCTAGGTTTCCGGAATCCTAGAATATATTGTTTTACATAGGATAACCGCTCTCGCCGTGCTGACTGAGGTCAAGGCCGTCAGATTCTTCCTTCATCGCTCTTTAATTCCCAAAACTCCTGCCGCCGCCTTGTAACATCAATACTATACTGCTAACAAATACTGAAGGCTTAAATTCTCTATTGCTGCAAGGCGCTGATAAATGCTTGTCCGTTAACTTCTTTAAGCCTATGCCGTGATTGTATTCTGCAAATAATGCTAAGCCGATCCGTGACGTTAATACTTCTTTTGTCGTCTCCAACTTGAAAAGAAATATTGTTTCTTGTATCATTCTATTACACCCTTTTGGTTTTTCTTTTAACCTCGTAGGTGATATTTTATATCATCTGAAACCTTTTAACCAGAAGGAGTTTCTTTATTTCTAAAATGTTCTAAATCTGTTTTAGGGAGGTATAATTACTTATGAAGCCATTAATATCTATAGCATTAATGGCTGCACTTATATTTTTCATTATGGGCTGTGCTCATGTTGTGCCTAAAGAAATAAGAGAGAGGTCTGAAGAAATACCTGCAATTACCCTCATTAAAAACCCTGATGCGTATAAGGGAAAGTTTGTTATCCTCGGAGGGATTATTATTAGTTCAAAAAATACAGAAGATGGAACATATATCGAGGTTCTTCAAAAAAATCTTGATTATCGCGGCAGACCTGAAATAACTGATATATCGCATGGAAGATTTATAATCTTTTACGATGGCTACATTGATACTGCTATTTATTCTCAAGGCAGGGAAATAACAGTGGCAGGTGAGGTTTTTGGTAAAACAATTCGCCCGCTCGGTGAGATACAATATCCATATCTATTGATAAAAAGCAGAGAGCTTTATTTATTTGAACCAAAATATGATATACCAATAAGATTTGGAATAAGCATATGGACAACATTTTAATCGAAAATGAAACAGAAACCTCTGTGCTTGAATATTCATCCACCATTGTAATAGAGCCGTGGAATACCATCCTCTTAAATGATGACTGGCACACATTTAATGCGGTAATCCTACAGATCATAAAGGCAATAAAATGCAGTATGAAAAAGGCAGCATCAATCACTCTGGAAGCTCATAATAAAGGCGAAGCTATCTGCTACACAGGGCCTAAAGAAAGATGCGAACATGTAGCGTCAATCCTAAAAGAAATAGACCTTGATGTCAGGATTGAGAGGTCAGCACTTTAACAATAAACTTTAGCACAAAAAAATGGAGGCTATATGAAACATTTAAAGGTATTCTTTATTTTTGTTTTAATGCTGCTGGTCAGCGTCTCTGCATATGCTGAGACAAGACACAAAAATTTTACAAAAGAGGAGATTAAAAAAATGAGCGAGACGAAAGCTGTTATCGAGACAAAATTTGGAAATATCGAACTCAAATTTTTCCCTGATGTAGCGCCAAATCATGTTAACAATTTCATTGAACTTGCGAAAAAGGGATTCTACGACGGAACAACCTTTCATCGCGTAATACCAGGATTTATGATTCAGGGCGGAGATCCAAACTCAAAAGACCCTGACAAATCAAAGCATGGAATGGGCGGCCCTGGTTACAGCATAAAAGCTGAATTTAACGCAAAGCCGCACAAGAGAGGGATACTTTCGATGGCAAGGGCCGCACATCCTGACAGTGCTGGCTCACAATTTTTCATATGCGTAGCAGATGCATTTTTCCTGGACAGGCAATATACTGTTTTTGGCGAGATTGTTTCAGGAATTGAAGCAGCGGATAAGATAGTAAGTCAGAAAAGAGACAGCAATGATAATCCGATTGAACGGATAGAGATGAAAGTAAAAATTTTAGAGAAATGATTTAAATCATAGAAATGCCATTTAGATATACTTTATGCTTAAAGCATGAGAAAAAAAGCTTAAGGGGGGCTAAATGGCTAAAAGAGACATAATAAGTATCGATGAAGATAAGTGTAATGGTTGTGGGCAGTGTGTAGTTGACTGCGCAGAGGCAGCGCTGCAGATTATAAACGGCAAGGCAAAGCTTATAAAAGAAATATATTGTGATGGATTAGGCGCCTGCATAGGCAGTTG
This sequence comes from Nitrospirota bacterium, assembly GCA_037441185.1. Lineage (GTDB taxonomy): Bacteria > Nitrospirota > Thermodesulfovibrionia > Thermodesulfovibrionales > Dissulfurispiraceae > JBBISP01. Next base: position 49,942 of record JBBISP010000001.1, on the reverse strand, counting down.
TCCTACAGGAGCTTTAACTCTTATACAGAGAGAGGCCGATTCCTTTGACGAAATAGAGACAGAAAGGCATGTTCATGAAATGAGAAAAAAGCAGGCATCAACCAAAAATGAACCCTGCGGATGTCCTGGTTCAATTACTGTAGATTTCACGGAAAGAAAGTTTAGTTGTCAAACCTCAGCAGATGTAGCGCCTGAACTGACAAACTGGCCTATTCAGCTAAGGCTTATCCCTATCAATGCGCCTTATCTGCAAAATGCTGACCTGCTATTAGCAGCAGACTGCACAGCCTTTTCGACCATAAATTTTCACAGCAGATTCATAAAAGGCAAAAAACTTATTATCGCATGCCCGAAACTGGATGATGCGCAGTTATATTATGAAAAGCTGACTGAGATATTCAAAGAAAACTCAATACAGAGCATAACAGTTGTTCGGATGGAGGTGCCTTGCTGTGGAGGTTTAATCAATATAGCAAAAGAAGTGCTCAGTGCATCCGGAAAGGATACCACTTTAAATGAGGTGGTTATTGGAATTAGAGGTGAGATTCTAAAAGAAAGCTCTATCTCTCTTTATAGCGTTGTCTAAAATTGGCTATATGGTTCAATTTCTTTGCCAAAGAAATTGAACCATACACCCTAAAATTATTTTAATCCCAAAACATCCTGCATGTCATAAAGTCCTGGTTTATGACCGGCAATCCATAATGCCGCCTTTAATGCGCCCCTTGCAAATGTATCCCTGCTGGATGCCTTGTGCGTAATCTCAATCCGTTCTCCTAATCCGTAAAAGAATACAGTATGTTCACCAACAACATCCCCGCCCCTCAGTGTCTGAATGCCGATTTCCTTCTTTGTCCTTTCCCCAATTAGTCCTTTTCTTGTATAAACAGCAACATCGTCAAGATTTCTGTTGACTGCATCTGCAATTACCTGCGCCATCTTCATTGCTGTGCCGCTTGGAGCATCTTTTTTCAATCTGTGGTGAGCCTCTACTATTTCAATGTCATAGTCATCGCCTAAAACCCTTGCAATATCCTGCAAAACTTTAAGAAGAAGATTAACGCCAACGCTCATATTTGGGGCAAGAACTATGGGGGTGTTTTTTGAAAATTCTTTTATCGGCTCCAGTTCTTGTTTTGAGAATCCTGTTGTTCCGATTACCATTGCCTTTTTCTTCTCTGATGCAAGCTTTATATGCTGCAGGGTCGCATTAATAGATGTAAAATCAATAATTACATCAGCACCATCAATAATGTCTTCAAGTTTGTCTGTTAGTTTTACATTCATTTCACCAGTTCCAACAAGATGTCCAATATCTTTACCTACTGCTTCATGTCCCTTCGTTTCGGTTGCTCCCACAAGTTTTAAATCATGATAATCCTTTGAAAGGGCAGTAATCCTGCTCCCCATCCTTCCTGTTGCACCTGTTACAATAATCCTTGTCATAATGCCTCCTCTATCTTGATTGTTTCTTCAATTGCCTTCGCAATTTTCATAAAATAAATTATATCCTCATTGTCAAGACTTCTGCCAATGCGATATTTTAACCACCTGTCCAATACCTGATAGCCGCCGATAAGATAATTCCAGAGGGATTCCTCGATTCCCTCGAAATATTGTTCCTCATTGATAAATATCCTTTTATTGTCCGAATCATATCTTGCCTGCTTAACTATATTTTCTCCTGCTATTGGAAACTTTACTGTCGTTTCATTAATAGAAGGATGTTTCATGGTATGCAGAGCGATGAGTTCAGAGCCTAATTCAGAAAGCCTTTTAAACTCTCCGAAATCGGCAAATGGTATTCTTGGAAAGTCTGTCTTTAAGAAGTCACGGTATCTTTCTCTATAATTTTTTGAGTAAAGGACAGCATAGATGTATGCAAGGATATCTTCTGTACCAATGGTTTTCTTTAAATCACCTTTGCCATCAGATGCAAATTCCTTGTTATATTTTTGCGTGATAAATTCAATAAAATTCTCTGAAAGATTGGAGATTCGTATAAGATATTCTGCTGGCGGCTCAGCCACATGGCCGTTAAACTGAAATCTCTTTCTGGGGCTGGGGGTCTTTTGATAGAGGTATAG
>JBBISP010000001.1:0-47755 GCA_037441185.1 Nitrospirota bacterium | reverse complement strand
TTTAAATATCTCTGTAACCGATAGAAATTCTGAATATTCCTTTTGCAGTTTGCCATCAGCTTTTGGAACAAAGAAATAGTATGGACGAGAAGGTTTAAGTCTTTCCCACTTTATCGTTTTAAGTTGATTGGCATCTAAGAACTTGAATTTATTTTCTCGGAGACCATAGACATCGCAATAAAATACCCTTCCATATTCAGAACTCTTTTCTGAATCATGTTTTACAAATATGGAAATAGCCACTCCTTGTTGTATGTCAAAGACATTTTCATCCTTGCTCCCATCAGGACACTTTTCCCTTATTCGTGAATTTCCATGAAGATTCAGGATATATATCTCATCAAATGTCAGAAGAAGGCTGCTGCGCATCTGCCTGTGAATAAGGCCGTCCAGATATGAATTGTTTGTGATAAAGCCTATGATGCCTCTGCCTGATTGCTCTATTTTATAATGTGCGAATCTCAGGAAATGAATGTAATCATCCTGCATGACTCCTTTTTTTCTCTCGTTTTCAACGCCGAGCCCAATGGTGTAGAGTTTCATCGCCTCTTTGCTAAAATCGGTTCTATCCTTCATTGATGAAGAATAGGGTGGGTTGCCGAGCAAACATAATATTTTCGTGTCTCTTTTGACCTCACCAGCGAGATGGGATTCTTTTGAAAGGGAACTCAGAATAGGTATGCTTAACTGCTCAAGCTCTTTAAAATCCAGGGTATTTGTTAGATACAGCTTGAACCGTTTATCTTCAGGCATTATATAACCAAATTCCGATAAAAAGATATTCAGCTTTAAATGTCCTATGGCATAAGGCGCCATAAGCAATTCAAAACCATAAAAATTATTCAGGATATGATCTTCAATTCTTCCCTTTACGAGTCCATCGCCGTATTTTTCTTTAATCTCATTCAATACTGTTGAGATTGCAGAGACCAGAAATGTCGTAGTTCCGGAGGCAGGGTCAAGGAGCGTTACAGGTTTATCAGCGAGTCCATCTTTAAGATAGAATCTTTCTTTTAAAAGAGTATTTACTGCCCTGACAATAAATTCAACCACAGGCAATGGTGTGTAATAAACGCCTGCCTTTTCCCTTAATCGAGGGTCATAGATGCTTAAAAATGTCTCATAAAAATGTATGATAGGGTCATGCTCTGTATATAGACTTTTTACAATTGATTTCATATCGGATGCCCTTAATATCTCTGTTATATCGTCAATCATCCATTTAAGTGCGATTGGAAGTTGTCCGAAGGATATAAACTGAAATACATCATGAAGAAATCCTATAGTTGCAGGTATAAAGTTAGCTGCTGTTTCTCTGGAAAAACTCTGGATGCCATTGTTTGCCCTTATTCTCGCGATAAAAAGGCCATATGTAACAGTCTGTGCATAAATATCTGCAAACTGTTCTTTTGTTAAAGATGGGATTAAATAGTCTTTAAACGCTGTATAGAACCCCTCTAAATCGGTATTAAAGTTTTCCCCTATATTATCTCTCAAAAATGCAGTCTTTTTTGCCAGCGCCTCTGCAAGGTCTTCTGAAGATGTAATAGATGGAGCGTTAAATGTAGAAAAAGTTTCTATTAACTGCAAAAATGCCTCTTTGTTTTCAAAGGGCGGGGTGGTTTTTACTTGCCTGAAGATTAATTCCCTTGCAACCTCGGTTTTTTGAACAAGTTCTCCGTTTCTATAAAGCCTGAATTCAAGAAAATTTGTAAGTATCAGATTTGGAAAGGTCTCTCTATATCTTTTGAGTTGCGGGCTGTCTTCAATTTTATCTAAATCTTCAAGCGGTTTTTTTGCCTCAATGTAGCCGATGGTATTTAGCCTTTGTGTAATTTTGAAGTCAGGGCTTCCTGCCTCGGTTTTTTTAGGCAGGGTGGTTATATGGATTTCAGATTTTAGATTTAAGATTTCAGATTGAAATTGATAAAGAAAGTTAGAAAGAACGCCATAAAAACTTTCTTCCCGCGCATCTGGATTTTGATGGGTTTCAAAGATTTGGTGATTATAGTGTTTAAATATATCCATTTAATTCTCGTTTTTCTGTTCTTCTTTCCTCTCTGTTTTTTCCTCTTCTTCTTTCTCTTCCCCGGGAACTTTATACTCCTCCGATGCCCATTTCCCTAAATCGATCAGCTTGCATCTTTCTGAACAAAAAGGCCTCCATGGATTTTCTTCCCATGTTGTCTTCTTTTTACAGACAGGACACGTTATCTGCATTACTCCATCACTCCATTACTCCATTTTATTTTATCTTTTATCCCTTCTGTGACAAGAATTTTACCATCCTTATCTACAATAACTCCATCGAATCCCAATCTCTTTAAGACATCCATGCTCTTTTCAGGACCGAAAATAAATATGCCTGTTGCAAAGGCATCTGTAAATACAGCATCCTTTGTTATTATTGTTACGCTCTGGCAGCCATAAGCAGGATAGCCTGTCTTGGGATTGAGGAGATGGTGATACCTTCTGCCGTCTTTAATAAAAAATCTCTGATAATCCCCTGATGTGGATATTGCCGCATCCGAAAGACCGATGGCAGCTATAATTTCATCATTGTCACTTTTCTGTCTCGGATTTTGTATCCCAACATTCCACAGCCCTCCATCTGGTCTTTTGCCAAAGGTTTTTATGTCTCCAGCAATAGCAACAATACCTGATTTTATCCCACTCTTTTTAAGAACCTCCACTGCCTTGTCTGCTGCATAGCCTTTTATAATGCCGCCTAAATCTATCTGCACCCCTTTTGTTTTGAGAAAGACCATGGATTTTTCCTTATCCACAATTATATTTTTGTATCCCACGAACTTGAGTTTTTCTTTAACCGCTTTTTCATCAGGCAGCACCTTATTTTGAAAATCCCATAGACGCACTACAGGGCCGACCGTAATATCGAATGCGCCTTCTGTATTTTCAGACACATAAAGCGCCTTATTTATTATTTCCAATGTATCAGGAGATACCTTTACAGGCTTTTCGCCTGCGTTTCTATTAATCATAGATACTTCGCTGTCTTCAGAATAAAAATTAAAAAGCCTTGCAAGCCTGTCCAGTTCGTTAAATGCCCTGTCAATTGCTGTTTTTGCCTTTTCTTCTGAGTCTGAAGATACCGTAATCGAGACAATAGTGTACATAGAAGTGCGGGTCTCTTTGTAGAGCTTTTCTTGAGTAGGGCTGCAGGAAGATAGTAAGCAGTAAGCAGTAAGCAGTAAGCAGGACAATAGTAGCGAGTAACGAGTGATAGTGCATGAGGAGCTAAATTTATCCATAGAGTTTTTTTGCCAAATACCTTCCAGTATACGATTCCTTATTTTTTGCTACTTCTTCTGGCGTGCCAGTAGCAATAATTCTTCCTCCTTCCTCTCCTCCCTCAGGTCCGAGGTCAATAATATAGTCAGAAGATTTTATAATATCAAGGTCGTGCTCAATTACTATAACTGTATTGCCCATATCCACAAGTCTGTTAATGACATTGAGAAGCCTCTGAATGTCAACAAAGTGAAGTCCTGTTGTAGGCTCATCAAGAATATATAAAGTATTGCCTGTAGCTTTTTTGCCGAGTTCTTTTGAAAGTCTTAGCCGCTGTGCTTCGCCACCTGATAAGGTAGTAGCAGTCTGTCCTAATTTTAAATATCCCATTCCCATGTCCTCAAGTATATTAAGGCACTGTTTCAGAGGTGAGATTGATTCGAAAAATTCAAGCGCTTCTGATATTGTCATTTCAAGTATATCAGAAATATTTTTATCCTTAAAAAAGATATCGAGGGTCTCTTTGTTATATCTTTTCCCTTTACATGCATCACATGTCACATATACATCCGGCAGAAAATGCATCTCTATTTTTTTAAGACCATCTCCATGGCATGCCTCACATCTGCCTCCTGGCACATTGAAGCTGAATCTCGACGGCTTGTAGCCCCTTATCCTCGAATCAGGGAGTTGTGAAAAAATATCTCTTATAATTGTAAGTATTCCTGTATATGTAGCTGGATTTGATCTCGGAGTCCGTCCTAACGGCGACTGGTCAATGCATATCACCTTATCTATTTTTTCCATGCCGTCTATTTTTTTGTACTTGCCTGGAATCAGGCTGCTGTTATATATATGCCTTGAGAGCGCTTTATATAAAATCTCGAAAATAAGCGTGCTTTTGCCTGAGCCTGAAAGACCTGTTACACAGACAAATACGCCGAGAGGAATTAATGCATCAATATTTTTTAAGTTAAATTCAGACGCTCCTGCAATCTTCAAAAGCTCTTTTGGTTTGCGTCGCGTTTCAGGAACAGGAATTGTAAATTGGCCACTAAGGTATTTGCCTGTGATTGATGAGTCGTCTTTCATAATATCTGCAGGTGAGCCTGTTGATATAATCCATCCGCCATTTTTTCCTGCTCCAGGCCCCATGTCAATAACATGGTCTGAGCTTCTTATGGTTTCCTCATCATGTTCAACAATAACTACAGTATTTTCTGCATCTCTTATTGAAAAAAGACTTTTAAGGAGTTTTTTGCAGTCTCTCGGATGCAGTCCAATGCTCGGCTCATCAAGAACATAAAGGACTCCTGTGAGTGATGAACCAATCTGTGTTGCCAGCCTTATTCTCTGTGCTTCTCCGCCTGAAAGGGTCAGAGAAGGCCTGCTTAGTGTCAGATAGCCAAGACCTACCTTGTCGAGGAATAAAAGCCTGTCTTTTACTTCTTTAAGAACCCGTTTTGAGATTGCTATTTCTCTCTCGGAAAGCTTTATCCCATCGATAAAGGCTTTTGCATCCTTAACAGCCATTGCTGCAAACTCCCCGATGCTCATATTATGTAATTTTATGCTCAATGCTTCTTTTCTTAAACGCATACCGCTGCATTCTTTGCATGCCGCAACATGAGTTAACTCTTTTTCAAGGTCTGAAGGCTGAGGGCTGAAAGTTAAGGGATCGTTTTCGACTATGCCTTCAAATCCAATGCCATTACACCGCTGACACGCGCCATACTTACTGTTAAATGAAAAAAGCATTGGATTGATTTCTGGATAACTGATTCCGCATTTAGAACAAGCAAGGGTTCTGCTGAACAGAATATCCTTATTTTCATCTATGAGGTTTATTATAACCGTATCAGCATATTTGAGGGATATATCTATCGCCTGTCTTATCTGTCTTTCTATTGAATGTTTTATAATAAATCTGTCTATTACTATCTCTATGGTATGCCGCTGCTGCTTTTTTAGAGAAATATCCTGTGTTAAATCCATCATTTTGCCGTCAATCCTTGCCCTGACAAAACCATCCATCCTCATCTGTTGTAGCTCTTTTTTATATTCACCTTTTCTCTCTCTGATGATTGGTGCAAGCATCTGAATTCTTGTTCCAGCAGGCAATGAAATAACAGATTTTATGATATTATGCAGGTCCTGTGTAGTTATGAGAGAGCCGCATTGATAGCAATACGGAATGCCGATTCTCGTGTAAAGAACCCTCATGTAATCGTATATCTCTGTGATTGTTCCCACAGTGGAACGAGGACTTTTAGCGATTGTTTTCTGGTCGATAGCTATTGCAGGTGAAAGCCCTTCGATATAATCAACTTCAGGCTTCTGCATTTGTTCAAGAAATTGCCTTGCATATGCAGAGAGACTCGCAACATATCTCCTTTGGCCTTCTGCATAGATAGTATCCATTGCGAGTGAAGATTTCCCTGAACCAGAAGGGCCTGTGATGACAGTTATTTTATCCCGTGGGATTTTTATATCGATGTTTTTGAGATTATGCTCCCTGGCGCCTTTTATGACAATGTAGTCCTGCATGTCAGAGTCCATTGATTAATCAGTAACTAATACTATAACCTAAAAAGCAAGCTTCTTTCATCTGACCATAGGTTCAAAAACAGAAGCTACACCAGCATGCTTCATCATCTATGGTTACGATTATGATAGCTAAGTAACTTAAGACAATCATCCCTGCCAATAGCGCATTTTTATATCGAGGTCTTTAGAGTATAATAATTAAATGAAGACAATTGACAAGATAAAAAAAACCCTGCGTAAATACTCGATGATTCTTCAAAATGACCATGTCCTTGTCGGACTTTCTGGCGGTCCTGATTCGGTATCTCTTGTTACAATTCTTAACAAACTTAAACCTGAATTAAACATTAAACTATCAGCCGCATATATTGACCATACCCTCAGACCTAACGAAACGCCTTATGAAATAGATTTTTGCAAAGATTTCTGCAGTTCATTAGACATTCCTTTTTTCACAAGGGTTATCAATGTCAATTCGTATGCAAAGGAAAAAAAACTTAATAAACAAGAGGCAGCAAGGAAGTTGAGATACAATGCCCTTGAAGAAATTGCACTTGAAAATACTGCCTCTAAAATTGCTGTTGGACACAATGCCGATGATCAGGCAGAAACTGTCCTTATGAGGCTTTTTAGGGGCGCAGGACATTCAGGGCTTTCTGGAATTCCACCTGTAAGAAAACATATAATAAGGCCGTTAATCGAAATAGAGAGAAAAGAAATTGAGCAGTTCCTTGAAGATGAAGGAATAAGTTTTATTGTAGATTCATCTAATCTTAAAAATACATATCTCCGCAATAAAATAAGACACCTCATGATCCCAGCAATCCAGTCTATCAATAAAGATATAGTAAAAACACTATCAAGAACAGCAGATATCTTCAGAGACGAGGAGAGATATTTTGAGATACTGGTAACAAAAACCCTTATGAAGCTGATAACCAGAAAGACTGCCAATATTATCGAACTCTTTTTAATCCCAATTATGGGTATGGATACGATTATATTAAGAAGGGTCTTGAGGCGCGCTATTGACGAAACCAGAGGGCTTAGCGGCATTAACTTTATTCATATAGAAGAAATGATTGATCTTATAAAATCAGGAAAATCAGGCGACAGGATTTATCTTCCTAATGGAACGCGCGTTATAAAAGGATATTCAACATTAATTATAACATCAGAACAGCCAACAAGGCTCAGCACATATATTATTGCCCGCCCCGGCGAGTTAGTGTTAAAGGAATCTTCTATGGTAATTATATCTTCGATTTCTGACATCTCCGAATTTCATAACTTGAATTCAAAGCTTTTTTATGGAAATGGAAAAACTGATGTAGCAATAGACGCTGACAAAGCGCATTTTCCGCTAACAATCAGGGGGCGATTACAAGGAGATTATTTTCACCCCTTTGGATTCGGCAAAAGAAAAAAGCTTCAGGACTTTTTTGTCGATGAAAAAATACCAAGAGATGAAAGAGATGCGATACCGATTATAACCTCCAACAATAATATAGTATGGGTAGCCGGTTTAAGGCTTGATGACAGATATAAAGTTGATAAAGATACCAAAAGAGTTTTAAAATTAGATATTAAACTACTGAAAACTTAACGATTAATCGGAGGAGATATGATATCTATTTGTTCAAAATACTGCATTAAAAGTCGAGGGCCCAGATTTTTTGGATTGCTTATTATTTGCTGCCTAATGATAACAGTCCTTATATTGCCGGCAATAGTTCAGGCAGATATGTCAGAAAAAGATGCCACAGAAGTGCTTTCAAGGTTTGGAGAAGCGATGGCAAAGGTTGCAGAAAAGGTCAAACCTTCTGTTGTAAACATATCAACATCCAGAACAGTCAAAACTCAGCGGCCGCCATTTTTTGATGATCCATTTTTTAGAAGATTCTTTGGGGAGGATTTTCATGCGCCGCAAAAAAGAAGGGTGACCAATCTCGGCTCTGGCGTGATTGCAACCTCCGATGGCTATATTCTCACAAACCACCATGTAATAGAAGGCGCTGAAGATATTCTTGTAAAATTACCTAATGGAAAGGAATATAAAGGGCGCGTCATAGGCATGGACACAAGAACAGATATTGCTGTAATAAAAATTGATGAGATCGGCCTTACAGCCATACCATGGGGAGATTCAGACAAGCTGAAGGTGGGTGAAGTTGTTCTCGCAATAGGCAATCCTTATGGGCTAAATCAGACCACAACCATGGGCATAATAAGCGCCCTCGGAAGGTCGGGTATTGGAATTACAGATTATGAGGATTTTATACAGACCGATGCTGCAATAAACCCTGGAAACTCAGGAGGCGCCCTGACAAATATCAAGGGTGAACTTATTGGTGTCAATACAGCAATATTCAGCACAACCGGCGGCTATCAAGGAATCGGCTTTGCAATACCTTCAAATATGGCCAGAAATGTAATGGAAAGTATCTTGAATCAAGGTAGGGTTGTCAGAGGATTTCTTGGCGTAACAATACAGGAGCTTACGCAAGAACTTGCAAAACAGTTCAACATTAAGGATGAAAAAGGCGTTTTGCTTGTGGATATAGCTGAAGGTGGGCCTGCTGAAAAGGGCGGCCTTAAGATAGGCGATATTATCATAGAATACGACGGCAAAAGGATAGAGAACACGCAGCAGTTTAGAAATATGGTTGCAGCGACAAAGCCGGGCAAGACTGCAAAAATAAAGATTGTCCGAGAAGGCAAACCAGAAACTGTAATTGTTACCATAGGAGAACTGCCAATTGAACCTCAGGTTGTATCAGCCGCACAGTTTGATAATGTCTTAAAAGGAGTTTTTGTGACAGAGCTTACTGATGAATACAGGCAAAAGTATAATACCCCAAAAAGAGTGAGCGGAGTTGTGGTGAACAATATAGATGAAGAAAGTCCAGCGCTTGGTATTCTCAGAAACGGAGATATAATTATGGAAATAAATAGAAAGGCAGTTTTAAATACAAAAGAATACAATGAAATCGTTTCGAAGATAGCTAAAAATCAAGATGTATTGCTTCGTATTGCGAGGGGAAATTCTATATTATTTATAACATTAACTTCACGATAACCTCATTGCTCAGGATAAGACCTTTTCGTGTAAGCTTCAACTGATTATTATCAATTGCAATAAGGCCGTGGGATGCCAGATCCTCCACGGCCTTGTTTATCAATGTACTTTTTTGTTCAGGCAAAACTTTCATGTCAATTCCATCTGTCTTTCTCATGCCTAAAAATATAAATTCTTTTAATGCCTCTTCATCCGTTACATAATGTTCTTCCATAATAGGCATCTTGTTCTTATTGATACTTTCAATATACCGGCTTATATTTCTTACAATGGCTGTTCTCTTGCCATTAAAAAAGGAGTGCGCTCCTGCTCCAATGCCGAGGTATTCACCTCTATTCCAGTAATTTAGGTTATGTCTGCATTCATATCCATATTTTGCAAAATTGGATATTTCATAATGAATATATCCGTGATCCTTTAACATGTCAATGCCCTTATAATACATCTCTGCAATGACTTCTTCTTCATGCATAACAAATCTTCCACTTTTTATATCTTCGTATAGCGGCGTATCCTTCTCAGGTGTCAGTTCATAAACAGATATGTGCTCAGGGTTTAATTCAAGAGCTTTTTGGAGTGAATATTGCCAGTTTTGAATTTGAGATTTGAAATTTGAAATTTGAAATTTTGGGAAAGGTATTCCGTAAATTAAATCAATGGATATATTTTCAAATCCGACACTTCTAACATCCTTCACAACATTAATAGCATCCTCTGCATTATGACTCCTTCCAAGAGTTATAAGCTCCTTATCAACAAAAGACTGAACTCCGATACTTATCCTGTTTATTCCTGATTTGAGTAACTTCTCTGTTTTTCCTGCAGTAATGGTGCGAGGATTTGCCTCAATCGTAATCTCTGCATTAGTATTAATCTCATAGTTACTACTTATTGTTTTGAAGAGTTCTTCGATCTGTTTTTCTGTAAGAATTGTTGGCGTGCCTCCGCCTATATAAATAGTCGTTAGACTGCCAACAACATCTTTTCTCAATTCTATCTCCTTGCACAGCGTCTTTATATAATACTTTGCGATTTGCGATTTAAAAGGTATGGAATAGAAATCGCAGTAGATGCATTTTTTAAGGCAAAACGGAATATGGATATAAAGAGAATTAACTTTACTCATCAGATTTGTTAAAAGTTCTTCAATTCTTATTATATCAAAGATCAGCGAACCAAAAATCTTGCAATGTGGATTGCAAAGGGCAGAGTTATGAAAGAAAAAATTGTTGAAACAACTATTGTAAATGCTGACATGGACACATCAAGTTTAAATCTCGCTGCAATCAAAAGAGATAACACCATAGTAGGCATTGCTCCTTCTATAAAGCATGATGCCAGGGCAATGCCTTTTAGTCCAAGTATATACGCTGCTACAAAAGAAACAAGCGGAACTATTGTAAGCTTTATTATTAAAGCAGGGATTATGACATAAGCATGCTTTACCTTTGGAATTGTAAGAGCAAGTCCAATGCTAAAAATCATCAGAGGAACAACAAGATTTCCAAACATACCTAGTGTATCCAGTAGAAATGTAGGAATCGAAATATTGATTATGTTCAGTGCAATGCCTATCAATATAGCCCATATTGGCGGCAGGGAGGCTATTGTCTTAAGAGATTCTCTGATTTCAACTTTTTTGTTCTCTCCATATCTTGATGCGATTGGCGCACCAATAAGCCAAAGTAGAGGCGTTGATGCCAGAAGATCATAAAATAATGCATATCTTGCAGCCTCATAACCATATAATCCTGTAAGCACAGGCAATCCTAAGTATGTCACATTGCCGAAGGCAGATGAAAGTATCAGCACCCCTTTTTCAGAAGGTTTTATATGCATCTTTTTACCTAAAATCGTGTATACGACTGCAGAAAGCAGCATACCTGAGATTATAGAAATCCATGCAGTGGCAGGAACGAGTATCATCTCTATGTCTATCTTAGTTGTGTATATGACCTTAATACAAAGGGCTGGCAAAAAAATGTTCAATACAGTTATATTAATTGCATGGCGGAGTAAATTAGCATCAAGTTCGCCAATTTTAAATCGCCTGAAAACAACACCTGTAAAAATAATTAAAGCAAAAGGGAGAAGTATGTTATGCATGCTAAGATTATATACCAGAAATAAAGGAGATTTTGAAAAAAAGATTCAAATTTGTTTCCACTTTAGGTATAATTTCTTCAAATATCAAAGGAGGCATCCATGAAAAGGTTTCATATATTTTCTTTATTTGCCATTTTTTTATTTCTTGTCTCAACTGCCAATGCAAATACATCTCATACTGTAAAAAAAGGCGATACACTATACAACATCTCAAAGAAGTTTAATGTTACAGAATCCGAAATAAAGAAAGCTAACAGCTTGAAATCAAATAAGTTGCATATTGGTATGAAACTGACGATCCCTGAAAAAAATAGTTTAAAAGCCAATAAAAATCATTCCAATGAGAAATCTCAGACTAATACTACAGAGGCAAAAACATATATAGTTAAAAAGGGAGATAACATCTGGAGGCTTGCGAAGAAATTTAATATAAGCGCAGAAGAACTGAAAGATATAAATGAATTAGAAGGCAACTCTCTTAAGATAGGCCAAAAGCTTTATATATCAAAACAAGCTGATACTTCTTCAACAGAAGATATTATTAAAGCGATACAGGTTAATTATGAAAGAAAAACTACTCCTATTATAACAACATCCGGCAGATTGGAAGAAATGAAAGAAATGTATAACTCAGAAGACCTCTCAACGATGAGCATAAAGGAAAGGCTCATATTGTTTGCTAAAAAACTACTTGATATTCCCTATAAATTTGGCGGCAGCAATTTATTAGGACTGGATTGCTCTGCATATGTCCAGAAGGTATATGGCATTGCAGGCATTAATCTGCCTCGCAGCGCAAGGGAGCAATTTAATATAGGAGAGCCTGTCCACAAAGATGATCTTTCAATCGGAGACCTTGTGTTTTTCAGAACATATGCGCCTTTTCCATCCCATGTGGGCATATATCTCGGCAATAATCTTTTTATACATGCATCTACACAATCTAAAAAAGTCGTTATAGATAGTCTTGAAAGTCCGTATTTTACAAAACGTTTTATTGGCGCAAAAAGATTGTTTAATGAAGAAGACAAAATGGCAATCGAATCTCCTAATGATAACCACTAAGACCTTATAACAATTTTAATATAGTAGATATGAAAGTACGCGCGCATCTTTACATTAGCGGAAGGGTTCAGGGCGTATACTACAGGGTATTTGTTCAAGATATTGCAGATTCTCTCGGACTCAAAGGATGGGTTAAAAATCTGCCTGACAAAAAGGTCGAGGCAGTATTTGAAGGAGAAAGGGGTTTAATAGAAAAAGCAATTGCAAAGTGCTATGAAGGCCCGCCGTATGCACATGTCACAGACATAAATACAATATGGGAAAATCATTTAGAAGGCTTTACTGATTTCAGGATCAAGTATTAATCTTCCGTAAACTTGTCGTAGTTGCATTGGTTGACATTTAGCCCGATTATCAGAAAAAATAATTTGTGATTCATGCAATTAAAGATAAAATCATATCAGGCAGCCCTATAACAAAATCAGAAGCCGATCTTATATCTGAAATTCAAGGATCAGATCTATTTAATCTATTTTCCTGTGCAAATAGCATAAAGACCAAATTCAGAGGAAAGTCTGTTGATCTCTGCGCTATAATCAATGCCAAATCAGGCTCTTGCCCTGAAGACTGTTCCTATTGCGCCCAGTCATCAAAAAGCAAAACAGAAATAACTATATATTCCCTCCTTCAAAATAATGTTATCCTTGAAAAGGCAAGGGAAGCAAAAGAGGCTGGAGTCAAAAGATTCTGTGTTGTTACAAGCGGAAGGAAAATAAGCAAAAATGAGACTAAACAGATAGCATCCATAATTAAAAATATAAGGGATATGAGATTGCTTCCGTGCGCTACATTAGGACTTTTGAATAAAGCTGAATTATCATTCCTCAAAGAAAGCGGGCTTGAACGCTACCATCATAACCTCGAAACATCAGAAAGATTCTTCCCCGAAATATGTAGAACACATACATATTACGATAAGCTTAAAACAATCGAGGCAGCTAAATCTGCTGGCCTTTCTGTATGTTCAGGGGGGATCTTTGGCATGGGAGAAACATGGCATGATAGGATAGATATGGCATTTGCATTAAAAGAGCTTAATATAGATTCAATACCATTGAATTTCTTAATACCAGTCAAAGGCACATCTATGAGTGACAGGGATTTCCTTCATCCATTTGAAGCGCTTAAGATTATAAGTCTTTACAGGTTTATAATGCCTGAAAAAGAGATAAGGGTCTGCGGCGGCAGGACCCAGACTCTCGGTGAATTTAATTCATGGATTTTTTTGGCAGGCGCAGACTCCCTGCTTACAGGAAATTATCTTACTACAACAGGCAGGACATTTAAAGATGATCTAAGGCTTATAGAGCAATACGGATTAAAGATAATTTAAATGTGACACTGCAGCCCGCATACTCTAACCCTTCAATTATTTTTCCATTATCGCTCCGTTTCCTGCAGAGCTGACAATCCTTGAATATCGAGCAAGCCAGCCGTGCTTAATCTTTGGCTCAGGCTGTTTCCACTGAGCAAGTCTATTTTTAATTTCTTCATCAGAAATCATGACTTCTATCTTTCTTCTGGGAATATCTATTTTTATCTTGTCTCCATCCCTCAAAATCGCAATCGGACCTCCTTCCATTGCCTCTGGAGAGATATGGCCTATGCATGGGCCTCGTGTTCCTCCTGAAAATCTACCATCTGTTATCAGAGCAACTGATTCGCTAAGCCCCATGCCTACAATAGCTGAGGTGGGTGAGAGCATCTCTCTCATGCCCGGTCCGCCTTTCGGACCTTCATATCTTATAACAACAACATCTCCATGCTTTATATTGCCATTAAGTATTGCCTTCATCGCATCCTCTTCTGAGTTAAATACTTTGGCTTCACCTTCAAATCTCATCATGTTTTTGCTCACTGCTGTCTGTTTGACAACAGCGCCGTCAGGCGCAATATTTCCTTTTAAAATGGCAATTCCGCCTTCTTTGTGATATGCCTTATTTATAGGTCTGATAACATCTTCATTCATCACAGATGCTTCATCAGCAATTTTAAGGATATTTTTTCCAGAGACTGTTGGGTTTGAATAAAGCAGGTCTTTTAATCTTTTTAATACAGCAGGTATTCCTCCCGCATAATCGAGGTCTTCCATATAATATTCTCCGCCTGGAATCATATTAGATATGTGAGGAACCTTTTTGCTTAATTCATCAAATATCTCAAGTTTTAATTTAAGTTTTGCCTCATAAGCTATTGCCATTATGTGTAAAACTGTATTTGTGGATCCTCCGAGGGCAAGGTCAACCATGATCGCATTATGAAACCCCTTTTCTGTCATTATCTTCCTTGGAGTAATATTTTTCTTTATTAATTCAACTATCTTTACGCCGCTATCAAATGCAATCCTTTTTTTCTGAGCCAATACAGCAGGCGCTGCTGCACACCCAGGAAGGCTAATTCCTAAAGCCTCAGTAACACATGCCATTGTATTTGCGGTATACATCCCCTGACATGAACCAGCGCCTGGGCAAGCGCACATCTCAAGGGCTTGTATTTCCTCACTTGTTATTAAACCCCTTTTATATTTTCCAACAGCCTCAAATGTATCGCTTGTAAGATTTCGCCTTTTGCCCATATAATGGCCTGAAAGCATAGGTCCTGCAGTAACAACAATGCTTGGTATATTTAATCTTGCTGCAGCCATGAGCATGCCTGGAGTTATCTTATCGCAGTTCGTAAGAAGCACAAGACCGTCAAGCTGGTGCGCTTCTGCAATTGTCTCAACCATATCAGCGATTAATTCCCTTGATGGGAGTGAATAATGCATTCCCTTATGTCCCATTGCTATTCCATCACATATCCCTGGAATGCCGAAAATAAACGGATAACCTCCTCCTGTATGAATGCCCTTTTCTATAAACCTCTCCAAGTCGCGCATACCGATGTGTCCCGGAATAATGTCTGTAAAACTGGTTGCAATTCCAATGAAAGGTTTACTCATCTCGCTTTTTGGGATGCCTGTCGCATAAAGAAGCGCCCTGTGAGGAACTCGCTCAAGACCTTCCTTTATAATCTTGCTTCTTTTGATCATAAAAAACCCCTTTCTATACTAAAAATAAAAATAATTTTTCGATTTTAATTTTGAGAATGATGTTTTTTATATTCCCTTACCAACTCTGCTATCTTATCCTTTTTGTAAAGCTTCTCTTTTTTAATCCTGAGCATCTCTATTTCGTCTTCTGCGGAAAGGTGAGTTTTCTTTTGAAGTTCTAATAACTGGCTATCTAGTTCTCTATGCTTCTGATAAAGCCGTTTGAATTCCTCATTTTCTTTTTTCAAGACTTCTACAATCTCTTCTTCTTTCATAACGACCTCCTTGAGCGGCAAAATTTAATAACTAATTTTACAACAAATTCAAAAAAAAAACATTACTCAATGAAAAACAAAAAACCTGTAGCAAGACTTGCAGGGAATTACAAGTTAAAAGCAATGCCAATAAAAAAAGTTGCTATTAAAAATATAAATCTGATATTATTTAATCTAAAAAGAAAAAGAGGTGAAAGTTGAATAGAAAACAATTAAACTCTTTGTTAATATTTACTTTTTTGATTCTTATCATTTTTTCAACATGGACTCTCTCTTTTTCAGAGATTGCACCTGAACAACAACAGCTTCCTGCACCTCAGCCTGCACCCCAATCTCCACCGTTGCAGCCCTTGCAGATGCCTTCACCAGTTCCTGCTCCTGCAAAAAAAGAAAAAATCAGTTTCAATTTCGATGATGCTGACATATATGAGGTTTTACGAACAGTATTCGGCGAAATCCTAAAAGCAAATTATATAATAGACCCGCGGGTTAAAGGCAGGGTGAATCTTAAAACAGTCGCGCCAATAGATAAAGACGATGTCATTCCTTTAATGCAGACGATATTAAAACAGAATGGCGTAGGCTTTATGGAAGAAAAGGGATTCTATCTCATAGTTCCGCTAACCGATGTGCCAGGCGCCGCTCCGAAGGTATTTGTGTATCCTGTACAAAACAGCAAGGCAAAAGATGTTTCATCCATGCTTCAACAGATATTTTTAGGAGCAAAACCTGCGGCAAAAGCTCCTGCGCCTGCAAGGACACCGGCAGCTCCAGCCCCAACACCTACACCTGCCTTAACAGAAACCAGAGGCGGAGAGGTTCTTGTTGGAGAAGCTACAAGGATTTTTTCTGATGACATTACAAACATGTTAATAATACTTGCAACACCTGATGACTATGCAATAATTGAAGAGACCATAAAGAAAATTGATATTCTGCCGAGACAGGTCTTGATAGAAGGTTTGGTTGCAAAAGTCGAATTGACAGATAAACTGAATTTTGGAATACAGTGGTTAATAAAAAATGATGTTAAATTTATTGAAGAAAACGATACTGTTAGGACCCTTATAGATGGATTAGCTTTAAATGCTCCAATTTCAAGTCCAAATTTCACATTTACAGCATTTGATAGGCGAGGCAACACAAGGCTGCTGCTTCAAACCCTCGCATCAGAGGGAAAAGCTAATATCCTTGCAGCTCCACATATCCTTGTATCAGATAATCGTGAAGCAAGGATTCAGGTAGGATCACAAGTACCCATTGCCACTCAGACACAAACATCACCTATTGCAGGCGATGAAACACCAAGAGGCACCATCACATCCACTGTCCAATATAAAGATATAGGAATCATTCTAAAGGTAAAACCCCATGTTAACGAAAGCGGACTTGTTTCCCTCGAAATATCTCAGGAGATTTCTTCTCTCGGTGCGTTAGTGCCAATTGCAGGCCAAAATTTTCAGGCAATAAATAAGACAGAGGCCACTACAAATCTTGTAGCACAGGACGGCGAAACAATAATCATCGGTGGACTTATAAGAGAGGATATCACTAAATCGAGCGCTGGATTGCCATTTCTTCATAAAATTCCTGTTTTAGGCTATCTATTTGGCAGCAAAACAAATGAAACTACAAGAGATGAATTGATTATTCTTCTTACTCCTCGTGTAGTAAGAAGCATGCCAGAGGCAGGGGAAATAACATCAGATTATTTAAATAGATATAAGGCAGCCACAAAGGATGAAAAAATAGATGAGTATATTAAAGATAAAGATAAAGCCAAAAAAGAAGAATCAAAAGATTAACAGCAATTCAAAAGAAAATATCTCGGTTGGAGTCTCAGAATAATTGGTTTTTAATGCTTTTTAATAATATATCTCAGGTTCTTCAGGCTGCGGGATAGGCTGTGGAACAGGCGCTCTTGGCGGCCGTCCTGGAGCCGGCGCAGGTCTTTGAGGAGTAACAATCAAAGGCGACCCATCTCTCGGCTTTGAAGCATCAATAAGATTGACTGTCATCATCTCCTCTCCTCTTACCAGCACAATTCTATCTGCATATATTTCCTTAAGGATAAAGCCTGATATGCTATCCCCTTTTTTCAAAATCGTGTGTCTTCTGCCCCTTCCAGGTGTATTGCGTGGAGCCTTTTTATCCTCAACATAAGCAATACTAAGCTCATCTGTTATCGTTATTCCATAAAGCAAGAGCTCGGGTCTTGGCAGCGGCGGCGGTTCTTGCTTGTCAATAGGTATTATCCTTTCAGGATGAAAGGGATTTTTATCAGAGATAAGCATGTAATCTATAAATGATGGACTTTGACTCTGGTCAGAAATTTCTTCTTTTGCATTCATGACTGCGTCTGATTTTGGAAGCATATATTTTCCGTTCATGCTAACCGGCGGGTTGATTATATGCTCTGCAAACAATATGATGCCTATTATAAGAAATATATTTAAAAGGTTGATATTGCCTATAATATATTTAAAAAAACGGCGCATCCTATCCTCCGCTTGTTACAGCAGAAACATCTAATTTGACATTAAGCTGCTTTGGATTTCTAAAGTTAGTAATTCTGGCATCAATATCTTTTACAACAAGATAAGGGTTATGCGTCTCGATAGAATAAAGAATATCGCTTAATGCCCTTACATCCGGAACCACTGCATCTATGCTAACGTTTATAATTTTAAACTTGCCTGCATCCTCAGTTTTAATAAACCTTTCGCTGGATATTGTGCCGCCTCTGCTTGCTATAATACCTTTTACTGTCTCCTGAAGGGTTGCAGTGGCGACCGAAGCTGTTTCTCCTGCAATAAGCTTTGCATCATAAGCCTTCCTCGTCTCGCTTAATTCAGCGAGCTTTTTCTCCAGAAGCGGTTTTTCTGAAATTATATTGATATGCTTCTGTAGTGTCTTCGTCTTTATAGTCTGCTCTTCTTTTATAGATTCTATTTCAGCCTTAACCCTTAAATAACCATATTCATAAATGCTAAGGCTTACAAGAATAATTATTAAAACTATAGATACCTTTAATGTCTTACCCTTCATTTTCGAACCCTTCTTCTTCTTCTGTTGGCGCAGGTTTTATATGCTCTTTTATACCTTCTATCTCCATTTTCATATTAAATCTTTCGCTATTAAGCCTTACATCTCTAAATGTAGGAGATACAAACTCAATTTTTTTAAAATATTTTGAGGCCTCCAGTTTTTGCAAAAGTCGTGTTGCTGAATCAGAATAGCCTTCGATATTTACAGCATTGTCTGTTATTTTCAATCTTGTCAGCCAGTCAGTATCCGGAAGAACAGTAGTCAGTTCCTTAAGAATGCTCAATGATGATGGTTTGCCTTCCTTAAACCCATTTATAGCAGAAATTTCTGTTTTAATTGCATCAATATTTTGTTTAATAGTCTCTATCTTTTTGATTTCATCTTTTCTTATCGCTATCTGATGATCTATTTCCTTCAGCCTTTTGCCCTCTGTCTGAACAGGTGAAAGCACATAGAAGACTCCCAAAGCAATAATTATACATATAAGAATTATAGTAAGAGCCTTTGAATTTTTAACCTTTTCAGTATATCCTTTTTTAAGCAGGTCTAATCCTTTAGCCTTTGGCCAGACGGATTCAAGAACGCCTCCTATGGCAGCATAAGGGGCATCTTTTAGGCTACCGTCAATGCGAACTTTTAAATCAGTCTCACCCAATATGCTAATAGGAATATCAATTTTTAATTTCAACATATCTCTTAATGCAGTTGTCTTATCATTTAATAAAAATATACAGTGCGACGTTTTGCCCTGACCTTCAAGTATATTTTTAAAGGATTTTATTGATGCTGCAATTGCATCGACTTTAGATTTTTCATCAGCTTCAGAGAAATTTCCTGTAAATGCTTCTGCCATAAAACCGGAAAGAAACAGGGCACCCTCATAGCTATCTTCATTTATTTTTACAAAAATAAAACTTCTATCTTGATCCATATAATGGCATAGAGTCCCTATTCCTGAGAGGTTAATTGCAACCTTGTTAACCTGTATGTTGTGCTCTCTAAGGGCATCTATATAAGGGCTTATTTTCTCAGCCTTTGCCGCTGCGAGCAAAACAGTAATATTATTGCCATTTTCTCCTATCGTCTTAAAATCGTATGCTGCATCTTCCTGCTTAAACGGCGTAAGTCTATCCAGCTCATATGAAATAACATCAGCTATGTTCTCCTTAACTGTAGAAGGAAATACTGCTGTCTTTAGAATTGTCCATGCCTTTGGAATACTTAATGTTATGTCTTTGTTAGATATACCAAGGTCCTTCATAGCTAAAACAACAGTAGATGCGAATTCATCCGGTTGAGGGTATGTTTTGTCATTTAATGGATATTTTTTGAAGCCCTTTATTTTAATCCTTGATAAAAACCTCGACCCGTATGACATTGATACATCTGAGTGTTCTATAGCAATACAGAGGTTATTTTTGGGTGAGATCAGATCATTGTTTGCGTTTAATGTAAGGATATTCCATAGCGGGACCCACATCTTCCTTATTTTTGAAGCGGAAACTGAAGCAATGAACATCAGCCTTTTTATTGCATTTGTGTTTGTCATGTTTTATTTTTTATTTTACATCAGACATCATAATCATGTCTATATTCCGAAAATCATTAATCTTTTTTATAAAGGCTCAAAGATGTATCTCCATATTTATAAGTCTTTATAAGCTTTAAACTCCCCATCCCTCTCGTTCCCTCTTTATCAAGGGGGGAAGTAAAGGGAGGCAATTTTTTAGTCGAATGCTCGGCAATCACTACTCCCTTTTCTCTTAAAATACCTCTTTCATCAATAAGAGGCAGAACACTATAAAGCTCTTCAGATGCATAAGGCGGATCAACAAAGATAATATCAAAAAAGTCTCGAGATTGAAGTTTGGAGTTTAGAGTTATTTTTCTCAAAAATTGCATGGCATCATCTTTAATAACTACTGCCTTGCCCTTGAAACCGAACTTTTCTATTAACTCTTTTATAATGCTAATTCTCAAAGAGCTGTCATCGACAAAAAATACTTTTTTAGCGCCCCTGCTCAATGCCTCAATTCCAACAGCGCCTGTGCCTGCATAAAGGTCTAAAAATACAGAATCAATTATCTTATCTCCCAGTATATTAAAAATCGCTTGTCTTACCTTTGCAGAGGTCGGCCTCAGTTCATCCCCCTCTCCCTTTTGGATGAACGCCCTTTTAAGTCCTATTTTTCTTCTTTTTGCAATACCACCTGATATTCTCATTTCTTTGTTTCAGGCAATCCACAGACATTGCCCTCGCATTTTTTCAAAAGTGGCTGTGACAATTTTCTTCTTAAAAATGAAAGCTGAAGCGTCGCAATAATTCCGGTAAATATAAGATTATACTTATACGATGCAAATCCGAATAAATTCGGGATTACAGTTAGCGGATAAGCCATCAAAAGAAGCCATCCCTCATTAAACCTGAAACAATATGCCTCTTTTCCCACAAGCCCTGCGCCACCGGCAAAAGTAAGACCTAATCCAAGAAAAAATATTTTTTCTGCATAAAAGGCATTAATTGGATTGATAAACACGCTGATAAACTGGAGCGCAATCCCAAAAAAGGTCATCCTGAGTATAAACCGTTTTATCTCTGCTTTCCAGACAAGGAGAAATAAGGATGAAAGCGCTATGCCTGCATCAAATATCATGAGCGGGATTATTTGGAGTTTTGATTGAAGATAAAAAAGAATTAAAAAACCAAGAGATCCGATGCTCTGAAGCACATATCCTATTCTGTATGTAATATCATAAGACCTCGGATAATGTATTCCTGCTGCCTCTATCTGCTCTTCCAATGTCGGCCATTGTTCCATGATTTACCTCAAATATTTACGATTTAAATAAGTAGCCAGTGGTCAGTCATCAGTAAGCACTAAGCAGTATGCAGTAAGCAGTAAAGTGCCTACTGCTTACTAATAAACTGGCTACTGTGTTCCTGTCACCCTCAACGGTGGATTTACAATATATTCATCTTTCAGTTCATAGCCCTTTATCTTCACGACCCTTCCCTCAACCTTCAGTTTGCCTTCTGCATAAAGTCTTATCGCCTCTGGGAATATCTTATGTTCAAGCTTTAATATTCTTGCTGCAAGGGTTTCCTCTGTATCATCGGATGAAACAGGCACAGCAGCTTGAATTATTATCGGACCTGTATCCATCCCCTCATCAACAAAATGCACAGTGCAGCCGCTTATCTTAACGCCATAATCCACCGCCTGTTTTTGACTATGAAGTCCAGAGAATGATGGCAAAAGGGCAGGATGGATATTCATAATTCTATTCGGAAAAGCGTCTATCAACGGTTTTTTAACAATACGCATAAAGCCTGCAAGAATGACAAGCTCAACATGCCTATTTTTAAGCTCATCTGTTATCTTTAAAAAAAAACCATCCTTTGATTTAAAATCTTTTAGATTAATATAAAGATATTCTATAGAATGTTTCTTTGCCCGCTCAATGGCATAAGCATTAGGATTGTCGACTATGAGGAGTTTAATCGAGGCATTAAGTTTACCAGCTTCTACCTCATCTATTATGGACTGAAAATTCGAGCCTCTGCCCGATGCAAGCACACCGATATTAAGCATTGTTGTCTCTACCTTCTGCTTAATTCATGCACAGCTTCTACCATTGCAATGGCATTTTCAGGTGGGATCTCCGGCAATATGCCATGACCGAGATTGAAGATATGCCCTTTTGCTTGTTCGGCTCCATTGAGTATCCGCTCAACCCTGTCCTTTATTAAATCCCTGCTTCCAAATAATGTGCAAGGGTCAAGATTGCCTTGCACTGCAACATCGCTTCCAATAATGTTTATTGCATCAGCAATATTTATTCTCCAGTCAAGACCTAAAACATCAGCGCCAGATTTTTTTACACTCTTAAGCATAGCGCTTCCATTAAAGGCAAAATAAATTATCGGCACACTACCTTTGAATTTTGAAACTATTCTCTGAACATACGGCAAAGCATAATGCTCAAAATCTATGGGCGAAAGAATGCCTGCCCATGAATCAAAAATCTGAATAGCGTGAACCCCTGCATCTATTTGAGCCTTAAGATAATCAATAACCGTATCAGTAATGTTATCCATAAGCATCTTATAAAGCTCGGGAGACTGAAACATCATCTTTTTAGTATTGATGAAATTTTTTGAACTTCCTCCCTCTATCATATATGTTGCAAGAGTAAATGGCGCACCTGAAAATCCTATTAACGGCACATTTAATTTAGAAATCAATATTTTTATAGCCTCCATTACAAACGGCACATCTTCCTGAGCCTTGATAATTCTAAGTTTTAAGACATCTACTTCGCTTCTTATGGGCTCATAGAGGATTGGTCCTTTTGACTCGGAGAATTCGAGCTTCATTCCCATAGGCTCAATAGGGATAAGAATGTCTGAAAAGAGTATAGCAGCATCAACCTTTAAGATATCCACAGGTTGAATGGTCACCTCTGCTGCAAGCTCTGGGGTCTTGCAGAGTGTAAGAAAGTCAACCTTTGACCTGACCTTCTGGTATTCAGGCAGGTATCTGCCTGCTTGTCTCATAAGCCATACAGGGGTATAATCTGTCTTTTCACCTCTACATGCCTTTAAAAAGGTATCATTCATTAGCCCTCCATCTCTGTCTTTTTCTTTATTTTCATAGGCACATAACTGCAGAATGGCTCTTCTTCAAGATAGTCTCCTTTTACTGCATACGCCCTTGCCCTGCAGCCGCCGCATACATTTACAAATTCGCATGAACCACATCTGCCCTTGTATCCCTTGAAATTCCTCATATCTTTGAAAAGTTCAGAGTTTTCCCATACATCTTTAAATGACTGTTTCTTGATATTTCCAGCCGCCTTCGGAAAATAACTGCATGGAAGGACATTTCCGTCCACATCAATAAGACATATGAGCTGGCCAGCGAGACATCCCTTAGCGCCGCCTGTGGAGAACTTCAATGTGCGCCTTTCAAATTTTTCACCCTCTTCTTTAGACTTTTGCAGTACAATCCTATAATAATGAGGCGCACATGTAGGCCTTACAAGCATATCCTTTTCATCCTTTTCCATATGGTAATGCCAGTTTAGGATTTCCTCATATTCTTCCTTTGAGATAAGCTCATTCATTATCTCCTCACCTCTGCCTGTAGGCACTATCATAAACATATACCACGCAGTTGCGCCGAGTTCCTTTGCTAATTTATAGATCTTTGAGATTTCTTCCTGATTGCGTTTTGTGAATGAAGAATTGATGATGAACTCTATGCCGTGCTTTTTGAAAAGCTTTGTCGCATTAACGGTCCCGTTGAATGCGCCATTTTCGTTCCTGAAATTGTCATGCACTTCTGCTGTAGAGCCATCAAGACTTAATGAAACAATCCTTATCCCGTATGCCTTTATCTTTTCGCATACCTCATCTGTAACAAGAGTGCCATTTGTTGCAAGGCACATCCTAAGTCCTTTTTCAGTGCCATATTTCGCAATATCAAAGACATCACTTCTTAAAAGCGGCTCACCGCCAGAAAGCACTATAACAGGTTTTGCATAACTCGAAATGTCATCCAGTATCCTGAACGCCTCTTCTGTAGAAAAGTCGGGATGTCCCTTTATCTCAATCTCTGATGATGAACGGCAATGCACGCACTTGAGGTTGCATCTCCTCGTTATCTCCCACGCTATCCATTTTGGCACAAATTCCATAATTGCTATTATAACAGAAATCAGAAAACAGAAGTCAGATAAAATCAAAAATCTGTTCTCTGTCTTCTGTTTTTTGTGTTTCCCAGATGCGATATTCAATGGCGTTCAGCAGCGGAGCAAATGAATCAGGATTAAGAGCAGATACAGCAATTACATTATATCGCATAGTTATATTGTCAACCTCCTGCTTTGTTACCCTATCAATCTTATTAAATACAATAAGCCTTTGTTTATCCTTAATATTCAGATCACTGAGAATATTTTCAACTGATACTATCTGCTGCTGAAACCTCGGATTTGATATATCAACAATATGGAGCAATAAATCTGCATCTTCAAGCTCCTCTAAAGTTGCCTTAAATGCTGTCATAAGGTCATTGGGCAAATCCCTTATAAATCCGACTGTGTCCGTTATTATAATCTCACGCTCTTTTGGAAATCTCAATCTCCTGCTTGCTGTATCAAGAGTAGCAAACATTTTATCCTCAACAATAGTTGAACTCTTTGTCAGTGCATTTAAAAGTGTTGATTTGCCTGCATTTGTGTATCCGATTATGGAAACAATAGGGATGCCTTTTTCTACTCTCTTCTGCTTTCTCTGTTTTCTTGCCTCACTCAAGGCACAAAGCTCTTTTTCAAGACGCGCTATTCTATCCCTGATGCGGCGTTTATCTATCTCAAGCTTCATTTCACCAGGCCCTCTTCCGCCGATGCCTCCCATCAGCCTTGACATTGCCGTGCCTTTGCCTGTAAGTCGCGGCAGGGCATATTTCAACTGTGCAAGCTCAACCTGTACTTTACCATCCCTGCTGTGAGCCCTTCTTGCAAATATATCCAGTATCAATTGTGAGCGATCAATAACTTTGAGTTCTGTCTTTTCTGCTATTGAGCGGATCTGCGAAGGCGTAAGGTCTTGATCGAATATCAACAAGGTAGCGCCCTTGTCCATTGCATTGACCACTATTTCTTTCAGCTTCCCTTCTCCCAAAAGATATCGCGGATTGACATCTTTTAATCTCTGAACAACCGCATCAAGTACAATTACATCGCTGGATATTGCGAGTTCTTTTAGTTCATCCATCGATTCCTCAAGCTCATATTTAGGTTTAGTAGATGCGCTCACAAGAATTGCTCTCTCTCTCCTGTCATTCTGATCTATAACCCTGCGCCTGTCCATCTCATCTTCAAGAGAACTGATGAAAGAGCCAAAGTCAAAATCAAGCCTGTAAAAATCAGATGTTATTAATTCATATTTTTTATCAGAACCGTAAGGCATAAGGTAAGCGGCGTATATGTTGTCAGGTAGCCCTTCTCTCATGCTTATGGCAGCAATAATATCAAATCTTAAAAGAGCAAGGTCAGTGATGTCCTCATTGTTGAGCGGCTCATCCGCAAGATGAGTATGAATAAATCTCAGTCCTCTCAATGCCTTCCTGCCAATAGGATAATCATCAAGGTCGGGAATAAAAACTCCTTTTGCATCTCCTACAATCACATGCGTTATAGAGCCGTCCCTATCTGCGATAATACCTATTTGTTTTCTGATTTCAAAGGAAAGTTCGGTGAGATATCTTGCAAGCTCCTGTGTTACAAGCTTATCAGCAGGGATTTTCCTGCGATAAATCTTTTCGAGGGAATGAATAAAAACTTTTTTTAAGCCTGATATATTTCCGTAAATAGCTGCGATATTTTTTAACCTCCTAATTATTTTTGTTATATTTTACAATATCACCACAAAATCCATTTCCTTCTCTCCTACCAGAAATCTCTTTCTTAATATCTTTACCTTTACTGTATCTCCGCTTTTTTTATAAAATAAATGAAGCCTTAAATCATTAATATTTCTAATAGAAACGTCATCTAAAGACAATATGAAATCCCCTTCTTTTAGTCCTGCGTTTTCAGAAACGCTGTTTTCAGGGAATCCTTGTATTATAATCCTTCCATGATATTCTTTTAAAAAAACCATAAGTTTAGGCGCTGTAACACCATCCAGAGGCTTTGGGAAAACAACATAGTCAGCAATATTCTCTGCAATATTAACATCATTCAGAATAATCGAATAGTCATATCCATTCCTTCTGAATACCCTTTTGGGAATGCCCGAGCCGTGCTGAAGATGGCCGCTTCCTGCAATAACTACCATCTGATAATCCGGATTGTTTTTCATAAATTCATCTACCGACATGGCCATTGTTTCATCCCACAACAACTGCGATTGATAAAAGAAATCAAATTTTTTTTCATCTGACCTGTCATGCATCTTAAAAACACTTTTTAATCTTTCTTTATAATCATCGTCAGAAAAATCCATTTGCAATGGGATTTTTTCTTTTTCCTCTTTTGAAAGAGAGTCTAATCCTCCCTTTGAGACCTTGTCTATAATCTCACGCTCGAT
Source organism: Nitrospirota bacterium (assembly GCA_037441185.1). GTDB lineage: Bacteria > Nitrospirota > Thermodesulfovibrionia > Thermodesulfovibrionales > Dissulfurispiraceae > JBBISP01. Next base: position 21,254 of record JBBISP010000001.1, on the reverse strand, counting down.
ATTGAGGGCAATAACAGGCAGCTTTTCGTGTTTCGCAAAATCAAGTATAGGTTTATACAGGTTGTAATCAAATCCCCACCTATTGAAGTATTCAGAATTCTTTAAAAATTCCCTTTCATCTATCTTTTCTGCAATATAGTCATCCAGCACATTTTGAAATGGTCTCTGAAACATTTCCATGCCTATAACTATCTTCTTATTTTTTTCGTATAAGCCCCTTATGATCTGAAGTTGGACATTGTGATGAGAAAATCTGTCATGAAACTCTCCAACATAGACTATCTTTTTATCAGACACTGCTTTTATTACATCAGGCAATGTCTTTACAGCAGAAACCTCGATTGCCGCTGAATGCTCCATTAACACCCTTTTGATTCCTCTGTCTGACTTTTCAATCTTTTTATAGATATTTCTGCCGCCGTCAAAAGCAACAGCGCTGTATTTGCCATAATGAAATATCTTTCTAAATGCTGCCTGAGTCTCGCTTTTTGATTTTGCATCTAATATCCCAACAACCTTCTGTCGGTTCCATGGATTTTCTCTTATAGCAAGGCTAAATCCTGCATCAATGCCCTCAATAGCCCCAAATAGCCTGCCAATAATCTTATTATCATTTCCTAATATTAAAAGAGATAATTTTTTTATTTCATTATCCTTAATATCCGATTCTTCTTTTACTTCAGCATTCTTTTCCATGAAGTTATCAATAATATATTTATATATTTCTTTGTCAGCAGTTGGGATCACTATTGTAATATTTTCATCACCAAGAAGCCTTGCTATAACAGGATGAAATTCTTCTTGTGAGAGTTTCCTTGCTATATCGTAATCCTCATCCAGAACAATCATTGCAGGCTCATAATCCAAAAGTACATTGAAACTGTTTCTTTCTTTATCAATCCTGAATGAATCTCTTTTTTTACCTCCATTTAGATAATAAAATGACACTGGCACATCTATAATATAATTATTAAACCTCTGAATGATATTAAAGCTAACTTCAAACCTACTGCCATTCTGCTTTACTTTTACATCAGTTAAATTGATTTGCGGAATGCCTTTTTCATCTATCCACTGCTTGAAAAACCAGTCGAGATTGTCCTTTGAATTATCTTTGAACGACTTTTGTAAATCACCCCATGATATTTTCTGGGTTTTGCTTTTTTCATTGAATTCCTTTAAGGATTTAAAAAAGAAATAATTAAAAGCAAATGTTTCTTTAATATCCATCCATGATGTCCGCTGAAATCTTTTCTTAGCAACAATATCATTGAGCGACTTATTAAATGCATCATCCCCAACCAAGTTTTTAAGCATGTGAAAGACCATTGCTGCTTTTCCATAGCCGATTGACTTTGATGCAAAATCAATCCTTCCCCTGAAATCTTTAAGGGCGAACTCATTTTTCTCATTAACATGGCTCATATAGTCAATTAGCATCTGTTTTCGGTATTCCCAGCCCTTACCTTTCTGCTCTTCATAAAAATGGTCTGCAAGGTATGTGGTCAGTCCCTCCGCCCAGTTGCCATTTTCATAATCGATATATACAAGATTGCCGAACCACTGATGCAGGATCTCATGACCGAGGGATGTCTCAACAATAAACGGAAGCCTGACAACATCCTGCCCAAGGAGTGTATATGTGGGCATTGAATATCCTGTAGGCAGGAAGTTTTCGACAATCGAAAATCTTTTATATGGATATTTCCCAACAAGTTTTTCGTACATCTGAAGATATTTCTTTGTATATTCAATATAAGTCTTTGCAAATTCGATATCCTCTTTAAAAAAATAGGCATAAATCTCGATGCCATTAAAACTGTCTTTTATTATTTCATACTTGTCAGTTGCAATGAGGTTTATTCCATCAGCAGGGTAAGGGAATTCAAAAATGAATTCTATATGGTCATCTTTTGCTTTTTTTTCGATCTTATCAGCTTCTGATACAGCCTCGTATCCTTTATGAAGAAGCGCAGTAAGTTTGTATCTTAATAGACCATCAGGTTGTGGATACCATGTGCCTGTAAGGGATATTCCTCTGTCATCTATAACATTTCCAATTACGCCATCTTTCGATAGTTGAGTAAATTGGTTATCCTTAAAAATACCTTCATATTGAATACTGATAACTCCTTCCTGCAGCGGCAAAATTCTCAAAAATCCATCCTGCATATTAAAATTAACAGCCTTCTGATTAAGGCTTACTTCATTAATTTTAAGATTACCTTTGCGCAAAACAATTTCCCTGCCTGCAAATGCATCAATCTTAGCAAGTCCTTTAATTTTGGAGTTGGGTATATCAAAAGATACATCTAAGCTGTATTGCGGGGATTCATCAGGAATTTCAACAGCATTTGCAACAACAGGTAAAAACAAAAACAAAATCGCTGCTAAAATACGATTAATCATTTTTTTATTATACATTATGCATTGAGATTTTAGTAAAATTTATATAAACAAATCGATTTGGAGGCAATATGAAATTAAAACCTTTGGCATTGGGCATTGCTCTCGGTTCAGTATGGGGCAGTTTATTATTCATTACTACCTGGCTTTCTTACTATACAGGCTACGGAAAACTATTCCTCGAAGTCCTTGCCCAATCTATTTACCCCGGCTATACGATTTCACCATTAGGAAGCCTTTTAGGACTGTTCTATGGATTCCTTGATGGTTTTGTATGTGCTGTCATAATTGCATGGATATATAATAAAATAAGCACAGATTAACTGTCCGCCAACATATCAGAAGAGGTGATATATGTCTAAGGTATATTTCGCATCAGCAAGGGTAAAAAAGTGGAAATACGATGAAAGCATGCCAGGAAAACTGGAAAGGTTGCTGAAGGCAATAGAGCTTTCAAAATATTTCGAAAAAAACGAATGGGTTGCAATAAAAACCCATTTTGGCTCAGAAGGCGCGCATAGGATTGTCAGACCTGTATTTTTAAGAAAAATAGTAACTGCATTAAAGGAATTAGAGGCAAAGCCATTTATTACAGATACTGTAAGAATAAAGGGTCTTGATTATCTCGAAGTGGCAAACCAAAACGGCATAAACTATTTATCAGTCGGAGCGCCTGTTGTAATTGCTGACGGCCTTTATGGCAATGACAATATAATAGTCAAAGCAGGAGATATACTTGGCGAAATAGCAGTCGCATCTTTAATACATGATGTCCCTGCAATGGTGATCTGCTCCCATGTTAAAGGCCATATAAATGCAGGTTATGCAGGGGCAATAAAAAATATTGCAATGGGCGCTATAAGCGGCAGCCACAGGCACTGCGGCTGGAAATGCGGAAGAGGAGCAATGCACGCCATTGGAGAAGGACAATTTGTGTGGGATGAAGAGAAATGTGCCTTTTGTTATCAGTGCGAAGAGATATGCCCTCTTGACTGCATAACCTTTGAAAATGAGACATTTGGCTATAATGACGAAAAGTGCTGGAGGTGTGGAAGATGCACACGGGTCTGCCCTGAAGGCGCCTTAACCCTTCCTGGTGGCGATGACGAAACCTTTATGAAGTCTCTTGCTGAAGCTGCAGCAGCAGTATTAAGTACATTTAAGCCTAATAAGATTATTTTTATAAACTTTCTTACAGAAATCCAGCCTGAGTGCGATTGCATGCCTGCAGCAGATGTCCCTGTGATTCAGGACATAGGCATATTAGTTTCCGATGACATTGTATCAATTGAACAGGCATCGATAGATATGCTCATTAAGGAAAATCCTCTGCCCTCATCTTTGGCTAAAGATGAAAAGATAAAAGCAGGCGAGGATATACTCTTTAATCTGCATAAGAAACCCTATCTTTTGCAAATTCAAGAGGCAGAGAGACTCAGTTTAGGCAGCAAAAAATATAAATTGATAGAGTTAATATAAAAATAAAAGCGCTGCTGCCAGTAGAACTGGACAGCAGCTTGGGGGGAGGTGAACGAAGCGCTTCTTGAGGATAGAATAGCAAATAATGATGCTAATGTCAAGAAAAAAAATTAATATTCTTAATAATTCTAATTTTAAATCAGGATACTTCAAGAAATGCGCATTTCAGATATTCTGTTTCAGGCATTGACAAAACAACAGGATGGTCATAACCCTGAGATCTGTATTCAAACAGCCTAACAGTTCTGTTAGAATCTCTTGCCGCATCCCTGAGTGCGTCTAAAAACACTCCTCTTTCAATATGATAAGAACATGATGATGTAGCAAGGATGCCTCCTCTTTTCACAAGTCGCATAGCCATTGCATTTATTTCCCTATATCCCCTCAATGCCTCTTTTATCTTAGCCCTGCTTTTCACAAAGGCTGGTGGGTCAAGGACTATAAAATCATATAAATTGCCAGTTTTTAACTCGTCTTTAAGAAATTCAAAAACATCATCCTTTATAAAATCACTATTAAATGAGAGATTATTTAATTGAAAGTTTTTTTTTGCTAATGAAATAGCTGATTCAGAGTCATCAACGCATGTAACAAATGCCCCATTTTTAGCAAGTTGAAGCGCCCATGCCCCTGAATAACAAAAAAGGTCAAGACATCTTCCGCCTTTAACGAATCTGCTAAAGGCTATCCTGTTTTCCCTCTGATCAAGGAAAAAGCCTGTTTTCTGGCCTAAAAAAGGATTAACCTCAAGAATAATGCTGCCTTCATTGATTAAAGGAAGAGAATCGAGCGAACCTTTCACTATCTTTTTTTCAAGAGGAAGCCCTTCGAGGATTCTGCCCTGACTGTCATTTCTTAATACAATTACAGAAGGAGCAAAAATTTCATCCAATATCTCTATAATGAAATCTTTCATTTTCTCCATTCCAAGAGTAAGAAATTGTACTACAATACAATCAGCATATTTATCAACTATAAGTCCGGGAAGAAAGTCTCCTTCACTATAAATAATCCTGAAAGATCCATAATCTGATAAAAATTTCTTTCTATAATTCACGGCATTAGTTATGCGTCTGTGAAAAAAAGCAGCATCTATATCTTCAATTTTTCTTGTAAGAAGCCTTATGGATATAAGAGAATCAGGATTTATATAACCAATGCCAATAAATTTATTTTTATTATCATAGATCTCTACCAGCGAACCAGGAGCAAACTTTTTAGGGCTCACAGCAAGCTCATTAGAAAATATCCATAAATGGCCTGAAAGTATTCTGCTCGTTCTTTTCAAAAAAACCTTTTCCATTTTTCATTATACCATTAAAAAATAAGTTGCTTATATTCCATGTTATTTGGTATAAATAAATAAGACACTTTGCCTGCCCTGTTAGTGATTAGGTGAAAGTGTTGATCCCGCAAATTAGATATTTTGGGAGCCAGAGTTAGATACACGGTGTGCAGGCCTCCCCCAAGTGGATGAGGAAGCCTAAGTTATCTTCAAGGCACCCACCTATTAAAACAGGGATCTAATTTTTCGCTTACACGGCAGGGCGGGTCTATTAGCTCATAGCTCATAGACGCTAATCTAAAAAAACTATGAGCCATGGGCCATGAGCTAAATCGATGACTGGATAGCTGCAATTAACTTATAAAATAAAGGGGTTAGGGCATAAAAATGGCCGATTCAACGAACAATTATATTTATGCTTTTCAGAATAATTTGCATAGAAGACATAAAATGCATGGTCGTGTCCTGCTTCTTATAGATGCCCTTTTTTTGATCACCAATCTTTAATTGCCTATCCAATAGTCATCAAGCAGAATCAGTCATTGGTCAATAGTCAATAGCCATTAGTCACTAGTTAAAACTAATGACAATGAAAAATGACTAATATCTAATGATGTAATGACTATTGACTTAATGACTAAAAAACAAGGAGGGGAGTTCCCATGGATAATAGTTTAATATTGATTATAGTCGCTGTTGTTGTCGGCACTGCAGTAGGCATAGTCTTGTCGATGATTTATAAAAATGCTCTAAAGTCTCAAAAAGAGGCGCTCGAAAAAGAACAACAGCATCTGTTGGAAGATGCAAAAAGGGAAGCAGAAACAATAAAGAAAGAAGCTGTAATTCATGCCAAAGACATAGCATATCAGGCAAAGGTTGAAGCAGAAAAAGAGATAAGAGAAAGGACAAAAGAACTTAATCAGCTCGACAAGAGATTGCGACAGAAGGAAGATCAATTAGAAAAAAAATTAGACCAGCTTGAGAGAAAAGAAAATGAACTCACCAAAAAGGAAAAAGATTATCTCTCAAGAGAGCAATCATTAATAGAAAAAGAGAATCGCTATTCTCATTTGATTAAGGAACAGACCCTGCTCCTTGAACAAATAGCAAAAATAACCGAAAACGAGGCAAAGCAGGAACTCTTTAAAAGGGTAGAAGAGGAGACGAGATTTGATGCCGCTAAACTCGCAAAGAAAATAGAGGATGAGGTCAAGGAAAACGCGGAGAAAAAGGCAAAGGAAATTATCAGTTTTGCCATACAAAGGTACTCCAGCGATTATGTAACTGACGCCACAGTGTCAGCAGTAAGCCTGCCAGGCGATGAAATGAAAGGTAGGATTATTGGCAGAGAAGGAAGAAATATAAGGGCATTTGAAGCAGCTACTGGTGTAGACCTCGTGGTAGATGATACGCCTGAACTCGTTACGCTTTCAGCCCATGACCCTGTTAGAAGGGAGATAGCAAGAATAGCCCTCGAAAGGCTTATAACAGATGGAAGAATCCACCCTACAAGAATAGAGGAAATTGTTGAAAAGGTAAAAAAAGAAGTGGATTTAACAATCAGAGAAGAGGGAGAAAAGGCGATCTTTGATCTTGGAATTTCCGGCATACATCCAGAAATCATTAAGATATTAGGCAGACTAAAATATAGGTCATCTTACGGCCAAAATGTGCTTCAACATTCAAAAGAGGTTGCATATTTTGCAGGAATGATGGCTGGAGAATTGGGTGTTGATATAAAACTTGCAAAACGCGCAGGATTACTTCATGATATCGGCAAGGCGGTTGACCATGAAATAGAGGGATCTCACCAGGAAATTGGAGCCGTCCTCGCAAAAAAATATGGCGAGAATGATTATGTAATAAATGCGATAGTTGCCCATCATGGGGAGGTTGACCCATCATGCGTAGAATCTGCCCTTGTTGCGGCGAGCGATGCCCTCTCTGCTGCAAGACCTGGCGTTAGGAGAGAAAGCATAGAAAATTACTTAAAACGGCTCGCAAAACTGGAAGAATTGGCAATGTCATTTAACGGCGTTGATAAATGCTATGCAATTCAGGCAGGCAGAGAGATAAGGATCATAGTAAAGCCTGATGAGGTCAGCGATGAAATATGTGCAGTTATATCAAGGGATCTTGCAAAGAAAATAGAAGCTGAAATGACATATCCTGGACAGATAAAAGTAGCAGTTATTCGTGAGTCAAGATATGTTGATTATGCGAAATAAAGCGATAGACTATAGTCAAGAGGCGATAAGGGAAAAGCATAATATCTCTAAACTATTGCCTATGGCCTGTAGCCAACTGCCTATTGTCTTTTAATATGAAAATTTTATTCATAGGAGATATAGTCGGCAAGATTGGAAGACAATCGGTAAAAAACCTTATCCCTAATCTTGTTGACAGATATAAGATAGATGCAGTTATTGCTAATGGAGAGAATGCAGCAGGCGGCTTTGGAATAACAGAAAAAACAGCATCAGAACTTTTTAACTTTGGTGTTCATATCATCACCACAGGCAATCATGTATGGGATAAAAAAGAGGCTGTCTCTTATATAGCAAAAGAAAACAGAATACTAAGACCTGTAAACTATCCGTCAGACTGTCCTGGTTTTGGAAGCATTATATATACCCTTCCTAATAAAGAAAAAATAGCTGTAATAAATATATCAGGAAGGGTCTTTATGAACACCCTTGACTGCCCGTTCAGGGTTGGTAAAGCAGAGGTCAAAAAACTCAAGGAATACACAAACATCATCATAGTCGATTTTCATGCAGAAGCCACATCAGAAAAAATAGCCTTTGGGTATTACATGGATGGAATTGTCAGCGCGGTTATCGGAACACATACCCATGTCCAAACAGCCGATGAAAGGGTAATGCCAGAAGGAACGGCCTATATTACTGATGTTGGAATGACAGGACCTCAAACATCTGTAATAGGCATAGAAAAAGAGCAGATCATAGAAAGATTTCTCTCACAAATGCCGAGAAAATATGATGTTGCAGGGGGAAAGGGATTACTCTCTGCTGTAGTAATAGAAATAGACAATAAAAACGGCAAGGCAGTTGCAATACAGAGATTGCAATTAACAAATCCGTAGGAGGTATTTATGCTTACAGCAAAAGTAAAATGGGTTGATAATCTTCAATTTGTAGGCGAATCAGGAACAAACCATGCCATCGTGATGGATGGTGCTGCTGAAGTTGGAGGGAAAAACACCGGAATGAGGCCAATGGAACTGCTCCTCGTTGGACTTGGCGGATGCTCTGGCATGGATGTGGCCTCAATTTTGCAAAAAAAGAAACAGCAGATAACAGGCATTGATATAAATATAAAGGGAGAAAAGGCAGATTCATATCCCAAAAAGTTCACAGAGATCGAGATAGAATTTGTTGTAATTGGAAAAGATCTGTCAGAAGATGCAGTAAAAAAGGCAGTAGAACTTTCAATGGAGAAATATTGTTCTGTCAAAGCAACACTTGAAGGCGCTGCGAAGATTAATTTCAGTTATACAATTGTTAATATTTAGCCAAAAAAATTATATTTATAATGCGTTGCGCAGCTTCCCTCTGTGCTGACCATGCAGGCGCCGACAGGTTTCTCAGGCGTGCATGCCTTTCCAAAAAGAGAGCATTCGGAAGGTATTTTTATACCTCGTAAAACTAATCCGCACTGGCAGCCCTTTGGCTCTGGTGCATTAGGCACATCTATATTAAAAACAGCCTCTGCATCCCTATTCCTGTATTTTTCTCGCAATCTCAATCCGCTGCTTTGAATCAATCCAATCCCTCTCCAATAACTATCGCAAGCCTCAAAATATTCATTTATAAAGTCCACAGCCTTTTGATTTCCTTTTCCTGTAACAACGCTTTTATATTGTATTTCTACTGCTACCTTCTCCTCTGTAATCTGTTTAAGCAGCATTGCTATGCCTGTAAGAATATCTTCAGCCTTAAAGCCTGTTATCACGCTGGGTTTTTTATACTTCTCCGCTATAAATTCATACGGATAAGTGCCTATTATAGTGCTCACATGCCCCGGCAGTATGAAACCATCTATATTGACCTTATCTGACTGAAGCAATATATCAAGCGCAGGTGGCACGAGCTTGTTTACGGAATAAATATAGAAATTATCTATCTTCTGTCTATCAGCCTCAAATAGAGTGCCTGCAATAGACGGGGTTGTTGTCTCAAATCCAGCAGAGAAAAAAACGACTTTTTTATTGCCGCCTTCCTTTGCTATGTTTAAACAATCAAGTGGAGAATAAACCACTCTTATATCAGCGCCTTCAGCCTTTGCCTCGGATAAAGATTTTTTCCCACCTGGGACACGCATCATGTCTCCGAATGTGCATAGTATCACATTGTCCAACATTGAAAAGGCAATGACTTTATCTATGTCTTTAATCGAAGTCACGCATACAGGACATCCTGGCCCGCTCAATAATCTAAGACCATCTGACAAAAAGCTTCTTATTCCGTGTTTGAATATGGCAGCCGTATGCGTCCCGCAGACCTCCATGAGATTTATAGGACGGCCTATTTTGTTATAGAGGATTTTAATCAGGTCTGTCATTAAAATAGCCTAACCTCGACTTCTTCTCCAGCCTCAAGACCAAGTTTGTTTTGGGGAATAACAACTATTCCATCAGCCTTGACAAGAGTTGTTATTAAGCCTGATTTGCCAAGCACAGGAATGGCTAATAATTCCCCATTTTTATCTTCGAGATAGACCCTTATGTGGTCTTCCCTTCCTGCTGCAGAAGCGATATTCTTTGCCATTTTTGCATTAATAGTTTTGGTAAAATTTTTATTTGAATTAAGACCGCTAAGCCTTTCCATTAAAGGTTTTATAAATAGGTCAAAACAAACAACAATGGCAGCAGGATGTCCGGGGAGTCCTAAAATCGGCTTATTATTCACCATGCCGCCTATCATGGGTTTTCCGGGCTTTAAAGATACTCCATGGAAAAGCACGCCTGAGCCGCCGTATATCTGGGCAATATCATTGATTATCTCTGCTGTCATATCCTTTGTGCCTGCAGAAGTGCCTCCGCTTATTAAAACCATGTCTGAATACTTCAGAGATTCCTGAATTATATTTTTTATAATCTCATACTCATCTTTGAATATCCCTTTCTTTTCAGGAATGCCTCCATGCTCCATTATCAGACCTGCTAATGTAAATGAATTTATATCCCTCACCTGCCCTAAATTCAAGGTACTGCTCGCGGGAACTATCTCATCCCCTGTGGAGATTATGGATACTACAGATTTTCTAAAGACATCTATCTCAGTTATGCCAATGCCTGCAAGTGCTCCTATGTCTTGCGCCCTAAGTCTATGGCCTTTTGTGAGAACTATTTCTCCTTTTTTTATGTCCTCACCCTTTTGGATTATATTTTCATTTGGCGCAACTGATCTCATCACCTCTATCATATCGTCAGAAACTATCTGAGCATGCTCAAGCATTACAACTGCATCAGCCCCTTTCGGCAGCATGCCTCCTGTTGGTATTTTTGCCGCCTCAGCATTTTTAAGGTCAAAATTAGGGACAGCGCCCATTAATATCTCATGTTCTATTGTAATGTAGGCAGGGGAAGTCTCCCTTGCTCCAAATGTATCTTTTGAGTTTAATGCATAGCCGTCAACAGTAGATCGGGCAAAGGCTGGAAGATCTTCTGGGGAAACAATATCTGAGGCTGTAATGTAGCTGTAACATTTCTCAAGCGGAAGTCTTTCTATTGATAAACCGCATTCAGAAACTGAATCTATGATAAGCTTTAATGCTTCTGAAGGTAATAGATAGTTTTTATTGAACACTATTTACTTAACCACTATTCACTGCACTTTAGAGCGGGCTTTTATTCAGAACAGAAGCGTTTTCGCCGTTTTGCAGCAAATCGAGCATGCCAGCTATGGATTCATTATGCAGAGTCTGAATATATCCTTTGTCAATTCCTCTTTTACGTTGTTTATTAAAAACAGAGAGGAATACCATTCCCTTATAAATTCTTTTGTTTGTATTAAAAGAAAAAACAAACCTGTCAAGAGAATCTTCAAGAAATCTGTCATTCCTACGCTGAATCGCCTTGTTAATCGTCACTGATTCAAGCCAGTATGCCTTGTTTATCAAACTATCTGCCTTCATTTCTATCCATGCATGTCCAACATCCCATTTATCCTCTGTAAGTGCCTCATGAGCAACAGTATCAGCAGCAAGATGGCTCAGATAGCCGTAAACAAATGCCTTTTCTGTTTCTTTTTTTGCCTGCTCCAACAGATTCAGTCCCACATCCCAGCTATGGGAGCTTTTGTCATCAGGCAGGTATTTTTTACCTAAAATCATATCTGCCATTAAATTTCCATATAGAAAATCCTGTCTGTATTTTCTCAAAAATGTCATAATGCCTGCTGGAATCAAAGGCGCATATGAATATATTTCACTTCCAAGATACATATGTGTCATAGGCCCCCATGCAAATGCAAAGGACGGAACAAATAAAAAACCGATTAATGCCAATAAAAAAATCATATTATATCTCCTTTAAAAATCTGAGCATTAGTCTTACACCAATGCCTGTAGAGCCCTTTGGAATATATGGTTTATCCTTGTCATTCCATGCAGTTCCTGCAATGTCAAGATGAACCCATGGCATGTCGCCTGCAAATTCTTTCAAAAAACATCCTGCTGTAACGAGTGAGCCGTTTTTGCCGCCGCTGTTTTTTATATCAGCCACATCGCTCTTTATATAGTCTTTATATTCATCATAAAGTGGCATCTGCCATACTCTTTCATATGTATCTTCAGATGCTTTTTTTATTTTTTCCATTAGCCCTGCATTATTACCCATCATTGCAATTGCCTCGCTGCCAAGAGCTATGGAGCAGGCGCCTGTCAGTGTTGCAATATCAATTATAGCCGATGGCTTATAATATTTTATAGCATATCCAATAGCATCTGCAAGGGCAAGTCTGCCTTCTGCATCGGTATTTATAATCTCTATTGTCTTGCCATTTATAGCCTTAACAATGTCCCCAGGCTTTGATGCGCTTCCGCTTGGAAGATTCTCTGCTGCAGGAAGGATGCCGACTATATTTACAGGCATATCTATCTCTGAAGTAGCTTTGATTATGGCAATAACAGATGCGCCTCCTGACATATCGTATTTCATCCTTTCCATGCCTTCAGCAGGCTTAAGAGAGATGCCTCCGCTGTCAAAGGTTATAGATTTGCCGATCAGTGCAAGAGGATTTCCTTTTCCACCCTTGTATTCGATAACTATAAACTTAGGAGGCTCCACAGAGCCTTTTGATACAGAAAGAAATGCACCCATGCCCTCTTTTTCCATCTCTTTTTTCTCCAGCACTTTAACTTTTATCTTTTTGCTGGAAAGAGATTTTGCAATATCGCTCAAAACGGTAGGGGTCATGTCATTAGATGGTGTATTTACAAGATCTTTTGCAAAATTCACAGCAGAGATAGATGTCTGAAGCCACTTAAGAGGAATGTTCTTATCCGTGCCGAGAATAGTTGCTGTCTTTATTTCTTTGTTGTTTTCGAATTTTTTATATTTTTCAAATTTATAAAGACTTAAAAGACCTCCTTCTGTGAAATAAAAAACAGGCTTCTGTGACGACTTAAAACCCTTTGGCATATAACTGAATATGCTCGTTGATACAGCAATATCCTTAACTCCTGTATCCCAGAGATAAGAAAATGCCTTGCCCCCTCCCTGCCTTATCCTGTCGGCTGTTATGTCGGATTGTTTGCCAAGGCCTATCAATAATATTCTGTCAGAGTTTATATTCCTGACATGAAGAAGGGTAATCTGATTATGTTTCCCTGCAAACTCCCTGGACTTGATTGCTTTTTTTATAAGACCGCCAATTATAGAGTCCAGCGCTGAATAGACCTTAGAAGAAGAATCTTCAAAGAAAGGAAATATTAATGCATCTGCTCTTATTTCCTCTTCTGATATATTCTTGACAACAATATCCATTATGATTGGATTTTAATTTGTATCTTAGAGCGGTTATATTTATTCATTGCCCTGTCAACCCCTTCTATTACGATTGATGCAATGGCATTGACCGCATTAATTATAACATCTTTTATAAGGATTTTCTCAGATGGCTTGAAATTGCTGAGGACATACTCTTCGATAGCAATATCTTTATCCCGGCCTATCCCTATCTTAACTCGCACAAAATTCTTTGTGCCAATTTCCTGAATTATTGACTCAATGCCCTTATGCCCTCCTGATGAGCCGCCTTTTCTGATTTTTATCAGCCCAGTATCAATGTCAAGATCATCATGAACAACTATCAACTTGTCCATTAAATTATCTGAAAGAATATTAAGCTTTTTTAGCGTCTTTTTAACAGCAAGCCCGCTTCTATTCATAAAAGTAAGGGGCTTAAGAAGGATAACATCTACCCCTTTCACAACCCCCTTGCCGATACTATAAATATCCCTGTCTTCTAACTCGATATCGTATTTTTCTGAAAGCTGATTTATCACCCTGAAGCCGATATTATGGCGGGTGACTGAGTATTTACTTCCAGGATTGCCCAAACCAGCAATGATCCACAAATATTTCTATTCCCCTTCTACTTTCTTGCTTTTCTTTATAACTTCAGGCTCAGCGATTTCTGCTGCAGCAGGCGCCGCCGCTTCTTCCTTAACCGCTGCCACCGATACCAATACCTCATTAGGGCCTGTTAAGACCTTGATGTCCTCTCCGAGCTTCAGGTCACCGACATGAATAGATTGTCCGATCCCCAGATTTGTCACATCCACATCGATATGTCCCGGGATATTATCAGGGAGACACTCTATTTCTATTTCTCTTAATCCGTGCTGGAGCAATCCTTTGTCGCGCTTTACCCCTATTGCCTCGCCCTTTACAGCAACATGAACTGCAACCCTGAGCAGTTCTGTAGCTGATATTTCCTGAAAGTCCACATGCAGAAGGTCGCCAACAATAGGGTCTTTCTGGTAGTCCTTAACTATAGCCTGCTTCATGTCATCAGAGAATTGCAGATTTACAATAATCTGCTCTCCTGCTGTCTTACTGATAAACCGCGAAAGCTCTTTTGCTGCAAGCTGTACAGGCAGAGAATCGCCCCCTTTATACAAAACTGCAGGAATAAATCCGCTTCTTCTTAATGACCTCGCTCCGCCTTTACCTGTTTTTCCCCTTTTCTCTACACTTAGTGTTACCCTTTCCATATCTTCTCCTCCTTAATCAGTTATTCGCGACCTTGATCAGTTATTAATTAGTTGACTTATAGCCAATACCAAGTAACGAATAACGGTACTATATAAACAATGAGCTTACTGATGTCTCTTCATGAATTCTTTTTATAGCCTCTGCCAAAAGCTGTGCCACACTCAAAATCTTTAATTTTGGACATATGCTGACCTTAGAATCCATCGGGATTGTATCTGTTGTTATAACCTCTTCAAGCACTGAATGATTTATTCTCTCAATAGCAGGCCCTGATAGCACAGCATGACTGCATGCTGCAAACACCCTTTTAGCGCCGTTATCCTTCAAAGCCTGAGCTGCCTGTGTTGTAGTGCCTGCAGTATCTATCATATCGTCAAGAATAACCACATCCTTATCTCTTACATCTCCTATAACATTCATAATCTTAGAAACATTGGCAGCTTCTCTTCTTTTATCAACAATAGCCAATGAGGCATCAAGCCTCTTTGCAAATGCCCTTGCCCTTTCAACACCGCCTGCATCCGGAGAGACTATAACAAGGTTTTCAAATTTGCATTTTCTTATATAGTCCAACAAAACAGGGGCCGCATATAAATGGTCAACTGGTATATTAAAAAAACCCTGTATTTGTGCTGCATGAAGGTCTATGGTAATAATTCTATTGGCTCCTGCTGCTGTAATTAAATCAGCAACAAGCTTTGAAGATATTGGAACGCGCGGCTGAACCTTCCTGTCCTGCCTTGCATAGCCGTAATAAGGTATCACAGCAGTTATCCTTCTTGCTGAAGCCCTTTTCAATGCATCTATCAAAAGAAGAAGCTCCATTATGTTGTGGTTTACCGGAGCACATGTTGACTGTATTACAAAAACATCTGAGCCTCTTATGTTTTCGTTAATCTGAACCATTATCTCGCCGTCACTGAAAGTAGTCACTGTAGTATCTGTCAAGGGCATACCGTAATACTCACTTAGTTTTACAGCAAGAGGCCTGTTTGCATTGCCTGTAATAAGTTTCACTCCATTAGGCATCGTTTCCTCCACTTGTTAGTTTAGCGGATAGCGAACAACTGGGGCGCCAGGATTCGAACCTGGGAATGGCAGATCCAAAATCTGCTGACTTTCCGCTTGTCGACGCCCC
The DNA here is from genome assembly GCA_037441185.1 of Nitrospirota bacterium. Taxonomy (GTDB): domain Bacteria; phylum Nitrospirota; class Thermodesulfovibrionia; order Thermodesulfovibrionales; family Dissulfurispiraceae; genus JBBISP01. Next base: position 5,702 of record JBBISP010000001.1, on the reverse strand, counting down.
AAAAAAAGACAGTGATTAGTTAATAGTGTTCAGTGTATAGTAAAAATCTAAATATATTATCCACTGTTCACTATTAACTATTCACTATTTACTGCCGTTAATACAATCATATTCCAGTGCGACGAAAACTGCCCTGATGCATTAACCGCCTTATCCATATTTTCAAAAAGGCCAAACACTGTTGAACCGCTTCCGCTCATAATTGCTGCAGATGCTCCTGCATCAAGCAATCTCTGCTTTAAACTGCCTATAACAGGATATTTCTCTATAATAATCTCTTCAAAGTCATTATGAATCATTGACTTAAGAGAGGAAATATCCCCTGTCTTAAGAGCATCATAAATTAACTTGATATTATTATCCTTATGCCCTGTTTTTGTCAATTCGTTTGCCTTGTAGTTTGCCCCTATATTTTCATATGCCCATGCTGTTGATATAGAAACAGAAGGCTTTATCAAAAGCAGGGCATAAGATTTATCTATTTTTAATGGGTTTAAAATCTCTCCCCTTCCTTCAGCAATAGCCATTGGGCAATGAAAGAAAAACGGCACATCAGAGCCAAGCCTGCTGCCAATGATCTTTAATTCATCATTCTTCAGCCTAAGACCCCACAGTTTATTTAAGCCTATTAATGTATATGCAGCATCGCTGCTTCCTCCGCCAAGACCTGCACCTGAAGGGATCTCCTTTTTAAGAATGATTTTAGCACCGTTTTTTATTCCAGCATAGGATTTAAGGCTCAAGGCTGCCTTATAAACGAGATTTTGGCTGTATAAAATATCCATGTCTGTGATCACTTCAATGACATCAGAATGTTCAAAGGTCAGGGTATCATAAAGCTCTACACACTGCATCAATGAAAGGATATTATGGTAGCCGTCTTCCCTTTTGTTCAAAACATAAAGAGACCAGTTTATTTTTGCAGGAGCCTTTAAAACAAGTGATGAGCGAAAAGTGACAGGTGACAAGTTCACAACAGTTAATTTTGAATTTTTAATTTTAAATTTTGAATTTTCTTTTCTACCCTATCCTTCAATCCTTCTTCCTTTTCATGAAATTTTAAGGCCTCTGTCCAGGCATTTATCGCATCCTTGTAATAGCCCCTCGCCTCTTGAACATCGCCAATATGCTCATGAATAATAGGGTCGTCTTTTACAAACCTTATGGCATTTTGAAGCGTCTTTAATGCATCTTCCAGCCTTCCGAGTTTAAAGTATACCCAGCCGAGACTATCGATTATATGCCCGCTGTCTGGCTTTAATTCCAGAGCTTTTTGTATTAGGGACAATGCCTCATGAAGATGAATTCCTTTATCAGCATAGCTGTAACCAAGATAGTTTAAAGCATCAGCGTGATTAGGATTAATCTCAATTGTGTGCTTGAGATATGATACCATGTCATCAAACCTTCCCATTTTTTCATATACAACAGCAATGCTGAAATTTAATTCATCATTATTCTTAAAAAGTTTTAACCCTTCTTTTAATACAGTCTCAGCCTTTTCGTAAAACTTAGCCTGCATATATGCGCTGCTAAGGTATATATAAATTTCAGGCTTCTCCTTTTCAAAGCCCAATATCTCTTCATATGCCTTAATGGCATCATTATCGCGGTTTTGCTCTGAATAAATAAATGCAATGCTCAAAAATGCATTAATGTTTTTTGGGTCTATGGATACTATTTTTTTTAGCTCATCTACGGCTTCATCATACATCTTCAATTCAGCCAATGCCATTGCCAGATAATACCTTGAAGCAATATTATCCGGCATTGTCTCAACAACAATTCTAAACTGGACAATAGCCTTATCAAACTGCCTCTCCTGAAGATATAGCAGACCAAGCTTTTGATGAATATCTATGTTTCTTGGCATCTCCTTTAAAATGCCTTCAAGCTCTTTGATAGCCTTTTCAAATGCCTTCTCAGTAATGTACAATTGTGTAAGTCTTTCCCTCGCAAATAAATTGTGTGGATTAACATCAAGCGCCTTTTTGTAATAATTCTCAGCATCATTTAAATTTCCATCCATTTCACTGATAAAGCCGAGGTTTAAATAAGCGGTATCAAAAAATGGATTGATCTCTATAATCTTTTTAAAGAGTTCCTCAGCCCTGTCATACTCTTTCTTTTCCATATAGATTGATCCCATATAATACAGCGCCATGACATTTTCTGGATTGCTTTTCAAAATCGCTTTAAATATATCCTCTGCCTTTTCAAATTCTCCTTTTGTAGCATAAAGAACGCCCAGAAAGAGTGATGCCTCATGCTTTTCAGGGGCTATTTTTAGAATATTTTCGTATATCCTTATAGCATCATCAATCCTTCTCTGCGAATTATACAACTCGCCGAGAAGCAAAAGCGCCTGTATATAATCTGGATGAGCGGCAGCGATTTCTTCCAATCTCAATAACGCTTCCGGTATCCTGCCAAGCCTGATAAGCATAAGGCTTATCTGTGTTTTCAGATGCGCTGAGCTGGGATCAAAAAGCAGGGCATTTGAGTAGTGTTTAAGTGCATTTTCCCATCTTCCATTAATTTCAGCTTCATGCCCCAATAAATACTCAAAATATGCCTTGTCAGCTTTCTGCAGGATTTCTTTTTCTGCCTGCGATATACTATGACTATCAACCTGTTTATTATCTTTTTCAGAGAAACCTGAACATGGGGCTACAAACAAGAGAATATATGATATGCAGCACAGAATATAGATTTTTTTTGCATTTGACATTGTTTTTTATTATCGCACAAAAGAGTTTTAAAATAAAAGGATATTCCTAAATGAAAAATCTATTGCGGTTAAAAAATATGGAGCGACAGAATCATTCGCCGCTCCATTGTACTGTTATTTGGATAATTCTTATTAGCAAGAACCTTTGCATTTGCAGGTAGTTGTCGCCTTCTTGGAGACCTTTCTGATAATCATACTGCACCTCCCTTTCTTAGGTTTAGTCCAGAGCTTCATGCCCTAATGTTAGTATACCATAGCTATAGCACTTGTAAAGGTCTTTTTTATAAGTGCCGCCAGCGCGAAATCTGCACCCCCCCCTGCATACATCGATAAATTTACATGATAAACGGAAGCATTCCAATTCCTCAAATTTTAAAGGCATCACTGTCTGCCAACATTTTCTGAGACCCTCTGATATATTGCCAACAGGCGCATGGGAATAAAAGGCGCACTTGCATACATTACCATCGGCAAGCACAGACATAAGATGAAGCCCGCAAGCATATCCTTCAGATCCGCCATGCAATCCTTCTCCAAAGCCATAATTCAGATACCTACCTGCTGTCTCCGCAGGAACTTGAAAAATCAGGTTTTCCTTTAAATTGCCTGCAATGCATGGCACATCAACTGTCCAGTCCTTTATGCCCATTGCCCTAAACAAAGTGTCCAGCTCATCAAATTCATCAAGATTTTCTTTGTGAATCATTGTAGCTATCGAGACTGCAAATCCTTTATCAATCGCATCCTTAATCTTATTCATAACAATTCTATAGGTGCCTTTTCCCCTTATTGCATCATGTCCTCGCTCCATTCCATCAATGCTGAACTGTATCTCATCTATATTAAGTTCTTTCAAGAGTTCTTCATTTAACGACAGCCCGTTTGTAAACAATATTTTCCTGAATCCATATTCCGGCAAAATGGAATTCAATTTCCTAAATTCTCTATGCATCAATGGCTCGCCTCCTGTCACCAAAAGCCTCAAGCCCTGCATTTCCTCAAATTCATCCATTACGACTTTTATTTCTTGAATTGAGAGTTCATTGTTTTCAGGTTTGCCTATATAGCAATGTTTGCATTTGAGATTGCATTTGTCGGTGATCTGAAGTTCAAGATACCTTAAAGAGGGGTTGTGTGATTTTATAATTGGCGGCCTCTTAATACTAACAGGCTTAGAAGTTAATATGCCCTCTGAAAGGCAATAATTTAGAAATTCAGCATCTGCAGGCTTGCTGCATCCGTTCTTAGATGCACATTTTTTGAGAAAATCAAAAGCATTATTGTCAAGCTCATAAAGCTCATCTTTCTTAATATTGTAAATGCAAGGTGTCTCAAGCCACTTCAGGAAGCATTTGCCAGAAAGGTAATAAGTCATCGCTTATTTTATCATAAAAATTCTGACATAAGGCATTGCTGAAAACCTAAAAATAACTTTGCATTATTTTGCAGCAATACAAACCTTATTTCTCCCAGAAGATTTAGCATTATAAAGCATCTCATCTGCTTCTTGTATTAGATAATCTCTTTCATAACCATCTTTCAGAGTAGCAACTCCAAAGCTTGAGGTTATGCTGATTGTTCTTTCGCCTATATTTATCATTTGAGTTTCAATTGTTGTTCTAATCCTTTCTGCTAGATTCACAGCATTGTAAGAATCGGTGTTTGGCAGTACAAGTATAAACTCCTCACCGCCATATCTCGCAAGATAGTCACTCTTTCTTATAGAAGCAAGGGTGCTTTTGACTATCTCCTTTAAAACAATATCTCCTGCCTGATGTCCATAAGTGTCATTTACATTTTTAAAATAATCTATATCAAACATTATAATCGAAAGGTTTCCTTTGTATCGTTGAGTTACGGCTATGTCATGATCAAGATAATTATAAAGAGCGCGCCTGTTAAGACATTCTGTTAAGGGATCAAGCAAAGCTTCATTTTCGAGCTTTTTTGTATTGAAGAAATTCTCCAATGAAATTCTCAATGTTTCTGTTATTATGTTGAGTATTTCATTATGGTGTGAAAGTATTTTTTTCCTCGGCATTAAGTATAGTCTTGCTATGTGTCCATTGTCCATTACCTTAAAAGAGAGCATATTGTAAGTGTCATCAGCCGGCGGAACATCATCATTTATAGTATTAAAATAGTGAACATTCTTAATATTTCTGCAATTGAAATCATTTTCTATTATATTTATGAAATAATCTTTATAAGCCCTTGGATCTATCCACACATTTAATGAATCATCCTGCTTTATGACAAAGCCGAACAATTCATAATCCAGAATGCCTTTCAGACACTTTGATACTTCCAACAATATATCATTTATTTCCTGCAGCCCGTTTGTTTTTAAAATAAAGATGTTTAATGTTCTATAGTCTATGCCCCTTACTGCCCTCATAATAATTTCGAATGTCTTTAGCGTGTTACTGAACACTTTCTTCATCATAAATGCCTCCTTCTTGTTCCTAAACTTACTGGCATACTTCTTAGCAAATTTAATGCCAACACTTTTTAAGGAGAATATTTTTTGCTTTTTCAAGGAATTACATGAATTTCAAATACATCCTCTAATCGCTAAGTTTGGATTAATCAATGCAAGTATAAAGCAGGCAATTTAAGAGTGAATTTTTTTCCTTTCTAAGAAAAATTTTTCTTCTTACAAATATTATTTTCTTAAATAATGACATTTTTTTGACTCTCTCTGCAGCCAAATAAAATGTCAAAAAACAAACGCTACTGTTTTGGTTCAGCGTGAATTGGACTTTCAGTTGAGATGAGATAAACTATCTCACACGGAGGAAAGTTTATGAGAAAGAAACGACACAATTACACACCCCTCAAACGGCAAGCTTGAGCGGTTCCATAAGACTATCAAGGGAGAATGCATTCGTCAAAAGACGCCTCTTTCTGTTGACGATGCGCGCAGGCTTGTGGCAGAGTATATAGAGTATTACAACGACATCCGGCTCCA